>CAKUIM010000054.1 GCA_934660965.1 uncultured Oscillospiraceae bacterium | reverse complement strand
CAGATCGGCAAGGTCTACCGGGGGGAGCGGGCCCAGCGGGGCCGCTTCCGGGAGTTCTATCAGGCGGACATCGACATCATCGGGGATGGCAAGCTGGACATCGCAAACGAGGCGGAGATCCCCTCCATCATCTACAGGACCTTCACCTCCCTCGGGCTGCGCCGGTTCCAGATTCGGGTGAACAACCGAAAAATTCTCAATGGCTTCTACGCCATGCTGGGCCTGAGCGAGCGCGCCGCTGACATCATGCGCACGGTGGACAAGCTCGATAAAATCGGCCCTGACAAGGTGCGGGAGCTGCTGTGCGCCGACGACATCGGCCTTACCGCCGCCCAGGCGGACGAGATTCTGCGCTTCATCGCCATCCGGGGCAGCAACGGGGACGTCCTCTCCGCCCTGGAGGGCTACCGGGGCCGGCACCCGCTCTTCGACCAGGGCATTGAGGAGCTGACCACCGTGGTGAAGTATCTCTCGGCCTTCGGCGTACCCGAGGAAAATTTCGCCGTGGACCTGACCATCGCCCGGGGCCTTGACTACTACACCGGCACCGTCTACGAGACCACCATGCTTGACCACCCGGAGATCGGCTCCATCTGCTCCGGCGGCCGGTACGACAACCTGGCCGAATACTACACCGACAAGCAGCTGCCCGGCGTGGGCATCTCCATCGGCCTGACCCGGCTGTTCTTCGTGCTGGAGGACCAGGGCTACCTCAACAGCGCCATGCTCACCGCCCCCGCCGACGTGCTGGTGCTGCCTATGACGGACGATCTCGCCCCCGCCATCGCCTTCGCCGCCGCCCTGCGCCAGGCCGGCATCCGCACCCAGCTCTACACCGAGCAGAAGAAGTTCAAGCAGAAGCTCTCCTACGCCGACAAGCTCTCCATCCCCTTCGTGGCCTTCCTCGGGGAGGACGAGGCCGCCAGCGGCACTGTGTCCGTCAAGACCATGGCCACCGGCGAGCAGGTATCCCTCTCCACCGCCGACGCTGACGCCTACATCCGCGCCCGGCTGGACGCCTACCGGCTCCTGCCCCCCATTCAAGAGCCGGATCAGGGCTGAATTTGATTCCCATTTGAATTTTTTAAAATAAATATTACGATATGGAGTTGATTTTTATGGTTCAATCCCGCACCCACACCTGCGGCGAGCTGCGCCTTCACCATGTGGGCGAGACCGTCACCCTGGCGGGCTTCCTGGAGAATGTCCGCGAGGTGGGCCAGAATTTCGCCTTTGTCATCCTCCGGGATTTTTACGGCACCACCCAGGTGGTCATCGAGACGGAAGAGATGATGTCCATCATCAAGGGGCTCAACAAGGAGTCCACCCTTCAGGTCACCGGCACCGTCCGGGAGCGGGACAGCAAGAACCCCAAGCTGCCCACCGGCGACATCGAGGTGGTGCCCACCGAGATTCGGGTGCTGGGCCGGTGCAGCCACAACGAGCTGCCCTTCCAGATCAACCGCAGCCGGGAGGCGGACGAACAGCAGCGGCTGCGCTACCGCTACCTTGACCTGCGCAACCCCCAGGTCAAGCGCAACATCATCCTGCGCTCCAACGTGGTGGCCGCCCTGCGCCAGGCCATGATCGGCGAGGGCTTTATGGAAATCACCACCCCCATCCTCACCGTCTCCTCCCCCGAGGGCGCCCGGGATTACCTGGTCCCCTCCCGCAAGCACCCCGGCAAGTTCTACGCCCTGCCCCAGGCCCCCCAGCAGTTCAAGCAGCTGCTCATGGCCTCCGGCTTTGACCGCTATTTCCAGATTGCCCCCTGCTTCCGGGACGAGGACGCCCGGGGCGACCGCTCCCCCGGCGAGTTCTATCAGCTGGACATGGAGATGGCCTTTGCCACCCAAGAGGA
>CAKUIM010000053.1 GCA_934660965.1 uncultured Oscillospiraceae bacterium | reverse complement strand
GATTTTTCTTTTTGGCGGCTACAAGATGGCTGCTTTGCAGCGATTTTTGCAGCCAGAGGCTCACGGCATGATGCCGTATATTCGGTATCAGGAAATAGTGACTTGGCCGGCAAATGTCATGATCCCGAAAAACAGCAGGATTAGGGCGCCGAAGAAGAACAGGAACCCGCCCAGGACGGGTTTCCGCGGCCTGTTTTCCGTAATGCATTCAGGCTTAGCCGGGTCATAGTATCCGACCACCTGCCGTCCCAGCTCCCGCTTGCTGGAAAGGGTCTGACGGCTTGCGTACCGATAGGTCCTGCCATTCACTGTGTACTCATAGGTCGGCAGATAGTCCGTCTCCCGGCGCAGCCGATTACTGCCGTCCTCCTGGGGCTCCCATCTTTCATCGATCGATTCCTCAATCCATACCACCTTCATCATCGTGGTGCCGGTGTACCGCCGCACGTCATCCTCGTATTCCTTCCGCGCGCCTTTCCGCTGACGGACCCCGAGCCATGCAACCAGTACAGCCCCGAGAATGAAGCCGATCCCCGCTGTGATGTCCCGTGTATATTCTACGGGCCATGCCACAAGCGCCACTGCAACGATGAAGCCGATCACGATAACTTTGATGCTTTTCATACGTCCTCCTTCCTGCCGCCATGGGCGGAGAGCTCCTCTTACGATACCGGCGGCTGGTTCCGCACGGCGTCCACAAAGAGAAGGGTCAGTCCAATGTAGGTGGCGCAGGCCAGCGCCAGCAGGACACAGAGAATGACACAGACGATTTGCATCGGTTTGTGCAGATAACGGCGGGAGAGGACGATCCCCGCCAGCGACAGCGCCAGCAGCACAACAGTGAGCCAAAGCGGCATATTGCCCACCTCCCTTACACGCCGCGGAATGCGTCGATCATATCTGTGAACCAGCGCAGCTCACGGGCAAAGCGCTCCCGCAGCTGCGCCGGATTTTCCCGGCCCTTGCCGGCATCGAAAAAGCCACGTCCGCTGTGGACGGCAAGATACAGCCTGCCGTCGCGATTGAGATTCACGGCGAATTTACCGAAGGAGGAATCCGCCAGAACCAGAATCCGCTCTATGCGGCCGGGGGTCAGGATGCGGAGGGCCGCCGCTTCATCGTCGCTTGTCAGGTTGAAGCGCTTGTCAAAGCCCTCGTTGCCTGTTTTGATGGTTTTGGCGCGCAGCAGCTTATCCAGCCCTTCTCTCGGCCAGATGGTCAGCCATGTAGGGAATTCCCGGTTCAGCCGGCACAGCATCCACTGGCCGGTATAGACCTCCTGCTCGTTCTTTTCCCACAGGCCGGTTTCCTCCCGCTGGAACTCGTCCACCTCCGTCAGCCTGACGGTACATAATTCCGTGGTCAGCCCCTGATAGGTTCCCCGGATATATCCGCTGCCGCTGCAACAGGTGTGGCTGGGCAGGGGGATGTTGGTGTCCTCCGCGTCCAAAAGGCGCGGGGCGGGATTCATCTGCACGTTTTCAAGGGCAGCGCTCAAAATGTCCGGCGCGATGGCGTCGAAGGCCTGCCGGCTTGCCTTGCCCCTGGACTTGACCTGCGCCATCTGCCCCAGACCGAGGAGCACGCCGCCGATGACGACCAGCACAATGTTTCCGTTCAGGATTATGCCCGCCACGGCGATCACCACGCCCAGCAGCGAGAGAATTTTGCCGCCCAGCTTGCCGCCCTTGCTTTTGCGCAGCTGCCGTGCCAGCTGTTCATCCGTCGTGTTCATGTCCCTTTCTTCCATATTCTTCTCCTTATTCTGTCGTACCGGTCAGAGCGGGGCTTTCCATCAGCAGATCCAGCAGATTGCCCATACCGGTCAGCGAGAGGGTGAACCACTTGCGGATGCCGTCGATGTCCCGCAGATCCAGCTCCTCCGGAACGCCCGCAAACACATACCGGGTGTTCAGGGCCAGCGTCAGATC
>CAKUIM010000052.1 GCA_934660965.1 uncultured Oscillospiraceae bacterium | reverse complement strand
GAGGACGCCCGGGGCGACCGCTCCCCCGGCGAGTTCTATCAGCTGGACATGGAGATGGCCTTTGCCACCCAAGAGGACGTGTTCGCCGTTCTCGAGCGGGTGCTGCCCCCCATCTTCGCCAAATACGGCACCTATGACATCGCCTCCCAGGCGCCCTTCCGCCGCATCGCCTACCGGGACGCCATGGAGGTCTTCGGCTCCGACAAGCCGGATCTGCGCATCGACCTTGTGGTGCAGGACGCCACCAACCTCATGAACGACTGCGGCTTCCCGCCCTTTGAAGAGGGCGTCATCAAGGCGGTGGTGGTGTCCGACTTCTCCGGCACCCGCAAGCAGATTGACGCCCTGTGCAGTGACGTGGAGGTTCAGGCCGGCTCCAAGCCCTACTGGTTCCGCATGGACGAGCAGGGCGAGCTGGTGGGCGGCATCTCCAAGTTCCTTCAGGACCCGGAGAAAAAGGCGGACACCATCGAGCGGCTGGGCCTGAAGCCCAACACCTTTGTGGGCCTCACCTGCGGCCCCCGCCTCACCGCCCAGAAGGCCGCAGGCGTACTGCGCAATAAGTTGGGCGCCTTCTGCCCCAACCACATGGACAAGGAGCGCTACGAATTCTGCTGGATTGTGGACTTCCCCATGTACGAGATCGGCGAGGAGTCCGGCCAGCTGGAGTTCTGCCACAACCCCTTCTCCATGCCCAAGGGCGGCCTTGACACCCTGCTGGCGGCGGAGCGGGGCGAGCTTGACCCCCTGTCCATCACCGCCGACCAGTACGACCTGGTGTGCAACGGCGTGGAGCTCTCCTCCGGCGCGGTGCGCAACCATGACCCGGAGATCATGGTCAAGGCCTTTGAGCTGGTGCGGCTGGGCGAGGACGATGTGAAGGCCAAGTTCCCCGCCATGTACAACGCCTTCACCTACGGCGCGCCCCCCCATGCCGGCATCGCCCCGGGCGTGGACCGCATGGTGATGCTCCTGTCCGGCGAGGACTCCATCCGGGAGATCATCCCCTTCCCCATGAACAAAAACGCCCAGGACGTGATGATGGGCGCCCCCTCCTTCGTGGAGCAGAAGCAGCTGGATGAGCTGAGCATTGCCTGCACTGCCAAGGAAGAGAACGAGGAAGAATAAGCACACGCACGGTGCTTCTGCTCCGCGAGGGCCCCATCGAAGATGGGGCGGCGCACGCGCCGTACAAGCTTTTTCTTATGAAAAAGCTTGGCGCAGGGGCAATTCATTTGCCCCGAGCATTGAAATTATCGGGGCCCCCACGGGGCCTGACCCGTGGGGAACGCAGAAGCAGCTGGATGAGCTGAGCATTGCCTGCACTGCCAAGGAAGAGAACGAGGAAGAATAAGCACACGCACGGTGCTTCTGCTCCGCGAGGGCCCCATCGAAGATGGGGCGGCGCACGCGCCGTACAAGCTTTTTCTTATGAAAAAGCTTGGCGCAGGGGCAATTCATTTGCCCCGAGCATTGAAAGTATCGGGGCCCCCACGGGGCCTGACCCGTGGGGAACGCAGAAAAGCAACAAAAATCCTCCGTATGAATTGTCATACGGAGGATTTTTCTCTATTTCTGCCCTGCCAGCACTTTGATGGCCGCGGTCACCGCCCGGAGGGTGAGCTCCGGCGCCATGCTGGGCGCACTGGGCTTATCCAGCGCCTGCTCAGGCAGGTAAGGAATGTGGATAAAGCCGTTTTTCGCCCCCGGATAGGAGCGCGAGAGCAGGTGGGCCAGGGCGTACATCAGGTGGTTGCAGACGTAGGTGCCTGCGCTGTTGGAGACCTCCGCCGGGACACCCTGCGCCCGCATGGCCGCCGCCATCTCCGCCACCGGCAGACGGCAGAGGTAGGCGTCCGGCCCGCCCTCCACGATGGGCGTGCCGCCGGGCTGGGCCCCGGCGTTGTCCGGGATGCGGAAATCGTCCACATTGATGGCCACCCGCTCTACCGTCACCGCCGAGCGGCCCCCGGCAAGGCCAATGGACAATATAATATCCGGGGAATTCTCCCGGATGGCGGCGGCCGCCGCGTCCACCGACCCCTGACACGTCACCGGCAGGATGGCGGTGACGATGTCCGCCCCGGCGATACGCTCTGGCAGAGCCTGAACAAGCTCCATGGCGGGGTTGCGCGCCTCTCCGCCGAAGGGCTCAAAGCCCGTAACCAGAATTTTCATTCCATCCCTCTCTTTGATTTCTTCCACAGCCCCAGAAAAGATCCGCTTTCCCGGGGACCCCTTCTATTTCAATGCTCGGGGCAAGTAAATTGCCCCTGTGCCAAGGTTTTGCTGCGCAAAACGCTTGTACGCCGCACCCGCGGCG
>CAKUIM010000051.1 GCA_934660965.1 uncultured Oscillospiraceae bacterium | reverse complement strand
TGAAGAGCCTCTTCGAGAACATCAGCAAGAACAACAAATGGCCGGACAAGCCGGCCAACAACGACAGGGACGCATGAAAAGGCCGCCCTCCCTGGAGGGCGGCGGAAATTGACAAGAGGCGGCGCGGTGTGCTATGATAGCTGCGGCGCTGCACAAGAGGCAGGCGGTTAGCTACACCACCCGAAAGGGGGTGAGGCTCATGCGCATTACGTTACATATCGGGGCCTATACGGTAACGATTATCGTAAAACGCAGAAACCGCCACCCCGGCAGGTGACGGTTTCTAAGCTTAGCTTGCAAATCTAACCTTCTGGGCTAACCGCTTGTCGCAGCGCCTTTCTATCTTCATTATACGCAAAAGCGCCGCCTTGTCAAGGGACAGGGCGGTTTTTTGCCGCCCGGAAAGGAGAAAAGCATGAAAGAGAGTATCATCAAGCGGCTGGGGAACCTGCTGAGCGTGAAGAGCATCGTGACCCTGGTGCTCACCGGGGTATTTGCCTACATGGCCGTCGTCGGGGCAATCAGCCAGGACTTTATGACCGTCTACGCGGTGGTCATCGCATTTTATTTCGGCACACAGAGCCAGAAGGTGCAGGACGCGGTGGACGGTGGGGGGAAATGAACCTCAGAAAGTGCATCCTCACGGAGAACGACTGCTACCGGGCGGGGCGCACCATAAAGCCCAAGGGGGTGATGGTACACTCCACCGGGGCCAACAACCCAAACCTCCGGCGCTATGTGCAGCCGGACGACGGCACCCTGGGCCGCAACACCGCGGGCAACCACTGGAACCGCCCGGGGGTGAAGAAATGCGTTCACGCCTTCGTGGGCCTTGACAAGGACGGCAATGTGGCAGCCTATGAGACCCTGCCGTGGAACTGGCGGGGTTGGCACTGCGGAGACGCGGCCAACAACACCCACATCGCCTTTGAGATCTGCGAGGACGGCCTTGCGGACGCTGACTACTTCCGCCGGGTGTACCGGGAGGCGGTGGAGCTGACGGCCTATCTGTGCCGCCTGTACGGCCTTGACCCGCTGGAGCCGGGGGTGGTGATCGACCACAAGGAGGGCCACGACCTGGGCATTGCCTCCGGCCACGGGGACGTGGAGCACTGGTTCCCCCGGCACGGCAAGACCATGGACGACTTCCGCCGGGACGTGGAAAAAGAGCTGAAAGGGGGCGAGGACGACATGACCCAGGAGCAGTTTGACGCCATGATGGAGGACTATCTCCGGCGGCTTTCGGAGCAGGAGCCGGAGGGGTGGAGCGCGGAGGCCCGGGAATGGGCGGAGGACAACGGCATCATCCGGGGCGACGAGCACGGCAACAAGCAGTACAGGAGCTTCTGCACCCGGGAGCAGATGGTAGTGTTCCTCAAGCGGGTGAAGGAGATGTGAGAAGGGAGGCGGGGACGGAGGGGGGAGCGAAGAGCTCTCTCCCTCAGCCTCGCTTCGCTCGGCAGCTCCCTCGTCAGAGGGAGCCTTGAAAGGCGCCGGCATCATCAGAGGGAGGCTTGAAGGGCGAGGCGGGGGAAGAGGGAGGCTTGAGGGGGTTACCTCGGACATTCAGGAGAAAGGAGGCGGGAGCATGCCGAGCAATCTATTGACGGCGGACACCACGTTCCCGACGCTGACGCGGGAGCAGAGCACGGACGAAAAGTTCGACAAGATTACAAGCTATCTCTACATGCTGCTTGAGCAGCTGCGCTACAGCATGGGGAACCTGGACAAGGACAACTTCAACGCGGCGGGGCTTGACGAGATCGCCAACATCATCACGGAGCCGGTCTATGTGCAGCTCAAGGACGATGAGGCGAACATCGCCGCGCTGCTGGTGGAGGCAAAGGGCCTGGGCTTACGGCTTGAGAACGCGGAGGGGGACATCACCTCGCTGACGGCTACGGCAAATGGGCTGACCAGCCGTGTCACCGACGCAGAGGGAAACATCGGGGTATTGCAGACAACGGCAGAGAGCCTGCAAAGCCAAATCACGACGGTAGACGGGAAAGCATCGAAGGTGACGCAGACGGTGGAGGGCCTGACGGTCACGACATCAGACCCGACGAGCGGGAGCTCGACGACGCGGATCAAGGGCTCCAGCGTGGATACGACGGATCTCAATCTGAAAGGGCGGATTGCGTTCAGCGACCTGAACAGCGACACGCAGAGCACCATCAACAGCGCAAGCCAGACCGCCGCCGAGGCAAAAACTGCCGCCAACGCGGCCAACGCCAACGCCAGCGCGGCCAGCTCCCAGGTGCAGGCGTGGACGTACACAGGGTCTACCCAGATTGACGGCAGCAAGATTATGACGGGGACGGTGCGGGCGTCTATCCTGGCGGGCGGCGCGGTGCAGCTGTTGGGCTACAACACGCTTGGGCAAGAGACAACCGCGGGGACCATGACCATGACGCCGGCGTCCACGTCGGCCTTTGCCGTGCAGCTTGAAAGCACCGGGGCCTTGCGGCTCATCAGCGCCCTGGGCAGCGCGGCCTTCCTGGGCGCGGGCGGGCAGAGCGGGCCCCACGGCTTCGTCCAGTGCGGCTATGAGCCAGGCGGGACGACCACCGGTGTTCTGGTGGGGGGCGCTCAATTCGCCCCGGCGGGCTCCGGGGGCATGAGCTGCGGCGCGGCGGCCCACCTGTGGAGCGCGGTGTACGCCCAGA
>CAKUIM010000050.1 GCA_934660965.1 uncultured Oscillospiraceae bacterium | reverse complement strand
AACCGTGAGAAGGTGCTGGAGGGCCAGCGGGCGTACCGGGAGGCGAACCGTGAGAAGGTGCTGGAGGGCCAGCGGGCGTACCGGGAGGCGAACCGTGAGAAGGTGCTGGAGGGCCAGCGGTGGATGCGGGACGAGCGGGTGGCCCGTGGCTACACCCAGCGAGAGCTTGCAGCGCTGGTTGGCGTATCTCAACCGGCCATTGCGCGGCTGGAGACCGGCTCCATGCGGCTGGACGCATTTGCCGCGGCGGACAGGCTCCGGGAAATTCTGGGGGCTGGGGCATCGAGGCTGGCAAAAGAAAATCCCCGCCAGGAGGCAACCTGACGGGGGAAGGAACAAAACCACGCAAACGATAATGTCCTTGCGCTCATTATAGCAGGGCGGGGGCGGAAAGGCAAGGGGTATATATGCCAAAGGTGATATTGACGCAGGCGCAGCGGGAGCGGGAGCGGCAGCTGGCCTATCAGAGGACCATCGCGGACGCGCTGGTCATCGCACGCAGCCGGGACTACGGCTCGGCACAGGCTATGGCGGACAAGACAGGGGTATCCGCACGGGCGATCCGGCGGCTGCTCAGCGGGGACTTTACGGCCCAGGTGCCGGCGGACAAGCTGCTGGTGCTGCTGGAGCTTGCCAACCGCTACATACGGGCAAGCCGCCGGGACGCGGCGGCGGGCGGAATTGATGGAGGTGACACGGCATGCGGAGCCTGACGGCATTGCTGCTGCTCCTGGGCCTGGCGGCCGGGGCGGACGGCCTGATGGATACATACGGCATGGCGGGCTTTGTACTGGCGGGGGCGGCGGTAGTGATTGCCGCGGCGGCGCTGGTGCTGAGGGACAGCAGGAGGAGGGCGTAACATGACGGGCGATTTTGTGATTACAAGAGAGCACCTGCTGGCGCTTGGCGCTTGCAGCGCCGGGGTGGAGTTTTTTGGGTATCCGACAAAACGTGTGGTTTTGAGGTAATTTAGAGATTATGAACGAAAATTTACAAATGTGGTCTGAAAGCAAAAAAGTGCTGGATGTCGCCTGCGGCGGTCGAATGTTTTACTTCGACAAGAGCGACCAAAGAGTGCTTTTTTGTGATAATCGAACCGTTGAGACTGAGCTATGTGATGGGAGAAAGTTCATTGTGAACCCTGATATTGAGTGCGACTTTACCCGTATTCCGTTTGAGGATGGTTCGTTCAAATTGGTTGTATTCGACCCGCCGCACCTTCTGAGGAATACAGGAAAAAGTAAAATGGCTGATATGTATGGGTCACTGAATGAAAGAGCAACTCCGACAGGTTATCAACAAATCAAATACGGGGCGCTTTATTCTGATTGGAAGGATATGCTTCAGCGTGGCTTTTCTGAGTGTTTTCGGGTTTTAGAACCAGGTGGGGTGTTGATTTTCAAATGGAATGAAACGGATATTCCTGTTAAAGAAATCTTGAAACTCGCACCTGTTAAGCCTTTGTTTGGTAATCGGAGCGGAAAGTCCAGCAAAACGCATTGGATATGTTTTATGAACGGTTAGAACTGCCGTGACTTGATGCATCAAGGCTGGCTTGGGCATCGAGGCTGGCAGGGGCATCAAGGCTGGCGATGGCATCAAGGCTGGCTGGGACATCGAGGCTGGCTGTGGCATCGCGGCTGGCTGTGGCATCGCGGCTGGCTGGGGCATCGCGGCTGGCTGGGGCATCAAGGCTGGCTATGGCATCAAGACCGGATGGAGATTTGGCATCTATGCCGGGCTGCATGTGCGGATTACGGAGACTGACCGCCGGACAATCAAGGCAACGAGCAAGCCGGACAACATTATGTGCGGAGTATGGGAGGATGCATGAGAGATGCAGAGGGGGCGCAGCTGCTGGCTGTGCGGGCGCAACGGGGCGAAGGACCCGCTGGACCGGCACCACATCTTTGGCGGGGCGTTCCGGGGAAAGAGCGAGCGGTACGGCCTGACGGTATATCTCTGCCACGGGAGCTGCCACCTGTTCGGGCCGGCGGCAGCCCACCAGAACAGGCAGACCATGGACATGCTGCACCGGTACGGCCAGAGGCTGGCCATGGAGCGGCAGGACTGGACGGCGGAAGAGTTTGCCCGGGCGTTCGGGCGCAGCTATCTGACAGACGAGGACGTGACGGAGCCGCCGGCGCAGGAGCCGGGGAGCTTTGAGCTTGTGGCAGGGGACGACCTGCCGTGGTAAGGAGGACAACACATGGACAGATATGCAATCATCATCAGGCCGGGCGAGGAAATGATACTGCTGCACTGCTACCCAGACGACAGTCTGGAGCTGGAGACGATGCAGGACATCGTGGAGGGGGACATCGAGGCCGTGCCGACCGTGCTGGCGGATGGATGGAGCCATGAGGAGGGCGTGGGGCTGGTGCTCATCGTCAATGAGGAGGGCAAGCTGCTGGGGCTGCCCGCCAACCAGCTGGCCACGGACATGGCCGCCGTATACAATGACGTCCTTGTGGGCAACGCCATCCTGATGGGGGCGAAGGGAGAGGATTTTGTGGGGCTGACGGCGGAGGCGGCAAAGAACATCGTGGAGAAGTGGGGGACGGGCGGATGCTGAACGATCGGGATGAGCTCTACTATATGGCATGCTGGCGTGAGCTTCAGAGCTTTTTGGCGGAGGTTGTCCGAGATGATACGGGGGAATATCCGCAGGCGGCCGATTTTTTGAAGCTGATGAAATCTATCGAGAGAAAGGTTGACGGCAATGCTCAATGACATGACGGCGATGGGCCGGCTGGTGCGGGACCCGGAGCTGCGGCACACGGGGAGCGGCACGGCGGTGTGCAGCTT
>CAKUIM010000049.1 GCA_934660965.1 uncultured Oscillospiraceae bacterium | reverse complement strand
CCCAAACCAGGCGCGATACCAACTTCGCTATACCCGGATATTCAATTTCTGCCATTATACCACGGCGGGGGAGAAAATCAAAGATTTTTCTGTCTGTGGTCATTCCTGTGGTCAAAGCCGCTTTTGTGCCGTTTTCGGCAACCGGGGAAAAACCCGCTATTGCCCGTGTTGCAAGGCTTTGCGGCGTTTCGCCTTGCCCTGTCCCGGATACCGCCACGGCACTCCCAAAGCAGGCGCGCTACCAACTGCGCTACACCCGGTTATTAAGTTAAATTATCCGGCTGGTCGTATTCTCCCAAATCAGGCGCGCTGCCGACTGCGCAACACCCCGCTATGAAATTGTGGGGCTGCCCGGGCGGCCGCCTGGGGCCTTCCGGGGCGTTGGGGCTGCACAGGGTTAAAATATTATAGCTGATTTTCTTGTCCTTTGCAAGGGTTTATAGTATAATCCCTACAAGGCCGCGGCAACAGCCGGCTGCGCCGCTTTCAAAGGAGAGGCTCAACGTTATGCGGATGCGAAAAAAGAAAAATCTCACCTCCCGGATGGACAGCTGTCAGGCACTTCTCATCCAGAATCCCGCCCAGCTCAAAGGGCGCTGGCGCAGCAAAAAGCCAGACGCCGCCCTGCTGCGCCTGGAGCTTGGCTGCGGCAAGGGCCGCTTCACCGCCGAGACCGCCGCCGCACACCCGGAGGACCTCTATGTGGCCATCGAGCGCGTCCCCGACGCCATGGTCATCGCAATGGAGCGCTGCCGCGCCCTGGGCCTTCAAAACGTCTTTTTCATCGACGGCGACGCCGCCGCCCTGGGCGACTACTTTGCCCCCGGTGAGGTGGACCTCATCTACATCAACTTCTGCGACCCCTGGCCCTCCCTCAAGCACTCCAAGCGCCGGCTGACCCACCAGAATTTTCTGCTGGGCTACCGCGAGGTGCTGCGCGACGGCGGCCAGATTCACTTCAAAACCGACAACCACGACCTCTTTGAGTGGTCGCTCTTCCAGTTTCCCAAGGCGGGCTATGCCTTAAGCGAGGTCACCCGCAACCTCCATGAGCACGGTGTGTGCGGTGTCATGACCGACTATGAGGCCAAGTTCCACAGCCAGGGCACCCCCATCAACCGGTGCGTGGCCACCAAGGGTGCCCTGCCCGCCCGGGCAGCCGGCCCGGCAGCCGAGCTCACCGTGCGCCCCATGGACGACCGGGACCGCCTGGCGGTACTGCGCTTGTCCCGGCAGTGGGCGGATGAAGGCATCACCTACGGCTACGCCGCCGACACCCTCGCCGACCTGAAGGGCTATCGGGTGTGGGTGGCCGCACTGGGCCCCCGGATCGTGGGCTACGCCGCCGGACGGACGGAGACCGCCCAGCGGGATTCCAGCATCCAGAAGGCGGGGGAGCAGTGGTTCGAGCTGGAAGAGCTCTACGTCGACCCCGGCTGCCGCAGCCGGGGCGCGGGCCGGGCGCTGCTCGCCGCCGTGGAGGACGCGGCGCGCGGCGAGGGGCTGGGCCGGATGATGTTCTCCGCGGCCAGCCGGGACTATGAGCCGCTGCTGCGGTTCTACCTGGAAAACGATGCGGCGGTCTACAGCATCCGCCTGATGAAGGAGCTGTAAAAAAGTGCCGGGCGCCTGCCCGGCGCTTTTTAATTTTTTGTGAAACATGTTCAAATTCTATGGAAATTTGTCCGAAGTTATGATATATATGAGATAAGAAAGCGGACAAAGCGCTTTCAACGCCGCCCTGACGGGCGAAAGGAGCTGAGCATATGAAGTATACGTTCACGGAGAAAAAGGTCCACCTGCCCAAAAAGGTCCACCAGTACGCGGAGAAAAAGATCGGCAAGCTGGAGCGGTACTTCAAGCCCGACGCTGAGGCCAGCGTGGTTTTCAGCGTAGAGAAGGATCAGAACAAGGTGGAGCTGACCATCCGCGACCGCGGAACCATCCTGCGTGTGGCGGAGAGCACCTCCGACATGTTTGCCTCCATCGACGCCGCTGTCACCTCCATGGAGCGGCAGCTGCGCAAGCACAAGGCGCGCCTGGAAAAGCGGCTGCGCCAGGGCGCCTTTGAGCGGACCGTTCCCGAGGAGGAGCAGTCCTCCTTCGCCCCCATCCGGGAGGAGGACGAGGTCTTTGAGGTGGTGCGCACCAAGCGCTTCCCTATGAAGCCCATGACGGTGGACGAGGCCATTCTCCAGATGGATCTGCTGGCCCACACCTTCTTCGCCTTCCGCAATGAGGCTGACGGCGCCTTTGCCGTGGTCTACCGGCGCAGTGCCGGCGGCTATGGTCTCATTGAGGACGGGGAATAAGCCTCCCCCATGACAATAACACAAAACGGCCTTGGGCCCGCTGCATGATGCAGCGGGCCCAAGGCTTTCTTTTTTTTGATTGCGGCTTAAATTCCCGATTACCCCTCAAAAATGGCCACTGGCCGGACCCAGCCCGCGCTGGCCTTTTCGATGTTGATGGGCAGCGCGATGACCTTAAAGCCGAAGGGCGGCAGGCTGTCCAGGTGGCCCAGCTTCTCCATCTGGAAGTAAATGCAGTCCTTGCCGGCCTTGTGGCCCTCCCAGATAACCTCACGGTTGCCGGTCTCGCGGAACTCCTTGGCCTCATAGGACAGGGGCGGGTCCCAGCTCCAGGCATCCGTACCCACGATGTGCACGCCCTGCTCTGCCAGCCACAGCGTACCCTCACGGCCCACGCCGCAGCCCTTGGCCAGGAAGGCGGGAGTGCCCCACACCTCGGGCGCCGTGGTATGCACAAGGACAATATCGCCCGGCTTGAGGGTATAGCCGACCTTCTCGAAATACTCCTTGAAGTCCTTGCTGGTGCAGGTATAGCCGTCCGGCTTGTCGGTGAAGTCCACCATGACGCCGTCGCTGATGCACCACTCCAGGGGGACCTGGTCAATGGTCCAGGAGGGCTCGCCGTGGTTCATGGTGGGGTGATAATGCCAGGGAGCGTCCATGTGGGTGCCGGTGTGGGTGCCCAGCGTGAGCAGCTCCACCGCCCAGGCGGCGCCGTCGGGCAGGTCCTGCGCCGTCGCGCCGGGGAACATCGCCAGGATGCTCTCCAGGGAAGCGGGGTCATAGTGCTTCATATACTGAATCTTTGCAATCTGGGGACCCGGGTCAACCGGCAGCTGGTCCACAATGGGGACGCTCAAATCCACGATTTTCATTTGATTTGCTCCTTTTTCATTCATATTTATCTGAAGAGGCTATACTGCCTCAACCGATCAAATGCTGAAAAAGCGCTTGCCGTTTTCCAGGGTGATGCGGGCGCACTCTTCCTCGCTCACGCCCTTGATCTCCGCCAGACGCCGGCAGATATACGCCACGTTCCCGGAGTCGTTGCGGGTGCCGCGGCAGGGTACCGGGGCCATGTAGGGACTGTCCGTCTCGATCATCAGGTTCTCCAGGGGCACCGCCTGGGCCGCCTCTACCGCGCGGCGGGCGTTTTTGTAGGTGAGCACCCCGGTGAAGGAGATCATCCAGCCCAGGGCCACCAGATCCCGGGCCATCTCGGGGCTGCCGGCAAAGCAGTGCATCACCCCCCGCACCCCGGGATAGGCGCGTACGATGTCCATGGTGTCGCCATGAGCCTCCCGGTCGTGGACGATGACCGGCATATGAAGCTCCCCGGCCAGGGTCATCTGGTCCCGGAACACCTTTTTCTGAAGCTCCCTCGGCGGGTTCTCCGGCCAGTAGTAGTCAAGGCCGATCTCCCCGATAGCCACCACCTTGGGCAGGGCGCACCACTGCCGCAGCTTCCCAAGGCTATCCTCGGTATAGGGGGCGCAGTTTTCCGGATGCCAGCCCACGGCGGCATACACGTGGGGGTAGCGGCGGGCAAGCTCCACCGCCGCAGCGGAGCTTACAAGGTCGCAGCCCGGGTTCACCACCAGCCCCACTCCCCGGCCGGGCAGGCCGGAGAGCACCGCGTCCCGGTCGGCGTCGAACTCCCGGGCGTCATAGTGGGCATGGGTATCAAAGAGCATAGGGGCCTCCTTTCCGGTTTGCCGGGCGTCTTCTGGGCTCCCTCTGATGAGGGAGCTGTCAGCTGTGAGGCTGACTGAGGGAGAGAGCCCTGCGCCCTGCGTCTTGGCTCCCTCTGACGAGGGAGCTGTCAGCCGCCAGGCTG
>CAKUIM010000048.1 GCA_934660965.1 uncultured Oscillospiraceae bacterium | reverse complement strand
GACATGACGGCGATGGGCCGGCTGGTGCGGGACCCGGAGCTGCGGCACACGGGGAGCGGCACGGCGGTGTGCAGCTTTACTCTGGCGGTGGAGCGGGACGGCAAGCCGGGAGAAAACGGCGAGCGGGCGGTAGATTACATAGACTGCGTGGCCTGGCGAGGGACGGCGGAGTGGATGTGCAAATACCTTGCCAAGGGCCGGATGGTGGTGGCCGCCGGGCGGATGCAGACCCGCACGTGGACGGACAAGCACGAGCAGCGGCGCAAGGAGACGGAGCTTGTGGTGTCCAACATGTACTTCGGGGACAGCAAGAGATTGGAGACGGCGGAAAAGGCATACAGCACGGAGCCGGAGGCAGACCAGTATGCAGAGATCGGGGACGAAGATGGGGAATTACCCTTCTAAATTTGAGAGGAGGACGGGAGATGCTGACGGGAGACCCCTATGGGCTGACAAGGGGCGCCACAAAGCCGGGGCACGGGCCGGTGGAGAGCAGCAAGAGCAAGGCCACGTGGGCCAATGACACGCCGGGAAATATCAGGACATGCCTCAACTGCCCGCTGCCGGTATGCGTGGCGGGCTGCTCTAGCCAGCACACCGGGCCCCTTGACCCGGTGCGACGGGGGACGAAAAAGAGCGTGATCGTGGCGGAGTGCCGGGAGATAGCCCGGATGGACGTTGAAGGAAGGACAAACACGGAGATCCGCCGGGCGCTGACGCTGACGCACAACAAGCTCGCATGGAGGCGGAAACAGGCGGAGTACAGGGCGGAGCTGGAGCGGCTGCGGAAGGCCGCGGGAAAGGAGTGGAAGACATGACGGTAAAGGAGATCATCACGGCGCTGCGGTGTATGAGCAGCGCGGGGGAAAAGGATTGCAGCGGGTGCAAATACCGTGTACTGGAGCCGATACCGGAAGGGCTGTTCTCTCCCTCCGTCACGGCTGACGCCGCGACACCTCCCTCGTCAGAGGGAGGCGTTTGGGAGAGCTGCGACTGTGACCGAGCCGCTCTGGACGCGGCGGACATGCTGGAGCGCATGGTATGGATCACGGTAAAGGAGCGCCTGCCGGAGCCGGGCAAGCGGGTGCTGGCTACAGATGGGGTATTTGTGGGAGAGGCGTACAAGACCACCGCAGGGACGTGGTGGCGCCATGCCGGGATGCCCTGGCGGACGGTGCTTGATGGCAGGGTCGTGACCCACTGGATGGAGCTGCCGGAGGCGCCGGGGGATGTATGAGCAGCTAAGCCTGTTCGGGGCGCCGAGAGTGGGCACATATGTGCAGCGGCATGGAGAGGCGCTGACGTGGGACGAGCTGCGGCCGGGGATGACGGTGATCTACGACTGCTCCACGCAAAGCCGCGAGTGGCTGATGATAACCACGGTAGCCGAGATCGTGGAGACGCCGGACGGCCTGCGCGTCATCCTGGACGGCGGGCGGAAACACAGGCCGCTCATCAACCGGCGGTACATTGACGGCGGCAGCGTGAGACTATACAGGGAGGGACAGTGATGGACAAGTGCTGCGCGACATGCCGATACTGTGCGGAGCTAAAGCGGCCATACGAGAGATCAGACGGGACAACGATCTATGGGTACTGCTTCAAGAGCGGGGATAAGGACTACTCCCTGAATATGGGTAGGGGCATTCCGATCTGGCTTGAGCTTACCTGCGGGGCGTCATGCAAATCTTATAAGCGGGCAAAGGAGGGGCGGGGATGAAAGTCTACATAGCCGGTAAGATCACCGGGCAGGCGGACTACCGGGAGAAATTTGCAAAGGCAGAGCGGGCGCTGACGGCGGCGGGGCACATCGTGCTCAACCCGGCGGTGCTGCCGGAGGGGATGGGCAAGGCGGACTATATGCGCATTTGCCTTGCCATGCTGGACAGCGCGGATGCAATCGGCCTGCTGCACGGCTGGGGCAACAGCCCCGGGGCGCGGATTGAGCACGACCTGGCCCGATATAACGGCAAGCAGGTGATATACACCTGGCAGCTGCCGGGGTACAAGGCATGAGCGGGCACAAGGAGTGCTATGGGCAATGCGAGCGCTGCGCGTGGCGGTATAACGGCGGGTGCTCGGAGTGGATCAGGAGGGATAAGGATGGGTGATTTGGAGTTCCGGCGGGTGCAGGACGACCCGCCGCTCTATGACCTGTACATCGGCGGGGTCCTGGCCGGGGGGCGGCTGACCCTGGATGAGGTGATCGCGCGGATCAGCGCGCCGGAGGGCGAGCCATGAGGTGCCCGGGGTGCAGCGGGGGAAACGTCTATGTGACAGACACACGGGAGGCGAAGGAATGGCGGCGGCGCCGGTATAAGTGCAGCGACTGCGGGGCGCGGTTTACCACCCGGGAGCTCCCGGAGTACGAGCTGGACAGGATCGTGGGCAGCGGGGCGCGGCGGACGGACCAGGAGATATCCCAGCACGAGCTGGACAAGCTCATCAAGGTGAGGGAGCTGCTCCGGCAGGTGATGGACGAGTGAGCGGGACATGCGGGACCTGCGCCCACGCGTACCGGGACGACGATGGGCGGGGCCGGGAGATGCTGCGCTGCGGCTACAAGGCAGGCCCGGACGAGCGGGCCCGGGAGAGCCCGGACGGGGCGGCCATGACAAGGCCCCAGGACATCATGGGGCGGGCGGTAGCCATATACCCCAAGGGCAAGGCGCGGTGCGGCGGGCAGGTAACGCCGCCGGCCTGGTGCCTGGGATGGTACAAGCCAAAACGACAATAAGCCGAAACGGGGCGCGGGCCCCGTCCGCCGGGGACAGCCTCCCGGCGCTGATGATGGCAGGCTCGGCGGCGCAGCGGAGGGGTATCTCTCCCTCAGTCTCGCTGCGCTCGACAGCTCCCTCGTCAGAGGGAGCCAAGGAGGCGCGGGGGTATCTCTCCCTCAGTCTCGCTGCGCTCGACAGCTCCCTCGTCAGAGGGAGCCAAGGAGGCGCGGGGGTATCTCTCCCTCAGTCTCGCTGCGCTCGACAGCTCCCTCGTCAGAGGGAGCCAAGGGCACGGACTACATATATAATTCGCGCGCGCACGCGCGAATTGAGGCTTGTAAGCAATCTTAAGTTAACGACCACGCAGAGGGGGCGGCACATGTGAGACGGGCATACAGGGGCAGGACCTTTAACCGGGAATCGGTCTATGTGTGCGGGGATTACATGGACGGCTCCATCTACCCGGTCTATCAGCAGGCCGGGAAGCGGCGGAAGAAGTGCCGCCCCACCAGCGCCATCCAGCAGAGGCTCAACCAGCGCAATGCCGAGCGGAAGCTGGCCCGGATCGTCCACAACAATTTCACCGGGGACGACATGGCCCTCCACCTGACCTACCGGCCAGGAGAGGAGCCGGAGACGGAGGAGGCAAAGCGGATCCTGGCAAATTATATCCGCAGGCTCAAGCGGCTATACCGCAAGCTGGGCCTGGAGCTCAGGTACATCAGCTGCACCGAGTACGGCAGGACCAACGGCCGGGTGCATCATCACCTCATCATCAGCGGCGGGGCAGACCGGGACACCATCGAGCAGCTGTGGGGCCGGGGCTACGCCAACAGCAAGCGCCTCCAGTTTACCGAGGAGGGCGTGGTGGGCCTGGCCCATTACATGGTCAAGGACAGGCATTTTTACCGGCGCTGGAATCAGAGCCGGAATCTCACCATGCCCGAGTGCGCCCAGTACGACGGGCGGCTGGACATGGAGGACATTGCCGATCTGGCGGAGGCCATTGAGTGCGGCACACAGTGGCAGTGGTTTGAGGAGCGCTATCCGGATTTTGAGCTTGTGGAGGCGACGGCGTACAAAAACAACATCAACCAGGGGATGTATATCAACTTTGCCATGTGCAGGCGGGGGAGGTATCTCTCCCTCAGCCTCGCTGACGCTCGGCAGCTCCCTCATCAGAGGGAGCCTTGAAGGACGGGGGGACGGCAGAGGGGAAAGAACAGGGACAAGGAGGATGCAGGATGCAGGTAGGGGATAGAGTGACACGCTCGCCGGAGACCTTTGCCGAGGGTGTGGAGACGCGGGAGCGGCAGAAGCCGCAGCCCCGGGCCATGACGGGCAGGGTGGTGTACATCCATCCGCGGGGGCGGTATCACGTGGTGGAGTTTGAGGTGGCCGGGCACAGGGTGCGCGAGAGCTTTGCGGGGGTGTGACATGGACGCGCGGGAGAAAAAGGACTATCTGCGCCGCTACAAGGCGGCGGACAGCGAGATCAACGACCTGCTGCGCCAGCGTGAGGCCATTATGGCGCGCCTCACCCGGGTGACGACCAGCTACAGCGGCATGCCAGGGGGCGGTGGCGGCGACATCATGACGGACGGGGTGGCAAAGCTCATCGAGGTAGAGCAGGAGATCAACGACAGGATCGACGCCCTCATTGCCCTGCGCCGGGAGATCGAGGGCTGCATCCGCGCGGTGGACAGCAGCGCACAGCGCCGGGTGCTGCGGCTGCGGTACATCGAGGGGATGA
>CAKUIM010000047.1 GCA_934660965.1 uncultured Oscillospiraceae bacterium | reverse complement strand
TATGGTCCGGGCGCTTTTTGTCTTACAGCTTCAGTCCGCCGTGAGGACGGCAAGGCAGGCAAGGGTGTTGGTGCTGCCGTTCTCCACCGCGATCTCAAGGCTTTCGCCGGCGCCGCCCAGGCCGGACCAGACAAAGCAGACGCGCATGCCGGCGCTCTCCTCTTTTTCCAGGCTGTGATTGCCGATGGCGCCGGCGGCAAAGTCTTCCTTCACCGCCGCGAGCAGGGCCTGGGCCTCGTCGCCGTAGACGCTGCGGTACTCCCCGCTCTCCTTGTCGTCCCACTCGGCCTGCAGGAGCCGGCCGCCTATTTCCTCCAGCAGCTCCGCCCGGTCAAAGCCGTAGGCCTGCCAGGCAATGTCCCGGTCGGCGCGCAGGCGCTGCGCCGCATGGGCCACCGAGCCGCTCTCCGCCGCCGCGTCCGGGTTCACGCCCACATAGTACTCCCGGATGAGGACGCTGCCGTCCCGCAGGGTGTAGGTCAGGTTCAGGGTGCTGTAGCGGCGGGCGTAGGCGTCCCCCTCCTTGTCCCGGTGGTCGGCCACCGCCCGGTGAAGGTCGGTGACAAGGCGGATCTCGTCGGTCCGGGTCAGCGTCAGGTCCAGGTAGGAGGCGCTGTCGTAGTTCCCGTCCAGGTTCAGGCCGGAGATGCGCACCTTCTCCACCTCGGCGGGGGCGGGCACCCGGGTCTCGTAGCCGGTGAGGTCCAGCCCCACCACCAGGAACAGCGCGGCAAACACCGCCGTCACGGCAAGGGCCCCGGGGAAGCGGCGCAGCACCCGGAAGGTCTTGTCCAGCAGCATCTGGGCCACGAAGTAGCCCGCCGCCCCCCACAGCACGATGGCGATCATCAGCCCCGTGCTGCCGGTGCCCAGCAGCTGGCTTGTGAGGAAGCCGAAGAACAGCCCGGAGCACAGCGCCACGCCGTATTTGAACACCGGGCGCATGGCCGCCACGGCCACCACGTCGCCGGCGCGCTCCAGCTGACGGCGGCGGCACAGGAGCGCGGACAGGGCGGTGAGCACCACCGCCGCGCCGGCATAGACCGCCGCGGCCCGAAGGTCCACACCGTAAAAGGGGAAGGAGCCGGGCTCATAGGACGCATAGCTCACCCGCTCGCACAGCCGCCACACGGGGGTGAGCCACTCCACCGCCCGCTCGGCCCCGGGCCGGGCCGCGTAGCCGTAGTAGAATATGCCCATGACCCAGATCAGCAGGTAGTATACCGCCGCGGCCAGGGCGTTGAAGATGCCGTAGAAAACGGGCAGGGCCAGGATATGGCCGGTAAACATCCCCAGGAACACGGCAAAGGAGTAGAAGAAAAACTCCGCGCCGCAAAAGCCCCCCAGCCACACCAGCAGCGGCTGCCACAGCAGGCTGCCGCCGGCGGCCTCCACCGCAGCGGTGAGCAGGAACACCAGCACATTGGGGGCCAGGAGCATCACAAGGCCCGCCAGGTAATGGCTGAAGAACACGCCCTCCCGCCGCACCGGCAGCGCGCCCATGAAGTTTGCCGAGCGGGTGCTGTAGAGGTAGCTGTACATGGCCATGGCCGCGATCACCCCCAGCGCCAGCGCGAAGAGCACCGACGCCTCGGCGGTGGAGTTGGAGAGCCGCTCGGCAAAGGTTTCCAGATTGCCGCTGCCCGAGCCAAGCTCCAGGTCCTTCCGGAGGGCCATCAGGCCCCGAACGGGCAGGGCCAGCAGCCAGGTCACAAGGCTGATGGCCCAGACGGGCCAGCACCGGGTAAGCGCCTTGCGGAACAGGGTGGGGTTAAAGAACGATGTCCCGGACCGCATAGTCCTCACCTCCCATTTCATAAATGAAGATCTCCTCCAGCGACAGGGGCAGCGCCTCGGCGAAGATGGGGTCGAAGGCCTCAAACCGGCGCAGCACCTCCTCCGGGGTGCCCCGGACGATATAGGTGTAGATCCGCCCCAGGTTGGAGCGGCGGAGCACCTTCAAATCGGCGGGCAGCTCCGGCGGCTGGGCTTCGCGGAAGGCCACCTGGAGCTTCACCGTGTTCCCCTGAAGCTCGGAGAGGGAGCGCTCCAGCACCACCCGGCCCTGGCTCAGGATGCCCACATGGTCGCACACGTCCTCCAGCTCCCGCAGATTGTGGGACGACACCACCACCGTGGTGCCCCGCTCGGCCACGTCCCCCATCAGAAGGGACCACACCTGGCGGCGCATCACCGGGTCCAGGCCGTCCACCGGCTCGTCGAGGAGCAGATAGTCCGGCCGGCAGCACAGGGCCAGCCAGAAGGCCGCCTGCTTCTGCATGCCCTTGGACAGGCGGCGGATGGGCCGCTTTTCCTCCACCGCCGGGAAGGCCTCCCGGAGCTTTTCGTAGCGCTCCATGTCAAAGGAGGGGTAGATGCCCCGGTAAAACCGCATCATGTCCCGGGTGGAGGCAGCCCCGAAATAGAAGAGCTCGTCAGGGATGACCAACATGCGCGCCTTCACCGCCGGGTTTTCGTAGACGGGCGCGCCGCCCACGGTGATGGCGCCGGCGTCCGGCCGGTACACGCCGCACAGGTGGCGCAGGATGGTGGACTTGCCCGCGCCGTTGGGCCCCACAAGGCCGTAAATGGCCCCCCGGGGCACCGTCATGTTCAAATCGTCCAGAACACAGCGCCCGTCAAAGGCCTTGACTACATGCTTTGCCTCGATCATTTCTCTTCCTCCCCTCCGTGTGCAGCGCCGTCGCCGCCCTCTCCGCACAGGCGGCGGTACCGCCCGGCAAGCTCCTCCGCCGTAAGGCCGAAAAAGCGCAGCTCCTCCAGAATGCCGTCCAGCTGCACCAGCAGCGCCTGGCGGCGGCTGCCGTCCATCTCGGTGCGGTGGGCGGCAAAGCTGCCCTTCCCCGGCACGGAATAGACATAGCCCTCGTGCTCCAGCGCCTCGTAGGCCCGCTGGATGGTGTTGGGATTGATGGCCAGGGACGACGCCATCTGCCGCACCGACGGCAGCTTATCCCCCGGCGCGATGGCCCCGGTGACCACCATGCGGCGCAGGGCGTCCTTCACCTGCTCGTAGATGGGGCGGCCATCCCGGTAGTTAAGCTCAATCATAGTCCCGCCTCCGTTCTATCTATACTAATACAGTTATTGTACACAGCCCGGTATATTTTGTCAAGCTCTTCGCTGTTTACAAATTCATGCTGTTTTTTCTCCAAATGGCTGTTATAATGGAATTGTTCCGGCCGCTGCCCGGGCCCTTTGCCCGGCGCGCCGAGATTTCTGTGCTGCGGGAGGCCGCAAATTATGTCACCCAAGGAAGAATTTATCACGCTGATGAGCTCGCTGCTCCAGACCCCGGAGGTCCAGGCCATGAAGCGCTGGCGCCACCACTTTTCCATCACCTGCTATGAGCACTCCCTCTTCGTGTCCTACGTGGCCTTCCGCCTGGCCCGGAGCTTCGGCTGGAACCGGCAGGAGGCGGCCCGGGCGGGGCTGCTTCACGATTTGTACCTCTACGACCCTGCCGACCGCAGCGCCCACCCGGGCAACCAGTGTCTGGACCATCCGGTGGCCGCCCTGCGCAACGCCGAGGGTCTGTGCCCGGACCTGTCCCACCGGGAGAAAAACGCCATCATCAGCCACATGTTCCCACTGGCCGTCCACCTGCCCCGGTCCCGGACGGCGGTGGCGGTGAATCTGGCGGATAAGCTGTGCGCCACCATCGAGGTGGTGCATCTCTACCGCACCCGGTTCATCCAGCGGCGGCTGCCCCGGCCGGAGCCGCAGCCCGCCTGACGCCCCGGCGTGCTTCATCTGGGGGTGCAGGATGCCCAAAACGGGGCACGCAGCGCGGTTTTCTCAAAAGAAAACAAGAAAAAAGCAAAAAAGCCCTTCAAAAATTTTTCTCTTCTGATATAATATCAGCGGCTGCCCCGCGCTGCGCGGGGGGCCGATCCCTCTTTGCGAAAGTATGAGGTGTTCCGGATGGATCAGTCTGCCCTTGCGCGCAAGCGCGCCCAGCTTTTATCCGACGGCGTTTTGATGATGGACCCGGAGGCGGTCTATGTGGAGGAGGGCGTCACCGTTGGCGCGGGGACGCTGCTGCTGCCGGGCACCATCCTGCGGGGGAAAACCGCGGTGGGCACGGGCTGTGAGATCGGCCCCAACACCATGCTCACCGACTGCACCGTGGGCGATGGGGCGGTGGTCAACTCATCCCAGTGCAGCGAGTCCACCATCGGCGCCGGCGCCCATGTGGGCCCCTTCGCCTATATCCGGCCGGGCTGCCATGTGGGCCGGGACGTGAAGGTGGGCGACTTTGTGGAGCTGAAAAACTCCGCCATCGGCGACGGCACCAAGATCAGCCACCTGACCTACATCGGAGACGCCGATGTGGGCGCGCGGTGCAACTTCGGCTGCGGCACAGTGGTGGTCAACTACGACGGCAGGAAAAAGTACCGCACCACCGTGGGCGACGGCTGCTTCATCGGCTGCAACACCAACCTGGTCTCCCCGGTGACGGTGGGGGACGGGGCGTACACCGCCGCCGGCTCCACCATCACGGACGACGTTCCCCCCCGCACCCTGGCCATCGCCCGGGCCCGGCAGGTGAACAAGGCCGTGTGGAAGGATAAGCGGGACTGACCGCCGCACCCTATAGGGATGGCTGGCAGCGGGCGCGGCCCCACCGCCTTGATATAAACATCTATAAGAGAAAAGAGAGAGGAAGTTTCACACCATGATTGCACACGGGAAAGACATCAAGATCTTCAGCGGAAGCTCCAACCGGGCTTTGGCGGAGGCCATCTGCAAGGAGATCGGCACCCAGCTGGGCGACGCCGAGGTCGGGGCCTTCTCCGACGGCGAGTGCTTTGTCTCCATTTACGAGACGGTGCGCGGCTCAGACGTGTTCGTCATCCAGTCCACCAGCAGCCCCGTCAACGACAACCTCATGGAGCTGCTGGTGATGATCGACGCCCTCAAGCGGGCCAGCGCCGGCCGGATCACCGCCGTCATCCCCTATTTCGGCTATGCCCGGCAGGACCGCAAGACCAAGCCCCGCGACCCCATCTCCGCAAAGCTGGTGGCCAACATGATCACCGCCGCCGGCGCCGACCGGGTGCTGACCATGGACCTCCATGCCGCCCAGATTCAGGGCTTCTTCGACATCCCTGTGGACAATCTGCTGGGCTCCCCCGTGTTTGTGGACTACTTCAAGAATAAGTTCGCCGCCGTCCACAGCGAGACCATGGTGGTCTCCCCCGACGTGGGCAGCGTGGCCCGGGCCCGGGCCTTCGCCCAGAAGCTGGATATGCCCATGGCCATCGTGGACAAGCGCCGGCAGAAGGCCAACTCCTCCGAGGTGATGAACATCATCGGCGACGTGTCCGGCAAGCATGTCATCCTGCTCGACGACATGGTGGACACCGGCGGATCCCTGTGCCATGCGGCCAAGGCCCTGGTGGAGATCGGCGGCGCCAAGTCCGTGACCGCCTGCGCCTCCCACGGCGTGCTCTCCGGCCCCGCCTACGACCGCATCAGCGAGTCCGACCTGGATGAGGTGATCTTCCTGAACACCATCCGGCCCCGCCCGGACGTGGCCGCCGTGTGCCCCAAGATCAAGTACCTGTCCGTGGCCCACATGTTTGCCGAGGCCATCGAGCGCATTTACGAGGAGCAGTCCGTTTCTAAGCTCTTCACCTGATCGCAGCCTTGCGGGCCGGGCGCGCTGCCTTCGGTTCCATTTCAATGCTCGGCGGAAGTGAATTCCGCCTGCGCAAATTCTCCGCTGCGCTGCGAATTTACGCGCTGCTGCGCGTCCCGGCTCTCGCCGGTGCCAAAGCTCTTCACCTGATCGCAGCCTTGCGGGCCGGGCGCGCTGCCTTCGGTTCCATTTCAATGCTCGGCGGAAGTGAA
>CAKUIM010000046.1 GCA_934660965.1 uncultured Oscillospiraceae bacterium | reverse complement strand
TATGACAGACCAGAGCAAAATCAGAAACTTTTCAATTATTGCCCATATCGACCACGGCAAATCCACGCTGTCCGACCGCATGATCGAGATCTGCGGCGCGGTGGAGCAGCGGCAGATGGAGTCCCAGCTGCTGGACAATATGGAGCTGGAGCGGGAGCGGGGCATCACCATCAAGGCCCGGGCGGTGCGCATGAACTACCAGGCGGACGACGGCGAGACCTATTATCTCAACCTCATCGACACCCCGGGCCATGTGGACTTCAACTACGAGGTCAGCCGGTCCCTGGCCGCCTGCGAGGGCGCGGTGCTGGTGGTGGACGCGGCCCAGGGCGTGGAAGCCCAGACCCTGGCCAACACCTACCTGGCCCTGGATCACGACCTGGAGATCCGCCCCGTCCTCAACAAGATTGATTTGCCCGCCGCTGACCCGGTGCGGGTCAAGCACGAAATTGAGGACATCATTGGCCTGCCTGCCATGGACGCCCCCGAGATCTCCGCCAAGATGGGCGTCAACATCCGCGCGGTGCTGGAGGACATCGTCCACAACGTCCCCGCTCCCAAGGGAGACCCCTCTGCCCCCCTCAAGGCCCTCATCTTCGACAGCCAGTATGACCCCTATCTGGGCGTCATCGTCTACTTCCGGGTGATGGAGGGTGCCATCCGCCCGGGCATGGAGGTGCAGCTGATGGCCTCCGGCTCCCGGCACACGGTGCTTGAGTGCGGCTACCTCCACCCGCTGGGCATGGAGGCGGCCGGCGAGCTCATCGCCGGCGAGGTGGGCTATTTCACCGCCTCCATCAAGAACGTGAAGGACACCCGGGTGGGCGACACCATCACCGAGGCGGAGCGCCCCACGGCGGAGCCCCTGCCCGGCTACCGGCCGGTGCAGCCCATGGTGTACTGCGGCGTGTACACCGAGGACGGCTCCAAGTACCCTGACCTGCGGGACGCCCTGGAGAAGCTCCAGCTCAACGACGCCTCCCTCTCCTTCGAGCCCGAGTCGTCCATCGCCCTGGGCTTCGGCTTCCGCTGCGGCTTTCTGGGCATGCTCCACATGGAAATCATCCAGGAGCGGCTGGAGCGGGAGTTCGATCTGGATCTCATCACCACCCTGCCCTCCGTCATCTACGAGGTCACCAAGACCGACGGCACGGTGCTCCGGGTGGATAACCCCCACAACTACCCCGACCCCGGCTCCATTGCCCAGGCCCGGGAGCCCTATGTGAAGGTGTCCATCATCGCCCCGCCGGACTATGTGGGCAACATCATGCCCCTGTGCCAGGACCGCCGCGGGGAGTTCAAGGACATGCAGTACCTGGACACCAACCTGGTGGAGATCCATTACCTCATGCCCCTCAACGAGATCATCTACGACTTTTTCGACACCCTCAAGGCCCGCACCCGGGGCTATGCCTCCCTGGACTACGAGATGGAGGGCTACCGCCCCTCCGACCTTGTGAAGGTGGATCTGCTGCTCAACGGCGACCAGGTGGACGCCCTGTCCTTCATCGCCCACCGGGAGAAGGCCTATAAGCGGGCCCGGCGCATCTGCGAGAAGCTCAAGGAGAACATCCCCCGCCAGATGTTCGAGGTGCCCATCCAGGCGGCCATCGGCGGCAAGGTCATCGCCCGGGAGACCATCAAAGCCCTGCGCAAGGACGTGCTGGCCAAGTGCTACGGCGGCGACATCACCCGGAAGAAGAAGCTGCTGGAAAAGCAGAAAGAGGGCAAGAAAAAGATGCGTAGCCTTGGCACGGTGCAGATGCCTACAGAGGCATTCATGGCGGTGCTCAAGCTGGACGAGGAGTAACAGAAAGCATTAAAAGCCTCCCTCTGACGAGGGAGGTGGCAAGCCCGGAGGGCTTGACGGAGGGAGAGAAAAACGACAATGTCGTTCAAGGGCTCTCTCCCTCAGTCAGCCTTGCGGCTGACAGCTCCCTCGTCAGAGGGAGCCAAGGGCGCAGCGGCAGCAATCCCGCAGTTAGCTTCGCTCGACAGGTCTCGCTGCGGCTCGGTCACGGCGCCCTTGGCTCTCCCTTTGGGAGAGCTGTCACCGCAGGTGACTGAGAGGGTCTTGCAGATAAGCCCCTGGGATCCTATCGTATGGTCACTGTTTCCCCTCTCCGGCTTCGCTGCGCTCGGCCACCTCTCCCAAAGGGAGAGGCAGGGATTGCGCGCACCCAAAGCCTCCCTTGTGTAAAGGGAGGTGGCAAAGCCGCAGGCTTTGACGGAGGGATTGCCCGAAAACGCCCGATACCTCCACAAATTGAAAACCCCCTCCGCAACACGCGGAGGGGGTTTTGTTATGCACAGATTGGCTGCTCACTCGATCTCAATATGCTCGATCCCGTGGCGCAGGATGATATTGACCAACTCGTTGCGGGAATAGTTGCTCTCCGCAGCGATTCGGTCCAGCTCGGCCAGCGTGTCCTCCCGGATGCGTATGGTGATGACCCGGCTGCCGTCCTCGCCGCGGCGCTTGATTTTTAACGGTTCGTCCTTCATGGGGCCCACCTCTCCCTGTATTTGCCATTATTATATGTTGACATTTGTAATTAAAGTATATTACAATATGCATGCAATAATGATATTGAAGTGTAATACAGAAAGGGGATATCAGAATGGAAGAAAAAACGATGGGGCAAACAGCCCAGGAGATCGGGCAGCAGATGAAATTCTGCAAAAACTGCGGGGCCAAAATCCCCGCGGCGGCGGTGGTGTGTACGGTGTGCGGCTGTCAGGTTGAGGAGCTCCGGCAGACCCAGCCCCAGGTTGTGGTCAACAACACCAACACCAATACCAACGTCAACACAAACGTGGCGGCGGGGGCGCTGAAGCGGCCCCGGGATAAATGGGTGGCCTTTCTGCTGTGCCTGTTCCTCGGCTTTGTGGGGGCCCACAAATTCTATGAGGGCAAGGTCGGAATGGGCATCCTGTATATCCTGACGGTGGGGCTGTTCGGCATCGGGTGGATTGTGGACTGCATTGCGCTGCTGTGCAAGCCCAACCCTTACTATGTGTAAGCGCCCTGCAAGGGCAGAATAAAAAGCGCCGCCGGAATGTTCCGGCGGCGCTTTGCGCTTTGAGAGAGTTTTGGGAGGGGCGCTTACTTTACCTGCTCGCCGCGGGCCTTGCGCTGCTCGATCTCGGCCAGGGCGTCCTTGTAGGAGAGGTTGACGCGGCCCTTCTCATCGATGTCGGTGACCTTGACCCAGATCATGTCGCCGATGTTCACCACGTCCTCCACCTTGGCGACCCGGTGGTTGGCCAGCTTGGAGATGTGGACCATGCCGTCCTTGCCGGGGGCCAGCTCCACAAAGGCGCCGAACTGGAGGATGCGCACCACCTTGCCGTAGTACAGCTCGCCCACCTGGGGCACGAAGACGATGGTCTCGATCATCTTCTTGGCCACGTCGCAGGCCTCGGCGTTGGGGGAGGCGATGTGGATGGTGCCGTCGTCCTCAATGTCCACCTGGGCGCCGGACTCGGCGGTGATCTTCTGGATGACGGAGCCGCCCTTGCCGATGACCTCGCGGATCTTGTCCGGGTCGATCTTCATGGTGAGCATCTTGGGGGCGTACTTGCTGACCTCGGCGCGGGGTTTGCTGATGCAGGGCAGCATGATCTCGTCCAGAATGGCGTAGCGGGCGTCCCGGGTGATGTCCAGCGCCTCCTTGATGATGGCGTGGGACAGGCCGTCGTTCTTCAAATCCATCTGGATGGCGGTGATGCCCGCCTTGGTGCCGGCCACCTTGAAGTCCATCTCGCCGTGGAAGTCCTCCACGCCCTGGATGTCGATGAAGGTGGTGAAGGAGCCGTCGTCGTCCTGGATGAGGCCGCAGGAGATGCCGGCCACGGGGGCCTTGATGGGCACGCCGGCGTCCATCAGGGCCAGGGTGGAGCCGCAGATGGAGCCCTGGGAGGTGGAGCCGTTGGAGGAGAGCACCTCGCTGACCACACGGATGGCGTAGGGGAATTCCTCAACGGGGGGGATCACCGGCTCCAGCGCGCGCTCGGCCAGGGCGCCGTGGCCCTTCTCCCGGCGGTTGGTGGAGCGGGCGCCCCGGGCCTCGCCGGTGGAGTAGCCGGGGAAGTTATAGTGGTGCATATAGCGCTTCTCGGTCTCCTCCCAGATGGTGTCGAGCTTCTGGCAGGCGGAGAGGGTGTTCAGGGTCGCCACGGACAGCACCTGGGTCTGGCCGCGGGTGAAGAGGCCGGAGCCGTGGACCCGGGGCAGCACGCCCACCTCGGCGGCCAGGGGCCGGATCTCGTTCTTGGCGCGGCCGTCCACGCGGTGGCCCTCCAGCAGCCAGGCCTTGACGATCTTCTTCTGGAACTTATAGGTGAACTCCTCCAGGTACTTGTCCATATCGGGATAGGTCTCCAGATACTTCTCGTGCCAGTGGTCGATCATGGCGTTCCAGCGCTGCTCGCGCACGTTCTTGTCGTCGGTGTCCATGGCGGCCTTGGCCTCGTCCATGAAGTTGGCCACGATGTCGTCAAAAAGCTCCTGGTTGAAGTCGGCGTGCTCGTACTCGAACTTGGGCTTGCCGATTTCGGCCACGATCTGGTTGATAAAGGCAACCTGCTTCTTAATTTCTTCGTGAGCGGCCACGATGCCGTCATACATGATGTCGTCGGGGATCTCCTTGGCGCCGGCCTCGATCATGACCACCTTCTCCATGGTGGCGGCCACGGTGACGTCCATCATGGAGGCGTGCTTCTGCTCCTGGGTGGGGTTCAGGACCAGCTTGCCGTCCACATAGCCCACCTCCATGCAGCCGATGGGGCCGCTCCAGGGGATGTCGGAGTAGCTCAGGCAGGCGGACACGCCGATCATGGCGGTGACCTCGGGGGAGCAGTCAGGGTCCAGGCTCATCACGGTGCAGGTGACCACCACGTCGTTGCGCAGGTCGCTGGGGAAGAGGGGACGGATGGGCCGGTCGATGAGGCGGGAGGCCAGCACGGCGGGCAGAGAGGGCTGGCCCTCACGGCGCATGAAGGAGCCGGGGATGCGGCCCACGGCGTAGAGCTTTTCCTCAAAGTCCACGGACAGGGGGAAGAAGTCAATGCCGTCCCGGGGACGGGGGGAGGCGGTGACGGCCACCAGAACGCTGGTCTCGCCGTAGCGCACCATGGCGGAGGCGTTGGCCAGCTCCGCCATTTTGCCCACCTCGATCTTCAGCGGCCGGCCGGCCACCTCGGTCTCGTACACCTTGTAATTGGTAAACTGCTTATGGGTGATGATGGTTGACATTCGGTTACACTCCTTTTTGTGTTCTTCTGCAGCCGATGCCCTCGCTTTTTAGCACTTGAACCCGGGCCCAATGGGAGTTTAGGCCTGCGTTCAACTGCTAAATAAGTGTCAGGCAGCGGCTGCTTGTGTGTGATTTGGGGCTTTAAGAGAAAAGGGTGGCGTGATTCCACGCCACCCTCCATCTTACAGTGATGAAATTGTAGATTTCGTTACTTACGGATACCCAGCTTGGCAATAATGGCACGATAGCGCTCGATATCCTTCTTGGCCAGGTAGTCGAGCAGCTTGCGGCGCTTACCGATCATCTTGTACAGGCCGCGGCGGCTGTGGTTGTCGTGGATGTGCACGCGCAGATGCTCGGTGAGCTCCTGGATGCGGGCGGTGAGGATAGCGATCTGCACCTCGGGGGAGCCGGTGTCGGTCTCGTGGGTGCGGTTGGCCTCGATAACGGCCGTTTTCTGGTCCTTGCGGATCATGGGGGATTCCACCTTTCAATCATATTTCCTGCCGCTGGGTAACGGGCCGGTGTGATGGCCGCGGTGCGCAGCCGTTGTCCCGAAACTAAGCCGGCGGATGGTGTCCGTAGACACGCAAAGGCAGTATACCATAGCTTTTCGGAGATGTAAAGTGGAAATTTAGATACAGGAAGCGCAGGGAGAAAAAGTGACGCTGCCGGTTAAGGGCTCTCTCCCTGAAG
>CAKUIM010000045.1 GCA_934660965.1 uncultured Oscillospiraceae bacterium | reverse complement strand
CAGTTCGAGCGCACAGCCCTGGAGCAGATGCTCGACGAGCTGGACAGCGGCCATTACGGCACCATTCTGCGGGCCAAGGGCATCGTGCCCGATGCCGACGGGGGCTGGCTGGAGTTTGACTATGTCCCCGGCGAGTTCGAGGTGCGCGCAGGCAGCGCCGACTACACCGGGCGGCTGTGTGTCATCGGCGCGCAGCTTGACGAGGCGGGCCTTGCCCGGCTCTTCGGCGTGTAACGCCCGGGAGGTATGGGCATGGAGATTCCTGTCTATCTCATCGCCGGCTTTCTGGACGCCGGCAAGACCGATTTCATCAACGGCATCCTCCAGGACGGCTTCGCCCGGGAGGACAAGACCCTGCTGCTGTGCTGCGAGGAGGGGGAGAACGAGTACGACCCCCGGGGGTTGGACAATGTCACCGTGGTGACGGTGGACGAGGAAAAGAAGCTCACCACCCAGTTCCTGCGCCAGTGCGAGGACAAGTATCACCCCCGGCAGGTGCTCATCGAGTACAACGGCATGTGGATGATCGAGCGGCTCTACCGGGAGGTGCTGCCCGGCAACTGGGTGCTCTACCAGGTGATGACCATGGTGGAGGCGGGCACCTTCGAGGTCTACGCCCAGAACATGGGGCAGCTGATGATGGAGAAGCTCGTCAACGCGGATATGATCGTCTTTAACCGCTGCACCCCCGCCCTGCGGGAGGCCCTGCGCCGGCGCAACCTGAAAATGGTCAACCGCCGGGCGGACATCTTCCTGGAAAATGAGGACGGCACCAGCGAGGACTACCTCACCGGCAGTGAGTGTCCCTTTGACCTGACCGCCGATGTGATTGACATCCCCGACGAGGATTTCGGCGTGTGGTATGTGGACGTGATGGAGCACACCCAGCGCTACGAGGGGAAGGTCATCCACGCCCGGGTGGTGATGTGCCACGTGCCCGACTACCCCGGCACCAGTGTGCTGGGCCGGTTTGCCAAGGTGTGCTGCGAGAACGACATCACCTTTCTGGGCGTTGTGGCCCGGGGGGATGGGCTGGGCGCCTACGCCAACCGGGACTATCTGGACATGACTGCAAAAATCGCCCTGGGCCGCCATCCCGCCTACGGCGGGTCGGATGGGCCCATTCTGGAGGTGCTCTCCCACTCCCCCTGCGGCAAGCCGGAGGAGGACGTGATCTCCTTCTGACGGGGGACAAAGCAATCAAAAAGCGCCTCCCCGTACTGTGGGGAGGCGCTTTTTGTATCTCTTAACCCTCCAGCACGGCCTTGGGCCCGCAGGCCAGGGTGATGGCCCGGGGCAGGTTTTCCACTGTGGTGAAGGTGCGCTTGCCGCCGAATTCGCCGTCCACCGTCCAGGCCAGCTCCTCCTGGCTCTCAAAAGTCACCCGGCGGGCGGTGAGCACGCTGATGGCCGCGCAGCCGTCGTACTTCTGGGCGGTGAGGGCGCCCAGAATGTCCTGCCAGTCCTTCAGGCTGCGGGGGGCGCGAATGAGCAGCACCTCAAAAACGCCGTCGTCCAGGCGCACCCTGTCCCGGGGCAGGTTCATCAGCCCCCCTACCGAAACGGTGTTGCTGACCATGCCGTAAATAAACTCGTCCTCCAGCGCCTCGCCCTTATCCGTCTCCACCCGGACGCGGAAGGCCGGGATGTTGGCAAGCCGCCCCGCCCCCTCCAGCACATAGGCGAAGTGGCCCAGGAGGTTTTTGGACGCCTGGGGGGTGGAGTAGGACACGTCGGTAAAAAGGCCGAAGGCAGCCACATAGGTGAAGTATTTCCCGCCGGCAAGGCCCAGGTCGCAGGGGCGCACGCCGCCGCCGCAGGCGAGCTTTGCCATCTCCTCCATGCCCCGGGGCAGGTCGAGGTTGCGGGCAAAGTCGTTAGTGGAGCCGGCGGGGATGTACCCCAGGGACGGACGCTGCTCCGCCGGGATGGACATCAGCCCCGTGACCACCTCGTTGAGGGTGCCGTCGCCGCCGCAGCACACCACCCGGTCGTAGCCGGCGCTCTCGGCAGCGCGGGCGGCGGCGTCACCCCGGAACTGGGTGGGACGGACGGTGATCTCGTAGTCCCGGGCGGCGAAGGCGTCCAGAATGGCAGCCAGCTTGTCCCGGATGCGCTGGCGGCCCGCCTTTCCGTTGTAAATGAAGAGAAGTTTTTTCATTTTCGTCACCCTGACACAGTTTTTTCCATTATACCCAAAGCGGGGAGAAAATACAAGAAACAAACTATGAATTTGTCCGCCTTGCAAGGCCGGCCTTCCCTCTGTATAATTATGTGGAAAACTGATCCGCAAGGAAGTGGAATCCCCCATGAACCGCAAAACCCTGGCCGCCGCCTTCCCGCCCACCATCCCCGTACTGATGGGCTACCTGTCCATCGGCATCGTGTTCGGCTGGATGCTTGCCGCCGTTGGCTACGGGCCCCTCTGGGCCGTGGGTATGAGCCTTGCCGTGTACGCCGGCAGCGGCCAGTATCTGGGTGTGAGCCTGCTCGCCTCCAACGCGTCGCTGCCCGACGTGGCGCTGCTGACCCTGATCATCAACTTCCGGCACCTGGTGTACGGCCTTTCCATGCTGGAAAAGTTCAACGGCATGGGCCGGCGCAAGGTGTATATGATTTTCTCCCTCACCGACGAGACCTATGCCCTGCTGGCCGGCATTCGGCCGCCGGAGGGCGTGAACGAGAAGGATTTCTACTTCACCATCGCCCTGCTCGACCACCTCTACTGGGTGGCCGGCTCCCTCATCGGCTCGGTGGCCGGGTCCCTCATCACCATCAACACCAGCGGCATCGAGTTTGCCATGACGGCGCTGTTCATCGTCATCGCGGTGGACCAGTGGCGTGCGGCGTCCTCCCATTTCCCCGCCCTGCTGGGGGCGGCGGGCACCCTGGTGTGCCTGCTGCTCATGGGGGGCGAGGGCGGGCGCTTCCTCATCCCCGCCCTGGGTATTCTGGTGGCGGGGCTGCTGCTGGCCCGGGGCCCTCTCACCGGCAGAGAGACCGCCGGTGCCTCTGCGAAGGGAGGTGAGCCGCTGTGAACTGCGCGCACGCCGTTGCCGCCATCGCCGTGATGGCCCTTGTGACCTTTCTCACCCGGGTGCTGCCCTTCCTGCTCTTCTGCCGGGGCGGCAAGCCGCCGGCGGTGGTGCTCTACCTGGGCAAGTACCTGCCCCCGGCGGTGATCGCCATGCTCATCGTCTACTGCCTGAAGGACGTGACCTTTACCTCCCCCGCAGGCTGGGCTCCCGCCTTGATCGCCTGCGCGGCGGTGGCCGCCATCCACGCCTGGCGGCACAACAACATGCTGTCCATCGTGGGCGGCACCGTGCTGTACATGATTCTGGTACAAGCGGTCTTTGTATGACGCGCTCCCGGCGCCCCCTCCCATGCGGAGGGGGCGCTCTTTTTCTGCCCTGGCATATCGGCGGGGGCGGGCGCATAGAGTTTGTCCGAGGTGAATGCAATGCAAAAGAACCGGACGATTTCGCGCCTTGCGCGCACCCTGCGCCGGGGCGCGGCGCTCTTCGCGGCCATGGCCGCCCTATGGCTTTTGTGGATGACCGCCGACTTCGGCGCCGCCGCCCGAAACGTCCCCGCCCTGGGCGGCAGCGCGGACGCCGCCGGGCTGCTGCGCTGGGAGCTGGGCGACACCGGGCAACAGGGCCTCACCGGCCTTGCACGGCTGGCCGCAGGGCAGTCCTCCCTGCTCTCTGCCGGTCTCGCCGCCTGGCCGTGGCCGGAGGACAGCGAGGAAAGCCAGGCGCCGGAGCAGTCCTCCCAGCCCATCCTGACGCCCCCCTCCGCCGCGCCCTCGGCCCCCATCGAGAGCCAGCCCCTCCCCACCGAGACCACCGCGCCGGACTCCATCATCCCCCGGACCATGGTGCCCGGCTCCTCCAGCCGGTACGTCAGCGCCGACGGCATCTGTATTTATAATTATACCGATTATTCTCTCGATATTCAGGCTCTGGCCGCGGCGGCACCCAAGCTCGGCCTAAAGGACTCCGCCGGACCCCAGGTGCTCATCTACCACTCCCACACCACCGAGAGCTACACCATGGACGGCGCCGACATCTACACCGAGAGCGACGCCTACCGCACCACCGACCCCAGGTTCAACATGATCCGCATCGGCGAGGAGATGCGTGAGGTGTTCGAGGCGGCGGAGCTGGAGGTCATCCACGATGAAACCCTCTACGACTACCCGGTCTACTCCGGGGCCTACGGCCGGTCCGCCCAGGGCATCGAGGCCATCCTGGAGCAGTACCCCTCTATCCAGCTGGTGCTGGACGTCCACCGGGACGCCCTGGCCGGAACAGATGGGACGGTCTACAAGACGGCCGCCGGGACGGTGGAGGACTGTGCCCAGGTCATGATGGTGGTGGGGACGGACGCCGGAGGGCAGAAGCACAAAAACTGGCGGCAAAACCTCTCCATGGCGGTGGGGCTCCAGCGGGCCCTGACCGACCGGCACGGCACCCTGGCCCGGCCCATTGTACTGCGCTCCTCCCGCTTTAACCAGCAGATGAACACCGGGGCTATCCTGGTGGAGGTGGGCTCCCACGGGAACACCCTGCAGGAAGCCATCACCGCCGCCCGGCTCTTCGCCCAGACAGCGGCGGACACCTTGGGATAGGCCGGAGCGCAGCAATGCGCCGGTTGGGCTGCCGCTTTGCCGCCCCGCCTATCGCTCCGGCATTCCTGCCTCCCGGCGCAGGGCCGACGGCCCGTGCCGGAGTCGGTTTCTCTTTTGACGATTATCTGTCCTTGAATCGCGGCGTTTTTTATTGAGTTATGATAATTCCTGTGTTATACTCATTTTGTAAGTCGAAAACCCTCCGTTTTGTCTCTCCTGTTTTTCCAAAATTCTTCTTCCAAACTCTCTTCCAATCAACAATTAGGAGGTATGATTCATGAGCTTCACCTTTTCCTATGGCCGCGGGCCTGTCCGCTTCGTCCACATGTTCAGCTATCCCAAGGATGTGTCCGCGGAGGCGTGCGAAAAGTGGTACCTGGAGGAGCATGTGCCCGCTGCCCGCGCCCTGCCGGGCGTGATCGGCTACCGCAGCTGGAAGGCCCTGCCCCCCATCAGCATGTGGTCCTTCGACCCCTATGACCGGTTCGACCGACTCTCCGAGCTTGTATTCAAGGACATGGAGTCCTGCCTTGCCGCCACGGTGGGCAACCCCGACTTCTGGCGCAGCGGCGCCCAGGGTGTGCCCGGCTTCCGGGAGCTGGAGTGCGTGATGCTCGACGAAAAGCCCCAGTACGACCTGCTGCGTGACATTCCCGTTCAGCAGTATAAGTACATCAACCACCCCGGCCGCTACACCCCCGGCACCATGCTGGATACCGACCGGGACGACACCTTCATGGACATCTACATGTTCAACTACGACCCCAAGTTCACCTTCGAGGAGGGTGAGGATTGGTACCTGGGCCACCACGTCCGGGAAGGGCGCATCACCAAGCGCCTGGGCCACCGCCATTACCAGACCTGGAAGCCCCTGCGGGTGAATGTGGACGCGGACTGCCCCCTCCAGCCTAACCGTTTCTGGCGCTTTACCGAGCTGGGCCTGCCGGAGTACGCCCGCAATCCCGCCGCCGCCGGCCTCAAGCCCGGCGTGCAATACGCCAGCATGATCTACACCCAGGACCCCCGGGGCCAGGTCATCGGCGAGTGGCGCAACATCCTTATCGACCCGGGCAAGGCCCAGGACCTGATGGGCTGAGGGGGCGCAGGTCATAAGCTGTAAAACACGGCTTTTCCGGGGCCGCATTGACGCCCTGGCGCTGAAAAGCCGCATCGTCATGCCCTCCATGGGCATCAACATGGCAAGCTTCACCGGCAAGGCCGCCGTGACGGGCGAGACCGCGACCACCGCGGGCGATGCCAGCAGTGCCGGCCAGATTGCCGACGGCATGCGGGAGGCAAGCAGCAAGGCCCGCGTGTTCTAAGCGCACATCAGCTTTATGCCGCAAAAGCCCCCCGGCTGTGGCCGGGGGGCTTTTGCGGATTTTTCCCGATTCAAATCATGTTGTGCAGCCGGAGCTGGGCAATGAGCATCTCATCCCTCCACTGGCAGGCACTCTCCCGGGAGGCGCCGGCGCCGCCGGGCAGGGCGGCGCGCATGGCGTCCACCTGGTCGAGATAGGTGGGGTCCGTCGGGTTGGGGTCCACCGTCCAGTTTGCCACGTCCTCCAGAAGGTTGATGCCGCTGCCCGCCATGTTGGCCATCAGGCCCCGCAGGCCGGTGGGGCTTCCGAGGTCGTACACCAGGGAGGGGCCCATCACGGCATAGCGGAAGCCCGGGCCATAAGTGATGGCGCGGTTGGCGTCCTCCAGCGACACCACGCCCCGGCCCACCAGGTCGGCAATCTCCCGGTCCAGCACCGCCTGATAGCGGTTGGCCACAAAGCCCAGGCTCTCCTTTTTCAACAGGATGGGCTCTTTGCGGATGCGCTTGAAGAAGTCGCAGGCGGTGCGGGCGGTCTCCTCCGACGTGTCCGGGCCCCGGGAAATCTCCACCAGGGGCACCAGATGGGGCGGATTGTAGGGGTGGGCGCCGATGTAGCGCTCCCGGTGGGCGGCGTTGGCGCAGATGTCGCTGATGCGCATGCGGGAGGTGGAGCTGCCGAAGATGGCGGTCACGGGGGCGTACTCCTCCACCGCCGCCACGATCTGGTGCTTGATGGAAAGGGTCTCCGGGACGGACTCCTGGATGTAGTCCGCCCGCTCCAGGGCGGATTGCAGGTCGGCGGTATAGGAGATGCGGCCCAGAAGCGCCGCACGGCCCGGGCCGTCCACCACGGCGCACCGCTCCAGAGTGGCGGCGCTGCGCTCAATGGCGGCGCGGGCGGCGGCAAGGGCTGCTTCGCTGACGTCATAGAGGCTGACGGACAGGCCGTTCATGGCAAAGGCCACCGCCCAGCCCGAGCCGATGGTGCCGCCGCCGATACAGGCGACGGTGCGGATATCCTGTGGATTCATAAGCGTCATTCCTTTCCTGAATGGGGGCGCGCCGCGCCCCGGCATGGGGCAAAGGCCGCAGAAACGGCTATAAAAACAGGGCACGGCAGAATTTGCCGTGCCCTGTTGCCGCCGAAGCGTCTTTTTTCAAAGGTGCCGTTCGGGGGAATGTGAACTTAGGGGATATGCGGGTGGTGCAAAGGGCGGTACGCTTAGCCCTTGTACTCCGCGAGGGACCGGCGGGTGATGCCCAGCATCTCCCGGGCCTCGGCGGCGGTGGCGGGCTCCCGGCCCACCAGGCGGCCAAGGGCGGCGGCCCGCTCCACCAGCTGCACGTTGGTGGCCTTCACGCCGCGCTCCAGGTAGAGGTTGTCCTCCAGGCCCACGCGCACGCCGTCGGCGCCCAGGGCAAGGCCGGTGAGGAGCATGGGCAGATGATCCTTGCCGATGCCGGTGACGCTCCAGGTCCAGCCCTCGGGCAGCTTGCTGTGGAGGTACTGCAGGTTCTCAACGCTGCCCTCCATGGCGCCCACCACGCCCAGCACGAACTGTACGTGAGCGGGGGTCTTGAGGACGCCGTACTTGGCGTAGGCAATGGCATTGCCCAGCATGCCGTAGTCAAAGACCTCGATCTCGGGCTTGATGTCCAGCTCCTGGGTGAGCTTGCCGCACTGAACCAGGAAGTCGGGGCTGTTTTCGAAGATGGCGCCCAGGCCCCAGTTGAAGGTGCCGGCGTCGTAGGAGCACACCTCGGGGCGCAGGGCCTTGAGGTGGGCAAGGCGCTCCTCGGTGTCCTTGGAGCCACCGGAGGTGGTCAGGTTGACGATGATGTCCACCCCGGCCTTCTCGGTGGCCTCCTTCACGGCCTCAAAGGCATCCCGGAAATACCCGGCTTCCATGGTGGGCTTGCCGTCCTTGTCGTGGACGTGGATATGGACCATAGAGGCGCCGGCCTTGGCAACGGCCACAGCCTCCTCGGCGATCTCCTCGGCAGTGATGGGGATATAGGGGGACAGCTCCTTGGAGCCGGCGGTGCCGGTGATGGCGGCGGAAATGAGCAGTTTCTTCATATTTTTCGTCTCCTTTTGCGGTCTTGACCGGATTTTTCAGGATATGAATCTTCTCAGCAGGCGCTCCCGCCCAAATGGGCAGGAGCGCCTGTTGATTGCGATGTAAGGGAGCCCGCCCTTAGCGGCGCAGGTTCTCGATGAGGGTGGTGACGCCGTGGCCGCCGCCGCAGCAGGAGGAGAACAGGCCGTA
>CAKUIM010000044.1 GCA_934660965.1 uncultured Oscillospiraceae bacterium | reverse complement strand
CCGTAGATGGCGGCGTTCAGGGCGATCTGACGGCCCATGCGGCCGCCGCCCACTACACAAATGTTCTTGATTTCCATTACAAAACTTCCTTTCTTCAGATTCCACAATTCCATTTGCATTTTTCTGATTTTCTGATATACTGGAAGAAATAAAATAAAACCCCCGAAATGTCCTGCGGCGTCCCCCCTTCTGCGTTTACTCCGATTTCGCTCTGCTTTTCTGATATTCTGTTTCTCTATTATAAAACAAAACTGCTTCCATGGCAAGACTTTTCTTTATCTTGTCTGTATTTCAGCATTCATTCAGAGGGACGCCGACCCCTGCCCCTTGGTTTTTGTTGCTTTTGCTCCGCCGTGCCGGAGGGGGTGTATTCCCCCATTCATCTCCCGGGCCGCGGCGTCAGCCAGTCTGCAAGAAAGGAGCTTCCCGGAAATGAGCCAGGACACGTTTGAACAGATCGCGCGCAATATTTTCAACTCCATGTATGGCTTTATCTCGGTAGACAATGACGGGATCATCACTTTTATCTCCGAGAGCTACGCCAATAACCTGGGGCGCACTCAGGACGAGTGCATTGGCCAGCCGGTGGATGAGATCATCCCCAACACCCGGCTGAAGCTGGTTTTGCAGCGCAAAAAGCCGGAGCTTGGGCGGTATACCAAGACAGTGGATAACCAGAAGCCCGGCTCCATTTGCAGCCGCCTGCTGATTTACCGGGACGGCATCGCCGACGACAGCAACGTGGTTGGGGCCATGGCCTACGGCATCATCACCAACAGCAAAGGCTGGATGGACTACAGCCACCTGGCCCGGGAGATCGACGTGCTGCGCCGGCAGAATGAGATGTACCAGAGCCATTTGTCCCAGGTCTACCAGGCGGAGTATGACTTAGATGAGATTCTGGGCAGCTCCCAACGGGTGCAGGCCATGAAGACCCTGATCCGCCGGGTGGCCAACACCGCCGTTTCTGTGTGCATCCTGGGCGAGACGGGCACCGGCAAGGAGCTGGTGGCCAACGCCATCCACAAGCTGAGCCGCCGCGCCGCCAAGCCCTTCATCAAAATCAACTGCGCTGCCATCCCCAAGGAGCTGCTGGAGTCGGAGCTGTTCGGCTACGAGCCCGGGGCCTTTACCGGCGCCGCCCGCCAGGGCAAGATCGGCAAGTTTGAGCTTGCAAACGGCGGGACGCTGCTTCTCGACGAGATCGGCGAGATGCCCCTGAACCTTCAGGCGAAGCTGCTGCGCGTCCTTCAGGCCGGCGAGGTGGAACGGGTGGGCGGCACCGCCCCCATCCCCATTGACGTGCGGTTTTTGTGCTCGACCAACCGGGACCTTCAGCAGATGATCCAGGCGGGCACCTTCCGGGCCGACCTCTACTACCGCATCAACACCATGGAGATCACGGTGCCCCCCCTTCGGGAGCGGCCGGAGGATATTCCGGACCTGGCCGCCTTCTTTGTGGAGAAGGCCAACCGCCGCAACGACCTGGCCATCACCGGCATCAGCCCTCAGGTGTATGGCCTGCTGCGCACCTACTCCTGGCCGGGCAACATCCGGGAGCTGGAGCACAGCATCGAGCGGGCCTGCGTGCTGCGGGGCCAGGGGATGCTGGAGTGCGCCCAGTTCGCCTCCCTCACCGGCGACCCCGCCGCCCCGATGAACACACCGGCAGCACAGCCGGACAGGCCGGACGCGGCGTCTTTGCGGTCCAAGACAAGCTCCATGGAGCTGGAGATGATCCGCCAGGCCCTGGACGAGTGCCGGGGCAACAAGAAGGCCGCGGCGGAAAAGCTGGGCATCACCCGGGCCACGCTCTACAGCAAGCTGAAAAAATACGGCATCAATTAAAAAGCAAGACCGCCGCCTGCAGGCTCCTATTGAGTTGCAGGCGGCGGTTTTTTATGCCGGATATTCCGCCGGGATTACACCAGCTTGTGGTACTTCAAAAGCTCCAGCAGGCCCTTGTCCCGGAACTCCATGAGCTCGCGGTTGGTCCAGCCCCGCTCCTTCATGATGGCGTCCACCTCTTCGGGAAGGCCGGTGACCATATAGTAGCCGGCCTCAGGGGGATACTCCGTCCAGTTGCACAGAGTCTCCATAACGGTCTTTTTGGTGCCGGAGCTGGCGCCGGAGCCGCCGTTCATGCGGCCGCTGAACAATCCGCGGATGCCGTAGTCGCCGCCGGTAAGCTGATAGACCATGAAGGGGCCCATCAGGGCGTAACGCAGGCCGGGGCCGAAGGTGAAGGCGGTATCCAGGTCGTCCACGTTGCATACGCCGTCCACCAGCATGCTCACCGCCTCGCGGCAGATGACGGTCATCAGGCGGGTGCCGATGTAGCCCGGGGAGTCCTTCTTGAGCACCACGGGCTTCTTGCCCACGCTGCGAAGGAAGTCCACCAGCTCGTCCAGATACTTCTTCTCCACCTTCTCGTCGGTGACGATCTCCACCAGGGGCAGGAGATAGACGGGCAGGTAGGGATGGGCGCCGATGACCCGCTCGGGGTGGACGGCGTTCTGGGCGATCTCCCGGATCATGATGGCGGAGGTGCTGGAGCTGATGACGGCGTCGGCACGGCACTCGGCCTCAATGTTGGCCAGGGTCTTCTGCTTGATCTCCAGGTTCTCCGGGACGTTCTCCAGGATGAAGTCGGCGTCGGCCACGGCCTTATGAAGGTCGGTGGTGTACGTGGGGATGGCGGCGCAGGCGGCGTGCTGCTCGGCGGTGAGCACGCCGTTGTCCTGAAGCCACTGCAGGCCCTCCTCGATGCGCTCCTTGGCGCGCTCCAGGGACTGCTCGGCCACGTCGTACATGGTGATGTGCTTTACGCCGTGATACAAAAACTGGATGGCCCAGCCGGAGCCGATGAGGCCGGAGCCCACCAGGGCAACTTTCTTCTCAGACAGATTTTCCATAGATAATCGCTTCCTTGCTTAATAAGATTACGGGCTTGTATGCCCGAACATCACACTGCCGCCGCGCCCTCCCGCCCCACATGCAGGGCGGGATGGCTGCAACGGCATATGTGCGGTGCGGCTTTGGAGCTTTGCGGCTTTCTCAGACCTTGGCGGCCTTCTTGCCCTTCCGGCCGGCATCAGCGCCGCCGGCGGTATCGTCGCTCAGGTCAACCTTGGCGTTGCGCTGAAGGACCTCCATGGCGATGGCGAAGAGCAGCACCACGCCGGTGACGACCTGGCGCACGAAGTCGTTGATGCCGTAGATGGTCAGGCCGTTGAAGAGGACGTAGACCACCAGCACGCCCATGACGCACTGATAGACCTTGCCGCGGCCGCCGCCCAGCAGAACGCCGCCCAGCACGCAGGCCGTGATGCAGTCGAAGGCGTAGGTGGAGCCGGTGCTGGCCACAGCGGACATGGAGCGGGAGAGCAGCAGGATGGAGCCGATGCCCAGGAAGGCGCCGGCCAGGGTGTGGACCAGGATGTTGGTGCGCACCACATTGATGCCGGCCAGGAACGCGGCCTCACGGTTGCCGCCCAGGGCGTAGATGTGGCGGCCGAAGCGGGTCCAGCTGAGGATGAAGCCGGCGATGAGCACACAGGCGATCCACACAAGGCCGATGCTGGGGATGTCGCCGATGACCTTGGTCTGGGCGATGGCCTTGATGTCGTCGCCCATGCCGGTGATCATGACGCCCTGGGTCATGATGTAAGTAAGGCCATACCAGATGTTGTTGGTGGCGATGGTGATCATAAAGACGCCGGTCTTGAGGCTCTCGGCCAGGATGGCGTTGAGGGCGCCGGTGACTGCGCCGATGGCGATACCGATGATGGTCACAAGCCAGGCGGGCATACCGGCCACCGCCATGAAGGCGCAGGCGCAGGTGATAAAGGCCACGCGGCCGCCGGCAGAGATGTCAGTGGCGCCGGTGATGATGATCATCATGATGCCGCAGGAGAGGGTGCCGATGACGGAGCACTGCTTGAGGATGTTCAGGAAGGTGGCCTTCGTGAAGAAGGAGTTGGGCTTCGTCAGAGAGAAGAACAGGATCAGGACGAACAGAAGGGCAAACATGCCGTACTTTTTCCAATATTTCAAAAATGTTTTCATTGCGATTATTTCCCCTTTCCCTATACCGCGCTTTTCAGGCCGGAGGCCAGCGTCAGGATACGCTCCTGGGTGAGCTCGCTGCGCTCCAGGATGCCCATCTGCTCGCCCTCGTGGAGGACCACGACCCGGTCGGACAGGCCGATTACCTCTGCCATTTCAGAGGAGACCATGATGATGCTGGCCCCCTGCTCGGCCATCTCGCGGATCAATTCGTACATTTCCTGCTTGGCGCCCACGTCGATGCCGCGGGTGGGCTCGTCGAAGATGACGATGGAGGCGTCGGTGGCAAGGACCTTGGCCACCACCACCTTCTGCTGGTTGCCGCCGGAGAGGTTCGCGACCAGTTGGTTCATGCTGGGCGTCTTGACGCCGAGCAGCTGGATGTACTTCTTAGCCAGCTCCTTTTCCTTCTTCTTGTCCACGATAATGCCGGTCATGAGCTTTTTCTTGATGGCGCTGATGCTCACGTTCCAGCCGATGGGCATGGGCAGGAACACGCCGTGGCGCTTGCGGTCCTCGGGCACAAGGCCGATGCCCCGGTCCATGGCGTCCTCCGTGCCCTTGATATCGACCTCCTGGCCGTTGAGGAAGATCTTGCCGCCGGTCTTTTTCGCCGCGCCGAAGATGAGCTGCATGGTCTCGGTGCGCCCGGCGCCCAGAAGGCCGGCAAAGCCCAGGATCTCGCCCCGGTGGAGGGTGAAGTTGATGTCGTGTACGCCGTTGCCGGTGAGGTTCTCTACCCGCAGCACCTCTTCCCCGATGGGAGTCCTGCGGGCGGGGAACTCGGTTTTGAGCTGCCGGCCCACCATGTAGCGGATGAGCTCGTCCATGGTGGTCTCGGCGGTGACCAGGGTGGTGACGTACTGTCCGTCGCGGAACACGGAGATGCGGTCTGCAAGGCCGAATACCTCCTCCATACGGTGGGAGATATAAATAATGGTCATGCCCTCATCCCGCAGGGTGCGCACGATCTCCAGCATCTGGTCCACCTCGGCGGTGGTCAGAGGGGCGGAGGGCTCGTCCATAATCAGCAGCTTGATGTTCTTGACCAGGGAACGGGCGATCTCAACGATCTGCTGGCGGCCCACGGTCAGGCCGTATACGATGGCCTGGGGCGGGATGGGCACGCCGACGCGGTCAAGGACCTCGGCGGCCTTCTGATTCATCTCCTTGAAGTCCACCATCCCGCCTTTGCCGGGATAGTTGCCCAGGAAGATATTTTCCGCCACGCTCAGCTGGTAGACCAGGTTGAACTCCTGGTAGATGGCGCCGATGCCCACCTCGGCGGACAGCGCCGGGGTGAGGGAGCTGAACTCCCGCCCATCGAAGCGGATGACACCGCTGTCGGGATGGATGGCGCCGGTGATGGTCTTGATGAGGGTGGACTTGCCTGCGCCGTTCTCACCCATGATGGCGTGGATCTCGCCCCGGCGCACCTGGAGGGACACATTGTTCAGCGCGGTGACGCCAGGATAGGTTTTTGTCAGGTTTTCGATCTCCAGAATGTTGTCTGTCGGCATTTGGTTATCCCCTTTCTGTGCAGAGCCTCTCTCGCTTTGCACGGGCTGAAAAGATTTGCTGCGCCCCACGACGCAAAAGCGCGCCGGCGCCGGAGCGGCGCCATGCGTCCTGCTGATTCCGCCGCCGCGGGGCGATAAAGCGTAAGGTCCGGGAGGGCGGGGCGCGCGTTTCCCGCGCGCGCCCCGCAGAGGTCTCGGTTACAGAGGATTTACTCGACAGGATAATCAGCCACGTTGGCGGGGGTGACGCAGATGGAGTTCTCGCCGTTGACGAAGATGTCCACGTTGCGCGCGGTGATGCCGTCCACCAGGTAACCCTTCTTGGCGGCGGGGATGCCCACCTTGCAGGTGTAGATGATCTCATCGCCGATGAAGGTGTGGTTGGACATGACGGTGCCGCCGAAGTAGCTCTTGCCGCTGGCCATGGAGGCGCGGGCGGCGTTGATGCCGTCAGAGCCGAAGAGGCGCAGGTGGTCAGAGAACTTCACGCTGGTCTCGTTGAGGGCGGCCTCGATGTACAGGCCCAGCACATCGTTGTAGGCAACGATAATCTCGGTCTCGGGATGGTTGAGGAGCATGCTCTCGGCGTACTCCAGGCACTTGTCGTCCTGGACATTTTCATAATTCTCCACTACCTTGAAGCGGCCGTCGGCCTCCAGAAGCTCCACGGCGCGGACAACGCGGGCGTTCTGCATGGGGTTGTTGGCGCTGCCGAACACAGTGACAGGGATGCCCTGGCCGTCATATTTAGAGAAGTAGTCCTTCTCGCCGTCCACATAGTCCAGGATCATCTTGGCCATGTAATCGCCGACGAGCTTATAGCGGTCGGCGTTCATCAGATAGTAGTTGCCGCAGGCGGTCTCCTCAGCCATGCCCCAGACGATGATGGGGGTATGATAGGTGTCCCACAACTCGTCCTTCACGGCGGCGAAGGCGTCGGGGGCGATGGGGTAGAGGACGATGGCGTCATACTGCTGGGCGATCAGAGCGGACTCCAGAACACCCAGCTGTGAGTCGGGGGTGTACTCCTTGGGGCCCTGCATCTCAAGCTCCCAGCCAAGGGCCTCGAACTGCTTCTTCCAGGCGGCATAAGAGTTCTGGAAGTACTCGGAAGCGGCCCAGGAGGGGATGTACAGGACCTTATGCTTGGCATCCTGGGTGTCGGCATAGGTCTCCCAATCGGCCAGAGCATACTCACTGAAGGACTTGTCAGTGCCGGGGTTGCTGCCGTCGGGCTGCTTGGTCTCCTTGTCTCCGCCGCTGGAGCAGGCCGCCAGAGACAGGCACATCACCAGTGCAAGAATCAGTGCTGCAAGCTTTTTCATGTAGTGATCCTCCTTGAAATTTTTCTATCTGCATTCAGGGCGCTGCCGCCCGGTTTGCCAAATCGAGTCTGCCGGGGCGCGCCCGGCGGGGGTCAGGGCCGCTCCGCCGGGATGCCGGAGGCGGTGAGCAGCGCCTGGAAGAAGGGCAGGGCCTCCTCCGGCTGCCACACCTGGCCGTGGGCCTGGGCGAGCTTAACAAGGGCCGCCAGGGTGTCGTTATAGGGGGTGGGAATGCCGTGGCGGCGGCCGCGGTCAATGACCTCGCCGTTGATGAAGTCGATTTCGCAGGGCCGCCCCTTTTCCAGGTCCTGAAGCATGCTGGCCTTGAGCTCCCGGGCGGTGACGTTCCAGATGGCCCGGTAGGCCTCGATCTTATCCCAGGCGGTCTCGCCGGGCTTGATCTCAAAATATTCGTAGGAGTCGCTTTGTCCGGCGCCGGGCATGCGCACGCCCTCGGCGTGGGCCACCCGGATAGTCTCGTCCCCCACCATGGCAAGGGCCAGCATGGCGTCGTCCCGGTCGAGATACCAGCCGAACTCGCAGCCCAGGGCGGCGGACATGCCGCTGGAGGTGGCGTTGATGAGGATTTTGAGCCAGCGCAGGCCCATGAGGCTGTCGGACACGGTGCAGTTGACCGCCTTGGACAGGATGGACCGAAGCTCCAGCAGGCGGGGGGTGATGCCGCCGTCAAGCTCGCCCAGCTCCAGCAGGACGCCCTTGGCCATGTGCTCCGCGGTGGAGGTGCAGCGGGACACGCCGGGGGCCTCCCAGGTGGCGCCGAAGAGGACGATGCCGCCCATGGTGCGCTCCCGGCCGATGATCTCGGCCACGCGGGGCTCGGGCAGGCCATTCTGGAGGGTGCACACCACGCTCTTCTCATGGAGGTGGGGCATGAGCTGCTCCAGGGCCTCGCGGGTTCCGGTCTGCTTGCACAGCAGGAATACGATGTCGTAGACGCCTTCCAGGTTGTCGGGGGTGTAGGCCGTGACCGGGACGTTCAGCTCCAGGTTGCCCACCACCGTGGCGCCGCAGGTGCGCAGCGCGTCCACATGGGCGGCATAGCTGTCGATGAGGTCCACCTCTACCCCGCTGCGGGTCAAGAGAGCCCCCAGAATGGTGCCGATAGACCCGGCGCCCATGATCGCAATCCGTTTTTCCTGCATACTCCTCGCCTCCTTGTGTTCTGCCTGATAATAAAGCAAATCCCATGCCAATTTTGCGGCACACAAAAAATCACGGAATCAAGCCATTTTTATTGTCAATTTTTTGTCATTGTGTCAAGAGTTTTCTTTGCTGTGTATAATTTGCGAGCAAAGTGTATGGTTTTCATGCATGCAGAGGCAAAAACAGCGCCTGTGTAAACATAGTTTACACAGGCGCTGAACATGACAGACCCGTATGAATTTTTGAGGGGTTTGGCTTACACGTAATCGTAGAAGCCGTGGCCCACGCTGCGGCCGATGCGGCCGCGCTTGACCAGGTCCTCATAGATGTCGTACATATCGGGCTT
>CAKUIM010000043.1 GCA_934660965.1 uncultured Oscillospiraceae bacterium | reverse complement strand
TGAAGGGAGCGGATCAGCGGGCGGCTGCCCTCGATGTAGTCGCAGAGCCGGACATAGAGGATCAGCAGGATGAGCAGGAACAGCGCCGCAAAGATGTACCCCAGCAGCAGATACACGCCGGAGGACATCTCCCGCAGGAAATCCGACCCCGACTGGCGGTTGGTGACAGCATACTCCGCGCCTGCAAAGCGCGCCCGCAGGGCGGTCTCCACCTGTGCGTTCATGGCAGGGTCGGCCAGGGCGATCTCGATGCCGACTGCCGGCTCCAAGGCGATGATGTCCGCATACAGCTCATCGCTCACATAGAGATCCAGCGCCCATCCGGACGGCTTCGTGTCCGTCAGCGCAGCCACCGTCAGCACGGTCACATCCTCCGGCGCGGGCTGCTTGATACCCCCGTTTCCATCGCAATACGCTTCCGACCGGCAAAGCCGCAGTACATCCCCAACGCCGCGTTCCACCTTGCGGCTGACGGCGATCTCATACTTGGAAAGCGTCTGTGCCGCAGCTCCAAGACCGCTGTACGGTCGGATACGCAGCGGCGTCTCCACCTCCTCCGGGGACTCCGGCAGCAGGATATAACCGTCCGGCTCATATATGGGGCGCGTCTGCTTCACACCCTCCAGAGAGGAAATATACGCCATATCCTCCGCAGAGAAGCCCGCTCCATCATGGGAGGAACGGGAAACCTTCAGCCCCCATTCCGCCTCCGCGCCCGTGACCTGCAGGGCAACGGTGAGGATGTTGAACAGAAGCAGAAAAACTGCCATGACGGGAACGGAAACAGCAAGGCAGGATCGGAGGCTGCGGTTCGTGCGGCCGCGCCACAGGCTGCAGAGGGTTGCCGCCGGGGTGGAGCGCCGTCTGAGGGGCTTTCGTCCGCGCTTGACCTTCGGCATATTTTCCACATCGTTCAGCAGCGCCCGCGCAGGCTCACAGCTGTATCGGTGCAGGGTCATGCCCAGCGACAGTCCCAGTGTAACGAAGAAAACCGCCAGATGGAGCAGAATATGCATCGGCTCCACATGAAAGATCAGCCATGCAAGGCTGTCGTGGCGGATCTCAAGAAACGCCGTAAACAGCGCTTTCAGCGATACAACGGAAATAACCACGGCGCAGGCCGCCGCCAGCAGGAACACCACCGCAAGCTCTGCGGCAAACAGGGCGCTGATCTGGCGGCTGTCGGCTCCGCAGGCGCGGAGCATCCCAATGTCAGAGGAAAAGCGCTTCAGGTGGCTTCGGTAAGCGGAACGCACCACCGATACCGAGAGCAGAATGACCAGCATATTGACAAGCAGAAGAACCCGCTGTCCCGAAAGATGGGACGGGTCGGTGGATATCCCATGGGCGTATTCATAGCTGAACGCAGTCGGGAGCAGGGCTTCGTTTCCAGATGCTTCCATGCGCTTGCGGATCTCGTTTTCATAAACGGTCACGCTCTCCGAATTTCTCCATTCCTCGTCCGACAGAATATGCAGATAGATGGTGCCGTCACGATAAACGGGCGCGGACAGCCCGCGGATGGCCTCAAAATACGGCACGTCCGCTTCCGTTGCGTTCCCAATGTGATAGGTTTCACCCGCGGAGCGGGTAAGAAGATATTGCCGCGTGCCCCAGGCATTGCTGTCCCGATAGATGCAGATTAGCAGCGGCAGTAGAAACGCGCAGGTCAGTACCGCAAACAGCACCGCATGACGGCGGGGGCTGCGCGTGAACGAGCGTTTCATATAGAGCAGATAGGTCATGAACAAACCTCCTGTTCGTCATGGCTTTATAAAAAGGTGACAGGGCACGAATAGCTTCGTTCATATTGCTTTCTTCTATCCGCCGGACGCTCCGGCGTTTCTTTTTTCCGCTTTGCGGCATGGATCCAAAGCAAGGGGCGCCGGTCAAAAAGCCGTCCCGTTTTTCGGCACATAAAATCGGCTTATATCGGCACGCTCCAGCTCCAGCAGCCTGACCTTCTTCCCGATGCCGCCTGCATAGCCGGTAAGGCTCCCGTTTGTGCCGACAACCCGATGGCATGGAATGATCACGGAGACCTCGTTATGCCCCACCGCGCCCCCTACCGCCTGGGCGGACATCCGGGCAAGGCCCCGCTTTTCGGCAAGCTGCCGCGCAATCTCGCCGTAGGTGATGGTCTGGCCATAGGGGACTTGCAGCAGAATCTGCCACACAGCCCGGCGGAAGGCGGAGCCGGTGGGATGCAGCGGCGGGATAAAGTCCGGCTCCCTGCCGGAAAAGTAAAGGTCCAGCCAGCGCTTTGCCTCGGTAAGAACCGGCGTGCTCCGCTCTGTGCGCTCTGCCGGCAGGCCGCGGGCAAAGTATTTCTGCCCACTAAACCAAAGGCCGGTCAGCCCGATCTCGTCCGCCGCCAGCAACATGCCGCCAAGCGGGGAGTCATAATGCTGCGTGAAGGTCATGGCTCGCCTCTCCTCTCTTTGCCCTTATCCTATCGCGTAACGGCGCGGAAATCTGCCTGAAATCATGAAAAGCGCCGGCAGTCTAAGCTTTTTATCAAACAGTTTAGTATTTCGATATTAATATATCATACGCCTGCATTGGGCACAAGCACTTTGGCACCGTCCAAAACGTGTGTATTCCGTCTCATCGAGGCTGCGGCAGGCTTCCACGAACCGTGCGTGAACAGGATCCTCCGTAAAGAAGATTCAGGAGGAAGTTTTCCTGCCTCGCTGTCTGTTTTATGTTCGGATTCGTAAAAAACAGGCGGATGGCATGACAAGTTCATTTCAAAAGCATAACAGGCCTTTCCATGTTCCTGCTCGCATGGTACAATAAAAACGAAAAACGCGGCAGGAGGAAGCACGCGTGGCACAGGAGCGTGTCAGCCGCAAGGTTTTGTCTCTGGATTTCTGGCAGGATGCCGCAGCTTATCCAGAGGCTGCCGGAAATACGGATGCTGAGATCCGCGGTCGTGCCGTTTGAGCCGGAGACTTTGGGGAGACAAATCATCGGGGGTACGCATTATGCCGAAATCAAAATGGAATCTGAACACCATTTACATATCCGAGCGGCTGCAGGAGAGCCTGCGGCCCATCTCCCGCTGCGCCATGACCACCGTGGTTGCCCCCATGGGCTACGGAAAGACCACGGCGGTGAACTGGTATCTTGAGGAGCGCGCCAAGGCGGAAGCCCTGAAAATCATCCGCATCAGCGTGTATTCCGATAATCTTGCGATCTTCTGGAAAAGCGTACAGGACGCCTTTGCCCGTGCCGGCTTTGGTTTTCTGCGGGATTACACCTGTCCCACAGACGCATCCGGCGGCGGACTGCTGGTGGATGACCTCTGCCATGCGCTGGCGGGCGAAATGCCCTGCTATCTCTTTATCGACGATTTCCACCTGCTCACGGACAAGCGCGCCTCAATGCTCCTCTGTATGCTGGCAAACCGGCTGCCCATCAATGTGCATCTGATCGTCGCCAGCCGTGACCGCTTCCTGCCCGCCGCCGAGGCGGTGCGGCTGGGGGTAAAAGCCTATCAAATCGGCACGGAGCAGCTGCGCCTGAACCACACGGAGCTTGCCGTTTACGCCCGCCGCTGCGGCACGGCGCTTTCCGACGCACAGGTGGAAAGCCTTCTCTATTCCAGCGAGGGCTGGTTCTCCGCCGTGTACCTGAATCTGCGCACGCTCTCCGAGCGCGGCGCTCTGCCCGGCCGCCATTCCGACATCTACGCCACCTTCACCGCCGCCATGATCGATCCGCTGCCGGAAAAACAGCGGGCGTTTCTGGCGGTCATGGGACTTGCCGACGAATTTACTGTGGAGATGGCGCAGTGCATCACAGGCGATGCGGACGCGGGACAGATACTCTCCATGCTGACTGAGCAGAACGCCTTTGTCACGCGAGTACCGGACGGCGGGGCCTACCGCTTCCACCACATGATGAAGGAGTGCGCCGAGCGCAGCTTTCTTGCGATGCCGGCGGACACGCAGCAGCTCTATTGGGAGCGCTTCGGCCTGTGGTACGAGCAGCACCGGCAGTATCTCCACGCCATCGCCGCCTACCGGAAAAGCGAGAATTACGATGCGCTGCTGCGGGTCATTCGCAGCGATGCGGGCATCCTGCTGGCGTCGCTCAAGCCCGGGGACGTGCTGGAGGCACTGGATCAGTGCCCCGCCGAAACGCTCAAGGCCTATCCCTTTGCCCTTCTGGTGCTGATGCGCCGCATGTTCACATGGCGGCAGATCCCGAAAATGCTGGAGCTGAAGGCACTGCTGCTGTCCGCCATTGAGGAGCATCCGGAGCTGTCCGAGGAGGAACGCGGCAACCTGCTGGGCGAATGTGACCTTATTCTGAGCTTTCTCTGCTACAACGACATCAGCGCCATGAGCCGCCTGCACCGCAGTGCCAGCGCGCAGATGTCCCGCCCCGCCATCAGCATCCAGTCCGGCGGCGGCTGGACCTTTGGCTCGCCGTCCGTCCTGATGATGTTCTACCGCGCGCCGGGTGAGCTGGAGCGTGAGCTTGCCGAAATGGACGAGTGTATGCCCCATTACTATCAGGTCACCAACAACCACGGGCAGGGCGCGGAAACCATCATGCGGGCAGAGGCGCTGTTCTGTCAGGGGCGCTTCACCGACGCGCACATCGAGCTGGAGCGCGCCTACGCGCAGGTCCGGGACAACGGGCAGGTGAACATGGCGCTGTGCTGCGATTTTCTGTCGCGGCGGCTCTCGCTCTATACCGATGTAGAGCAGCGCTGCACCTTCGAGGAGCGCTACGCGGATCTTCTGCGCCATCACGACGCCTCGTGGATCAACCTCTGGCACGCCACCAGCGCCTATTACCATGCCCTGCGGGGTGAGGCGGACAGGATCCCGGCGATTTTTTCGCAGCACCGCCTCTCCGATATCAACCTTCTCGCGCCGGGCAGACCCATGATGGAAATGATCGAAAACCAGGTGTATCTTGCTCAGGGCGCTTATGCCAAGGCGGCGGGGCGCGGCGCGGAGCTGCTGGCGGAGTGCGAGGCGATGCACTACGCGCTCGTGGCGCTGCACATCCGCATCCAGACGGCGGCGGCCTATGCGCAGCTGGGCAAGAGCGAGGAAGCCCACGCATGGCTCTCTCAGGCGCTTTCCGATGCCGCACCAGACGGTCTGGTGATGCCGTTCGTAGAAAACTACGGCCGCTTAAAGCCCTTGCTGGCGCGCGAGATCAAAACGGAGCTGATCGAAAAGATCACCAAACTTGGTGAGGCGGCAGAGCGGAGAAGAGACGAAAGCGCCCGGCCGCCGGTGTTCGCCGTATTGACCGAACGGGAGTATGAGGTCGTTCGCCTGATGGCGCAGCGGCTGAGTAACCGCGAGATCGCGGAAAAGCTCTATCTCTCCGAGGGAAGTGTCAAGCAGTATGTGAATCAGATCTACTCCAAGCTCCATATCGAGGGTGACACCCGCACCAAGCGGAAGCGGCTTGCCGCCCTGCTCGGCCAAAAGACCTAACCTTTGGTTAATGGTTATCCCATCGCATCCACCGTACAATATTTGTACGGTGGATTTTTATTTTTCGCGGAAAGGAGGGCAAACACTTGAACCGAAGGTACCTCACAGCCGTCACGCCGCTGCCCGACCATGTTTTGCAGGTCGATTTTGTGTCCGGAAGCCGGCTTCTGCTGGACATGAAGCCCTATCTTGATAAGATCCGGTTTCGCCCGCTTGCGGATGCGCGGGTGTGGAGCAGCGCTGTGACCAACGGCATCTTTGTCCGCTTCGGCGATGTGGAGCTGAGCCATGACGAGATCTTGTCCATGGCGGAACAGGAGCATTGACACACTCTGTCAGAAAAAGGAGAAGGATACGATGAAACACTTAAACAAATATCTCACTCTTGCCTTGGCGCTGGTGCTGTGCCTGAGCCTTGCCGCCTGCGGCGGGAGCAACGAGGACTACGGCGATGACGGCAACGACCACAACTTTTACAACGCCCCCGACTCCCTTGAGGGGCTGGTCAAGGACAGCGAGCAGATGGCGGATCTTTACATCTACGGCGGCGCGTGGCGGGGCGAGGACGGCGGCACGCTGATCGCGGCCACCAGCGAGGCCGGCGACGAGGTGCGCTTTGCGCTGTACGATGCCGACGAAGAGCTGACCGCCAGCGGCTTTATTCAGTTCGTACCGGAGTACGACTATGACTATTTCTACAACGAGCACGACGGTGTGGCGTACCGCAGCTGGTTCGACGAGGTCGGCGCGCTGTACGTGGCCGAGCTTGGCACATTTACAAAGCTGATTGGTGACACGCCGGGCGAGAATACCGGCGATGGCGACTACGGATTCCTCGCCGGCGTATGGTATCAGGACGCCGAGGCGGACGCGGCCAGCACAATCGAGTTCGATGCGTCCGGCAGCTGGGAGCTGATGGAGCGGCCCGGCGGTGACGGCGACCCCACCATGGTGGACCGCGGCACCATAGAAGTGAACCCGGATGGGGCGGGAGAGTATTTTGCCATTTCCTCCATGTATGAGGATGTGGTCTACGACTTCATCCTTGTCGGCGTCGACGTGATATATTGGGGCGGCGAATATGACTACTATCAGAAGATGGCATAGCGGCCGCGGGAAGAAAAAGGCTTTGCAGCGCCCTATTTTGGCGAGGAAGGATAAGGAGGACGATCACATGAGGAAGAAACTGCTATATGCTCTGGCGGGGCTTATGCTGCTCTGCCTGCTGTGCACGGCCTGCGGCAGAGAGACGTCCGTGCAGGATGACCCGGACGATGGCTTGGGCGGCGGGATCAGCGAGGATGCCGTCAACGACTTCAGCGGCTTTGAGGGCATCTGGCTTGGAGAAGCGAACAACGACTACGACTACATGGAGTTTGATTCAGACGGAAACTGGACGCTGTATCTCAGCGGCGAGGCGGTGGACGGGGGCTATCTCCGCTATGAGCCGGAGTGGGAGGCCATCTATGCCTACAGCGAGCTCGACGACTCCGGCAGCCGCATCGCCTTGGAGGACGGGCAGCTCTACTGTGCCGCCTACGGCTACTTCAACCCCGGCGAGGGGATGGAGTACCTCTGGTATGAGGACGGCGGCCGTCTCACCGAGGACGATGCGCCCGATCCCCCGGGGGACGAGGTGCCCGACTGGAACGGCCGTTTAGACGGAGACCCGGACTCCTACTGGAGCTGGGATTCCGACCTCTGCCAGCGAAACGTATCGGAGTTCAAGGGCATCTGGTACTATGACGGCGACCTCTCTGCCGAGACCTATATCGTCATCGACGGCAGGGGGAACTGGAGCCTTTATCAGCGCGCGCCCGGCGCCGAGAGCACGGAAATGGACCGCGGCACCTTCTCCTACTCCACGGACGAGGCGAGCACCTATTACGCCGATTCCACCCTGTACGACGGCGTATCGTACAAGGTCTTTGAGCTGGACGAGGACGCGCTGGTCTGGGGCGATGAGGGCGTTTACTACCTGATGGAGTGACAGAAAGGACGGGGGAAATCATGAAAAATCGATGGAAGCACATCCTTTCCGCTGCACTGGCGCTGGCGCTCTGCCTGAGCCTTGCCGCCTGCGGCAATTCCGGCGATGTCGCGGGAGAGGACTGGCGCACCACCGGCATGGTGGTTGGCAGCGGCACCATCACCCATGACGGCGAGAGCGCAGACGTACTGGTCACGGTGAGCGAGAGCAGCGCGGCCTTCTACCGGGATTTGCCGGAGCAGGTCCTCTTTGACAGCGTGTCCTTCCCTGTGAACATTCCCGACGCGGAGCAGGCCTTCAACGCCATCTCCTTTGACGACAGGGACGGTGACGGAGAAAGCGATGTCCTGGTGAGCTTTATCCATGAAAACGGCGATGCCATCGAGCTGATCTGGATCTGGGACAGCGCGGAGCGCTATGTGTTCCGGGAGGATCTCTCCACTGTCACCTTCAGCGGCGGTGACCTCGGCGACTACGTGGGGCTTTGGGCGTATCAGGGCGAAAATCTCTGGCTGCGCATCTGCGAGGACGCAACTTGGGAATTTTTGAACGATCAGGAGGAGGTCATTGAATACGGCACGCTGTGGGCGGACGAATATGGCGTGACGCTCCACTTTGACGGCAGCGGCGACACCCTGCAGCTATACCGCACCGTCAGCGGCGACCTCATTGACAGCGTGAACGACGGCACGCTCCTTCCGGTGGAGGGCATTCAGTCTCAGCAGCCGTATTTCGCGAGAAACGGCCTTGAGATCAACGCCGCCGTAGAGAGCGGGACCTTCCTGCTGGAGGACGGGGTTTGCAGCTATTCGGGCCTCGGCGACGGCTACAACGCCAACGACTGCTATTGGGAGATTATAAAAAACGGCGACTACACCCACGACGGCATCCGTGAGCTGCACTTTGACGCCATCTGCTATATTCCGGAGGGCTCCATCCCCTACTTTGACCAGCAGTACATCACCGTCACCAGCAGCGAGCTCTATGACTTCTACACCGGCATGTGGCTTACCACCTCAACAGCCTACGGCAGCAGCCAGCGGGGCGACAACTATTATCTCCACACCGTCAGCTGGCAGGGGAACAGCTATCTCATCGAGTTTGCCTACTCCACGGACTGGCAGTACAACGTGGGGGACTGGGCGCAGGTGCTGACCAAGAGCTACGCCGTCTATCTGCCGGAGGACTATGATGGGCTGGTCTTTGCCGCCGAGGCACAGCCGTCAAGCTACAAAGACACCGCCAAGCGCATGCAGCTGGACAGCATTTCGCCCGAGGCCGCCCTCATGGACATCGACACTGTTGACCCTTACAGCAGCCTGTATTTCAGCCTTTGCTACTAAGGAGGGACGGCTATGCGAAAGAAACGCAATGACTTTGACGCGCCGGGCGTTGAGCGCATGACTGACGCCGAGCTGTCAACGAAGCTGGGAAGCTATCAGAGAACGGAGAGCATCGGCATATTGCTGGGTGTTTTACTGGTGATCGCCGCGTGCATTTCAATGTTTATACAGCGTGACCCCATTTTGGTCTGTGCTTTGGTGTTCCCCGGCGTGGCACTGTTCCTGCTGGTGGCCAAGCCCGCCCAAACGAAGAAAAAAGCCCTGATGCAGCAGCAGCTGGGCGGCTTCTTCCGCACGGAGCTGACAAAAGCCTTCGGCCCGGAGCCGGAGCCGGCCACCCTGCCCATCGACTGGGCTTACCTGGCGGCGGCAAAGCTGTCGGTGGTCCCCTTTACGGAGTGTACCTTGACGGACTTCCACGAGGGTGAGCACAAGAGGCTGCGGTTCTCCGCGGCCAACGTGGAACTGCGCCGCACCGTGGAGGAAAAGTCCGGCCCCGACAACGACAGCTGGATGACCCGAACCGAGACGCTGTTCCGCGGCATCGTGGTCCGCTGCAAGGACATCTGTGACCCGGCGCTGGACA
>CAKUIM010000042.1 GCA_934660965.1 uncultured Oscillospiraceae bacterium | reverse complement strand
ATGTAAAGTGGAAATTTAGATACAGGAAGCGCAGGGAGAAAAAGTGACGCTGCCGGTTAAGGGCTCTCTCCCTGAAGTCTCGCTGACGCTCGGCAGCTCCCTCGTCAGAGGGAGCCGAAAAGAGGTGTGCGAAAGTTTTACTTGTGTAAAGAATGCAGAAGCTCCGGCGCGGAATTTTCCGCGCCGGAGCTTCATGCCGGACTGTAGTTACACCAGAAGCATCCGGGCCATGAGCACCGCCATGGTGCCGACCACCGACAGCGTCGCCAGCAGCTCGCCGCCCAGCAGCACGGCGCTCCGATGGCTGCGCCGGGGCCTGGGCTGGGCCGGGGCGGGCTGGGCCGGGGCCTCGTCCACCCCGCCGTACCATTCTTCCTCCAGCCGCGCCTCCTCTTCCCGGGCGGACCTCCACGCGGCAAGGTCGATCACGTTGTCTGCCCGCGCCGGGGCGGAGGCGGTATTGGCCGCGGTGCGCAGCAGCACAACCTGGCGCTCCGGCGCACCGCCGGCGGCCTGGGCCACACCGTCGCCGGAGATAATGACCTCCCGACTGGTCAGAGTATAGTAAGTGGTCTCCATATGCAAGCCCTCCCTTGTTTTCTGCTGTCAGTCTATCAGAAAACAAGTACGATAAACCGTACTTTCAAACGCTCTTTCGAAAAGAACAAAGGTTCTATTGAAATCAGAATAATACGTCCGTTCGAGTTTGTCAAGAGGAATTTGCACATTTGTTCGAATTTTGTCGAAAAGCCAGCAGAAAAATGGCAGGTGCCCCGCACCTGCCATTTCAGAGGATTCAATTAAAGGTATTTCTGGGGGTTCACCGTGCTGCCGTTGATGCGGATCTCGAAGTGGCAGTGGTTGCCGGTGGAGCGGCCGGTGGAGCCGGCCTTGGCGATCTGCTGACCCTGGTAGACCCGGTCGCCCACGGAGACGAGCAGCTTGGAGTTGTGGGCGTAGTAGGTCTGGGTGCCGTCGTCGTGGGTGATGATGACCAGCTTGCCGTAGTTGCCCTTGGTGCCGGCATAGGTGACGCGGCCGCCGTCGGCAGCCTTCACGGCGGTGCCGTAGGGGACGGCCAGGTCAAGGCCGGTGTGGAACTCCTTGCCGCGGTAGCCGTAGCGGGAGGTGATGGTATAGCCGGACACGGGGTAGATGAAGTAGCCCTTGGAGGCGGTCTTGGGCTTGGGCTTGGTGCCCTTGAGCTTCTGGGTGACGGTGGGCTCCTTGAGGGTCTGGGAGGAGACCACCTCGCGCTCGGTCTCGTAGCCGTTGATATAGGTCACATTGGCGTTTACAAGGGCCAGGCCGTCCTCGCCCTGCTCGGTGGTCTGGGTGGTGCCCACGTAGAGGGTGTCGGTCTCGGTGTAGACGATGGGGCTGTCGATGGCCTCCTCATAGGTTTCGTTGTCGGTGGTGTACACGGACAGGAAGGGGACAGACTGCTGGATGGTCAGCGCCTGGCCGATCCACAGCTTGGCGGGGGTGACGTCGGGGTTGAGGGCGGCGAGCTCATCCATGGTGATGCCCAGGGACTTGGCGATGGCCACGAAGGTGTCGCCCTTCTTGACCTCATAGAAGGCCTCCTCCACGGTGTTCACCGTCAGGGCGGCCCGGATGGCTTCCAAATCGAACCGGGTGTCGGAGGCAACCTCCCGGGTGGTCAGGGTAACCTCGTCCACAAAGCCGTAGCTCACGGTATTTTCCGTCAGGTAGGGCGCGGCGATCTCGTCGAGAAGGGTCTGGAGCTCCGCCTCACTGCCGGCAAGGCCGATCTCCTGGCCGTTGACGGACAGGACGGTGGCCTCGATGACGGCCCCGGCGCTTTCATAGAGGTAGTCCTCGATCTCCCGGGTGTCGGTGAGCTCGTCCTCAGTGGAGTAGACCGGCGTGAGGGTGACATCGGCGTCGCAGCTGTAGGCGGCGCCCAGCACCCGGGCCACGCGGCTTTCCATGTGGGACACGGCCTCGTCCACGGAGTCAAGGTCGGCAACCAGGCCCACCTCCACCCCGTCCACGCTCACAGCGTAGGCCCGGATATAGGTGGCACGGAACACGAAAATGCCCACCGCCAGGGCCAGTACCGTCAGGTACAGCAGCGGGGACACCGGGTGGCGGGAGGCTGCAGTGCGAGCCCGCTCCCAAAGGGATCGGCTGCGCCGGATCATGGCAGCGCCGGCGGCCGCGTCGGGGCCGGGGGCGGGAATGTTTTGATTGTGCCGCAAAAGCTCATCCATAAAAAGGAGCTCCTTTTCATTGGGATTGATGGGGCGCTCCGCCGCAGGCGGAGGAAAGGAACAAAAGAATGACAAAGAAGAGTCAAAGGTTACAAATTAGTTACAAAGTGTATCTTACACTTTTTTTCGCGGCCCGTCAAGCGCCAAAAAGTGAACAAACTGTGTATCATGGCACGCCGGAAGGGGGCTATTTCGTTGTTTTTAGTAAAAAAGGGGGCATCGAGACACATTTTGTTGTGCGATTGGATGATCCTCCAAAATTTTGGAGGATAATTTATGGCTTTTGACGGGCCTTGACAGGGTGGGGCGGTCATATTAAACTGGGCATACGAAACGGAGGACGGCTCATGGGAAAATTCGACGGCGTTTTGTTCTACAGCGATTACGATGATACCTTATATAATATGCATCTGACGGTTTCCCCGGGAAATCAGGCGGCGGTGCGCTATTTCATGGCGGAGGGCGGGCGGTTTTCCATCGCCACCGGCCGGGCCCACCGCACCTTCACCCCCCAGATTCAGGCGGAGGGCCTGGCGTTCAACGCGCCCGTGGTGCTCTCCAACGGCGCGGCCATCTACGATTACCAGGCGGACGCCTATCTGGTGCGCACCCGCCTTGCCGATGAGACGGCGGAGCGGATGGCGCAGGTGTGCGCCGCCTTCCCGGACCTGGCCTTCGAGGCCTACCACGGGGAGGATATTTACATCCACAACCCCAACCAGGTGACCATGGCCCACCTGGGCCGGGTGGGGGTGCCCTATACGGTGTGCCCCATCGCCGAGATGCCCAAGCCCTGGCTGAAGGTCATCATGGAGCAGGACGAGCCCTATCTCCGGCGCGTCCAGGCGTACATCCAGGCGCACTGGCCGGAGGAGTACGAGGCCATCTTCTCCAACCGCTACTTGCTGGAGCTCACCAGCCGGGGCAGCAACAAGGGCACCATGGTGGCCCGGATGGCCCGGGAGCTGGGCATTGCGCCGGGGCACATCTACTGCATCGGGGACAATCAGAACGACATCCCCATGCTGGCCCTCTCGGCCATCCCCTTTGCCCCGGGCAACTGCGCCGACGAGGTGCGCGCCTGGGGCGCCCGGGTGCTGTGCCACTGCGACGAGGACGCGGTGGCCCAGGCCATCGAGATTCTGGACGGGATCTATTGAGCGGCACGCTGAAAGCCTCCCTCTGACGAGGGCAGCGAAGCGGCCGGCGCAAACAGAAAACCCCCTCCGCATGCGCGGAGGGGGTTGTTCTTATCCTTATCAGTAGGCCACGCCCCAGAGGATGTCGGTCTTGCACTCCTTGCCGCAGCACACGCACTTGCCGGTGGTGCCGCTCTGCCTGAGGGGCATGCAGCGGGAGGAGACCCCGGCCTCGTCCTTCATGCGCAGCTCGCACTCCAGGCTTCCGCACCACTTGGTCTTGGCAAAGCCGCCCTCGGCCTCCTCAAAGGCCCTGACCTCTTCCAGGGTGGCGCACTCCCTGGTGTGGCTTTCAAGGTTGCGCTTTGCCTTGTCAAAGAGACCCTGCTGCACGTCCTCCAGCAGCTGGGGCACCCGCCGGGCAAGCTCACCCAGGGGGACAGTGATCTTCTCGAAATTATCCCGCCGCACGGCCACGCACACGCCGTTCTCGATGTCCCGGGGGCCGATCTCAAGGCGCAGGGGCACGCCCTTCATCTCGTACTGGGCGCACTTCCAGCCCATGGACTGGTCGGAGTCGTCCAGCTTCACCCGCACGCCGGCGGCCTTGAGGGCATCATAGAGCTCGCCCGCCTTCTCCAGAACGCCGGCCTTGTGCTGGGCCACGGGCACGATGACCACCTGGACGGGAGCCACATGGGGGGGCAGCACCAGGCCGTTGTTGTCGCCGTGGGTCATGATCAGGCCGCCGATGGAGCGGGTGGACAGGCCCCAGCTGGTCTGGTGGGGATAGCTCTGGTGATTCTCCCTGTCGGCAAAGGTGATGCCGAAGGCCCGGCAGAAGCCGTCGCCGAAGTAGTGGCTGGTGGCGGACTGGAGGGCCTTGCGGTCATGCATCATGCACTCTACGGTGTAGGTGCGCTCGGCGCCGGCAAACTTCTCCTTGTCGGTCTTGTTGCCCCGCACCACCGGCATGGCCAGCAGGTTCTCCAGGCAGTCGGCGTAGACCTCCAGCATCTGCTCGGTCTCCTCGATGGCCTCCTGCGCCGTGGCGTGGATGGTGTGGCCCTCCTGCCAGAGGAACTCGCGGCCCCGGAGGAAGGGGCGGGTGGTCTTTTCCCAGCGCATGACGGAGCACCACTGGTTGTACTTCATGGGCAGGTCCCGCCAGGAGTGGACCACATGGCTCCAGTGGTCGCAGAAGAGCGTCTCGGAGGTGGGGCGGATGCACAGCTTCTCATCCAGCGGCTCGCTGCCCCCCAGGGTGACCCACGCGCACTCGGGGGCGAAGCCCTCTACGTGGTCCTTCTCCTTCTGGAGCAGGGACTCGGGGATGAGCATGGGCATGGACACGTTTTCGTGGCCCAGCTCCTTGAAGCGGCGGTCCAGATAGTTCATGATGTTCTCCCAGATGGCGTAGCCGTAGGGGCGCATGATGAACAGACCCTTGACCCCGGAGTAGTCCACCAGCTCCGCCTTGATGCACACGTCGGTGAACCACTGGGCGAAGTCCGCCTCCATGTCGGTGATCTGGGTGACCTGCTTTGCTTTGTCTTGTGCCATATGTCTCAACCCTTTTATTTCAAAATATTTCCTGAAACGCGTCTGAAAGATATTCTAATATTTTATGGTGGAACAGCCGAAAAGTCAAGAGGGAGCGCGCGTTTGTCTCCCGGGATAATCTGCCGGGAATCCGGCATACTATTCCTATATTCGGAGGGGATGCAGAATGTGGCAGATCGGGGTCTGGGAGCGGTCGGACGAGATGTCCGGCCAGGTGGCGCATATGGTGCGGGCCGCCTGCGCCCTGGTGCGCTGCGGCAGCCATCCGGCGGCACTCTCCGGCCGGCCTTACGACCTTCTGGTGGTGTCCCCCTTTGCGGCGGGCTGGGCGGGAGCGGGGGTGCTGCGCTGCCGCACCGCCCTGGTGCCCGGCAGCCGCGCCGCCCTCACCCGCCGGCTGTGTGCGGAGCGCACCGTCAGCTATGGCACCGGCGGGGCCAATACCATCACCCTGTCCAGCCTGGAGGGGGGCCGGGCCATGGTGGCGGTGCAGCGCTCCTTCCCCGCCCTGGGGGGCGAGACGGTGGAGCGGCAAGAGCTGCCCATCCCCTTCCGGGAGGGGAGCGCGCCGGAGCTGCTGCTGGCCCTGGCGGGGGCCCGGCTGCTGCTGGGGGGCGGGCTTGCCGGGCCGTAAAAGGGAGGCCCGGCGGAAAAAACACCGGCGCGGCCCATTGTGAAGGGCGGCGGGCTGTGGTATACTGCCTCTTGAGAGACCATCCCCGCCCCATTGGGGCGCAAATTTGTATTTTGGAGGTACCCTATGGCCGAGACAAAGAAAATCCCGGAGCGCTGCGACGTTCCGGAGGAAGAAAAGTGGAACCTTGCGGACATCTACCCCACCGACCAGGCCTGGCAGGAGGACTTTGACGCCACCCAGGCCATGGCCCGGAAGCTCCCCGGCTATCAGGGCCGCCTGGGGGAGAGCGCGGCCACCCTTTACGAGTACATGACCCTGCAGCAGGAGGTGGACAGCCGCCTGGAGAACCTGGCCGAGTACGCCCAGCGCAAGAGCGACCAGGACACCCGGGTGGGCGAGTATCAGGCCATGACCGGCAAGATCATGAGCCTGTGGGTGGAGATTGGCAGCGCCGCCGCCTTCGAGACCCCCGAGGTGCTCAAAATCCCCCAGGAGACGCTGGAGCGGTTTTACCGGGATGAGCCCCGGCTGGAGCACTACCGCCGCTATTTCCAGATCATCCAGGACCGGCGCGCCCACATCCTGTCCGACGCGGAGGAAAAGCTGCTGGCCAGCGCCGGCGAGCTTGCCGCCGCCCCGGACGACATCTACGGCAAGCTCACCAACGCAGACCTGACCTTCCCCGACACCCACGACGGCGCGGGCAACCCCGTGCCCCTGTCCTCCGGCTCCTTCGTGCCCACCCAGATGAGCGAGGACCGGGAGCTGCGCCGCAACGCCTTCCGGGACTACTACAAGGTGTACGGCTCCATCCGCAACACCGCCGCCGCGGTGCTCTCCGCCCAGGTCAAGCAGCTCAAGTTCTTTGCCGACGCCCGGCACTATGAAAGCTCCCTGGCTGCCGCGGTGGACGCCACCCGGGTGCCACCCCAGGTGTATCATAACCTGGTGGATACGGTCAACCGCAACCTCGATAAGCTCCACCGGTATGTGGAGCTGCGCCGTAAGCTGCTGGGCGTGGACGAGCTGCACATGTACGACATCTACGCCCCCATGGTGTCCGGCGCGGACAAGGAGATCTCTTTCCAGGAGGCCAAGGACACCGTGTACGAGGCCCTGGCCCCCATGGGCGACTTCTACCGCTCCATCCTCAAGGAGGGCTTTGAAAACCGCTGGATTGACGTGCGCGAGAACGTGGGCAAGCGCTCCGGAGCCTACTCTGCCGGCGCCCAGGTCCACCCCTATGTCCTGCTTAACCACAAGGACAACCTGGACTGCATGTTCACCCTGGCCCACGAGATGGGCCACGCCATCCACTCCTACCTCTCCAACCGCACCCAGAGCGCGCCCTACCGCAACTATGTGATCTTCGTGGCCGAGGTGGCCTCCACCTGCAACGAGGCGCTGCTCATGGAGTACCTGCTTGCCCGCACCACCGACAAGCGGGAGCGGGCCTGGCTCATCAACCACTTCCTGGAGCAGTTCAAGGGCACCCTCTACCGCCAGACCATGTTCGCCGAGTTCGAGCTGCGCATGGGAGAGCTCAACGCCGCCGGCGTGCCCCTCACTGCCGAGCTGCTGTGCCAGGAGTACAAGGCCCTCAACGAGAAGTATTACGGCCCCGGCATCGTCTCCGACGACGAGATTGCCCTGGAGTGGGCCCGCATCCCCCACTTCTACTACAATTATTATGTCTACCAGTACGCCACCGGCTATTCCGCCGCCATCGCCCTGTCCCGCCGCATCCTGCGGGAGGGTGAGAGCGCTGTGAAGGACTACCTGGGCTTCCTGTCCGGCGGCTGCTCCAAGGACCCCATCGACCTGCTGCGGGGCGCCGGGGTGGATATGGCCGACCCCCAGAGCGTGCAGGACGCCCTGGACCTGTTCGGCACCCTTCTCGACGAGATGGAGAGCCTGATGGCCGAGTAAAGCCACCCTCTGGTGAGGGCGGCGCGGGAACCCCTCAGTCTCGCTCGCGCTCGACAGCTCCCCTTTCAGGGGAGCCTTTGAGACGCCCTTCCACAAGCCTCCCTCGTCATATAGACCCCTGAAAGACATAAGCGAAGGGCCGCCGTTCAAACGAACGGCGGCCCTTTTACGGTCATTTTTTCCCTTTTCGCTCCTTCATCCGGTTGATCATGGTGCGGAAGCCGCCGGAGCCGAAGCTGAACAGGCGGTTGACCCGGCTGATGGTGGCGGAGCTGGCGCCGGTCTTTTCCAGAATATCGGTGTAGACAAGGCCCTCGTCCAGCAATATGGCCACGTCATAGCGCTGCTCCATGGCCCGCAGCTCGCCCACGGTGCACAAATCGTCAAAAAAGGCGCAGCACTCCTCCAGAGTCTTGAGCTCCAGAATGCTCTCGTACATGGCCATGCTTCTTTCCTTGTTTGCCGCTTTTGCCATTGCGATCCCCCATTTAAGTTGTTGTCCGCAGCTGTCATCGCTATGTTAGCACAACAACGTATTAAAGTAAACAAAAACTTCTCAAAATCCTGCCGCCGTGGTATAATAGCCCGGAAAGAGCGCCGGCGGTGCGGCGGGGAATCAGCGCCCCTATTCCGGCGAAACGCTTGGCGCGCAGGTGCTTGGGAATTTCCCGGCGCGGGCGCGGAGGAGGATGCCTTGTGGAAGAACAGATGAGGACCATCGGATATCTCTGCCCCGAGTGCGGCAAGGCGGTGGTGGCGCGGCGCAGCGCGTTTCAGCTGGCCGCGTCGGACAGCCACATCCCCTGCCCCTGCGGCAGGTCGGAGCTTGTCATCCGCCAGCAGGGGGACCGCTGCGAGATCACCGCCCCCTGCCCGGTGTGCGCCCATGACCACACGGCATCGTGCAGCGAGAACGCGCTGCTGCGCCGGAGCCTGGTGTCCCTGCCCTGCCCCGCCGCCGGTCTTGCCTGCTGCTTTGTGGGCGAGGAGGAGCGGGTTTTTGCCGCCATGGAGCGGCTGGAGCAGGCGGTGGACAAGCTGGTGATGGATTCCCAGGCCCAGACCCGGGGCAGCTTTCTGGACGACATCGTCATGGGCGAGGTGCTGGGCGAGGTGAAGGACATCGCCGGGCGCGGCGGCATCTCCTGCGCCTGCGGAAGCCACGATTACGGCATGCGGGTGGGCTTTTCCTGGGTGGATCTGGTGTGCGCCCGGTGCGGCGCCGTCCTGCGGCTGCCGGCGGCCACCCCCGACGATGTGGACGCGGTGTGCAGCCGTTATACCCTGACCATTCCGGGCAAGGCGCCCGACGAAAAGGAGCGCGGCTGATATGGGGCGGTATTTTGAGCAGGAGTTCACGGTGGACTCCCGGGCGGTGGACATGTTCCGCCAGTGCCGCCCCTCCGCCCTGCTGGGCTACATGCAGGAGGCGGCCACCCTGGCAAGCCTGGATCTGGGGGCATCCGGCCCGGAAATACTGGCGAAGTACAACTGCATCTGGATGATCGCCCGGCTGTGGGTGGAGATGGACAAGCCCCTTGCCTGGAACGACCGCTTCACCGTGCGCACCTGGCACCGAAAGACCGCCGGGGCCTCGGTCTACCGGGATTTCGACCTCTTTCAGGACGGCGTGCCCATCGGCCAGGGAGTGTCCACCTGGGTGATGGCCGACGTGGACAGCCGTAAGCTCTTCCGGATGCGCAGCCTTGCGGAGTTCCAGGGCACCGACGGCGGCGAGCTGTGCAAGGACATCAAGCTCCACCGGGTGCCCATGCCGGAGCGCTTTGACAGCCGGGAGCTGCGGGCCATGCGCTACTCGGACACCGACATCAACGGCCACATCAACAACATCCACTACGCCGACTTTGCCTGCGACGCCCTCCATCTGGAGCGCCGGGGCCAGGGCAAGTTCGCCCGCCGCTTCCAGATCGGCTATGTGGGCGAGTGCCGGGCGGGCGAGACCATCTGGATCGACACCGCCGCCGGGGAGGACCGGCTGTGCGCCCGGGGCGTGGGTGAGGACGGCAGCGAGCGCTTCGACTTCTCCCTGGAGCTTGCGGATTTGAAATGAGCGGGATTTGAGCAGAAAAGGGCCCGCGC
>CAKUIM010000041.1 GCA_934660965.1 uncultured Oscillospiraceae bacterium | reverse complement strand
GAGGGTTCAAATCCCTCCTTCCGCGCCACGTCGGAGCAAGCGAGATTTCGCTTGCTCCGATTTTTTATGAAAACACGGGCAAAACAGGAAACGCAAGCGCTGCTTGACAAAACGTAAAGCGGATTCTATTCTCTGCAAAGGCCGGATATGCTATAATTTTGGAAAATACTTCATGGGGAAGTGACGTTATGATATCCGACAATATTCGTTATTATCGAAAAGCAAATCATATGTCTCAAGATGAGCTGGCCGAAAAGCTGGGCGTTTCCAGGCAGAGCGTCAGCCTTTGGGAGAACGGGCAGACACAGCCTACCATTGATAATATTATTGCCCTTGCAAAGATTTTCAACACCACTGCGGATGCCATTTTGTCCTCCGAACCCGTTGGAGAGGGCGCTGAGAGCGCGCAGCCGCCCCAGGAGCAGACCCCGGGAGGGAACGGGAAGAATAAGCTCTGGCTTATTCTTGCGATTGCCGCTGCGGCTGCTGTGATAATAGGCGCCGTATACTTTGGCGTTTTTCGGAAAGGCCCGGCGCAGACGCCCTCCGGCAGCACGGAGATTTCAGAGCAGCCCAGGGCTTCATCCGGCATTCCGTCTCAAGCGCTTCCTACCGATGATCCCCTCCTTGCCGGGAAGCCCCAGGGAGACCCGAGCGTCAGCGGCAGCGAGGAAGACAATCCCAGCGGCGCGCCGTCCGAAGGGCTGCCTGCGCAGAGCAGTGCGCCGGAAGCCTCCCCGCCGCCTGCGCAGAGCGCCGCGCCGGAAGTTTCCCCGCCGCCTGCGCAGAGCACTGCGCCGGAAGCCTCCCTGCCGCCCGCGCAGAGCACCGCGCCGGAAGTTTCCCCACCGCCCGCGCAGAGCGCCGCGCCGGCATCTGCCGCGCCCCAGCCCTTTGACCTGTTTGCCTACTGCAAGGATTTTGCGATCGAGATTGGGAATTTGAGAGGGGACTACTGCATTTATCAGCAGCCGGCCACCCGCTACGGCGGATACGAGGACGAATATTTTTCCATCTCCTATTGGGCCGACAGCGATATGGTGGAATTCTGCCTGCACTGCCCGCTTGATGAGACCCTCAGCATCAATTTTTACCTCCGTATGCGGGGCGGGTACGATGGGAAATATGAGTATCTGTCCTCCAAGTACTACAGGGATACCGGCGTGAGCCTGCGGTACGCGACCGGCTATCTTGACCCTGCCGTTTTTTCCGATGCGTATCCCCTGAGCTGCGACAAATATGAGGGAAGCAGCGAGGGGCAGACCGAGTTTATGGAGGAGAGCCGGGTGGGCATGTGCGATTTGATATACTGCCTTAAGAAATTTGTTGCGGCAGAGGGCATGGCGTGCAGCTTCGCTGACTTTGATTTTGTGAATTTCTGACCTTCTTTGGATAAAACCCCCTGGACTGCGCGGAATGCTCCGGCGCGGCCAGGGGGCTTTGCTTGATGCGGAAGCATCCGTATGGCGCTGCCATACGGATGCTTCTTTTTTCTGTGGAAGGGTCAGCGAAGGGAGGCGGGCTCAAGGCTGCCGTGTGTATGCCAGCACAGGGCCCTGCGCATGAGGTCTTCCGTGACGCAAAAGCGCTCTGCCAGGGCCGGAATCTCGGTCAGCCCGGCAGCCAGGGCGCGGTCGAGGGCCTCGGCCGACACGGCGTGCTGCGCGGCCCACTGCGCCGCCCGGCGCTCATGCAGCGCGATAAGGCAGGGGGAACTGTTGACCGGATGGGTGGAGCCGGTGAGGCAGTGCCCCCCTGCGTGGAGAAGGACGGAGCGCTCCTCGGCGGCGTTTTTGATTTTGGAACGGTCCAGAAAAATGCCCCAGGCGCCGCAGTCCGGCAGGTGCATGGTCACCGCCTTGACGTCCGGACCGTGAAACGGCAGACGCCGCTCGAAGAGATATATCCCTTTGTCGTGCAGCCATTGATAAAGGTCATCCAGATTCTCCATTCGTTTTTGTTCTTGCCTCCTTCAACTGCCTTGCCATGGACAGCAGCAAGGCCTTATCCTCCGGCGTCAGACTTTCAGATTCGTGCAGCATGGCGTAGGTGAAGCTGTCATGGATTACGGCCGCGGGAGCCCCGGCGCCGTCGTGCTCGCCCTCGAGCAGCGACTGCACCGGAAGATCCAGGTATTCCGCCACGCGCACAGCCCGGTCATAGGGGAGCTTGTGCAGCTTTTTGGGGTTGAGATAGCCGTTAGAGAAGCCGCACTCCCGCTCCAACTGGGATACTGCAATGCCGCGTTCCCGGCAGATGCTTCGAACTTGTTCGACTGGTGTCATGTGATATCCCTCCGAAATAGAAAAAATTCTAAAAACTACTTGACAGTTTAGAATTTATCCTATATTATGAGGGGGAGTTAGGAGATATTCTAAACCGTGCTGGGAATGTAACATATCTATTTTAGAATATTGCCTAACCAATGTCAACACAATCCGGGGAATTCCTAAAAAAGGCAGGAAAGGAGCTTGTGTACATTGCGCGCTGGGGGTTTCGTTTGCAGATGAGACGAGTTTAGCACGCGGCCGCAGAGGAATTTGTTGGATGCTGTCGAAGGGGCGGAAAAATGCCGAAGAAAACGGGGAGAAGGGAGAAGCGGGGATGAAAAGGACGACGCAGGCGGCCGGAGAGGGGCCGCGGGGCGACTGGGACAGCCCGGAGCTGCGGCGGGAGTTTGCCCGGGACACGGCGGAGCTTTTTGTGGGCTTTATCCTGCGGTGTGCGCCGGAGCTGCTGGATTTATATGTGGCACAGCGGTGGCGGGCCTATGAGCGATGGGCGGGCTGACCGCGCCGGGATGCCGGCCAGAGGGCTATCTGGTGAGCGTGCCGCTGGAGCTGGAGGGGCAGGTACGGGCGCAGTGGGAGCGCCGGGGACGGGGCTGGACGGCCCGGACGGTGGGCGAGACGCCGGAGGGGCGGCTGGTGCTGCGCCTGACATGCGGAAGCGGAGAGGGGGGAGAGGGAGCATGATGAGTACGGCAGGAGTGGATCTGATGGACGGGGCGTTTGCCCTGCGGCTGCGGCAGCTTCGGCAGCGCAGGGGAGTGGACCGGAAGGCGGTGAGCGAGTGCTGCGGCCTGTCCAAGAACACCGTGGCCCGGTATGAGCGGGGGGAGCGGATACCCAGCATCCGGCAGGCGGTTGTGCTGGCAGAGTATTACCATGTGACGCTGGATTACCTGTGCGGCCGGGAGTGAAGGCAGAACGAAGGGGACAGCCAGGGAGAAAATTTGGGACGGCACACCCGTTTGGGGGAGGCGGCCGGGACGGCTATGGCAGAATGTAGGCAGGCGAGGGCCGCACAGCGCGGCCGCAAGGGCACATGACACCGCGCAGGATGCACAGGGCAGGGAGTGCGGCGGTGAAATCAGGACAGGAGGGGATGCATCACGGAGACATTCTGGCCGGAGATCCGAAAAGCCTACATTGCAGGCGGCGAGAGCTACCGGCAGCTGGCGCAGCGCTACGGCGTGTCGCGCTCGCGCCTGGGACGGATGGGCGCGAAGGAGGGATGGGAGGCCCAGCGCAGAGCCTGGGACGAGGCCCGGGCCGGGCAGGAGGACAGCCGGGACGAAGAGGAGCCGGCGCAGCCGCGGCAGCAGCCGGAGGCAGAGTATGCGACGGAGGAGCGGGAGGCGCCTCGGGAAGAGGCTCATGACCCATGGAGCCGGAGCGCGGAGGCGGAGCTGGAGGCGGCGGCAAAGCGGCTGGAGCTGAAGTTCTTCGGCCTGCTCAACAGCTGCGCCGACAGCCCGGAGGTGGATGGCGCGGAGCTCAAGCGCCTGGTGGACAGCTATTTGAGCCTGCGGCGGCTGCGCCCCATGGAGGGGGACGCCCGGCAGCAGGAGGGACACCGGGGGCTTGTGGAGGCCCTGCGCCAGGGGAAATGCGATGCGGATTGAGCGCATATCGGACAAGCAGCGGCAGGTGCTGGAGTTTGCCCTCTCGGACGAGGGGGTGCTCATCTGCGATGGGGCGGTGCGTACGGGGAAAACCACCATGATGGCGGCGGCCTTTCTCATCTGGGCCATGGAGAACTATGACCGGACGGGGTTTGGCCTTTGCGCCAAGACGGTGCGCAGTGCCCAGCGCAACCTGGTGCGGCCTCTGGAGGAGCTGGAGGACCTGCCCTATACGCTGGAGTACAAGGCGTCCGCTCAGTGTCTGACGGTGCGGTGCGGGGAGCGGGAGAATTATTTCTACCTCTTCGGCGGCCGGGACGAGTCGTCCTACGCGCTGATCCAGGGCATGACGCTGGCGGGGGTGCTCTTTGATGAGGCGGCGCTGATGCCCCACTCCTTCATTGAGCAGGCGGTGAGCCGGACCATCAGCTTTGCCAGGCCAAAGCTCTTCTTCAGCTGCAACCCCCAGGGGCCGGAGTGCTACTTCTACCGGGAGTGGATCTGCAAGCAGCGCGCGGGTACGCGCTACCTCCGCTTCACCATGGCGGACAACCCGGCGCTGACGCCGGCCATGATTGCCCGGGCGGAGGAGATGTATACCGGCGTGTTCTACGACCGGTACATCCGCGGCGAGTGGACGGCGGCGGAGGGGCTTATTTACCCCATGTTCGGGCCTGACTGCGTGGAGCCGCGGGCGCCGGAGGGGTGCGCGCGGTATGTGATCGCCATGGACTACGGCATCCAGAACCCGACGGCCATGGGTCTTTGGGGACTGCGGAATGGGGTGTGGTACCAGGTGGCGGAGTATTATCACAGCGGCCGGGAGACGGGCAGGCAGCTGACCGACGCGGAGTACTATGCCCGGCTGGAGCGCCTGGCGGGGGAGCGGCAGGTGGAGTGCGTGATTGTGGACCCGTCGGCGGCGTCTTTTATCGCGCTGGTGCGGCAGAAGGGCAGATTCCGGGTGCGGCGGGCGGTGAACGATGTGCTGGAGGGCATCCGGCGCACGGGGGACTGCCTGCGGGCCGGGAAGATCCGGGTGTGCGCGGGCTGCCGGCGCACCATTGAGGAATACGGGCTGTACCGCTGGGACGAGGACGCCGGGCGGGACAGGCCCGTGAAGGAAAACGACCACGCCATGGACATGACCCGGTATTTCGTGAGCACCATGGGGGTGTGGCGGGAGAAACGGGATTACCGGGCCCTCTGGACCATGTAGCCCGCGAGGAACTCCCCGCGGCGGACGAAGAAGCCCCCAAAAGGGGCGGATATGAGAGGTGAGAGCTTGAAAACCTATCAGGATTTTTTGCAGCAGGGGGCGGGCGGAGACCGGGAGGCCTTCATCCTGGAGGCGGTGCGGGAGCACCGCCTGAGCCCGGAGTATGCCGTGGCGGTAGACGCCGACGCCTATGACCGGCAGCGCAATACCACCATCCTGCGCTACCAGAAGCTGCTGTACACCATGAGCGGACAGGCGGTGCCGGACAACTACTCGGCCAGCTATAAGCTGGCCAGCAGCTTCTTTAACCGCTTTGTCACGCAGCTGAGCCAGTATCTTCTGGGCAGCGGCATCAGCCTGGATCGGGAAGAAAACCTGCGCCGGTTGGGTAGGGAGTTTGACGCCCAGCTCCAGAAGGCCGGGCGGTGCGCCCTGGTGGACGGGGTGTCCTTCGGCTTTTGGAACTACAACCGGCTGGAGGTGTTCCGGCTGACGGAATTCGTCCCCCTCTACGACGAGGAGACCGGGGCGCTGGAGGCGGGCATCCGGTTCTGGCAGCTGGACCGTGACCGGCCGCTGCGGTGCACTCTCTACGAGGCGGACGGCTATGCGGACTACATCCGCACCGGGGACGGCCCCCTTGTGCTGCTCCGCCCCAAGCGCCCCTACAAGCAGACGGTGCAGGCCGACGGGGCCGGCGGGGAGGCAGTGTGCGGGGAGGAGAACTACCCCGTCTTCCCCATCGTGCCGCTGTGGGGCAACCCCAATCACCAGAGCGAGCTTGTGGGCATGAAGCAGTGCATCGACTGCTACGACCTCATCAAGTCCGGCTTTGCCAACGACATCGACGACGCGTCCATGATCTACTGGACGCTGGAAAACGCCGGCGGGATGGATGATGTGAGCCTTGCCCAGTTTGTGGAGCGGATGAAAACCGTGAAGGCGGCGGTGGTGGACGGCGACGCCGGGGCCCGGGCGGAGGCCCATACCCTGGAGGTGCCCTACGAGAGCCGGGTTGCCTACCTGGACAGGCTGCGCCGGGACCTCTACGAGGACGCCCAGATTGTGGATGTGTACTCCCTGGCCTCCGGCCAGCGTACCGCCACCGAGATCAACGCCAGCTATCAGCCCATGGACAGCAAGGCCGACCAGTATGAATACTGCGTGCGGGACTTTCTGGCCGGCATCTTCGCGGTGGCGGGGATCGACGACGTGCCCACCTTCAAGCGCAGCCGCATCGCAAACCAGAAGGAGCAGACCCAGATGGTGCTCATGGCGGCGGACTATCTGGACAGCGAGACGGTGCTGCGCCACCTGCCGTGGCTTAACCAGGACGAGGTGGAGGGCGTGCTGCGGCGCAAGGCGGCGGAGGACGCCCGGCAGGCGCTGCTCCAGCTCCAGGCCGAGAGCCTGGACGAGGGGGAGCTGCAGGAGCGGACCGAGCGGCTGGAGCAGGAGAGCCGGGCGGCGGAGCGCCAGGGAAGCCGCCTCTGGCAGGCCCAGGGCGGCGAGCCGGCGCAGGAGGAGCGGCAGCGGCCCTATCCGGAGCGGGGAAGCAATGGGATTTAGACTTGCCAATCGCGCCGGGCAGGCGCGTGCGGCCCTTGCGGAGGCCCGGCGCGAGGCCCTGGCGGGCTGCGGCGCGGCGGTGCGGGAGGGTGCCCGGGCCATCTGCCCGGTGGACACCGGGGCGCTGCGGCGCAGCATCGGCTGCGCGGATGCCGGGGACGGCCGAATGCTGGTGGGCACGGCGCTGGAATATGGGAAATATGTGGAGCTGGGCACCGGCGCGCGGAGAGAGGGGGCAGACGGAGGGCGCAGGGGTCAGCGCGCCCAGCCCTTTCTGGGCCCGGCGGCCAGCGCGTGCGCCCAGCGCTTTCCGGACATGGTCCGCGACGCGATGAAGAAGGCTTGAAAAACAAGAAGTCCCGAGGGCAATACAGCCCCCGGGAGCGCAGGGAGAGGAGAGTGGTTTTACGATGCTGGAGGAAGTGCTGCGGCACCTAAACAACTGGTTTTTGGCCCCCGGCGGCATTCATACGGACAGCTATGCCGTGGAGAACGGGGCGCTGACGCTGCCCTTTCTGGCCGACGGCCAGTATTTCCGGGTGATGGGGAGCCTGTTTAACGACGGGCTTTATCAGTACCCGGCCGCGGGATTGACCGACGAGACCTTTACCGGGACGGTGTGGGCCCTGGCGGTTCCGGCGGCGGTGGCCAGCCTGGCGGGCGAGATTGCCGCCTGGCAGGAGAAGAACGGCGGCATGAGCGGCTATCTGGAGGAGAGCTTCGGCGGGTACAGCTACAAGCGGGCGGAGAACCCGGCTACCGGGCAGGCCGCCCTGTGGCAGGAGGTGTTCCGCAGCCGGCTCAATTCCTGGAGGAGGGTGCGGCTATGAGCCTTTTGTCGGACCTGACCGTGCCCTGCCGGCGCATGGTGGCCCAGAACACAGCGGACGGCGCGGGCGGCTTTTCCACTGTGTGGACGGAGGGGGAGGACTTTTCCGCCGCTATTGCCATCGAGCGCACCGGCGAGACGGCCTGCGCCCGAGGGGAGCGGGCGGAGAACCGCTACACGGTGCTCACCGCGCCGGAGACGGCGCTGCACTACCACGATGTGTTCAAGCGGGCAGAGGACGGGAAGATCTTTCGGGTGACGTCGGAGAGCCCCCGGCGCTGTACGCCGGAGAGCGCCGCCTTCCGGGCGGCCTGGGTGACGGCGGAGGATTGGAGGCTTATATGACGGCAGACAAGGCGCTGTATGCGTTTTTTGCCGGCTTCGGGCTGCCAGCCTATGCCGGGGGCGTGCCCGACGGCGCGGAGATGCCCTATCTCACCTACGAGCCGGCCTTCGCCTCCTGGGGCGGCCAGGCGAGCATTGCGGTGAGCCTTTGGTACTACACCCAGGAGGAAGAGACCCCCAACCGCAAGGCCCGGGAGGTGGCACAGACCATCGGGCCGGGGGGCGTGGTGCTGGGGTGCGAGGGCGGGAGCGTCTGGCTCAAGCGGGGATCCCCCTGGTGCACCAGCCCGGAGACGGGGGACGACCCCAAGCTGAAACGGCGGTATCTCAACGTCGCGGCAGAGTATTTTACACAAGATTGAAAGGATGGTCATGATGGCAAGATACACCAAAATTCCGGCGGACGCATTCCGCAAGCTGCAGCTCAACGCGGCGATCCTGCTCTCCGATTTTGACCCTGCCGACGGCTCCTTTGAGGCCGCCGATCAGCTGGGGGCCACCACCGGCGGAGTAAAATTCAGCGCGGTGCCCGCCTATACCGACCTGGGGGCCAACATCGACAACTGCCCCAAGAACACCATGGAGCTCAAGCGGCTGGACAGCTGGGAGGCCAAGGCTGCGGGCACCTTTGTGACGATGGACACCGCCGCGGCCCGCTCCCTGCTGGGCGCAGCCGACCTTTCCGGCAGCGATACAAGCTGCGTGGTGCCTCGCAGTTCTGTGAAGGATACGGACTTTACAGATATTTGGCTCGTAGGGGATTACTCCGACAAGAACGGCGCGCAGCATGGGGGCTATCTCGCCATCCATTTGAGAAACGCCCTCTCCTCCGGAGGTTTTCGCATCGAGAGCGGCGACCGGGCCAAAGGCCAGTTCGATTTCACCTACCTGGCCCACTACACCCTCTCGCAGCCGGACAGCGTGCCCTTTGAGCTGTATATCAAGGCGGGCACGGCGGAGGTGTAAGGGCGGATGCGGCTTTCAGATATCAGAGGCGAGCGGGTGCTGGACGTGGCGGCGGCGCTGATCGTGCCGGCGGCAGAGATCGCCATGGACGAGACGGCCGGGGAACTCTTCCGGGCGAAGAGCGTGCCGGAGGGGATGAGCACCCAGGACTTCCTTCTCGAGCGGGTCAAGCGGGGGCTGCCCGCCCTGCTGCGGGACAAGCGCCGGCAGGTGGTGGAGATCCTCGCGGCTATCGAGGGCGCCCCGGTGGAGGACTATCTGGCCGGGCTGACCATGGAGAAGCTGGCCGGGGACTGCGTGGACCTTCTCACGGATGAGGCGTTCCGGGTGCTTTTTATCTCTGCGCAGACCGGGAGGGCCGGCGGCAGCTGCGGCTCTGCGCGGGAGAGTACCGGGGAAGGCTGACCGGGCGGGACTTTGCGTTCTATGCCGCGGCCCGGGCGCAGGAGGCATGGGAGACGCGCGCGTGCCGGCTCTACCTTGCCGACGCGGTGCGCCTTCTGGGAGAGAGCGCCGCGGGCTTTGCAGGGGGAAGCTATCTGACCGCGCGGCTCTCGGAGCTTCTCTGCGAACCGGAGAAGCAGCCGGCAAGGGGCAATGAGACGGCGCGGGATGTGATCGAAAGGGCGGGATTGGTGATGAAAAATGGACATATTTGACCTGTTTGCGACGATTTCGCTGGACACCGGCGACTACGAGCGCGCTCTTGACCGGGCGGAGCAGCGCACGGAGTCCTTCGCGGCGCGGCTGACGGCGGGGCTTGGGGAGACGGCGGCGGCCGGGAAGACGGATATGGCGGGCCTGGGGCAGTCGGCCCAGGCCCTGGCCGCCCAGACCGCTGCCCTTGGGACGCTGCTGGCCGTGGAGGGCCAGGTGCTGAAGGGGCAGATGAACGACATTGGGCAGAACATGGCCCGGGGGCTTTGGGAGGGCCTGAAGTCCATGGACGGCTGGCTCCAGACCCGGGTGGACGGCATGCTGGGGTCGGTGGCGGCAGGGGCCCGGCGGACGCTGGGCATCCGCTCCCCCTCCCGGGTGTTCGCCCAGATGGGCGTGCAGATGGCGCAGGGCCTGGGTCAGGGCTGGACGGCCGGAATGGAGCGGGTGAAGCGGGACGTGGAGGGGACGCTGCGCTTTGAAACGGCGCAGGTGCCCTATGAGCGCTCCGGCGCGGCGCGGCTGGGCCGGGAGGGCGCTCAGGCAGAGCCGGCGGGGAGCGCCACCATCGTGGTGCAGTCGGTTCTGGACGGGCGGGTGATCGGGGAGACGGCGTATCAGTACAGCCGCAGCAAGCAGCGGGCATATGGGGTGTGAGGTATGGAAGTGACGCTGAAAATCGGGAGCCTTGACGTGAGCGCCCGGCTCTCGCAGTACAAGGTGACCCACGAGGTGAGCTATCAGAAGGTGATCACCACGCTGGATAACGTAGAGCACCCCTTCCCGCTGCCCGACCGGGCGGTAGTGGAGTTCTCCCTCTTCCCGATGACGGAGGCGGAGAGCGGAGCGCTCTACGCCGCCCTCGCGCCGAAGGTGGTAACGGCGACATTTTCAGACCCCTGCACGGGGGAAGCAAGTGTCAAGCAGATGCGCCTGACAACCAGCCTGGAATCCGCGTTTGCGCTGATGAGCGTGGACGGCAGGCGGCGGTACAAGGGCGGCAGCATTCAGCTAAGGGCGGTGTGAGATGCAGAATACGAGTGCGCTCTACAAGAGCATTCTGGAAGAGGCGGGCCGCTGGACGCAGGTGAAGGTGGTCATCGCCGGGGTGGAGTACGGGGAGGGGGACATCGTGTCCCTCTCCACCTCGGCGGGCCTTTTCACCGCCCCGGGGATCGGAAACTGCGCCGCCGGGCAGGTGAACCTGACGGTGCTGCCCAAGGGGGACATTCCCCGGCAGGCGAAGGTGGAGCCCTATGTGCGCCTTGTGACGGCCGGGCGGGCGTCGGAGTGGCTGCCCAAGGGGAAGTACTTCATCGCCCGGCGCAGCGTAGACAAGCGCACCGGCGCGGTGACCATCGAGGGGTACGACGCCATGCTCAAGGCCGGGCAGGTATGGCTGGGTGAGGACTACGCCGGCGAGAGCTGGCCCATGGCCCAGGCGGCGGCGGTGGCGGACATCGCCGGGCGGATGGGAGTGGAGGTGGACAGCCGGACGGTGCTCTCTGCGGCGTTCCCGGTGCCCTATCCGGTGGACGGGAACGGCGAGATGCTCATGCGGGAGGCGCTCTCGGCCATCGCGGTGTCCAACGCCGGGAACTGGGTGATGACCGACGAGGGGCGGCTGCGGCTCATCGTCTACGGCGACGTGCCGGCGGAGACCAGCCTCCTGGTGACCCAGGACGGCGGCGCCATCACATTCGGAGGGGTGAGAATCATTGTCTGACAAGGTATGGCTGGGGGCAAATGTTGGGCAGCTGGAGACGGGGGACAGCCCCAAGCGCATCAGCAGGGTGACGATCGCGGCGGACAGCGAAAATGTCTATACCGCGGGGGACGATACGGGGCGGGAGCTCACCGCCAGCTGCCCCTGGGCGAGCCAGGCCATGGCGGAGGCGGTGCTCGGGGCGGTGAAGGGGTATGACTACCGGCCCTACACCGCCCGGGAGGCGCTTTTGGACCCGGCGGCGGAGCTGGGGGACGGCGTGACGGTGGGAGGCGTGTACTCCATGCTGGCCCAGGTGGAGCTGCCCTTCGACCGGGCGTGCGCGGCCACGGTGGCCGCCCCCTACGAGGACGAGATCGACGACGAGTACCCCTACATCTCCGCGGAGGTGCTACGCACCCAGCGTCAGCTCGCCCAAACGCGGAGCCTCATCACCAAGACGGCCAGCGAAATCAACCTCAAGGTGGAGCAGCTGGACGGGGAGCTGGGGCAGACCTTACGGGTGGCGGCGGACGGCGTCACCATCACCAACGCCGATGGGGACACCCTCACCATCGACGGCGGGCAGATCGACGCAAGCAGCATCAACACCGCGCAGCTGGACGCGAGCAAAATCAACGTCGATGACCTGGCCCTCACAGGGAAAATCAGCTGGGGAGACCTGGACAGCACCACCCAGACCACGGTGAATCATGCCGCCCAGACCGCCAACGCAGCCAACGCCAACGCCGCTGCGGCCAGCTCCCAGGTGCAGGCGTGGACGTACACCGGGTCTACCCAGATTGACGGCACTAAGATCGCGACGGGCACGGTGCGGGCATCCATCCTGGAGGGCGGCACGGTGTCGCTGCTGGGCTACAACGCGCTTGGGCAAGAGACGACCGCGGGGACCATGACCATAACCCCGGCCAGTACCTCGTCCTTCGCCGTGGAGCTTGCCAGTACCGGGGCCCTGCGGCTTGTGAGCGCCCTGGGCAGCGCGGCCTTCCTGGGGGCGGGCGGCTCCAACGGCGCCCACGGCTTTGTCCAGTGCGGCTATGAGACCGGCGGGACGACCACCGGCGTTCTGGTGGGCGGCGATCAATTCGCCCCGGCGGGCTCCGGGGGCATGAGCTGCGGCGCGGCGGCCCACCTGTGGAGCGCGGTGTACGCCCAGA
>CAKUIM010000040.1 GCA_934660965.1 uncultured Oscillospiraceae bacterium | reverse complement strand
GATCGAGGGCTGCATCCGCGCGGTGGACAGCAGCGCACAGCGCCGGGTGCTGCGGCTGCGGTACATCGAGGGGATGAGCTGGAAACGGATCTGCGTGGAGATGGCGGCGAGCCCGGAGACATACGGGGCCACGGAGCGGTGGATCTACAAGCTACACGGGATGGGTCTTGCGCAGATGCAGGTGGGCAGTAAAGTTCAGTAAAATTCACGGTAAAATATAGACTGACAAAGAGCAGCGAGGGAGACTTGCTGCTCTTTGTGCTTGCCCGACGGATACGCAGGAGCGGCGGCCTGCACTGTTGTTGCCCCGGGCGGGGCGGGAAAGTACGCTGCGGAAAGCCAAGGGGTGGGGGCGGCAGCGAAAAAGGCCGCCGGCATTGCTGCCAGCGGCCAGAGGAGTTTGCGGAGAAATTACTGCACGCCAAGGCGCTGCCTGAGCCCGTCCTGCAGCACCTGGGAGAAATTGACCCCTGCGCGCTCGGCAAGGTCGTTGAGATAGCTGGGGATGGTGACGTTCTTCCGGATGGCCCTTGTGTCCTGGGCGCGGCGGTATGCGTCGAAGTCGATGTCCACAAGGGTGACGGTCTCGCCCTCTTCATGGCGGGGGGCAAGGCCGGAGGGGGCGGGAACGATCCGGCCGGCGTCCTGCTCGCAGATGCCCCAGAGGCCGATGGCGTCCCGGGCCATGTCAATGCACTCGGCGACGGTTTCGCCCTGGGTGCCGATATTGAGGTCCGGGACAAGCACGGTATAGCCGCCCTCGGGATCGGGGTGAAGGATGACGGGGTAGACTTGTTTCATATGGGATACCTCCTGACTGCGGCGGGGCTTATTTCAGCCCCTGCCGCCTGATGATGGATTTTGCAAGCTGTTCTTTGATTTCGGAGTGCCGGGGGATGGGCTCCGAATATTCGCCGTTGGTGTAGATGTCGTGGCTTGCGCCGCTGCGGAGCAGCCACCAGCCGTTGGCTTTCAAAAGCTTTATGAGGTCTCTGCGCTTCATGCGTCAGCCCCCTTCCTGTTTCTTATTATACACACTTAATGCGCATTTGTCAAGAAGAGGATTTTTCCCCACGGCATCGCGCACACGGGCGGGCGTGCGCGCGGGGGTACATCAGAGGGCGGGAAGCATGAGGCAACGAAAGAGCCCGGCCCGAGCGGGCCCTGCGGGGAGAGGAGGAGACGCGGATGGGAGCCGGGAGGCCGAAAAAGTACACGAAAAGGACGCTGGAGGCGGCTGTGGAGCGGTATTTCCGGAGCATTTCCCGGACGGTCACGGTGAGGGACGACACGGGCGGGACTATCCGCAACGACGACGGCGAGGACATCACGGTGGTGGAATATGCGGTGCCGCCCAGCGTGACGGGGCTGTGCCTGTACCTGGGGATAGACCGGAGCACCTGGCAGAACTACGCCGACGCGCAGCTGCACCCGGAGCTTGCGGGGGTATGCCGGCGGGCCCGCACCCGGATGGAGGCATATCTGGAGCAGGAACTGCTGACCCGGGAGAAGAGCGTGCAGGGGCTGATCTTTAACTTGCAGAACAACTTCGGCTGGAAGCAGAAGCAGGAGGTGGAGCTGGGCCGGGACACCCGGGAGAGCATGAAGCACGCCGCCACCTACCACGAAAAGCTGGCGATGCTGCGCATGGACGACCCGGAGGGTGGACGGGATGAGGACGAAGTGGACGGAGGCTGAGCTCCGGGCCATGGGCCGGGAGGAAGTGGAAAAGCTCTACGACATTGTGACCTGGTACGAGGGGCTGCGGGAGACCAGCAACGAGACGTTCCTGCCCCTGTTTGCAGACAGGCACCGCTATCTGGTGCTCAAGGGGGGCGGCGGCTCGGGCAAGTCCATCTTTGCCGGGCGGAAGATCCTGGAGCGGGCGGTGAACGAGCCGGGGCACCGGCTGCTGGTATGCCGGAAAGTGGCGCGGACGCTGCGGGAGAGCTGCTTCAAGCAGCTGCTGGGGCAGCTATCGGAATTTTACCCGGACAGCGGCTACCGGGCTAACAAGAGCGACATGACCATCAGCTTTGCCAACGGCAGCGAGATCATCTTCGCGGGGCTGGACGACGTGGAGAAGCTCAAGTCCATCTACAACATCACGGGCATCTGGATCGAGGAGGCCAGCGAGCTGCTGGAGGGCGACTTCAACCAGCTGGACATCCGTCTGCGCGGGCGGACACGGGAGTATCAGCAGATCATTTTGAGCTTTAACCCCATCAGCATCCAGCACTGGCTCAAGCGGCGGTTTTTTGACCGGCGGGACGAGCGGGCGCGGGTACATGAGAGCACCTACAAGGACAACCGCTTTCTGGACGCTGCGGCCATCCGGACGCTGGAGAGCTTTAGGGAGACGGACGAGTACTACTACCAGGTGTATTGCCTGGGCATGTGGGGCGTGACCGGCAGGACGGTATTTGACGGCCGGGCCATCGGGCGGAGATTGCAGGAGCTGACGCCGCCGGTGCGCACGGGGCTGTTTGGATACGGGGACGACGGGCTCAAACTAACGGACATCCGCTGGGAGGACGAGCGGGAGGGCTGCATCCGCGTCTACAAGGAGCCGGAACAGGGCGTGCCCTATGTGATCGGCTGCGACACCGCAGGAGAGGGCAGCGACAGCTTTGTGGCCCAGGTGCTGGACAACCGCACCGGTGAGCAGGCGGCGGTGCTGCGGGGGCAGTTTGACGAGGACGTGTTTGCCAGGCAGGTGTACTGCCTGGGGCTGCACTACAACACGGCGCTCATCGGCGTGGAGACCAACTTTTCCACCTACCCGGTGATGGAGCTGGAGCGGCTGCGGTATCCCAAGCAGTACGTGCGGGAGAGCGTGGACGACTACACCCACAAAATAAAGCAGAGCTACGGCTTTGTGACCAACACCAAGACGCGGCCGGTGATCCTGTCGGAGCTGATCCGGGCGGTGCGGGAGGACATCGGCATTGTCAACGATGAGACGACCTTGCAGGAGATGCTGACCTTCGTGCGCAACCCGGATACCCTCAAGCCGGAGGCGGAGGAGGGGGCCCACGACGACTGCGTGATGAGCCTTGCCATTGCCCATTTCATCCGGCCCCAGCAGAGCTACACGGCGGCTGCGCCGGATGAGGCGATGCGGAAGTGGACGGCCTCCATGTGGGAGGACTACGAGCGGGCATCGGCTGACGAGCGGGAGTACCTGGTGCGCAAGTGGGGGAGGCCGGAGCGGTAGGGGATGACAAGGGATCTCTCCCTCCGTCACGGCTGCGCCGTGCCACCTCCCTCGTCAGAGGGAGGCTTGGGGACGGATAAACATACATGGTGTGTGCATAGAAAACCGAAAAGGCAAAAATATCCTCGGGGAAACACCGGGGAGACGTGAATAGAGTGCATAAAGCCGCCGCCATGGGGGCGGCCGGGGCGCAGGAAGGACGGAGTGTGCGAGGTGGCAAAGAAAAAGGACAAGGAAAAGCTGCGGCTGTGGCAGGACAGGCTGGCGGCCAACGAGGCGGCATATGAGGCGGAGAAGGGCCGCATGGACGAGCGGGAGGCGCTGTACGCCGGGACAAACGAGCTGCGGCCCATCGTGCAGGGGGAGCGGAAGCGGAAGGCGGCCCACGTGCGCAACATCTGCGCGGAGATCATCGAGGCGCAGACGGACAGCAACATCCCGCAGCCCAAGGTGACGGCCCGGCGCAAGCAGGACGAGATGAAGGCAAAGCTCATTGAGGACATGCTGCGCAACGAGCTGGACAGGATGCCCTTTGAGCAGCTCAACGACATCATGGAGCGCACGGTGCCCATCCAGGGGGGCGCGGCCTTTTTGGTGGAGTGGGACAACACCCAGCGCACGCACTTTACGGTGGGCGAGCTGGCGGTATCCACGCTGCACCCCAAGCAGATCGTGCCCCAGGACGGCGTGTACACAGGCGTGGAGGACATGGACTATATCATCCTCAAGATCCCACAGACCAAGGAGTACATCCGCCGGCGCTACGGCGTGGACGTGGAGGACGAGACCGAGCGGGAGCCGGACGTGAAGAGCAGCGGCGGCGCCGCCACGGCGGAGGATCTGGTGACGCAGTATGTGGCGTACTACCGCAACGACAAGGGCGGGATCGGGCTGTACAGCTGGGTCAACGACACGCAGCTGGAGGACTTGGAGGACTACCAGGCGCGGAGGCTGCGGCGATGCACCAAGTGCGGTGCGGTTGAACCGACGGGCCGCGAGGGGATGCCGGAGGGCCTGCCGGGGGCAGAGGGCATGCAGCCCTTGGACGGCATGGAGGGCCTGCCGGGGCCGGGGGACGCCATGCACTGGACGGGTGAGATGCTCATCCCCTACCCGGACAAGGGCCGGGGAGAGGACGGGAAGCGCTGCCCGTACTGCGGCGGGACGCACTGGGAGGAGACGGAAGAGGAGTACGAGGAGATCCCGGTGGCCGTGATGCGCAGCGACGGCTCGACGCTGGGCGGGATGGTGCGCCGGGAGCAGGTGTCGGACACGGTGGACGAGCTGGGACTGCCGGTGGTGGAGATCGTGGAGGAGCCGACCCGGGTGCCGTTCTACAAGCCGGACATCTACCCGGTGATTTTGCAGAAAAACGTGAGCGTATACGGGCGGTTCCTGGGGGACAGCGACGTGGACAAGATCGCCGACCAGCAGAACACCACCAACCGCATTGAGAGCAAGATCATCGACAAGCTGCTCAAGAGCGGAAGCTACATCACGCTGCCGGACGAGGCGAGCATCAAGGTGGATACCGACGACATGAAGGTGATCCGGCCGGGCAGCGCGGCGAACAAGGCGCTCATCGACGTATACGACCTGCAGGGGAACATCAACCAGGATCTGGCGTACCTCTCCCAGGTGTACGAGGAGGCGCGGCAGATCATCGGCATCACGGACAGCTTCCAGGGGCGGGCGGACCGCACGGCCACCAGCGGCAAGGCAAAGGAGTTCGCGGCGGCCCAGAGCGCGGGCAGACTGGAGAGCAAGCGGGTGATGAAGGACGCGGCCTATGCGGCGCTCTTTGAGGCCATGTTCAAGTTCAAGCTGGCCTACGCAGACGAGCCGCGGCCGGTGGTATCCAACGACATCCACGGAAACGCCCAGTATGAGACCTTCAACCGCTACGACTTTCTGGAGCAGGACGCGGCGGGGGAGTGGTGCTGGAACGACCAGTTCCTGTTCGCCTGCGACACGTCGGCGCCGCTGGCCTCCAACCGGGAGGCCATGTGGCAGGAGACCCGGATGAATCTGCAGACCGGGGCCTTCGGCGACCCGGCGCAGGTGCAGACGCTCATCCTGTTCTGGACAAAGATGGAGCTGCTCCACTACCCGGGGGCCGGCGAGACGCGGGCGTACCTGGAGGAGGAGATGCACAAGCAGCAGATGCAGCAGCAGATGCAGGCCATGCAGCAGGCCCAGGCGCAGCAGATGCAGATGCAGCAGATGCAGCCGCAGGCGGGCGGGCTGGATGCCCAGACGGCCCAGGCCGTAATCCGCAGGGCGCAGCAGGATGCGGCGAGGGACAGCGCGCGGGGGATGATCTCTCCCTCCGTCACGGCTGCGCCGTGACACCTCCCTCGTCAGAGGGAGGCTAAAGGGCAGGCCAACAGAAACAATTTACGCCATCCGGCATTGGCCGGGCTCCCGGGCGCGGAGGATGCGGGGGACTGGGGCACCCACGCGGGATAAGCGAGCAGGAGAGGCAGGGAAACCAGGGGAAAGGAGGATGCAGAGTATGGCTGAAAAGACCTATGCCGGCAGCATCAAGAACACCGGCGCCCAGGTGGTGAAGGCGCCCTACGGCGGCGACAACAAGAAGGGCAAGGGCACCGTCCACACCGGCGGCGACATGAGAACCAAGGGCGGGAAGTAACGCAAGAAGCGCGAGCAAGCCGGGAATGCGGCCAAAGCGAGCGTGACAGCGCAAAGCGCGAGCTTAGCCGCATAAGGGCTCTCTCCCTCCGTCAGCTTCGCTGACACCTCCCTCATCAGAGGGAGGCGAAAGGGAGGGCCCGCAGCGTGACAGCACGAAGCGCGGAGCGCCCGGGAGCAGGGAGCCTGGACCAGAGCGAAAGGCAAAACCCAGGGCGGGCAAAGCCAGGCCGGATTTGCCTTGAGACGGCGGGAAGGCGACCGTCGCGGAGGGTGAGCAGCGTGACAGCGCCACCAAAGCAGGCCCCAAAGACGCGGGCGGGGGAGGTATCTCTCCCTCCGTCACGGCGTCCGCCGCGACACCTCCCTCATCAGAGGGAGGCGAAAGGGCGGGAACAACTCGCAGGAAAAGCGTAAAAATCCGGAGAGGAGCACACATATGGACATCGACTACGGCGCACTGTTTGGCATCGACGAAGGCGGAAAAGAGCAGGGCCTCGCCGCCCCTGCCGGGGCGGAAGCGCCCCGGGAAGAGACCGGACAGCCGGCCGGAACGGAAATGAACGGCCGTTCCGGCACTTCCCCGCAGGAGGATGCGGGGGCGCAAGGCGCGAAAGAGCAGGAGGCCGCCGAACCTGCCGGGGAAGAGAACCAGGACACAGACGCTGCCGTGCAGGAGGAGCCTGCCGCCGGCGGTGATGAGCATAGCGAGACGGGCAAAGAGGCAAAGCGGGTACAGGATGACGCGCGGAATGCCGAGTTTGCGGCGGCACGGCGCAAGGCAGAGGCCGAGCGGGACGCTGCCGTGGAGAAGGCAAAGGCGGACGCCCAGGAAGAGGCAAGAAAAATCATTGACGAGGCGTTCAGCCGCAGCGGCTTGATGAACCCGTACACCAAGAAGCCCATCACGTCGAAGGCGGAGTACGACGAGTACAAGCAGCGATACGACGAAGAGCGCAAGGCCCGCGTGATGAAAAAGAGCGGGATGAGCGACGAGGAGTTTGAGGCGTTTGTGAATGACCTGCCGGAGGTGCGGCAGGCCAAGGAGGCCCAGCAGGCAGCCGAGCGGGCGCAGCAGGAGGCCAACGAGGCCCAGGCGAAGGTGCGGGTGGACGAGCAGCTGCGGGAGATTGGCAAGCTCAATCCCAATATCAGGGAGCTGAAAGACCTTGCGGCCATGGAGACCTACCCGAGGTTTTACGAGCTGGTGAAGAAGGGCAACACGATGGTGGACGCCTACCGGCTTGCAAATTTTGACGCGCTGACCAGCAGCGCCGCGGCGGCCACACGCCAGGCGGCCATCAACAGCATGCAGGGCAAGCAGCACATGGGACAGACCAAGGAGCGGGGCGCGGGCGCGGTGAGCGTGCCGGCGGACGTCAAGGAGATGTACCGTGCGCTCAACCCCGGGATCACAGACGCAGAGATTCAGACCCATTACAACAGGTCGAAAAGAACCCGCTGACGCAGAAAGGGCTCTCTCCCTCCGTCAGCCTGACGGCTGCCACCTCCCTCGTCAGAGGGAGGCAAAGGGCGGGGGATTGAAACAGCAGAAGGGAAAACAAGAAAGGAGAAAGCGAAATGGCTTTTAAGATTTACAGCATTGACGACAACCGCGTGCCGGGCATTGAGTACCTGCCCGCGGGCGCCATCACCCCCAAGGTGGGCATGGCGCTGACCCAGAGCGGCGGCAACCTGGCGCTGGCTACCGGCACCACCGCGCCCACCTATATCTCCATGTGCGAGCGGGAGACCGCCTGCACCGCGGGGGACATCATCCCCGTGATCCGCGTACACAAGGACATGATCCTGGAGACCACCTTTTCCGCCGCCGCCACCGGCATCAAGCTGGGCGACAAGGTGACGCTTGCCGCCGACGGCATGCAGGTGACGGCCACCACCGCCAGCGGCGTGGCCGAAGTGGTGTACATCGACGGCACCGCCAGCGGCAGCATGTGCCGGGTGCGGATCTGACCGGGGAACGAGAGAAAGGAGTAACAAAGCATGGCTAACATCACCTTTACCGAAGGCTCCGGCCTTCAGGACAGCATTTTCGGCAAGAGCCAGGAGCCGATCAAGCTTTTCCTGGAGAAGCGGGGCGAGGCGTTTGAGCAGCAGAGCATGCTGCCCGAGCTGTTCAACATGGGCAGCAGCAACCACTGGGGCGAGAAGTTTTCCACCATGACCGCAATGGACGGCTTCCAGCCCGTGGGCGAGAACGGAAACTACCCCGTGGACGGCATGCAGGAGGGCTTTGCCAAGTTCCTGGAGCACATGACCTGGAAGAACAGCTTCTCCCTGTCCCGGGAGATTGTGGAGGACGCGAAGCTCATCGACCTGAAAAAGCAGTCCGCGGGCTTCATCACCAGCTACTACCGCACCCGGGAGAAGTTCGGCGCCGCCCTCATCGGCGCGGCCATCCAGAAAAAGACCGAGACCACCTTCTCCGGCAAGACCTTTGACGTAAAGACCGCAGACGGCAAGTGCCTGTTTGCCACCAACCACCCCAGCAAGCTGGGCAAGGCCAACCAGTCCAACCAGTTTGCCGACGCCTTCAGCAACGACGCGCTCATGGCCATGGAGGCCAAGATGCAGGACTTCCGGGGCGACAACGACGAGGTGCTGGACGTGGCCCCCACCACCATCCTCATCCCCAACGACTACAAGCTCAAGCGGGATGTGTTCGCCGCCATCGGCGCGGACAAAGACCCCTCCACCGCCAACAACGGCTTCAACTACAACTACGGCCGGTGGACTGTCGTCATCTGGCCCTACCTCAACCAGTACATCACCACCGGCACCGCCCCCTGGATTCTGCTGGACAAGCGCTACAACGACGAGTACGGCAGCGCCATGTGGCTTGACCGGGTGAAGCTGGAGGTGCGCAGCGAGCTGAGCAGCAACGACGCCAACGTCTGGAAGGGCTACGCCCGGTTCATCGCGGGCTTCAACGACTGGCGCGGGTTTGCCGTGGGCGGCGTGACCGGCGGCACCCAGCTGATCGGTGCCTAACGGAGGGACGCGCAATGGCTGACTACACGAGATTTACCAACGTCGAGGTGACGGGCGAGCTCAAGGTGGGCGGCGTGAGCGCCTCCGGGGCCAAGGTGACGGCCGCCAACGCCGCCGCAGCCGCGGGCGCGGCCCCCACCAAGGCGGAGTTTGACGCCGTTGTGACGCTGGCAAACGAGCTCAAGACGAAGTACAACGCGCTGGTGTCGAGCCTGACCTAAAGAGCATAACGGCGGGAGACGAAAGGGCCCGCAGCGAGCGGGGGCAGAGATGGTTTCTTTGCCCCCGCTTCCGCACGAAGCGCGAGCCCGGGAGCAGGGGAAGGGCTCTCTCCCCCAGTCAGCCTTGCGGCTGACAGCTCCCTCGTCAGAGGGAGCCTTGAAGGGCGCCGGGCGTCGCGAGCAGGCGCAGCGTGACAGCACGAAGCGCGGAGGGCAGACACGCAGGGGAGCTTGGAGCGGAGCGAGGGTAAAAAACCAGGATTTGCGCAGCAAAGCCGTATTTTGCCCGAGACGCAGCGAAAGCGACCCGGCCGCGTGTCCAGCCCGCAGCGTGACAGCGCACAAGGAGGGAAACTATGGCAATTCTGAAGAGCGTCATCAGCTATGTGGATGAGATCAAGCCCAACGCATTCTCCGCCGCGGCCAAGACGCAGTGGGTCAACGAGTGCGAGGGGCTGGTGCAGACGGAGGTGCTGCTGCTGGCAAGCGAGGAGATCATCACATACAGCTATGACACGGACAAGGACAAGGAGCTGCTGGTAAAGCCGCCCCACGACAAGATATACTGGACGTACCTGACGGCCATGATCGACTTTGCAAACGGAGAGTACAACAAGTACCAGAACACCATGCAGGTGTTCAACGCATTTTTCGGGGAGTACATCCGGTGGTTTGCGCTCAACTACCGCCCGGCGGACACCCACGGTCCGTGCTACGACAACGGCGAGGACGAGCGGTGCCGCTGCCATCCGTGGCGGGGATACTACATCAGCGCATACGGCATCGCGGTGAAGCACGGCTACGAGGGCACCGAGGAGGAGTGGCTGGCAAGCCTCAAAGGCGAGCAGGGTGAGCGCGTACAGCTGCAGTACGACGCGCAGACGGAGCAGCTGCAGTACAGGTATGAGGGCGACGAGCAGTGGCAGGAGCTGATGGACATTGCCCAGCTCCAGGGGGACGTGGTGAGCCAGACGCTGACGGCGGCCCGGAATGCCAAGACGGCGGCGGAGGCGGCCCAGGCCGAGGCCCAGGCTGCGGCCCAGACTACCGGAACGGACGCCGCAACGGCCCAGACCGCCGCAGCCACAGCCACAGAAAAGGCGGCGGCCGCAGAGAGCGCGGCGAGCACGGCCCAGGCAGCGGAGAGCAGCGCCGAGGGGTATGCGGAGAGCAGCGCCGCCAATGCCGACCAGGCGGCCCGGAGCGCCGCAGGGGCCAGCACGTCCGAGACGGCGGCCCAGGGTGCGGCAAGTGACGCCCAGGCGGCCAAGACCGCCGCCCAGCAGGCCCAGGAGAGCGCCGAGACGAGCGGGAGCGCCGCACAGGCCGCAGCGGGAAAGGCGGAGACAGCCGCGGCGCAGGCCCAGGCGGCCAAAGAGGCGGCGGAGAGCAGCGCCGCGTCGGTGGGGCAGGATGCAGACCGGGCGGAGACGGCGGCGGCAGCGGCGGAGACGTCCAGGACGGCTGCTGCGGACAGTGCGAGCACGGCGGAAACACAGGCCAGCCGGGCCGCGACTGCCTCCCGTATGGCGTCGAACGGCGCCACAATGGCATCGGGATATGCTGACAAGGCTTCTGCATCTGCCACAAAAGCCAGCGCCGCGGCGGACAGGATCGCGAACATGGAGGTGGCGTCCACCACCCTGGAGGCCGGGGCGGAGGCCACAGTGACAAAGGGCACAACCGCGAGCGGGGCGGTGAAGCTGACCTTTGGCCTGCCACGGGGCGCGGCAGGTGAGACCGGCCCCAAGGGCGCCACCGGCGACAAGGGCGACACCGGCGCCCAGGGGCCAAAGGGAGACCCGGGCGACAAGGGAGAGAAGGGCGCAACCGGGGCAAAGGGAGAGAAGGGCGACACCGGCACGACCTTCACCCCGGCGGTATCTGCCGCGGGCATCATCAGCTGGACAAACGACGGGGGAAAGACAAATCCCGCAAGTGTGAGCATCAAGGGGCCAAAGGGCGACACCGGAGAGACAGGCGCGGGCTTTCAGGTGATCGACTACTACGCAAGCCTTGCCTCCCTCCAGACGGCGGTTCCCAACCCCAATGCGGGCGATGCCTACGGCGTGGGCACCGGGGAGCCCTATGACATCTACATCTACGGGCAGACATCCGGATGGAAGAACAACGGGCCGCTTCAGGGCGCGAAGGGTGACAAAGGCGACAAGGGAGACCCGTTCGAGTACAGCGACTTCACGGCGGAGCAGCTGGAGGCGCTGAAAGGGCCGAAGGGCGATACCGGAGACACCGGCGCCAAGGGAGACAAGGGCGACACCGGCGCACAGGGGCCCAGCGGCGCAGCCGGCACGACCTTTACGCCCAGCGTATCCGAGGCGGGCGTCATCAGCTGGACCAACGACGGCGGGAAGGACAACCCGGCAAGCGTGAACATCAAGGGCCCCAAGGGGGATACCGGCGGCACCGGTGCCCAGGGGCCCAAGGGCGACAAGGGAGAAGCGGGCGCGGCGGCGCAGATCAACGGGGTGAACGCCCTGACCATCGAAACGGACGACACCCTGACCCTGACACAGGCGGGCGGCACCGCCACGCTGAAAGCCAATACGGCCAAGGTGATGGCACAGAGCGTCTACGACCCGGACGGGAAGGCAGAGGACATCTTTGCCTATGCGGACAGCGCCGCCGGGGCGGTACAGAGCAATCTGAACGGCCACACGGGCAACACCACCGTACACATTACGGCGGCGGAGCGCACGGCGTGGAACGGCAAGCAGGCGGCCATTACGGCCTCCGGCATCCTCAAGGGGGACGGCAGCGGCGGTGTGAGCGAAGCCGCCGCTGGGGTGGACTACGCTACCCCGGGGCAGATCAGCGTGGCAACCTCCGGGCTGGTGACAAAGGAAAAGCTCAATGAGACGAACGCTTATATTTCGACCCACGTGTATAACACCGAGGTGCATGTGACGGCGGCGGACAAGACCAAGTGGAACGGGGCCATGCAGGCGAGCGTCTACGATACGGCCGGGAAGGCAGAGGACATCTTTGACTATGCGGACGCGGTGGAGACGCGCGTAGACAACTATGTGAACACGCAGCTGGAGCAGATGGCGGATGGTGTGAACTCGGCCCTGACGGAAAAGCAGGACCTCCTCACCTTCGACGCCGCCCCCACGGCGGGAAGCGAAAATCCCGTGACAAGCGGCGGCGTCAAGACCGCCCTGGACGCCAAGCAGGCAGCCGTCACCGGCGGCGCCTCCACCATTACCGCCAACAACCTCACGGCCAGCCGGGTGCTGGTGTCCAACGCCTCCGGAAAGGTGGCGGTGTCTGCGGTGACGGCCACAGAGCTTGGCTACCTGAGCGGCGTGACCAGCGCTGTCCAGACCCAGCTTAACGGCAAGCAGACGAAAATCACGGCCAGCGGCATCCTAAAGGGCAACGGAAGCGGAGCCGTGAGCGCAGCAGTGGCGGGGACGGACTACGCCACCCCGGCCCAGGTGAATGCGGCCAAGCCAAAGGCCACCCTTGTGACCCTCTCGGCCTCGGGCTGGAACACGACGTCCAAGACCCAGACAGTGACGGTGAGCGGCGTTCTGGCGGACGAGAGCAAGCAGCTCATC
>CAKUIM010000039.1 GCA_934660965.1 uncultured Oscillospiraceae bacterium | reverse complement strand
ACCTGGTTGGGGTCCATGCGGTGGCGCAGGAGGACGAAGTTGGGCATGCCGCCGGCGGCGCACAGCTGCTTGACCAGCACCTCCGCGTAGGGGAACACCTGCTGATAGGTCTGGACGTGGATAAGGCGCTTGTCCGCCTCGCTTACCGGGCCGGTGATGTCGAACACGCCGATGAGCTCCACCGAGACAAAGAACTTGTGGTTGTTGTCGGCGGCCTTGTCCTTGACGCACTGGTAGAGCTTTGCTACGCACCGGGTGCAGGGGGCGTTGTAGTCCACCGAGAAGGAAAAGTTGTTTTCCAGCTGGATCTGGCCGGGAGTCTCCAGCTTGTTGAAAAACTGCATGTCCTGCAGCTTATAGGAGATCATGTTCAGCTCGGGCATCGTGCGGGCCTCCTTTTTATCTGGATAGGAATATTATATCACAGTCTCCCGCCCCGGTGCAAGGAGCAGCGGCGCGTTGAAAAGGGGGGCGGGGCGTGGTATACTATGAAAAACGCGGCGCCCGGCGGGCGCCTTGACGAGGTGAAACGCTATGCCTGATACCATCGCAGCCGTTGCAACGGCGCCGGCGGCAGCGGCCATCGGGATCCTGCGGCTGTCCGGGCCGGAGGCCATCGCCGTTTTGGAGCGGGTGTTCACGCCGGAGCACGGCGCGGCCATGGGGGAGCGGCCCGACCGGCTTTTGGTGTACGGCGCCCTCCGCGACGCCCGGGGCCGGGTGATCGACCGGTGCCTTGCCACCGTCTCCCGCGGGCCCCGCAGCTACACCGGGGAGGACACGGCGGAGGTGCAGTGCCACGGCTCCCCCGCGGCGCTGGCCCTGGGGCTGGAGGCAATGTTTGCCGCCGGCGCCCGCCAGGCCCTGGCCGGGGAGTTCACCCGGCGGGCCCTTTTGAACGGCAGGCTGGATCTGACGCGGACGGAGGCGGTGGCCGACCTCATCCACGCGGAGAGCGCCGGGGCGGTCTACCAGGCCGCCGGGCAGCTTGGCGGGGCCCTCTCCCGGGTGCTCGAGGGGATCTATGACCGGCTGACCGACCTGATGGCCCACTTTCACGCGGTGCTGGACTACCCCGACGAGGACATCGAGCCGCTGGAGGCGGCGGAGATGGCCGGAACGCTGGAGGACGTGCGGGGGGAGCTTGCACGTCTGGGGGCCACCTACCACCGGGGCCGGGTGCTGACCGAGGGGGTGCCCTGCGCCATCGTGGGCCGGCCCAACGCGGGCAAGTCCACCCTTTTCAACGCCCTGGTGGGGTACGAGCGGGCCATTGTCACCCCCATCCCCGGCACCACCCGGGACACGGTGGAGGAGACGGTCACCCTGGGGGAGGTGCGGCTGCGGCTCATCGACACGGCGGGGCTGCGGGAGAGCGGCGACGCGGTGGAGCGCCTGGGGGTGGAGCGCAGCCGCCGGGCCATGGAGCGCGCGGAGCTCACCCTGGTACTCGCCGGGGGAGACGGGCCGTGGCTCCAGGAGGATGAAGCGCTGCTGCGTGCGGCTTTGGCCCACGGAAAGACGATTCTGGTGCGCACTAAGGGGGACCTGCCGGCGTGCAGCGAGGGCTGGGCGGACGTGTTGGCGCGCGCCCCGGTGCCGGCGGTGACGGTGTGCGCCCGGACGGGGGAGGGCCTGGACGAGCTGGAGCGGGCGGCGGCGGAGCTGTTCCCGGAGCCGGCGGGCTTTGAGGCCGGGCAGCTGCTGACTAACCTCCGCCAGGCCCAGGCGGCGGCCCGGGCGGAGCAGGCGGCGGCGCGGGCCGCCGCGGCGCTCACGGCGGGGGTGACGCCGGACGCGGTGCTCACCGATGTGGAGGAGGCTCTCTCCGCCCTGGGGGAGCTCTCGGGCCGGACCATCCGGGAGGACATCGTTGCCCGGGTGTTCGAGCGCTTCTGCGTGGGCAAGTAAATGGATAAAAAGCGGCCGTGCAAGCTCTGCACGGCCGCTTTTCTCTATGATGAGACTGCCGGATCCCGGCCGGGGGGACGGGCGGCTTCCCTCCGCCTCCGGCCAAACCCATCCGGGGCTGCGCCCCTTCCTGGGTTTTGGCCTGCGCTTTGGTCCATCCGCGCTGTCCGCGCCTTTAGCTTTTCTTTTTCCCGATTTCGCCGGTGACAAGGAAGGTGAACTGGCCGGTGGCCACGGTCTTGTCCTGGTCATCGGTGAGGACGCAGCGGATGACGGCGAGCTTGCTGCCCAGCTTCTCCGGCTGGGCAACGCACCGCACATAGCTGCCCTTGGCCGCGCGCAGGAAGCTGAAGCTGCAGTCCACGGTGATGGTGTTCACGCCGGTGGAGCAGATGGCCATGCCGGCCACATTGTCCGCCAGGGACACCAGGCACCCGCCATGGACGATGCCGATGGAGTTGAGGGACTCGGGGCGGATTTGCACCTCGCCCTCGCAGCGGCCGTACTCCAGCTTTGTGATTTTCAGGTCGTTGTGGACGGAAAAGCCGGGCTTTTCGTTGATGCTGGCCTTGAGCTTTTCGTAGAGATGTTGGCGCTGTTCTTCTGTGTATTCCATATCTGTCACCCCAAAATAAAATTGACGGACTGTTTACTGCCCCTTGCGGCCCAGACGGTGGCGGGTGCCGTCAGGCTCCACGATGACGGTGTTGTTGAGCTGGCCCACAAGGTTTGCCTTGACGCTTTCGATATACTCCCGGCGCAGGGCGTCGCGCTCGGCGGTCTCCTCGGGGGTGAGGGTCTCGCCGGCCTTCACCCGGCGGGCAAGCTCGTTGATGCGGTCGATTTTTTTCGCGTCCATTACAGATATCGCTCCATTTCAATGATGATACGGCCCTTGCGGGACGCGCCGCCCACGGTTTTCAGCACGCACTTTCCAAGGCCCCGGCAGGTGAGCACGTCCCCCTGGGCCACGGTGCGGTCGGCTTTGCAGCACTCCCGGTGGTTGAGGCTCACCCGGCCGGCGGAGATGAGGTCGGCGGCCTTGCCCCGGGAGAGGGAGAAGCCCGCGGCGGCCACGGCGTCCAGCCGGAGGGCGGCCACGGTGTCGTGAATGACGCGCACCCGGGCGGGGGCGGGGGAGAGCTCGCTTAAGCGAATCTCCCGCAGGCGCAGGGGATAGCGCCCGGCCTTGGACAGCTGGGAGAGCAGGATGGGGACGGCCTCGGCGGCGGCGACGATCTGGGCCCGGCCGTCGGAAAGGAGAATGTCCCCCAGCCGGTCCCGGGTGAGGCCCAGGCCCATGAGGGAGCCGAGCATATCCCGGTGGGTGAGGTCTGCCCCGGCGGGGAAGGCGGCCTCCACCGCGCCGATGGGCAGCTCATCGCCGGCGAGATAGTCCTCCGGCGTGAGGTAGTCGGGCAGGAAGACGCACACCGTGCGCTCCGCCCCATCGTAGCCGCCGAAAAAGAGAGGGTCGCGGACGCCGCAGGCATCCAGCATCCCTTCTGCCGCCGCGCGCTGGGCGGGGGAGAGGAACTGGGTGGCGCAGGGGACGGAGCGCTGAGCGGCGCGCTCCATCTGGTCGAGCACCCGGGCGAGGATGATGCGCTCGTCCTCGTCGCCTGCGAAGCGGCCCACAAGCTCCCGCTTATTCATGGCCGCCCTCCTGGGCCCGGCAGAGGGCGGCGTACGCGCCGCCGGCGGCGAGCAGCTGGGCGTGGGAGCCCTCCTCCACGATGCGGTTGTGGTCGACGACCACGATGCGGTCCGCCCCCCGGACGGTGGACAGGCGGTGGGCGATGATGATGGTGGTGCGGCCCCGGGAGAGGGCGTCGAAGGCGCGCTGGATGTTGGCCTCGGTGACGGAGTCCAGGGCGGAGGTGGCCTCGTCCAGGATGAGGATGGGCGGGTTTTTCAGGAAGATGCGGGCGATGGAGATGCGCTGCTTCTGCCCGCCGGAGAGCATGACCCCCCGCTCGCCCACGTAGGTCTGAAAGCCGTCGGGCATGGCCATGATATCGTCGTAAATTTCGGCCAGGCGGGCGGCCTGGGCCACCTCCTCCTCGGCGGCGTCCGGCCGGCCGTAGCGGATGTTGTCGAGCACCGTGCCGGCGAAGAGGAACACGTCCTGCTGGACGATGCCGATGTTCTGGCGCAGAGAGTGCTGGGTGACGGCGCGCACGTCCTGCCCGTCGATGAGGATGCGCCCGCCGGTGACGTCGTAAAAGCGGGGGATGAGCTGGCACAGGGTGGACTTGCCGCCGCCGGAGGGGCCCACCACCGCCAGCGTCTCCCCGGGGGCGATGTGCAGGGAGATGTGGTCGAGGACCGTCTCGCCGGTCTCGTAGGCGAAGGAGACGTCCTCCATGGAGATGTCGCCGGCGGCCTTGCCCATGTCGGGGGCGCCAGGGGCGTCCTGCACGGCGGGCTGGGTGCGCATGAGCTCCACAAAGCGCTTGAAGCCGGCCATGCCGTTCAAAAACTGCTCCACAAAGGCGGCCAGCTTGCGCACCGGGGTGAGGAAGGTGGAGATATAAAGGGAGAAGGTGACCAGGTCCACAAGGTCCATCTCGCCGCGCATGAGGAAGAAGCCGCCGGCGGCGATGGTGAGCACGTTCATCACCGGCAGGGCGAACTCCAGCCCCGCCATATACCCGGCCATGGCCTTGTAGTAGCCCCGCTTGGCCCCCTTGAAGCGGTCGTTGGAGCGGCTGAACTTGGCGCTCTCCTGGGCCTCGTTTGCGAAGGCCTTGGCGGTGCGCATGCCGGAGATGGCGGACTCCAGCTGGTTGTTGATGCCGGCCATGTTCTGCTTGACCTGGAGGGAGGCCTCCACCATGCGCCTGCGCTGGAACACGGTGAACACCACGAACACCGGCACTACCGCGCACACGATGAGGGCCAGCTTCCACTGGATGGTGAGCATCAGGCAGAAGGCGCCGATGAGGGTGATGACCGAGATGAGCAGGTCCTCCGGGCCGTGATGGGCAAGCTCGGTGATCTCGAAGAGGTCGCTGGTGGCGCGGCTCATGAGCTGGCCGGTGCGGTTCTTGTCATAAAAGGAGAAGGACAGGCTCTGCATGTGGCGGAAGAGGTCCCGGCGGATGTCCGCCTCGATGCGCACGCCCATCATGTGGCCCATGTAGGTGACGATGTACTGCATCACCGCCCGCAGGGCGTAGGCGGCCAGGAGGGCGGCCATCACGGCGAAGAAGGCGCGGTAGAGGTTCTGGGGCAGCAGGTCGTTGAGGCACCGGCGGGAGACATAGGGAAAGGCCAGGTCTACCAGGGCGATGCCCACGGCGCAGCACATATCCAGGATGAACAGGCCCAGGTGGGGCCGATAATAAGACAAGAAGATGGGCAGGTACCCACGCTGAAAACGCTGCGGTTCCATAGCGCATACAGGCTCCTTTCAAAAGATGGGAAAAGACCGGCGGCCATGAGACCGCAAATCCCATAATACGATAGTATAATCGAAAGGGCGTGGTCTTGTCAATCAGCGCAGGGGACGATATAATAGAAGGAAGCGGGCGGCCCATACGGGGCACTCTGCGATTTCCGGGAAGATACGCGCTGCCGGGAGCGGCGCTTGCCCGGCCGGGCGGGAGCCGGGCCGGAGAGAAAGGAAGCTTCTTTATGACAAATGGTTCCGAGCTGCTCACCTGGCCCCAGCGGGGGCGGCTGTGGCTGCGCCTGGGCATCCGGGCGCTGCTTATCGTGCTGGCGGTGCTGGCGCTGGTGTGGGTGGTGCTGCCGCTTGCTTCGCTGCTGATGCCCTTTGTGCTGGCCCTGATCTTTGCGTGGATCCTCAACCCGCTGGTGCGCTGGCTGCGGAAAAAGACCGGAGGGAACCGGAAGGTGATCTCCCTCATTCTGCTCATTGTGGTGTTCGGCCTTGTGGGGGCGCTGTGCTATGCCCTGGGCTGGGCGCTGTTCGGCCAGATCCAATCCCTGATGGAGAACTGGCAGGGGGTGGTCAACGGCATTTACGCCACGGTGGACACGGTGGGCGAGTGGGTGCGGCACCTGGGCGACGTGCTGCCCGACTCGGTGGTCTCGACCGGAGACGACCTGGTGACATCTGTTGGGGATTGGGTGCGCAGTCTTGACTTTTCGGGCATCCTGGGTGCCATCGCCGGGCGGGCCACGGCCTGGGTGTCGGGCGTACCCAGCTTCGCAGTGGCCTCGGTGGTGTTCATCATGGCAAGCTATTTCATCACCAGCGACTACCCCAGGCTGCGGTGCATGGTCACCGAGCAGATCCCGACGCGGGTGCGGGGCTTCTGCGGCCAGGTGCGGCGGATTTTTATGGAGGCCTTCGGCGGCTACATCAAAAGCCAGCTGCTGCTGAGCCTGGGCGTGTTTGTGATCCTGACGGTGGGCTTTCTCATCATCCGGCAGCCCTACGGCCTGCTGCTGGCCTTTGCCCTTGCGGTGATGGACTTTATCCCCATCATCGGCGCGGGCACGGTGATGGTGCCCTGGGCGGTGGTGGACGTCATCACCGGAAAGTATGCCCAGGCGGCGGAGCTGATGGCCATCTGGGGCGTGATCGTGCTGTTCCGCCGGGTGGGCGAGCCGAAGATCCTGGGCGACCAGACGGGCCTTTCCCCCATTTTGTCTTTGCTTGGCATCTACGCCGGCATGCAGCTGGGAGGCGTTGCGGGGATGATCCTGGGGCCGCTGCTGCTGCTGGTGCTCATCAACCTCGCAAAGCTGGGCATTTTCCGGCCGGTGGCCGGGGACCTGCGCGCGGCGGCGGTGGATATCGGCGCCCTTTTGAAGGGGGAGGCCGGCTCCGACGATTCGGGCGGCTCTGCCGGGTCTGACGGCCCGGATGGGCAGGAGAAGGGCTGAAAAAACTTCACATCGTTAAAAATCATTTTGTTTTCCCGTCATACCCTGGACATATTTGCAGGTTATTCTGGCTTCAGCAATCAGGAAGGAAGTGCTTTTTATGTATCCTTATGAGAATAACGACCAGAACCGCAATGATCAGGGCGGCTGGGACGGGCAGTCCTATCACTACAGCTATACGCCCCCGGCGCAGCCCCAGCAGAGCCAGGGCGCCCCGGGCGGCGGGAAGAAAAAGCGCGGCGCGGCCCGGATCGTGGCCCTGGTGCTGTGCTGCGCCCTGGTGGGCGGCGGCGCAGGCGTGGGCGGCGCGGCCATCTACAGCAGCGTAAACGGCGCTTCCGGCACCCAGGCCCCCTCCGGCGGCGGGGAGACCACCATCTACCAGAACAAGACCGACCCAACCCCCGTGAAGGTCAGCCAGGCGGACGGCCTGACCCCCATGAGCCTGTCTGAAATTTACGCCTCCTACGTGGACTCCTGCGTGTGCGTCACGGTGCAGACCGTGGTGCAGCAGGGCTACTACCAGTATGAGGCCAGCGGCGCGGGCTCCGGCTTCATCATCAGCGAGGACGGCTATATCGTCACCAACTACCACGTCATCGACGGCGCCCGGGCCATCAAGGTGACCTTCAATAACGGCGAGACCTATGACGCGAAGCTTGTGGGCGGCGAGGAGCTCAACGACGTGGCTGTGCTGAAGGTGGACGGCGTAAAGAATCTCAAGCCCGTGGTGCTGGGCGACTCCGACGACCTGGTGGTGGGCGAGACGGTGTGTACCATCGGCAACGCCCTGGGCTCGCTGTCCTTCTCCCAGACCTCCGGCGGCGTTTCCGCCACCGACCGGGCCGTGACCATGTCTGACGGCACCGTCATCAACATGATCCAGACCGACTGCACCATCAACTCCGGCAACTCCGGCGGCCCCCTCTTCGACAGCTACGGCCGGGTGGCTGGCATCACCTCCGCAAAGTACTCCAACAACGGAGACAGCTCCTCCGCGTCCATTGAGGGCATCGGCTTTGCCATCCCCATCAACGACGTGCTGGATATCATCACCGACTACATGCAGTACGGCTACGTCACCGGCCGGCCCTATATGGGCGTTTTGAGCCCCGCTGACGTTACCGAGCAGTACATGCAGGCCTTCGGCTGGCCCGCGGGCGTGTACGTCAACGGCGTGGAGGAGGGCTCCTGCGCCGAGACCGCCGGCATCAAGCGCGGCGACATCATCACCAAGATCGACGACACCGAGATTACCGGCACCGCCCAGCTCACCAGCGTGAAGAACGGCTACCGAGCCGGCGACACCGTCACCGTCACCGTGTACCGGGGCGGCGAGTACCTGAACCTGGAGCTGACCTTCGATGAGCAGAAGGACACCACCCAGTCCTCCTCGTTCTCCGGCTCCGACAGCCAGCAGCAGGGCGGCCAGAACGGCCAGCAGGGCGGCAACGGCTATTACTACAATCCCTGGAGATATTTCTTCGGCGGCTGATATAAACAGACTGATCTTTCCTCCCTTTTATCTGAAAAGCTCCCCGGGGCACGTGAAGCGTGCCCCGGGGAGCTTTTTGCCTGGATTGGATCAGTCGAGGGAATGGAGCGAGAGGTCGGAGAGGGTAAAGGCGCCGCCCTGGAAGGAGATGCGGGCGGAGAGCCGGGCGGCGGAGATGTGGTGAGCATCGCCCGCCGAGACGGCCAGGCCCAGGGACAGGACGGGGGCGGCGCCGGACAGGTCGAAGGTGAGCAGGTCTCCGGGGGTGTCCAGCGTGACGCCCGCGCCGGAGGGGAGGGCGCCGCCCGAGGGGACGGAGAGGGTCTGGCCGGCGATGGAGAAGGTGAGGGCGTCGCCGGAGGAGCGGAAGGTCAGGGCGGCGGCGAGGTCCTCTATGAGGGAACCCGGGAGGGCGTAGGCGGCGAAGGCCGCGCTGCCCTCATCCGGGACGATGACGAAGAGGGAGTGGACGTTGACGCCGGTGCCGCTGTCCAAGGGGACGTCCTGCAGGAGGCCGGAGGCGCCGCCGTCCAGTTCAAAGAGGGCCGCCGCGGGAAGGAAGCCGCCGGTGGCCGGGAAGGGGAAGGAAAACTCGCCCTCCAGCTCCCCCGATGCGGCGCGCAGCAGGGCGGTGGGGCCGGTTTCCTGGGCGCCGAGGACGAAGAGCAGATAGGTGGTGTCACTGGAAGAGTCCTCAATGGCCTGGATGGGGTTGCGGGGGAGGGCGATGTCGGAAACGGGCTGGGAGAGGATGGGGTCGGCGGCCCGGGAGAAGGAGGGGGAGGAGGCGCAGCCGGGGAGGGACAGAAGGAGCAGCGCCAGAAGGGGGAGCAGGGTGCGGCGGAATTTCATCGGAACAGCCTCCTTTGTTTTGATCATTGAAAAATTAACCTCCCTTTCTTTGTGATGCCGTTTGTAACAGACAGAGAGATTTTGTGCGCAATGATGTGGTACATGGGGCTCACCTCCGGCTTTGTTTTCATGTGAGCCGGGGCCCCACAAGAGAATATTAGCAAAGAAATGTGAATGTGTCAATGCAGAGCCCGGCGATTATGCGAATTTATGTGCAAAAAGCACAATAACAAGGCCCGGCGGGGCGGCAGGACAGAACAGCGGCGCGGCAGAGGGCTGCCGCGCCGCTGGAAGGTGGGGGGAGGCGGAGAGGGGCTTTTCTCTCCCTCAGTCTCGCTGCCGCTCGACAGCTCCCTCGTCAGAGGGAGCCAGGGGCTCTCTCCCTGAAGTCAGCTGCGCTGACAGCTCCCCTTTCAGGGGAGCCAGGGGGGTCACTGCTCGTCGGGGAAGGCCTGGGTGACGTCGCACACCCATTTGCCGGTGCGGTAGCGCAGCACGCCCAGCACGCACTTGATGAGGTTCTCCGAGAGCATGGCAAGGTACACCCACAGAATGCCCAGCTTGAGCACCAGGCCGCACAGGGCGGCCAGGGGGATGGCCACGATCCACAGGGGGGTCAGGTCGATGAGGGTGGCCATGCGCACGTCGCCGCCGCCCCGGAGGACGCCCACGATGTTGGTGGTGTCAAAGGCCCGCAGGGGCATGATGGCAAAGCCGATGGTGAGCATGAGGGTGCAGATCTCGCCGGCCTGGGGGGAGAGCTTGAAAAGGGGATAGAGCACCGGCACGATAAAGAGGTAGAGCAGCACCAGGAAAATGCCGCCCATGAGGATGCCGAAGAGGAAGGACAGGGCGTTGAGCAGGCCGCCCAGGCCCTTGACCTCTTCCCTGGGGGCGCCGGAGCCGATCTCCTGCCCGATGAGGATGGCGGCGGTGCCGGCGATGGCGAAGATGCCCACGGTGCACAGGTTCGTGATGTTGCCGGCGATGGCGTAGGCCGCCAGGATCTCCTTGGAGCCGGCCATGTGGCCCATGATGGTGGGGAAGAGGGAGGTGCCGAAGCCCCAGAGGGTCTCATTGCACATGACGGGGGTGGCATAGCGCACGAAGCGGCGCACCATTGCCGCGCCGGGGCGCAGCAGCAGGGCGGGGCGGATGCGGAAGCCGCGGTCCAGCACGGCCCAGATAATGGCAATGGAGAAGGACAGCACCCGGGCGATGAGGGTGGCAAGGGCGGCGCCGGCGGCCCCCAGGGCGGGAGCGCCCAGCTTGCCGAAGATAAAGACCCAGTTCAAAAAGGTGTTGCCCACCATGGACACCGCCAGGATGTACATGCCCCGGTTGGGGTTGCCCATGGCACGGTGGGCGCCGATATAGACCTGGACGAAGCTGTCGAAAAAGTAGGACCAGCCCACGATGCGGGCATACTCCGCGGCCACGGCGATGACGGCGGCGTCGTTGCCGAAGAGGGACATGAAGGGGATGGTGAGAAAGCTCATGATGAGGGCGAAGATGAGGGTGACGGCGCTGGCAGCATACATGCCGATGCCCATCACCCGGTTGATGGCGTCAAGGTCGCCCTTGCCCCGGTACTGGCTGATGAGGACGGAGGAGCCGCTCTGGATGCCGAACATCATCAGCTGCACCACGAAAACCGGGATGTTGGCCAGGGTGACGCCGGCCAGGGGGCCCTCCCCCAGGGTGCCCACCATGAAGGTGTCCACAAGGCCCAGGGAATTGGTGATGAGATTCTGGATGAGAATGGGCAGGGCAAGGGTGAAAAGCCGGGCGTAGAAGCCGGGCTCGCGCTTGAAAAGCTTGAACATAGAAAAACCTCGTTGATTTTTAAAAAAGTAAAATATGGATTTCAGGACATGGAGGGGAAGAGCAGCCCGGCGGCGTCGGCAAGGGCGGACACCAGACGGTCGGCCTCGGCCCGGGTGCTGTCCGGCGAGAAGGAGATGCGCAGCGCCCCGTCCAGCCAGGCCTTGGGCAGGCGCAGGGCGGCGTAGACATGGCTGGGCCTGCCCTTGTGGCAGGCGGAGCCGGAGGAGACGCACACCCCCCGGTCGCCCAGGACGCGGACGATGACCTCGCTTTTATACCGGGGCAGGGTGACGGCGCAGATGTGTGGGACGTCCCCGGGGGAGATGACCTCCAGCGCCGGCAGGGCCTTGCGCAGGGCGGCGAGGGTATAGTCCCTGACGGCGGCGGTGCGCTCCAGCCGGCCGGTGTCGGCAAGGGCGGCGCGGCAGGCGGCGGCGAAGCCGGCGATCTGGGCGGTGGGCTCGGTGCCGGAGCGCAGGCCCTCCTCCTGGCCGCCGCCGGTGAGCAGAGGGGCAAGGCGCACCCCCTTTCGGACATAGAGCGCGCCGATGCCCTTGGGCGCGCCGATCTTGTGGCCGCTGACGGTGACAAGGTCCGTCCCCAGGCCTGCCACCGGGAAGGGGACCTTCAGAAAGCCCTGGACGGCGTCGCAGTGGAAGAGGATGTCCGGGCTATAGGCGCGCACCGCCCGGACGCAGTCGGCAACGGGCAGGAGGGTGCCCAGCTCGTTGTTGACCAGCATCATGGACACAAGGGCGGTGTCCGGCCGGAGGGCGGCGGCAAGGTCATCCGCCGAGATATGGCCGGTGCGGTCGGGCTGGAGATAGGTGACCTCATAGCCCCGGCGCTCCAGATCCCGGCAGGTCTCCAGCACGGCGGCGTGCTCGATGGCGGTGGTGACGATGTGGCGGCCCCGGCGGCGGGCGCACTCCGCCCCCCGGCGGATGGCCCAGTTGTCCCCCTCCGTGCCGCAGGAGGTGAAATAGACCTCCCCGGGGGAGCAGCCCATGGCCCGGGCCACGTCCGCCCGGTCTGCCTTCACTTCGGCGGCGGCCGCCGCGCCCCAGGGATAGCGGGAGGAGGGGTTGCCGAACCGGGCGAGGGCATCCGTCACGGCGGCAAGGGCCTCGGGCCGCACCGGGGTGGTGGCGGCGTAGTCAAAATAGCAAAGATCGTCCATAGCGTCCCTCCTGCGATGAGTGAGCGGCCCAGGGGGCCGCGTTGAGTCCTAACATTTTAATGCCCCGGGGCGGGAAAGTCAAGGCGAGCCTTGACATTACATTTTGTTTGACATACAATTTATCCATTCTGCGGGGCGGTGCCCCGATATTTAGGTGTGATCGTATGATAGAACTCAAGCACATAACGAAGGTATTTCCCACCGCCGACGGGGAATTCAAGGCGCTGTCCGACGTCAGTCTGACCATCGGCGACGGCAGCGTTTTCGGCATTGTGGGCATGAGCGGCGCGGGGAAGTCTACCCTGGTGCGCTGCATTAACCTCTTGGAGCGGCCCACCGAGGGCCAGATGGTCATCGGCGGGCAGGACCTGTGCGCCATGAGCCCCCGGCAGCTCATCGAGCAGCGCCGGTCCATCAGCATGATCTTCCAGCAGTTCAACCTGCTCATGCAGCGTACCTGCCTGAAAAATATCTGCTTTCCCATGGAGATTGCCGGGGTGAAGGCCCAGGCGGCGGAAAAGCGCGCCCGGGAGCTTCTGGAGATCGTGGGGCTGCCCGACAAGGCGGACGCCTATCCCTCTCAGCTCTCCGGCGGGCAGAAGCAGCGCATCGCCATTGCCCGGGCCCTTGCAAGCGACCCGAAAATCCTGCTGTGCGACGAGGCCACCTCCGCCCTGGACCCCAAGACCACCCGGGACATCCTGCGCCTCATCAAAGACATCAACCGCCGCCTGGGCATCACGGTGGTGGTCATCACCCACGAGATGGCGGTGGTGGAGGAGATCTGCACCCATGTGGCCATTCTGGACCACGGCGTGGTGCAGGAGACGGGCACGGTGGAGGAAATCTTCTCCAACCCCAAGACCGAGGCGGGCCGGCGGCTGGTGTACCCAGACGGGGTGGTTATCGACCAGCTGCCCTCCGCGCGGGTCATCCGCATCGCCTTCAACGGCGGCTCCTCCTACGAGCCCCTTATCGCCTCCCTTGCCATCGACTGCGGCGTGAAGGTGAACATCCTCGGGGCGGACACCCGCAACATTGACGGGAAAGCCTTCGGCACCATGCTGCTGGGCCTGCCGGAGGACGCCAAGGAGGCCGCCCGGGCGGTGGCCTACATCAAGAGCCAGCCCAATGTGACCATGGAGGAGGTGCCGGCAAATGTTTGAATTTTTCCAGGACCCGAAGGTGGCAGAGCAGGTACAGTACCTCATCCACAATATCCCCTTCGCCGTGTGGGAGACGGTATATTCCACGGTGCTGGCCACCCTCTTTGCCTATGTCATCGGCCTGCCCCTGGGCATCATTCTGGTGACGGGGGAGAAGGGCGGCGTGCGCCCCCTGCCCGCGGCGCTGATGAAAATTCTCAACATTATCATCAACATTCTGCGCTCGGTGCCCTTCCTGATTTTAATGGTAGTGGTGTTCCCCCTGGCCCGGGTGATCGTGGGCACGGGCATCGGTACTGTGGCGTCTATCGTGCCGCTGACCATCGCGGCCTTCCCCTTTGTGGCCCGGCTGGTGGAGGGCTCCCTGCGGGAGATGGACGCGGGGGTCATAGAGGCGGCCCAGGCCATGGGCTGCACCACGTTCCAGATTATCTGGAAGGTGATTCTGCCCGAGTCGCTGCCCTCCCTGCTGGTGAGCTTTACCACCGCCTTCGTCACCATTCTGGGCTACGGGGCCATGGCGGGCGCCATCGGCGCGGGCGGCCTTGGCAACATGGCCCTCAACCGCGGCTACACCCGGAATATGCGGGTGGTGCTGTATGTGGCGGTGGTGTTCCTGGTGCTGCTGGTGCAGATCTTCCAGTCTGTGGGAACCCGCCTGGCGGTGCGGATGGACCACCGGGTGGCCCGCGGCCGCAAGAGCCGCCGGAAGTAAGATTTGCGGCGCAGCCGGGATAGAACAGCCCCGGCGCGATGCAGGGGCAATTTGAGAGAGAATTGTAGAGAGCGGACAAAGCCGGCGGGTTTTGCCCGCTCTAACTTCGTGGAAAGCGCCGCATTGACAGACAGGGGCGGCTGTGCTAAGGTATACCCATCAAGTGAATATGCTTTTTCCAAAGGCAATGAAGAGAAGAGTAGGCACGGAGATACGGCACAGAGAGCCCGGAACGCTGGAAACGGGTACGGAAGGCCGCGCTGAACATGGTCTCGGAGCCGCACAGCCGAACGGATGCAAGTCATCCAAGTGAAATTTCGCCAGGCGAGGCGCGGAGTTGACGCAAAGGAGGGAGCGTACTTTTTGTACGTGACCGAGTTGGCGGCGGCCCGCAACGAAGCATGACGGGATTTGACGCAGGATGACCGTTAGGTTGCGACGGGGGCGCCCGTCATAGCGCAGGAGTATCGGATATAATGAAGTATCCCGCACTCTATAAGGCCCCTGTCGTGAGGCATGGGCGAACCAAGGTGGTACCACGAAGCGAAAGCTCTCGTCCTTGACATATGTCAGGGGCGTTTTTTTGTTCCCTTCGCCCGCCCCTGCCCCCCTTTTGTTGAGATCCGCGACGGCGGTCCTCATAGATAAAGTAATGACGTCATTCCCAGCAAACCAAATCAAAACAAACACTTCCAACACTTTTTGTAAACAATCAAAGGAGAGTATCGACATGAAGAAGAAACTGCTTGCACTTGGCCTGACGGCCGCCCTGTCCCTGACCCTGCTGGCCGGCTGCTCCGGCAGCGCCAAGCCCTCTGCTGCCCCCAGCACTGACCCCTCCGCCGCCCCCAGCGAGAGCACCCCCGCCCAGACCGTGACCCTGAAGGTGGGCGCTTCCCCCGCCCCCCACGCCGAGATCCTCGAGGTGGCCAAGAAGATCCTGGCCGAGCAGAACATCGACCTGCAGATCGTGGAGTTTGACGACTACATCATTCCCAACACCGCCGTGGAGGAGGGTGAGCTGGACGCCAACTACTTCCAGCACCTGCCCTACCTGGAGAACTTCAATGCCGAGCACAACACCCATCTGGTGAGCGTGGGCGCCATCCACTACGAGCCCTTCGGCATCTATGCCGGCAAGACCGCTTCCCTCGCTGACCTGGCCGACGGCGCCAAGATCGCCGTGCCCAACGACGGCACCAACGAGGCCCGCGCGCTGCTGCTGCTCGAGCAGGAGGGCCTCATCAAGCTCAAGGAGAACGCCGGGCTGAACGCCACCAAGGAGAGCATCGTGGAGAACCCCCACAACTATGAGATCGTGGAGCTGGAGGCAAAGCTGCTCACCGAGACCCTGCAGGACGTGGATCTGGCCGTGATCAACGGCAACTACGCCATCGGCGCTGGCCTGAAGGTGGCCGACGCCCTGGCTGTTGAGTCCGCCGAGGGCCTGGGCGCCTCCACCTTCGCCAACATCGTGGCCGTGAAGGAAGGCAACGAGGACAACGCCGCCGTCAAGGCCCTGGTGGCCGCCCTCCAGTCCGATACCGTCAAGCAGTTCATCGAGGACACCTACGCCGGCGCCGTGGTGGCTGTGTTCTAAAAAACGCAGACTTTCCCCTCTCATCGCCCTCCCGAAGGGCCCGGATGGCAGCATCCGGGCCCTTTTGCTGCCTGCGGGAGGGGAGCGGTTGACAGCGGGGGAAAAACTCGCTACAATACACAATATAAATCCATGCGCCCGTAGCTCAGCAGGATAGAGCGTTCGCCTCCTAAG
>CAKUIM010000038.1 GCA_934660965.1 uncultured Oscillospiraceae bacterium | reverse complement strand
GCATCATCAGGGGGTTGGGCTTGCCGCAGAAGTAGGCCTGCTTGCCGGTGGCCATCTCGATGGGGGCGATGAGGGCCCGGCAGGCCGGGGCGATGCCGTTTTCGATGGGGCCGGACACATCGGAGTTGGCCCCGATGAGCTTGGCCCCCGCCATCACAAGGTTGGTGGCCTTGGTGAGGGTATCCAGCGAATAGGAGCGCCCCTCGCCCACCACCACATAGTCGGGGTTGACGTCGTTCATGGTGATGCCGGCGTCGTACAAAGCGTTTAAAAGTCCCGCCTCGCCGATGGCGAACACCGAGCAGCCCGGGGCCTGCTCCCGCAGGAAGGCCGCGGTGGCCAGGGCGCTGGTGTAGAAATGCTCCTCGGATACGTCAAGGCCCATCCTGGAGAGCTTCTGGTTGAGCTCCCGGGGGGTGTAGCCGCTGTTGTTGGTGAGGAAAAGATATTCCTTGTCCTCATCGTGCAGCCACTGAATGAACTCCGCCACGCCCGGCAGAATGCGGTTGCCGTGGTAGATCACACCGTCCATATCGCAGATAAAGCCCTTTATGGCGTTGAAGTCGATGGCACGAAAGGATTCCATCATAATGACCGCCTTTCTTGTAAATTCCGGAGGATGGAAAATATATCCTCTTATATTATGCGCGCACGCCGGGGAAAGTCAATGCAGAGAATGGTAAAACTTCTCTCGTTTTTTGGCGCGGGCCGTGATACAATAAAAAACTGCAAATGATGTGCAGCGCCCGCCCCGGTCTGGACGGAGAGGCCCGGCGGCGCGGGTAAGAAGGAGAGACAGAGATGGAGCATGCAAACATACACATCCGCACAGCCCGTCCGGAGGACGCAGCAGCGCTGCTTGCGATTTACGCCCCCTACGTGGAGGAGACGGCCATCACCTTTGAGTACGACGTCCCGTCCCCGGAGGAATTTGCCGGGCGCATTGCCCGCACCCTGGAGTTTTACCCCTATCTTGTGGCAGAGGTGGACGGGCACGCGGAGGGCTATGCCTACGCCGGGCGCTTCCACCCCCGGGCGGCCTACGCCTGGGCGGCGGAGACGTCCATCTATGTCCGCCGGGGCGCCCGGCGGCAGGGGGTGGGCAGCGCGCTCTATGCGGCCCTGGAACGGGCGCTGGCGGCCCAGGGGATTCTGAACCTCTGCGCCCTTGTGGCCTACCCGCCCCGGGAGGACGAGCACCTCACCCTGGACAGCGTGCGCTTCCACGAGCGCTATGGCTACGCCCTGGCGGGCCATCTCCACCAGTGCGGCTATAAATTCGGCCGCTGGTATGACATGGCGTATATGGAAAAGGCCCTGGGGGAGCACACCGGCAGCCCCGTGCCGGTGCGGCCCTTCCGGGCGGAGGATTTGTAACGATTTGTTTCTACTTTGCCCTTGAATCGGCCCGGCGGGCCTGATAGTATAGAGGCATCAACAAAAGGCGGCGCGGCGGGCCATACCGCAGCGGCGCGTGCCGGAGGAGCGGATACCATGAAGAGACAAAAAGCCTATCTGGCGTCAGCCCTTGCGCTGCTGATGCTGCTGTGTGCCGGCTGCGCCGGAGAAAAGCCGGTGCCCAGCACCCAGCCCACGCCCTCGGCGTCGGTGCAGCCCTCCGATGCGGTGAGCGCGCCGCCGGCGGAGGAGAGCCCGCCTCCCGCGCCGGGAGAGAGCGCCGAGCCCACCCCCGGCCTGACCCTGCCCGGGGCAGATGGGGAGCAGGCCGCCCAGCTCTATGAGAGCGCCTTGGGCTACACCATCCTGTATCCCGCCGAGGGGGTCACGGTGAAGTCCTGGGATACCGGTGAGAATTACACCATCGATGCCGCCCCCGGCACCTACCTTGCCGTGAGCATTCTGGAGGCGGCCAACGTCAACGAGGCGGCAGCGGGCCTGCGCTTTGAAAACGGCATTGAGGACGAGCCCACAGGCTTCCTCTTCGGCTCGGCAGGCTATGCCGGGGTACGCCTGGAGCAGAAGGCCGGCGGGCTGCGCCTGGAGTACATTCTCCTGCGGGAGAACGACCGGGTGTACCTGGTGGAGCGGGCGGTATTCACCGGCGGCGAGGCCTACGAGCCCATGCTCCAGGCCATGCTGGACAGCTTCACCGTCACCGCCTGACGGCACGCACCCCACACCCTAACCAGAGGAGGCCGGGCACGGCATATGGATTACGACAAGCTTCTTGACGCGGTGAGCCGCACAGGCTGCCGGATGCTGGCCGCCGGGGCGGAGATCTACCGGGTGGAGGATACGGTGCGCCGGCTGCTGGCCGCCTACGGCGTGGAGGGGGAGGCCTTCGCCATCCCCAACTGCCTCATCATCAGCCTGGTGGACCCGACGGGGGGCAGCCATACCCGTATGTGCCGCCCGGAGGCCCTGCCCAGCACGGACATCGAGACCATTGAGCGCTACAACGCCATGAGCCGCGCGGTGTGCGCCGCGCCTCCCGAGCCGGAGCGGCTGCCCGCCCTGGTGGAGGAAACGGCGGGGAAGATCCGCCGCTATCCGCTGTGGGCCATTTTCGGCGGCTATTTTGTGGGCGCGCTGTTTTTCGCCCTGCTGGGCGGAGGCGGCTGGGCAGAGGGACTGGCGGCGGGCATCGCCGGCCTGCTGGCCGGCGTATGCGTGGCCGCCCTGGACCGGCGGCGGGCCAACTTCTTCTTCAAAACTGTGGCAGCGGCCTTTGTGATGGGCGCGGCCATCTATCTTCTGCGGGCCGCGGGGCTGCCCATCAATGTGGACGTGGCCGCGTCGGGAAGTCTCATGGTGCTGGTGCCCGGCCTTGTGTTCACAAACTTTATGTGCGACCTCATCACCGGCGATCCCCTCTCCGGCACCAGCACCTTTATCCGCGCGGTGCTCACTGCCACAGCCATCGCCGTGGGCACCGGCCTTGCCCTGTCGCTGATGCGCGCCGCGGGCCTTCCGGTGGAGGGAGTGGGACAGGCCCGCTCCTATGGGGCGGCGGTGCAGTGCCTGCTGGCCTTCCTCGGGTGTGCGGGCTTCTGCCTGATCTACAACATCCATGATTTCGGCGCGGTGCTCTGCTGCCTGGGCGGCGCGCTGGGCTGGGCGGTACGCCTGGCCGTTGGACTGTGGACGGACAGCCTTTATGTGAGCTATCTGGCGGCGGCGGTGGCCATCGCCGTCTATGCTGAGATCATGGCCCGTGTGCGCAAGTTTCCTATCACCGGCTACCTTGTGGTGTCCTTCTTCCCGCTGGTGCCCGGGGTGTATATCTACAACACCATGAATTACGGCATCCAGGGCAAAAGCGCCCTCTTTTTGGAGTCCGGCGTGCGCACCATTGCCCTGGCGGCCTGCCTTGCCATGGGGACGCTGCTGGTGTCCACCACCGTGCGGACCTTTTCCGCCACCCACCGGGAGCGCAGGCAAAAGCGCGGGGTGTGAGCGCGTTTTCGTGCCGCTGCGCCGCATACCGAGTGCGGGGGCCCGATGAGAGCACTGCAATCTTCAAGAGAAAAGAGACAGAGAGATGAAACGTTTTTTGTGCGGGCTGACTGCGGCTGCGCTGCTGCTTTCGAGCCTTGCCGGCTGCGCGGCTGATACCCCCGGGGGGCCTGACGCGGCGGAGAGCACCCCGGCGTTCCAGACGCAGCCCCAGGAGTCCGCCACGGCCCAGCCGGCCCAAAGCCCAAGCGCGTCCCCCGTGCCCACCCCCTCGCCCCGGCCCACGCCGGAGCCCTACCGCTTCGGGCAGCCGGTTGAAGAGCGGGAGGCGGTAGATGAGGACTGGTTTGCTGACGCCGTGTTCCTGGGGGACTCCCGCACCGAGGGCCTTCAGCTCTTCAGCGGGCTGCGCGCCGGGGACTTCTTCTGGTACAAGGGGATGACGGTTTTTAAGGTGGACGACCCCAAGTACCGTAAGGTGGAGATAGACGGTGAGAGCTACACCATCCTGGAGGCCCTGGCCCTCAAGCAGTACGCCAAGGTGTACATCATGATCGGCATCAACGAGCTGGGCTATGCCGCATCCTCCTACCAAGAGGGCCTTGCGGAGCTGATACGGCGGGTGAAGGAGATCCAGCCGGACGCGGTGGTCTACCTCCAGACCCTGCCCCCCGTCAACGAGACGGTGGCGGCGCAGAAAAAGCTGGGCAGCTACATCAACAACAAAAATGTCAACGCCTTCAACCGGGCCATCTGGGAGGTGGCCTGGGCGGAGCAGGCGGCCTTGCTGGACGTGGCCAGCGTGTTCCGCAGCGAGAGGGGCGACCTGCCGGCAGACCTTGCGGCGGACGGCGTCCACTTCTATCGCAAGGGGTACGCGGCCTGGTATGAGTACCTCAAGACTCACACGCTGACGCCGGAGGAGTACGCCGGCGGCGTGCCCCAGGACGAGAAGCCCGAGCCCTCCTTCCCGCCGCTGCTGCCGGAAGAGAGCGCACCCCCCGCGGAGACGGACGAGCCGTCCGCAGCCCCAGCGCCCACTGAGACGCCGGCGCCCAGTGCCGCGCCGGAGCCCACTCCTACACCCACACCTGCTCCCACCCCAACGCCGGCACCCACGCCCACGCCGACTCCCGCCCCGACCCCGGGGCCGGAAGAGACCCCGGCGCCGGAGCCTGCGCCCACCCCGACCCCCACACCCGAGCCCGTGGAGAGCGCCGGGCCGGAACCGGGAAATCAGCCCGGGCCGCTGGTCCCGGAGCCCACCCCCGGCATGCTCGGCGGATAAGAGAGGAAATACGCCATGAAAAAGAGAATTTTGGCCATTGCCCTGGCGGCAATGGCCCTGCTGGCCGCATGCAGCGGCCAGCAGGATAAAGAGACAAAGAAGGGCTACACCGCGGACGATGCCCAGGCCCTGCTGGACGCCGGGGTGTTTGACGGCGAGATGGAGGCGGTGGATAGCTTCGTGGCCGCCATGCTCTACGGCCTTGATGAGGCCGACGTGACCGAGGCGGTGTGCTACATGGCGGTGGACACCTCCAGCAGCGCCGACGAGCTTGCCGTGCTCATCCTTGCTGACGAGGCCGCCGCCCGGAAGGCGGAGGAGGGCTGCAAAAAGCGCGTTGAACGCCAGATTGAGACCTGCCGGGACTACTGTCCTGCCGCTGTGCCCCACCTGGAGGACGCGGTGGTGCTGCGCCGGGGGAACACCGTGCTGTTCGCGGTGGGTGACCCCGACGCCCTGTCCGGGGCGCTGGAGAAGTTGTCCCTGTCGTAACTGCTTCATAGAAACGAAAGGCCCGGCTGCAACCGCAGCCGGGCCTTTTATCGTGCAGCTTGGGACAATCGCTTTTCGGGGGCTTACCCGCCCTTGCTGTCGTCAGCGGGCGCGCCGCCGTCGCCGTTCTGGGGGGCGTCCTCGCAGCCGGGGGCATCGTCGGTGCCGGCGTCAGGGGCCGGGGCGGGCGTCCCGCCGCTGTCCCCGCCGATGGCGCCGGGTGCGGGGATGGGCTGGCTGGTCATACGGATGGAGCGGGCGGGGGGCTCCACATCGCCCTGCATCCGGGGGGTGGAGCGGGCGGTGGAGGCATAGGGATCCTCATCGGCCTGGGTGGGGTCGCGGCCCTCGATGATGGCCACCATCTCCGCGCCGGTGATGGTCTCCTTCTGGAGCAGATAGGCCACCACCTTGTCCATGTCCTCCCGGTTTGCCCGGATGATCTCCACGGCGCTCTCGTAGCAGCTGTTGAGGATGTCCTTCACGGCCCGGTCAATCTGGGCGGCGGTATCCTGGGCGCAGTCGATGCCGTAGCCGCCGTCCAGGTACTGGCTGCGCTTGGAGGCCAGGGCCATCATGCCGAACTCGTCGCTCATGCCGAACATGGCCACCATGTTGCGGGCGATGCCGGTGGCGTCCTGAATGTCCTGGGAGGCGCCGTTGGTCATAGTGTTCATGACCACCTCCTCGGCGGCGCGGCCGCCCATGGAGACGGTAATCTTGGCCAGCAGCTCATCCCGGGTGCGCAGCTCAGTCTTGTCCTCCTCGGGCATGAGCAGGGTGTAGCCCAGAGAGCCCTGGGTGTGGGGCACGATGGTGATCTTCTGCACGGGCTCGGTGTTCTTCTGCTTGTAGGCCACCATGGCGTGGCCCACCTCGTGGTAGGCCACCAGCTTTTTCTCAAACTCGGTGAGGACGCTGCCCTTTTTCTCCGTGCCGGCGATGACCAGCTCGAAGGCGGCCATCAGGTCCTCCTGGGTGACCAGGCGGCGGCCCTTGCGCACGGCCCGCAGGGCGGCCTCGTTGACAAGGTTTGCAAGGTCTGCGCCCACGCAGCCGGCGGTAGCAAGGGCGACCTTTTTGAGGTTGACGTCCTCGGCCAGCTTGATGTTGCGGGTGTGAACCTGAAGGGTGGCAAGCCGCCCGGCCAGGTTGGGCCGGTCCACGATGATGCGCCGGTCGAAGCGGCCGGGGCGCAGCAGGGCCGGGTCGAGCACCTCGGGGCGGTTGGTGGCCGCCAGAAGGATGATGCCCTTGGTGGGGTCGAAGCCGTCCATCTCGGCCAGCAGCTGGTTGAGGGTCTGCTCCCGCTCGTCGTTGCCGCCCATGCGGTTGTCGCGGGATTTGCCGATGGTGTCGATCTCGTCGATGAACACGATACAGGGGGCCACCTTGGAGGCCTCCTTAAAGAGGTCGCGCACACGGGAGGCGCCCACGCCCACGAACATCTCCACAAAGTCGGAGCCGGAGATGGAGAAGAAGGGGACGTTGGCCTCGCCGGCCACGGCCTTGGCAAGCAGGGTCTTGCCGGTGCCCGGAGGGCCCACCAGCAGCGCGCCCTTGGGCAGCTTCGCACCGATGTCGGTATATTTCTGGGGGTTGTGGAGGAAGTCGATGATCTCGTTGAGGGACTCCTTGGCCTCGTCCTGACCGGCCACGTCCCGGAAGGTGACACCGGTGGACTTCTCCATATAGACCTTGGCGTTGGCCTTGCCCACGCCGCCGATGCCGCCCAGCCCGCCGCCGGCGCCCATCTTCTTGAACATATAGCGGTACACCAGCACAAGGCCCAGGGCGGTGATGAGGATAGGCAGCACATAGCTGATGACCGCGGAGAGCATATACTGCCCCTCGGTGACGAGCTCGGCCTGGGCGTCAACGCCGTGCTCCTGCATGAGGGAGATAAGCTCCGGGTCGTCCACCGGCAGGGGGGCTACATTGAAGGTGATGACGCTCTCCACCGCGTCGGTGACGTTGCCGCCCAGCAGGCGGTTGAACCAGTCATGCTGGGACTGGGAGAGCTGGCTTGTGATCTCCTCTGCCTTCTCCACCAGGGGCGGGGAGCCGGCCTTAACGGTAAAGTAGTAGGCATGGGTATCCATCTGGACCTTGTCCACATAGCCCTCGGACACCCACTCCCGGAATTCTGTGTAGGACACGGTGATGGTGCTCGCGTTCTGCATGGAGCTCACGCAGGTATTGAGCAGCAGCACCAGCACCACCGCCCACAAAACAATGCCCAGAAAGCTCACGGGGGCCTTTTTCTTGTTGTCGCCGCCGCCATTTTTATCGTTGCGGGACGGCTTGTTGGGCCCGGCCATAGGCGTTCCCTCCTTTAGAGTATAAAAAGGTATGCAAAATATGCTCTTTCAGCTTGCAGTATACCATAGGCCGCCGCCAAAAACAAGAAATGTTCATGGCCAGGGTGTGAACTTTCTATGACGAGACGGGGGAAAGGCCGGGCGGGTCACTTTTCCCCTTTTGCTCGGGCGGGAGATGTGGTACAATACCCTCATACTTGCTTGGCAGCGTGCCCGGGCCTATGAACAGAAACGATCGAAAATCAAAGAGATAAAATGAGTATACGGAGAAGGAGCCGGTCCTATGCGGGATAAATTTGAGGAAAAAAAGCAGAGCGATGCCCAGGCGGATGGGCTTATCGAGGGGCGCAACGCGGTGATTGAGGCGCTGCGCGCCGGGGTGTCCATCGACAAAATTTACATCGCCCGGGGGGAGACGGACGCCACCCTGGGACACATCGCCTCCACTGCCCGGGGGAAGGGCATCGTGGTGGTGGAGGCCGACCGGCGCAAGCTGGACGGCATGAGCGTCACCCACAGCCACCAGGGCGTAATTGCCGCGGCGGCGGTGCGGGAGTACGCCGATGTGGAGGATATCCTCGCCGCCGCCCGCTCTCGGGGGGAGGCCCCCCTCATCGTGGTGTGCGACGAGATCAGCGACCCCCACAACCTGGGGGCCATCATCCGCACGGCGGAGTGCGCCGGCGCCCACGGGGTGGTCATCCCCAAGCGGCGCAGCGCGGGGCTCACCGCCGTGGTGGCCAAGACCTCGGCCGGCGCGGTGAGCTACCTGCCGGTGGCCCGGGTGCCCAACCTGACGGCCATGCTCAAGGATTTGAAAAAGCAGGGCGTGTGGATCTTCGGCACGGCGGCGGACGGGGACACCTCCCTCTATGCCGCCGACTTCAAGGGCGGCGCGGCCATCGTCATCGGCAGCGAGGGCGAGGGGATGAGCCGCCTGGTGCGGGAGCAGTGCGATTTTCTGGTGTCCATCCCCATGGGGGGGCAGCTCAACTCCCTCAACGCCTCGGCGGCGGCGGCCATCGTGATCTATGAGGCGGTGCGCCAGCGCGGCCAGGGATGAGGCGGGACAAGCCGGAAAAGCCGGATAAAAGGAGCGAGACCATGATCGATCAGGAAGGCCGGCCGGAGGAGAAGAGCTATTCGGTGGACGAGATTCTGGCGGAGTTCGGCTCCGGCGGGGAGAAGCGGCCCAAGGTGGTGGAGTTCCCCGAGCAGGAGCCGGAGCTGCCCCAGTGGCGACCGAAGGATACGCCCCGCCCGGCACCGGAGCCGGAGGAAGAGCACCCCGCCCCCCGGCAGTGCCGGGACGGCAGGGGCCAGGGGAAGAAAAAACGCGGGGCACCGGTTGAGCCCATGGCGGAGATTGCCCCGGTGAGCCCCCTGCACGGCGCGGCTGCGCGGCTGCACACCCTGCTGCGCCGGGCGGACCACTATGCGGACCATATGTACGACCAGGCGGAGCCCGATGAGGCCACCCGGAAGGCGGAGCAGTACCTGCCCGGGGTGGACCAGGAACTGCCGCCCGACGAGGATGCCCCGGCCCGGGAGAAGCGCCGGGAAAAGGCGGGGCGCTCGCGCCCGGCCCCGGCGGATGTGCCGCCCGACGTGCTGGCCCGGCGGTATGCCCAGGGCCTTCGCGGCATGCGCGTGCGCACCGCCCTTGCGGTGGTGTTCGCCCTTTTGTGCGCCGGGGTGTCGGTGGATATTCCGCAGGTATTTGACTGGAGCGGCGCGGCAGGGGCGGTGGAGCTGCCCTTCCTGCGCCAGGCGCTGGTGCTGGGGCTGCTCGTGGTTGTGGGCGCGCTGTGCTGCGACGTAATCGTGGGCGGCCTTGCGGGGTTCTTCACGGCCCGGCCCCGGGCCCAGGCCCTGCCCGCCCTTGCTTTTCTCTTTACTGCGGCGGACAGCGCGGCCCTGCTCGCCTCCCCCTGGCGGCAGGGGGTGAGCTGCGGCGCGGTGACGGCGCTCTCCCTTGCCCTGACGCTGTGGGGCAGCTATGCCCGGCAGGGGGCGGATCGGCTCAGCGCCCGGTCGGCGGCCCAGTCGAAGGAGCCCTACGCCGTCACGCTGGACGACGCCAAGTGGTCCGGCCGGCCCGCCTACGCCAAGTGGTCGGGCACCGGCGCGGGCTTCGGAAGCCAGCTTCAGGAGGAGGACGGCGTCAGCCGGGCCTACGCAGTGGCCGCGCCGGTGCTCATCGTGTGCTGCCTTGTGTGCGCGGGGCTTTCCGCCGCCCATGGAGGGTCCTGGCGGCAATTTTTATGGACGGCCTCCGCCATGTTTACCGCCTGCTCCGCCTGGCCGGCGCTGCTGGTGTACAGCATCCCCTACCGGCACCTTGCCCGGCGGCTGTTCGATGTGGGCGCGGCCCTGGCCGGCTGGCCGGGGGTGCGGCGCTGCCGGGAGGCGGGCATCCTCATGACCGACCAGGACCTGTTCCCACCGGGAACGGTGCGGGTATCCGGCGTGCGGGTGTTCGGCGACTTTGCCAATGAGAAGGTGGTGGCCTACACCGCCACGCTGCTGCGGCTGCTCGGGTGTGGGCTGACCCGGCCCTTCCACGACCTGCTGCGCTCCCAGGGCGCTTTCTACCGGGAGGCCTCCGGCGTGCGCTTCCACGAGGGGGGCGTGACGGGCATCATCCGCAACCAGGAGGTGTTTGTGGGCACGGCGGGCTTCATGCACCTGATGGACGTGGAGCTGCCCCAAGGCATGAACGTCAAGCACGCCGTGTTCTGCGCCATCGGCGGGGAGCTTGCGGGAATTTTTGCCCTCAGCTACGACATGAGCCCGGCGGTGCGCCCCTGCCTGGGGGCGCTGATGCGGGCCGGCGCATCCCCCATCCTGGCCACCCGGGACCCCAACCTCATCCCCGACCTGCTGGGACAGAAGTTCAAGCTGCCGGTGGATAAGATGGAGTTCCCGCCGGTGGACCGGCGGCTGGAGCTGTCCGGCACGGAGCAGGAGCACAACGGCACCCTGGTGGCCCTGTTGAGCCGGGAGGGGCTGACCCCGTACTGCGACGCGGTAGTGGGCGGAATGCGCCTGCGCTCGGCGGTGCGCCGGGGGATGGCCTTTACCCTTCTGGGCGCGGCGCTGGGCGCGGCCCTGACGTTCTACCTCACCTATGTGGGGGCGGCGGCCTCCCTGACGCCGGGGCGGTTCCTGGCCTTCATGGCGCTGTGGCTGGTGCCGGCGGCGCTGCTCTCCAACTGGGTGAACCAATACTGAAATCCGCGCGGCGCGCGCCGCCGGGGGAGAGAAGAGAGACGATGCAGGAGATTATCGCAAGCCGCCAGTTCGCGCCCCTTTACATCTGGCTGGACATTGCCTTTTTGTGCGTGTTCCTGGCCCTGCTGCTGTGGAAGAAAAAGCGCATGACCGTTCTGGTGGGCCTTGTGATGGGGCTTGTGTATATGCTGGTGGACTACGGCATTTTCCACCTGCTGTGCCACTCCCGCACCATTTCCGAGGGGCACAGCCTCTTCTGGGTGCTGCTGTGGATGTCCATGAGCTATGGCTTCACCAATTTTACCTGGATCTGGCTGTGGCTTTCGAAGGACGAGCACCTTTTTGAGTGGTCGCTGCTGATTCTCGCCTGGTGGTTCTGCTGCCCGCTGCTCACCGGCACCTTTGCCCCCGGGGCGGAGCCCATCGTCATCGCCCGCACCACCGGGGCCTATCACGGCTATATGGCGGCCATTCTGTTTGCGGGCTACCTGGGGGTCATCGCCTATAACCTTGGGCAGCGGCAGCGGGAGCGGCAGGTAAACATTCCGTGGCTGCTGGCCATCGGCATCCTGGTCCAGCTGGGCTGGGAGGCGGGGCTGCTGCTGGGCGGTATCCGCAGCGCGGGAGTAGCCGGGGCGGGGGAGAAGCTGCGCACCCTGGCGGTGAACTCCCTTTTGGAGACCAACCTGGGTATGCCCTATGTGTACGCCATTTTTGTGTGGCTCACCGCCCGCTTCACCGAGGGACTCAAGCGCCGGCCCTGTACCCTCTCTATGGGCGAGCGCATCGCGGAGAATAACCGGGAGTGCCCCGGGATAGGCCGCGGCGGCAGGACGGCGGAGCGGTGAATTTTGAAAGGAGAAGGGCCCGCCCTCATGATGAGGGCAGGCCCTTTCTGCATGTGCGTTATGATTTGTTTTTCTGGAAGCCAAGAAGAAATACCAGCAGTGCGGCCAGCAGCCCTGTCCCGGCGGCGATGGCCCACACGGCCCCGCGCTCGCCGGCCAGAAGCACAAGGCAGAACAGTACGCCGCCGCAGAAAAGGCTCCAGAAGATGCGATTTACCCATTGAGAGAAGTTCATTTGACGGGCCTCCTTTTCATGAATAGACCGCGGCAGGCTTATCCGAACCTGGCGCAGGGGCCGATGGGGGTGAGGTTTGCAAGCGAGGGGATCAGGAAAGCCTTAAGGGAGGCGATGGATCCACCGGAGTTGTCCAGCAGCAGGCTTAAGCGTACCGTGGCGCCTGTGTTCAGTCCCTCCACTCTGGAGCACAAAAGCCCCAGGTAATGGCCGCCCGCGTCGTAGGAGGCCAGCAGGAGCATGGCGCTGCCGGTACTGGTGCGGTTGGTCACCGGGACAGTGGCCCAGAAGGGGCCGCGGGGGATGGCGGTGAGGGCGGTGCCCTGCTGATCCTCCAGAGTGATGGGGCCCAGAACATACTCATCCTGGCTCCGGGCGGAGACGGTGACGGTACACTGCGCGCTGTATGCGCCGTCCGCCGTGGCGGCGGTGATAATTGCCTGGCCGGGTGCAGCAGCCGTAACGCGCCCATCCTTATTTACCTGTGCCACTTCGGGCCGGGAGGAGGCCCAGCTAAGAATGGGGATGGGGGCTACGGCGGGCAGGGGGGAGGCCACAAGATATGCCCCGTCGCCCGCACACAGGGAGAGAGCGGCGGAGCTGTAGGAGAAGGTGGTGTTGCAGTAGGCGCTGCTGCCGTTCAGGCCGCCCACGTACTGCCCGCCTGATACCGCCCCCAGGTTCAGACAGTTGGAGACGCTGCGCCAATTGGAATTGCTGCGGTTCTCTACACGGCCGGTGATGCCGCCCACATAGCTTCCGCCGGAGACAGCGCCGAAGTTCTGGCACTGTGAGAGCTTGTAGCCGTATTAATGGCCGGTGATGCCGCCGGCATAGTCGGTTCGGGAGTGGACGGTGCCATAGTTCGTACAATTGCTGACATCATAACCCGAGTGGGAGCCGGCAATGCCGCCGGTAGCCTTTGCGCCGGATACTGTGCCGTAGTTGACAAGGTTGGAGAGGTATTGACAGCTGGCGGAGCCAATCAGCCCGCCGGCATAGGAACCGGAAGAAACCGCCGCGCCGGAAAAGGAGCAGCCGGAGATGGATTTTCCGATGCCGCCGGCAGACCCGGCCAGGCCGCCTGAATCGCGTGCACCGCGAATAAAACTGTTGACAATTGCAAGGCCGGAAACCGAGCCGTACAGGGAGCCGAACAGCCCGGCATAGCCGCCGGATATGGAGCAGTAAAGCCCGCTGACGGTGTGGCCGTTGCCCAGAAGGTCACCCTTGAAGCCGTCAATGGGTGTCCAGGGCAGGAGAGCGGCCGGGTCGGTAAGCAATTTGCCGTCCTCGTCCCAGGTAAGGACAACGTCGTTGAAAATGAGGTCGGCGCCCAGAATATAATTGTAGCCAAGCCAGTCCCCACCGTTCTGGGCAATGAAGGCCAGTTGGGCGCAACGAGTGATCTCGTAATAGTAGACACCGTTCCGCTCCACCAGGGAGACAGGCTGCTCCGCAGAGCCATCCCATACGTCCCCGACGGAAGGGATGGGGGGCGTGCCGGGAACTGTTCCGGAGGCCAGCGCAGGCGGGAGTGCCGGCAAAATAAGTGCAAGGGCAATGAGCAGGGAAATGAGTCTTTTCATGAAAAAGTCCTCCTCACATATCAGGGGGCAAGGGCCGGTCCTGATGTTCCTTCTCCCATATCTCCTTTACAATATCAGAGACCCGCTTTTTCGGCAAGAGTTGGGCCCGGCAGGCGGGGCAGAGGGGCCGCCGGGGGGGCGGCGGCCTGATTCCCCCTTGCCAAGGGGCGGAAAAGGAGTATAATGGAAAGTACTGCAGTAGGATATACCCGCCGGTATGCCAAGGCGTACCTGGGTGGAGACGGCCTGCCGCCGGGGCCGGAAATGGTCCGAAGAGAGAGAGAACCGGAAGGAGAACCTAAACTTATGAGATCAAGAGGCGTCAAACGGCTGGCCCTGGCGGCCATGTTTCTGGCCATCGGCCTTGTGCTGCCCTTCCTTACCGGGCAGATTCAGGTCATCGGGAAGATGCTGCTGCCCATGCACATCCCCGTATTTCTGTGCGCGTTCATCTGCGGCTGGCAGTATGGCCTTGCGGTGGGCGCGGTGCTGCCCATCCTGCGCTCGCTGCTCTTTTTCATGCCGCCCATGTACCCGGCGGCCATCGCCATGACCTTTGAGCTTGCTACCTATGGTCTTGTGGCCGGGCTTTTGTACAGCCGCTCCCGCTGGCAGTGCGTCGTGGCGCTCTACCGCTCGCTGATCATCGCCATGCTGGCCGGCCGGGCCGTGTGGGGCGCGGCGGAGGTGGTGCTGCTGGGCCTGCGGGGCAATACCTTCACCTGGCAGGCCTTCCTGGCAGGTGCCTTCACCAGCGCGGTGCCCGGCATCATCCTCCAGCTGATTCTGATTCCGGCCATTATGGTGGCCCTGGACCGGACGAAGCTGGTGCGGTTTCATAAAAAAGAAGAGCAGACGGTTTGATGTCTGCTCTTCAAATACCCAAAAAGGAAGTATCTACTTTTGCGGATGCTTCCTTTGCCGCCCCCGAGCATTGAAATACCGAAGGGTGGAGCGACCGCAGGGAGCGAAACCCCAAAAGAAGCCCATCTGCCAACAGCAGATGGGCTTTTAGATACCAAACCGAAGCCCAGCGCAGCGGGTTCGGTTTGGAAAGGAGGAGCAGCGGCATGAGCGCACTCCGACTTTTTATAAAAAAGTCGGAGCAAGCGATATAAAGCTTGCTCCGACGTGGTGGAGGAGGATGGATTCGAACCATCGAAGGCAAAGCCAGCAGATTTACAGTCTGTCCCCTTTGGCCACTTGGGTACTCCTCCGGATATAAGCTGTGGAAAATGGAGCTGGTGGACGGATTCGAACCCCCGACCTGCTGATTACAAATCAGCTGCTCTACCAGCTGAGCTACACCAGCACACAGCGCCATTACGCTGACAGCGAAGCTTATCTTAGCAGATAGCGCCGGATTTGTCAAGGATTTTCCGCAAGAACTTTTTGCACGCCGCTCTCCGCCCGGCACCGGCGCGGCCGCCCCGGCATAGGCTGGCACAGCGGGGGGAGAGCGGCAAAACGCCCGGGTTTCTTTGGGCCTTGGCGTTGACTTTGCCCGGCGGAAAAGCTATAATGATTCTGCGTGCGGACCGCGCGGTCTGCGCAGACTTTGAACATAAGGAGGAAACGTCATGGACGCTGGAAGTAGCAGCGGCACATCGGCAGGCCGAAGTAGAGTCCGGAAGCCTTTCAGCACCGTGAACGGGGCTTCCGCATGACAATCGAATGAAGCACCAAGATTGACTTTGGGCTGCGTGTCGGACTTCCAAACTGATGATTCAAGAACAGGAGGATGAACCGATGGCAGAGCATCAGATCAGCCTCGGCAGCACCCTGGAGGCGCTGCTGGAGGACAAAAAGTATTCCACGATCAAGGATATCCTGATCACCATCAACCCGGCGGACATCGCCGCCATTTTTGAGGACCTGCAGCAGGAGCAGCTGCCCCTCCTCTTCCGCCTGCTCCCCAAGGAGCTTGCGGCGGAGACCTTTGTTGAAATGGACTCGGACAGCCAGAAGCTGCTCATTCACGGCTTTTCCGATTCCGAGCTGCGGGAGGTGCTCGACGAGCTCTACGTGGACGACGCGGTAGACCTGGTGGAGGAAATGCCCGCAAACGTGGTCAAGCGCATCCTGGCCCAGACCAACCCCGAAATGCGCAAGGAGATCAACGAGATCCTCCGCTACCCGGAGAACTCCGCCGGCTCCATCATGACCACCGAATATGTCTCCCTCCGGCCGGGCATGACGGTGGGGGAGGCCATTCTCCGCATCCGCCGCACCGGCGTTGACAAGGAGACCATCTATACCTGCTACGTCACCAAGGAGCGGCGGCTGCTGGGCTATGTGTCCGTTAAGGACCTGCTGCTGGCCCAGAACGACGATACGACCATCGAGAGCATCATGAAAACCAACGTCATCTCCGTGGGCACCCACACCGACCAGGAGGAGGTGGCCCAGATGCTCTCCAGATACAACTTTATCGCCCTGCCCGTGGTGGACGGGGACGACCGGATGGTGGGTATCGTCACCTTCGACGACGCCATGGACGTCATGGAGGAAGAGATCAACGAGGATATGGCCATCATGGGCGGCATGACGCCCTCGGACAAGACCTATCTCCACTCCAACGCCCTGGACCTGTTCAAGCACCGCATCCCCTGGCTGCTGCTGCTGATGGTGTCGGCCACCTTTACCGGCCTTATCATCACCGGCTTTGAAAACGCCCTGGCCGCCCAGGTGGCCCTGACTGCCTTCATCCCCATGCTTATGGACACCGGCGGCAACTCGGGCTCCCAGTCCTCCGTGACCGTCATCCGCGCCATTACCCTGGGCGAGGTGGAGTTCTCCGACCTGCCCCGGGTCATCTGGAAGGAGATCCAGACCGCCGTGCTGTGCGGCGTGGTGCTCGCCGCGGCCTGCTTTGGAAAGATCATGCTCATCGACCGGCTGATGATGGGCAACACCGGCATTACCGTGCTGGTGGCGGCGGTGGTGTGCATCACCCTGGCGGTGACGGTGCTTATCGCCAAGGTTATCGGGTGCAGCTTGCCCATTTTCGCCCGGAAGCTGGGCTTTGACCCGGCGGTGATGGCAAGCCCCTTTATCACCACCATTGTGGACGCCCTGTCCCTGCTGGTGTACTTCGGCATTGCAAGCGCCCTGCTCTTCTAAGCGGGCCCGGGGCGCATCTTACCTCTTGTCTGGGGCGGCGGGCCTTCGCCGCCCCGCTTTTTATCCATATGAAGATATAAAAAATGATGTTAAATAATTTTTAATATTATATTTTCTGGTTTTTGACTTGATATTGCGCTGCCGCCGTGCTATGATAGAGAAAAACGGGCGGCATGGGCCGCCGGACAGGGAGGGCGCGCGGTATGGACGAAGCGTTGGCAATGGGCGGCGGCCTGGGCGGAAGGGCCCGGCGGGAGCGGCCCCGGGAGCGGGGGCGCAGCCCCTATGACGGCCTGCGGCCCTGGTCGGCCATCACCCACGGGGTGGGGGCTGCGCTGGCCCTGGCCGGGACGGTGGTGCTGCTGGTGCGCGCGGCGCTGCTGGGGGGCGGCGCGTGGAAGATGGTGTCCTTCGCCATTTACGGTGTGACCATGATTGGCCTCTATACTGCCTCCACCCTGTACCACAGCGTCAACACCTCGGTGCAGGGGCGGCTGCGGCTGCGCAAGTATGACCACACCTCGATTTATTTCCTCATTGCCGGCACCTATACCCCCATCTGCCTTGTGGCCATCCGGGGGCCGTGGGGGTGGTCGCTCTTCGGCATCATCTGGGCGCTGACGGTGGCCGGGGTGTTTATGAGCCTGTTCTGGATCGACTGCCCCCGGTGGCTGACCTCCGGCATCTATATCGCCATGGGGTGGATGGCCCTTGCCGCCATCCGTCCGCTGTATCTGGCGGTGGGCTCCGGCGGCGTGTTCTGGCTGCTGCTGGGGGGCGTTCTGTACACCGTGGGGGGCGTTCTCTACGCGGTGAAGTGGCCGGGGCGCAGCAACCCCCGGTTCGGCTGCCACGAGATTTTCCACGTGTTCATCGTGCTGGGCTCTGTCGCCCACTTTCTGCTCATGGAGCGGGTCATCCTCTTCCTGTGAGGGGGGAGACGGTCAGCTCTCATAAAAAGAAAAGAACCGGTCTGCGGCTCGCGCTGCGGGCCGGTTTTTGCGTCTCAACGCCCCGGCGGGCGCCCTCAACTGCGGCGTTATTGTGCATTGGGGCGGGGCGCGCTATACTCAAAACATCAGGGACGTCCGGAAATTCTTTGAAACGGAGCGATAGATGATGAATTTTGACATCGGCGGCAAGATCAAGACCCTGCGCCTTGCAAAGAGCATGACCCAGGAGCAGCTTGCCCGGGCGCTGCATGTAAGCGCCCAGGCGGTGAGCAAGTGGGAGAACGGGGATTCACTTAGATAAAGATACCACACCATTCCCACGCTGACTTTTGCTCAACCGATACAGCC
>CAKUIM010000037.1 GCA_934660965.1 uncultured Oscillospiraceae bacterium | reverse complement strand
ACACGGCAGTTAAGCTCACCTGCGCCGAAGATACTTGGCTGGCGACGGCCCGGGAAAATAGGTAGTGCCGACACAAAAAGAGACAGTCTTTTGACTGTCTTTTTTTGTTATTTTCGGTTGATTTATGTGCTCGGACAGATTATATTACTAACGCATAAATGGTGATTTGCGCGTGAATGATCATCAAACATGTGCGAATCAATTCACTCAATCATAAACTGTCCGGGAACCGATTGCCTGACGAAAAGCCCCCGCCGGCATAACCAGCCGGGGCTTTCTCATGCGAAACCCCTGGCCTGTCGGCCAGGGGTTTTATCTCTTTGGGGCTTTATGGCGGGCTACCGGGAATGGAGCGAGGGCTGCCGGTGCGCTCGGAAGCGTTCCGGGGTGGGCCGCCGGGCCATCTGCCCAGAGGGGACAAAGGGGGCGGTCAGTTCCGCCGCCGACCGGTGAGGGCGAAGCCGATGAGCATGCCGCACACGCCGCCTGCGATGTGGGCAAGTTCGGCAATGTTGTTGTTCTTGAAAATGGCGTTCCACAGCTCGCCGCCCAGGTAGAAAATGGCCACCACAATCAGCGTGATGGGAATCACGCCGTTTTTTGCGCCGCCGAAGGAGGCCATCAGAATCATCATATAGACGATGCCGGAAGCGCCAAGCAGGGCGGCGGAGGGGAAGAAGATGAAGTAGATCAGCCCCGTCACCAGCGCCGTGACCAGAATGGCCCACAGGGTGTTCCAGCTGCCGAATCGGTCCTCCACCGAGGGGCCCAGCAGCAGGATGAAGATGATGTTGCCGGTGAAGTGCTCCAAGCTGCTGTGGCCCAGAATGTGGCCGAAGAAGCGGAAGAAGGCCAGCGGGTCGGACAGCGAGCAGCGGTATACCGAGAACAGGTGGGCGTTGGCCCAGCCGTTGGTGAACTTGTTGAGCAGCAGCGCGCCCAGGGCCAGCAGCGCGAAGGTGAGGGTGACGGGGGCATTGTAGGACAGCTTCAAAACAGGCTTTTTCATGGGGACTCCTCATTTCTCTTGTGTTCCAAAACCAATTATAGCCGATGCGCCGGTAATTTGCCACAAAAACTTTCTGCGGCGGACCCGCCGGGATTGGAAAAACTTTTCCAGGGGGTTGGCTTTATTGACAAATAATGTTATGATGGAGGCAACAGAGGCCGGGACGTTTGTCCAATCTGCTGTTTAGACTCGGCCAGGGTGAGGAGGAGTTTGTATGAAGCATAGACGGATCTGGGCGCTGCTGCTTGCAGCGGCAATGCTGCTGACCATGCTTCCCGCGGCGGCGCAGGAGGGCGAGACGGCGCAGCAGCCGGAGCTCATTCTGCGGATGCTTGAAGACTATGACAGCGAGGGGAACCTTACTTACTTTCCGGACGAGGCGCTGAGCGCGCTGGACGTCAGCCAGGGCAAGACGGCGTATGCCGTTGTCTGCTGGGGCACCGAGACGGATAACACCACCGGCGGCACGCTGACAAGCGGCGATGAGAGCATTGTGCAGGTGAAGGCGGAGCGGGTGACAGTGCCGACGGGGATTGTCACCTACTATGCCATCAGCTTTATCGGGGTGGGCACCGCGCAGCTCATCTACACCGACGCCGACGGCGCCCATGTCCAGTCCGTCACGGTGGATATCCCGGAGGGGGCGGGGCTCTATACCGCCCGGGAGCGCAGCGCCGCTGTCTTCGCCCAGGACCTCATCTACACCGGGGATGAGATTGTCCTCTACTCCATGAGCGCCGACGGCTATACCCAGGCCCAGGTCGACAATCTGGAGGCGGCCATCAATTATGAGGCCCACGACCGCCTCACGGTGGAGACGCTCCCCCGGGAGGACGGCAATTATGACGTCAAGCTCACCATCCCCGCCGGCCTGGACGCCATCACCACCGAGGGCGTGACCGTGTCCCTCTATAATCAGGTGCTGGTGGACGGGGAGACAAAATTCCGCTATCTGGGCGGCACCGCGGTCTATGCCCGGGGCCTTCTGTGGGCGGAGATCGACTGGGCCAGCGGCGGCGTGACCGGCAGCTACAGCCCGGACGGCTATGAATTCGGCATCCATGAGGCCTGGCAGGTGGCCGTAGGGGCCGGCGCCCTGCCCGAGGACTTCGTGCCGGACAGCACAGGCACCCTGACGGTGGATGACCCTGATATTTTGCAGGTGCGGCGGAGAGCGTCGGGCGGCCTGACCTATTATGATTTTACGGCCGTGGGCTTCGGCACTGCCACCCTCACACTTACTACCGCTGCGGGGAAGGCGTACAGCGCCGCCGTCACGGTGGAGCTGCCCCGGGACGGCGCCCTCTACAGCCGGCAGGAGCGCAGCGCCGGCGCCTATCTCCATACCATCGTCTATGATTCGGCGAAGAGCCTGGAAGTGTGGCTCATGTGCGAAGCGGGGTATACGAAGGACGAGCTCAACGGTTCGGGCTGTACCCTGAACCATGAGATTCGGGACGACATCCCGGCGGAGATTGTGCTGCGCCCGGGCACTGCGGACCGGTACGACGTGAAGGTGACGCTGCCCGCGGGCTTGAGCCTTGCCCCGTCCGGCGTGTCCTTTGCCGTCAACGGCGTGGACAACGGCGGTGCCCGGCTCTACCCCGTGCAGGAGACCGCGCTGCTCCTGGACGAGGTATGGGACGACTCCGGCGCGCCCTCTTATGCCGGCGCAGTGCTGGCCGACGGCCTGTCCATCCCCTATGGCAGCGGGATCATCGCGGTGCCCGCCCTGGGCACCCCCTACGAATATATCCATCGACCGGACGCCCAGCTTACCGGCAGCAACCCCGATGTATTCACGGTCAGCGTGGAGTCGGTGGCCGGAATGTCCGCCTACGGCATCTGGGGCGTAGATTACGGCACAGCCGACCTGACGTGTACGGTGGACGGCGCGGTGTATACCGTTTCCGTCACGGTGGACCTGCCCTATGCCGGCTTCTACAGCGCGCCGGAGCGCAGCCGGGAGACCTATCTTGCAAGCATCACCTATGAAAAGGATAAGGAGCTGACCGTTTACCTCCTGCAGGAGGGCGGCCTTCCCAGCACGGACGGCGCTGTCGTCCGGATTGACGGCGAGATCGTCCCCGGGGCGACGGCTACGCAGGTGCAGCTGCCCAATGGGGCGCTGGGGCTGTGCGTCACGCTGCCCGCCGGCCTTGAAATGAACGAATACAGCTGGCTTGAGGCCAGAGGCAGCGACTTCGGCTGCGGCTGCCAGCTCGTGCGCGGGCAGGAGAGCGGCCTTGTGATGCGCTATATGGAGTGGGACAGCGCCGGCCAAGGCTATCGGGAGGGCCGGGGCTATGAGCAGATGTCGGCGCTCCAGGCAACCCCGGGCTACATTGCCTGTTTCCGGCCCTACTACGGCACCGCCGAGGCGTCCACGGCCCTCACCGGCGGCACATTGACGTCGGGAAACCCGGACATCGTCTCCATCACCCAAAGCAGCGATGAATCTCTGGACGGCGAGCCCTATTATGAGATCAGAGCCCTTGCCTTTGGCATGGCCAACGTGACCTACACCGCCGCCGACGGCACGAGCTATACCGCGCAGGTCAGCGTCTGCCTGCCCGGCGGCCCGGCCTTCTATTCCCAGCCCCGCCGGGGGGAGGATACCTATTTGAACTGTGCGGAGTATGACAGCGAGGCCGGCCTTGTCCTCTACTTCCTGGCGCCGGCGGGCTTTTCCAAGGACCAGGCGGAGAGCAGCGACCTCCAGGCGCGCATCGATACCCAGGTGGAGCCCGGGGTAACCTTCTCGGCGGTGATACTGTCTGACGGGACCTACGGCATCCGCATCGAGCTCCCCGCCGGGCTTGCCGGCATTGACGAGAACAGCTGGCTGGAGCTGAGCGGCGCGGGCCTTGGGGGCTACGGCCTGGAGCTCACGCGCAAACAGGAGCCCGGCCTGCGGGTGCTCTATATGATCTATGATTCCGCGAAGAATGCCTATGTGCCGTCCTTCGACTATATTCCCGCGGTGGGCGAGCTTGACATCTGCATGGGTGAGACCCACTATCTGCGCCTTGCCTACGGCACGTCCTCTCACTTCACCACCCTTGCCGGCGGCACGCTCATCTCCGGTGATCCCGGCATCCTCTCCGTCTCCCAGTCTGCGGAGGAATCGGCGGACGGCCAGCCCTACTTTGCGCTCCGGGGCGAGGGCGTCGGTACGTCGGAGCTCACCTATGAGGGGGCGGACGGAGAGCGCTATACCGCCGTGGCGTCGGTGGGCCTTCCCCGGCAGGGCTACTACGCCCGGGCGGAGCGCAGCGCGGATGCCTATCTTAAGCAGGCGGTGTTTGACCCGGCAAAGGGCCTGACCGTCTATTATATGACCGAGCGGGCCATGACCCTGGAGGAGGCCCAGGCGATGACCGCCGGTATCAGCGATGTGTCCGCCCGGGTGGAGTGCACCCCGGAGGCCCTTGGAGACGGGGAGGGCTACGCCCTGAAGATCACCGTTCCCGCGGGGGTGAGCTACCCGGAGGGGGCGGACAGAATGTATCTGAACCTGTCCGGCGGCCCGGGCCTGGAGCTTATCTCGCCAGACTCGTCGGAGGCGGACATTGACCGGGACTTCACCTTCCTGCGGTATGACGGCGGCGTGCCCTCCGGCACGGCCGTGAGCGATGCGCTTGCTCAGCCCCGGGCCACCCGCCGCACCTGGCAGGTGCTCTATAAGGGCCAGGTTATCACCGATTTCACCGCCGTGGGCAATGACGGCGCTGCGGCCGCGGTGTCCGGCGGCCTTTTGGTGCTGGACAGCGGCACGAGCTTCGGCGCCAGCGTCACGGTGGAGTACCAGGGTGCCTCCACCACCGTGCCTCTCAATTTCCTGGAGGACGGGATCTATACCTTCCGGGATGAGAACGATTCTCCCTATACCCTGGTGCTGGGCACCCTGGACGCCCAGGGCTCCGGCACGCTGCACAGCGGCGGCATGGTCTATGAGATCCGCGAGGACCAGGTGGGCGGCGCTGCGGGCATTGCCATGCCCACCTTCGGCGTCTCCCTGCTCTCCGGCGGCAGCCGCGGGGAGGAACAGCTTGCCCTCATTGATACCTACATCGCCTCCGTGACCTTCCGCATCCTGGACGATCCGGACGGCCTTCTCTCCCTTGGGACGGCCCTGCGGGACACCGATGGGACGGGACGCTATCTCATTCCCGTCACCCTCGCGTCCCAGGCCGGCGGCGGTCTTGTGGCGGCGGATGTGACGCTCAAGAACGGCGCCACCGCGACCCTCACCGCCGGCTGCGCCCACAGCATCACGCGCAGCGTAAGCTATGACTGTGATGAGCTGGGCATCAGCTCCATGGAGGCCCTCCAGGCCCTCATTGACTCCATCGGCGGGGCGGATGACACCGGGGAGGAGCTGGTCGTCAGCCTTCAGTCCGGCGGCCTTTACGAGGGCTGGCTTGTCATCCCTGACAGCCCCCGCTTCCAGAACCTGACCATTCAGGGCCGGGGCGCCGTCATCCGGGGCGGCATCAAGCTGCAGGGTGTGCTGGACATCGTCAACGATGTGGTATTTGAGGCGTCGGATGCCGTCCGGGACGGGGAGGGCCGCACGGTGGCCCTGCTGTGCGACGGCGGCGAGCTCTTCAACGTCAGCGCCTGCACCTTCACCGGCTACGATGTGGCGGTGGACAGCAATGCCTCCGGCTATATCTGTCCAGGCCAAAGTAATCTCTTCCGTCGCAACGTGGTGGCGCTGCGTATTGACTGCGCCGGGCGCAAGTCCGGCAGTGCCAACAGCAATGTGCGCAGCTGCGCCTTTGTGGGCAACGGCACAGCAATCGAGATCATCGGCCTGCCCGACTACATCTCCCCCTACTACTACCGGGTGTTCTTCTGCGACTTTATGGGCAACACCCTGGACGTATCCGCTGCGGGCCTTGGCAGCAGCGTTTACTTCTACCGCAACTATTTCGGCGGGACAGACCGGGGCTACCGCTCTGCCGTTGTGACCGGGCCGGTGCGCACCGAGCTGCGCTATGCCCAGCCCATCGGCCTTGATACCTTCCTGGAGGACTGGCAGGGCGACTACCCCGGCACGGAGCAGGCGCTGACCCTGGACACCGGGGCGGACTACGCAGAGCTGCTCAACGACGAGGCGGGCGAGCTGCTGCTGGGCAGCGCCGAGCTCAATCGGGACGTGACGCTGGCCGTGGTGGAGCGCACTGGCAGCATCGCCGGCCTTTGGACCTTCCGGCAGGCGGATACCCGTGCCGCCCGCCGCGCCCTCTCCCTCCGGAGCGCCGGTGTGGACTTTGACGGCGGCCTTGCCGTTACGGCGGACGGGGACGGGCTGCGTATTACAATCACCGACAGCCAGGCCCTGCGCGAACGCACGCCGGAGCTGACCATCCCCTGCTATGAGAGCTGGGCGGGGGCGGAGGTCACCCTGGCCGGGGAGAGCGTGGACGCCCGCTGGGACAGCCAGGCCCACACCGTCACCTTCTCTGTGGCCGCCGGCGGCGCATATGTCATCACCCCCGCACAGCCGCCCCTGCGCGCCCAGCTTGACGCCGGGCGAACCCGCATCACTGTGACAGCGGGTAGCGGCGTCAGCACGGCGGGCTGCCGGGCATGGGTGGCCCTCTACGACGGCAGCGGCCGCCAGGTGGGCCTTGTCAGCGGTGTATTCACCGGCGGCACGGTGACGCTGAACCTGCCGGGCGGCGTTTCCTGCCAGCGTATTCGGGTGTTCCTGCTCGATGAGCGCCTTGCCCCGGTGACGGCGGCGGCAGAGCCGGAGGGCTGACGCGCCGGAAGGGGAGCGGCATTCCAAAAATCGTCAAAACAAGGGGACGATCAGGATAGAAAGCTTATGGATCGCGGTCTTTCTGCTGCTGTTCATTGTGCCGGCGCTGCAAAGGAGAAAACGCAGGCGCCTTGTGGTGAGCAAGCGGCGAAGCAAGAAAAAGGGAGTGAAGCGAGCAATGCCCATCAACATGATCAAGCCCTATATCGGCAAGAAGGTGTCTGTCACCATTGCAGGCGACCTTGCCGCCTTTGAGTGTATCATTCTGGAGGTGGAGGAAAACTGGGTCAAGGTGGAGGAGAAAAAGCGCATCCGCCTTATCAACGGCGACGCCATCAGCTACATCTCCATCGCCAAGGAATAACGGGCAGGAAGCCCGTATCAGGCAGAAAAAATCCCCCGTTCCGGAAGAAGCTCCGGAACGGGGGATTTTGTTCGCTTGCAGCGGCCTTATACCATGTGGCAGGCCTCGCAGCTGTCACAGTCGGGAAAGTCCGCCTTGTTGTAGGGGATGCTGTTGCGGTCGTAGTAATCCTTGACAGCGGCCTTGATGGACTCCTCCGCCAGCACGGAGCAGTGGAGCTTGTGGGCGGGCAGGCCGCCCAGGGCGTCCACCACCTGGCGGTTGGTGACGGCCAGGGCCTCGTCAATGGTCTTGCCCTTGATCATCTCGGTGGCGATGGAGGAGGAGGCGATGGCGCTGCCGCAGCCGAAGGTCTCAAACTTCACGTCCTCGATTACATTGCCGCGGATTTTAAGGTACATCTTCATGATGTCACCGCACTTGGCGTTGCCCACCTCGCCCACGCCGTCGGCGTCGGGGATAGAGCCTACATTCCGGGGATTCATAAAGTGGTCCATGACCGTTTCTGTATAAAGTGCCATAATATTGGCCTCCTTATCTTAAAGAATGAAGCTGCGCTGGCCGGAGAGAAGCTCCTTCCAGACAGGGGACATGCTGCGCAGATGCTCTACCACCCGGGGCACCTCGCGGATGATATACTCCGCTTCCTCCGGGGTGTTCCACTCGCAGAGGGTCAGGCGCAGGGAGCCGTGGGCCACCTCGTGGGGCCGGCCGATGGCAAGCAGCACATGGCTGGGGTCCAGCGAGCCGGAGGTGCAGGCGGAGCCGGAGGAGGCGCAGATGCCCTTGGCGTCCAGCATCAGCAGCAAGGACTCGCCCTCGATGCCCTCAAAGCAGAAGCTTACGTTGCCGGGCAGGCGGTGCTCCCGGTCGCCGTTGAGGGCGCAGTGGGGAATGGCGGAGAGCCCCTCGATGAGCCGGTCCCGCAGGGCGGTAATCTTGGCGGCGTTTTCCGGCAGACGGTCCACCGCATCCTTCAGGGCGGCGGCCATGCCCACAATGGCGGGGATGTTCTCGGTGCCCGCCCGCTTGCCCCGCTCCTGGGCGCCGCCCTCAATGAGGCTGGTCAGGGGCACGCCGGTGCGGGCGTAGAGCGCGCCGATGCCCTTGGGCCCGTGGAACTTGTGGGCGGAGAGGGAGAGCATGTCGATGTTCATCGCCTTCACATCGATGGGCAGATGGCCGGCGGCCTGGACGGCGTCGGTGTGGAAGAGGACGCCCCGCTCCCGGCACACGGCACCGATCTCCGCAATGGGCTGGATGGTGCCGATCTCGTTGTTGGCGAACATCACGGTGACAAGGCACGTCTCCGGCCGGATGGCCTGGGCCACCTGCTCGGCAGAGACAAGGCCATTTTCGTGTACCGGCAGCAGCGTGACCTCAAAGCCCTCCCGCTCCAGTTTTTTCAGGGTGTGGAGAATGGCGTGATGCTCAAAGGCGGTGGAGACGATGTGGGTCTTGCCCCGGCGCCTGCCCAGGGCGGCGGCGGAGAGCAGGGCCTGGTTGTCCGCCTCGCTTCCGCCGGAGGTGAAGGTGATTTCCCGGGCCTGTGCGCCCAGACAGCGGGCGATGGTCTCCCGGGCGCCCTCCAGGGCCTCGTTGGCCCGCTGGCCCATGGAGTGGAGGCTGGAGGGGTTGCCGTACTGCCCGGTGAGATAGGGCAGCATGGCGTTTACCGCCGTCTGGCTCATCTGGGTGGTGGCGGCGTTGTCTGCATAAACGGTCATAGAGGGATCCTCCGTTCTTTTCGTGAAAATCGGGCGGGGCGGCCCATGCCGCGCGCAGCGGTGGCCGGGAGCCCCGGACTCTGCAATGGATTAACCTACAAAGTTGGTATGATTAAAGGATAAGGCATATATCATACTTTGTCAATAGGAAAAATAGAAATTTGTGGCGGGCGGAGAAAGCGCGCTGGAAATTTCAGGCGTCTTTTACGAAAAGTTAAGACTTTCTTCCTTTACGCCCCGGGAAATATGGGCTATACTGAGGAAAAAGCCCGGCGCAGGCCGGGAGACGGAACAGGGGACACAGTATGTTTCAACAGCAGCGAATGCCCCGAGAGAGCGAGCCGCGGGAGAACGAGCCCAAGGGCCGGCGCGGCGGAGAAAAGCGCCCCGGGCCGGAGGGGGAGGGGGCGCCGGAGCGGCGCACCATCGAGCGCATCTTTCCCGACCCCAAGACGGGCCTGACCGCCCAACAGGCCGCCGAACTTCTGGAAAACGGCTACGGCAACCAGGCGGAGGATACCGGCATCAAGTCCACCGGGCAGATCATCCGGGAGAATACCCTCACCTTTTTTAACCTGGTGTTTGTGGTGCTGGCGGTGCTGCTGGTGTTTGCCGGCAGCTTTACCGACATGGCTTTCCTCTTCATTGCCGTGCTCAACTCCCTCATCGGCATCATCCAGCAGCTCAAAAGCCGGGACACCCTTGCAAAGCTCACGCTTTTAAGCGAGGCGAAGGTCAAGGTGGTCCGGGGCGGACAGCTGGGCACGGTGCCGGTGCACAAGCTCGTCCGGGAGGACATTGTGGAGCTTGCCGCGGGGGACCAGATCCCGGCGGACGGGCCGGTGCTGTCCGGCTCGGTGCAGGTCAATGAGGCCCTGCTTACCGGCGAGGCGGACGCCATCACCAAAAACCCGGGGGACCGGCTGCTCTCGGGCAGCTTTGTGGTGTCCGGCCGGTGCCGGGCGCGGATGGATAAGGTGGGCGCGGAGAGCTATGCCTCCCGCCTTGCCCAGAAGGCCCGGGCGGACGCCGGGGTGGGCCGGTCGGAGATGATGAAGTCGCTGGACAAGCTCATCCGGTTCATCGGCTTTGCCCTGATCCCCATCGGGGTGGCCCTCTTTTATAATGAGTATTTCGTCCGCGAAAACACCTTTGCCCAGGCCATCCCCTCGGTGGTGGCGGCGCTGATCGGCATGATTCCGGAGGGGCTGTATCTGCTCACCAGCGTGGCTTTGGCGGTGTCGGTGATGCGCCTTGCCCGGCGGCGCACGCTGGTTCACGAGATGAGCGCGGTGGAGACCCTGGCCCGGGTGGACGTGCTGTGCGTGGATAAGACGGGGACCGTCACCCTGCCGGATATGTCGGTGCGGGATGTGGTGTACCTCGATGAGGAGGAGTACCCCAAGCGCCGGGTGGAGGAGATTCTGAATGCCTGCTACACCGTGCTGGACGCCGACAACGACACGGCCCGGGCCATGGCGGAGCGATTCGCCAAGAAGGTGAACTGGCCGGCGGAGCGGGTGGTGCCCTTTACCTCGGCCACCAAGTGGTCCGCCGTGGTGTTCCGGGGGCAGGGCTCCTATGTAATCGGCGCGCCCGAATTTATCCTCGGGCAGGAGTACAGCCTGGTAGAGCCCCTGGCCGCCCCCTATCAGAAGGAGGGCTGCCGGGTGCTGCTGGCCGCCCGGTGCGATACGCCGCCCCGGGAGGGGGTCCTCACCGGCGTGATTGACCCCATCGCTCTGGTGGTCATCGCAAACCCCATCCGGCCGGAGGCCCCCGAGACCTTCCGCTATTTTGCCCAGCAGGGGGTGGCGGTGAAGGTCATCTCGGGGGACAACCCGGCCACCGTGTCCCAGGTGGCCGTCCAGGCGGGGATTGACGGTGCGGAGCGCTTTGTGGATGCGGAGACCCTCAAGGAGCCGGCGGACTATGCCCGGGCGGTGCGGGACTACACCGTGTTCGGCCGGGTGACGCCGGAGCAGAAGCGCAAGCTGGTGCGGGCCCTGCAGAAGGAGGGACACACCGTTGCCATGACCGGCGACGGCGTCAACGACGTGCTGGCCCTCAAGGACGCCGACTGCGGCATCGCCATGGCCTCGGGTGCCCAGGCCGCCTGCCAGGTGGCCCAGGTGGTGCTGCTGGACTCGGACTTTTCCGCCATGCCAAAGGTAGTGGAGGAGGGCCGGCGGGTCATCAATAACATCCAGCGCTCGGCCTCGCTTTACCTGGTGAAGAACATCATGTCCTTTTTCCTGGCCCTCATCACGCTGTTTGCCGGCTTCCCCTATCCCTTTGTGCCCATCCAGCTCACCCTCATCAGTGCCCTGACCATCGGCATCCCCTCCTTTGTGCTGGCGCTGGAGCCCAACCACGAGCTGGTCCACGGCAAATTCATGCAGAACGTGCTGCGCCGGGCCCTGCCGGGGGGCATCACCAACATCGTGCTGCTGGTGGGCATCGAGCTTTTTACCCTGGCCTTCACCTTCGAGCGGGCGACGCTGTCCACTCTCTCTACAGTGCTCATGGGCTTTGTAGGCATCCTGGTGCTCTATTATATATCTCGGCCCCTTGACTGGAAGCGCTGGTTGCTGCTGGGCACCATGGCGGCGGCCATGGCAGCGGCGGTGCTGGGCTTCGGCTGGGTATTCCAGCTCACGGCGCTGGACTTCCAGTCCGCCCTGGTCATCACCGTATTTCTGCTGCTGGCCCCGTCGGTGATGTGGGCCATCGAGCGCCTGTTTGTGCTCGGCACCGCAGCCCTCGGGCTGTGGCCCAGCCGGCGCAGTGCAGGGGCAAGGCGCATTCGCAGCGGAAAAGACCGGAAAAACCGGGCATAACCGGAATAAAATGCAGCCTGGGGCGTTCCGGGCTGCATTTTTTATGGGATACGTCATTGACGCGGCGGGCGAAACCCGGTAAAATGTTCCATAAGAGAGAGGGCGCCGCGCAGCGCCTGCCGGGGAGGATTTCCCGGGAAAGAAGGAGGAAGAATTATGGAGTATAACCGCAGTGCAATGAAGGAAGAGGTCAAGCAGAGCATGCGCGGGGCACGGCCCAACGCCATGCTGCTGACCTTGGTTTACCTGGCTATCACCTTTGTGCTGGGCCTTGCGGTTCAGGGGCTGCGGTCCATTCTTATCGGCGGTGAGAGCGTTGCCGCCCTCACGCAGATGCTCATGCGCAACCCGCCTGCGACAATGGATGAGCTGATGGGCCTGATTTCGGTGCTGGCGGGCTATGCCGGCGGCCTTGTGTCCATCGGCGCGCTTGCCGGCCTTTTGTCCACCGTGGTGAACTGGACGCTGCAATACGGCTACAAGGGCTACTGCCTTAGCATGGTGCGGGGCGAGGAGTCCTCTTACGGCCGGCTGCTGTGCGCCTTCCCCAAGTGGGGCTGGGTGCTGCTCAACGGCCTTTTGGGCGGCATTTTCTCCGCCCTGTGGTCGCTTCTCTTCAGCCTGGGCGGCGCGGCGGTTACGGCGATGATGCTGCTGTGGGTCAAGGGCTCCATGGGCATTACGCTGTCCATCGTGGCGTGGCTTGCGGTGGCGGTGCTCAGCGTGGGCTTCTCCCTGCGCTATGTGCTGGCGGACTATGTCCTGCTGGACGAGGGGGTGGACTCCCTCCAGGCCCTGCGCCGCAGCAAGGAGCTCATGCGGGGGCGCAAGTGGCAGCTTTTTGTGCTGGAAATCTCCTTCATCGGCTGGTATCTGCTGGTGGCGCTGATCGGCTCGGTGGTCAGCGGCATCGGCCTTCTGGTCACCACCGGCGTTTCCGGCCTTGTCAGCGAGAACGTTGCCGGCGCGCTGGGCGGCATGACCGCCGGTGGAATTGTCACCACAATCCTCGTCTGGCTGTTCACCATGCCGCTTTCGCTGTGGCTGAGTCCCTATATTGGGGGCAGCACGGCCCGGTTTTACGACATTGCCCGCATTCAGGACGGCGGTGCGCCCGCCGGGGAGAGTGCGCCCCGGGACGACGGCAGCTGGAGCAGCGCCGACTGGCAGTAAACGTACCCCGCGGCGGCAAGCGAAATTCGATTAAAGGAGCATTCCCATGAATAAAATTCCGATGACGACCCCCCTGGTGGAGATGGACGGGGACGAGATGACCCGCATTTTGTGGCAGCAGATCAAGGAAGAGCTGCTCGAGCCCTATATCGACCTGAAAACCGAGTATTACGACCTGGGCCTTCCCAACCGGGAGGCCACCGGCGACCGGGTGACGGTGGAGTCTGCCGAGGCCACCAAGCGCCTTGGCGTGGCGGTGAAGTGCGCCACCATCACCCCCAACGCCCAGCGGGTGGAGGAATATCAGCTCTCCCAGATGTGGAAGTCCCCCAACGGCACCATCCGGGCCATCCTGGACGGCACGGTGTTCCGCGCCCCCATCATGGTGCGGGGCATCAACCCGGTGGTGAAGAACTGGCGCGAGCCCATCACCATTGCCCGCCACGCCTACGGCGACGTCTATAAGGCAAGCGAGCTGCGCGCCCCCGGCGCGGGCCGGGCGGAGCTGGTGTTCACCGGGGCGGACGGCAGCGAGCAGCGCCAGACCATCCACGACTTTGACGGCCCCGGTGTGCTCCAGGGCCAGTTCAACACCGACGCCTCCATCACCTCCTTTGCCCACTCCTGCTTCCGCTATGCCCTGGCCACCGGGCAGGACCTGTGGTTCTCCGCCAAGGATACCATCTCCAAGCAGTACGACCACCGCTTCAAGGACATTTTTGCCGACCTCTTCGAGGCGGAGTATAAAGAACAGTTCGCCCAGCGGGGCATCACCTATTTCTATACCCTCATCGACGACGCCGTGGCCCGGGTCATCCGCTCCAGGGGCGGCTTCATCTGGGCGTGCAAGAACTACGACGGCGATGTGATGAGCGACATGGTGTCCACCGCCTTCGGCTCCCTTGCCATGATGACCTCCGTGCTGGTCTCCCCGGACGGGAAGTACGAGTACGAGGCGGCCCACGGTACGGTGACCCAGCACTACTACCGTCACCTGAAGGGGGAGCAGGTGTCCACCAACCCCATGGCCACCCTTTTCGCCTGGACAGGGGCCCTTGCCAAGCGGGGCGAGCTGGACGGCATCGCTGCCCTTACCGATTTTGCCGGGCGCCTGGAGCGCGCCGCCATCGAGACGGTGGAAAGCGGCGTTATGACCGGCGACCTGGCCGGGCTCTGGGAGGGGGAGGCCCCGGTGCAGAAGGTGACGGGCCTTGCATTCCTCCAGGCCATCCGGGCGCGGCTGTAAGAAAAAAGAGCAATGGGACGGGGGCGTTTCGGCGCCTCCGTCTCTTTTTGCCGCTCCGGGCGGAAAAAGCCGGAAATAATGGGCGCGGGCAGGGGAAAAGCGCTTGACGGGGCCAGAATACTGTGGTATAATTCCAAATTGCGTTGGTATGCCTAAGGGAGGGTTTGCAGATGCTGGAGGAGCTGAAAAATTCGGAAAAAGTCGTCGGCATCAAGCAGACCCGCCGGGCCCTTGACGGCCGCGTCGTCAAGACCATTTTCCTTGCCCGGGACGCAGACCCCGCCCTGGTAGAGCCACTGGAGGCCCAGGCCCGGGAGTGCGGCGTGGGCGTTTGCTGGGTAGACACCATGCGCGCGCTGGGCGCCGCCTGCGGCATCGCGGTGGGCGCAGCCGTGGCCGCCACCGTATAAGGGCCGGGCGCGCAGTATTTTTGGTTTTAACGGAATAATCTTTGGTTATTGCGTTAAAATAGATATATTTCAGGAAAGGAGGAACATCATGCCTACTTTTAACCAACTGGTACGCAAGGGCCGTGAGAAGAGCACCTACAAGTCCAACTCTCCCGCCATGCAGCATGGTCTGAACACCCTGAAGAACAAGGAGACCGACCTGCCCTCTCCCCAGAAGCGCGGCGTGTGCACTGCGGTTCGTACTTCCACCCCGAAGAAGCCGAACTCCGCTCTGCGTAAGATCGCCCGTGTGCGCCTGACCAACGGCTACGAGGTCACCGCCTACATTCCCGGCGTGGGCCACAACCTGCAGGAGCACTCTGTGGTTCTCATCCGCGGCGGCCGTGTCAAGGACCTTCCCGGTGTGCGTTACCACATCATCCGCGGCACTCTGGACACCCAGGGCGTCAACGGCCGTATGCAGGCCCGTTCCAAGTACGGCGCCAAGCGGCCCAAGGCCGGCAAGAAGAAGTAAGCTTCTTCCCCGAGCACCCCAAAAAGCGTTTTGCGCGATCGCGCAAGGCACCAGCCTTGCCGAGCGTTGATTCCATATAGATTTATGGGTCGGCCTCGGACAGGCATGTACGGAGCATCAGACCGGAGCCCGCCGCAGCGCGGGGGAAGGTCGGGCTTTGAGTACCTATGAAATCATTTTAATATGAAGGAGGGAAGCAAAGTGCCCAGAAGAGGAAACGTACCCAAGCGGGAAATCCTGCCGGATCCGCTGTATAGTTCCGTCTTAGTCACTAAGCTTGTCAACAGCATCATGCTCGACGGCAAAAAGGGCGTGGCCCAGAAGGTCGTCTACGGTGCTTTTGACATCATCAAGGAAAAGACCGGCCAGGAGCCCCTGGAGGTCTTCAACACCGCCATTGAGAACATCATGCCGTCCCTGGAGGTCAAGGCCCGCCGTGTGGGCGGCGCCACCTATCAGGTGCCCATCGAGGTCCGCCCGGAGCGCCGCCAGACCCTTGGCCTGCGCTGGCTGACCACTTACTCCCGCAACCGCGGCGAGAAAACTATGAAGGAGCGCCTTGCCGGCGAGATCATGGACGCGGCCAACAACACCGGCTCCGCTGTGAAAAAGCGCGAGGACACCCACAAGATGGCCGAGTCCAACAAGGCCTTTGCCCATTACCGCTGGTAACGGAGGAGCGACAGAAATATGTCTAGAAAAGTCTCTCTGGAGAATACCAGAAATATCGGCATCATGGCCCATATCGACGCCGGTAAGACCACCACCACCGAGCGTATTCTCTACTACACCGGCGTCAACTACAAGATCGGCGAGACCCATGACGGCACCGCCACCATGGACTGGATGGCCCAGGAGCAGGAGCGCGGCATCACCATCACCTCCGCCGCCACCACCTGCTACTGGAAGGGAACCAAGAATCAGTTCCCCCAGACCCGTCTGAACATCATCGACACCCCGGGCCACGTGGACTTCACCGTCGAGGTGGAGCGCTCTCTGCGCGTGCTGGACGGCTCTGTCACCGTCATGTGCGCCAAGGGCGGCGTCGAGCCCCAGTCCGAGACCGTGTGGCGTCAGGCGGACAACTATCATGTCCCCCGCATGATCTATGTCAACAAGATGGACATCATGGGCGCCGACTTCTACAACGTGCTGCACATGATCCACGACCGCCTCAAGTGCAACGCCGTTCCCATCCAGCTCCCCGTCGGCTCTGAGGATACCTTCAAGGGCATCATCGACCTGGTGGAGATGGACGCCGACATCTACTACGACGAGATGGGCAAGGACATGCGCGTGGAGGAGATCCCCGCCGATATGCTGGAGCTGGCCCAGGAGTACCGCACCAAGCTGATAGACGCCTGCGCCGACCTCAACGACGAGATCATGGAGCTGGCTCTCGAGGAGCAGCCCATCCCCCAGGAGCTCATCCGCAAGACCATCCGTCAGGCCACCATCGACAACAAGATGGTCCCCGTCACCTGCGGCACCTCTTACAAGAACAAGGGTGTGCAGAAGCTGCTGGACGCCATCGTGGACTATATGCCCTCTCCCGTGGACATCCCCGCCATTGACGGGGTCAATCCCGAGACGGATGAGCCCGATGTGCGCCACGCCGACGACAACGCGCCCTTCTCCGGTCTGGCGTTCAAGATCGCCACCGACCCGTTTGTGGGCCGCCTGTCCTTCGTGCGCGTGTATTCCGGCGTCCTCAACACCGGCACCAGCGTGCTCAACTCCACCAAGAAGCAGAAGGAGCGCATCGGCCGCATCCTTCAGATGCACGCCAACCACCGTGAGGACATTGAGTGCTGCTATGCCGGCGACATCTGCGCCGTCATCGGCCTGAAGAACACCACCACCGGCGACACCCTGTGCGACGAGAAGGCCCCCATTATCCTCGAGTCCATGGAGTTCCCCGAGCCTGTCATCCGTGTGGCCATCGAACCCAAGACCAAGGCCGGCCAGGAGAAAATGGGCATTGCCCTGATGAAGCTGGCCGAGGAGGACCCCACCTTCAAGACCTACACCGACGAGGAAACCGGCCAGACCATCATCGCCGGCATGGGCGAGCTCCACCTGGAGATCATCGTGGATCGTCTGCTGCGCGAGTACAAGGTGGAGGCCAACGTGGGCGCGCCCCAGGTCGCCTACAAGGAGACCATCAAGAAGAGCGTGGAGCAGGACACCAAGTATGCCCGTCAGTCCGGCGGTAAGGGCCAGTACGGCCACTGCCGCATCATTGTGGAGCCCAACGAGTCCGGCAAGGGCTACGAGTTCCTCAACGAGATCACCGGCGGCGTCATCCCCAAGGAGTATATCCCGGCCATCGACGCCGGTATCCAGGGCGCTATGCAGGCCGGCGTGCTGGCCGGCTACCCCGTCGTGGACGTGAAGGTCCACCTGGTGTTCGGCTCCTACCACGAGGTTGACTCCTCTGAAATGGCCTTTAAGATTGCCGGCTCCATGGCCTTCAAGGAGGCCTGCCGCAAGGCCGATCCCTGCCTGCTCGAGCCCATGATGAAGGTGTCCGTCATCGTCCCCGACGATTACCTGGGCAACGTCATCGGCGACCTGAACAGCCGCCGCGGCCAGATCCAGGGTCAGGAGAGCCGCCCCGGTGCCACTCAGATCGACGCCCTGGTGCCTCTGGCTAACATGTTCGGCTATGCCACTGACCTGCGTTCCGCCACCCAGGGCCGCGGCCAGTACTCCATGGAGCCCCACAGCTATGTGGAGATCCCCAAGAGCATTGCCGAGAAGATCATTGCCCAGCGCGGCCGCAAGGACGAGGGCTGAGCGTCCCGAGTGCCGGAAAAATAGTGTTGCTTTTTCTCCGGCTATGCGATAGAATATCCCCAGAATAAGGGAATTTTGAAGCTTATTAATACGGAAATATAAGGAGGAAACTCAAAAATGGCTAAGCAGAAGTTTGAGCGTACGAAGCCCCATGTCAACATCGGCACCATCGGCCACGTTGACCACGGCAAGACCACCCTGACCGCCGCCATCACCAAGTATCTGGCTCTGAAGGGCCAGGCCAAGTACGAGGACTATTCCAGCATCGACAAGGCCCCCGAGGAGCGCGAGCGCGGCATCACCATCAACACCGCCCACGTGGAGTACGAGACCGACAAGCGTCACTATGCCCACGTTGACTGCCCGGGCCACGCCGACTATATCAAGAACATGATCACCGGTGCTGCCCAGATGGACGGCGCCATCCTGGTCATCGCCGCCACCGACGGCCCCATGGCCCAGACCAAGGAGCACATCCTGCTGGCCCGTCAGGTGGGCGTGCCCGCCATCGTGGTGTTCCTGAACAAGGTCGACCTGGTGGACGACGAGGAGCTCATCGAGCTCGTTGAGATGGAGGTCCGCGAGACCCTGAGCTTCTACGAGTTCCCCGGCGACGACATCCCCATCATCAAGGGCTCCGCCCTCAACGCCCTGACCTGCGAGTCCAACGACCCCAACGATCCCGACTACGCCTGCATCCGCGAGCTGATGGACGCGGTGGATGACTACATCCCCACTCCCGCCCGTAATGACGATCTGCCCTTCCTGATGCCCGTCGAGGACGTGTTCACCATCACCGGCCGCGGCACCGTGGCCACCGGCCGTGTGGAGCGCGGCGTTGTGAAGATGGGCGACAAGGTCGAGATCGTCGGCCTGCGCGAGGAGAAGAAGGACACCACCGTCACCGGCATCGAGATGTTCCGCAAGCTGCTGGACTACGCTGAGGCCGGCGACAACATCGGCGCTCTGCTGCGTGGTGTTGACAAGAAGGAGGTCGAGCGCGGCCAGGTTCTGTGCGCCCCCAACTCCATTCACCCCCACACCAAGTTTGTGGGCCAGGTGTACGTCCTGAGCAAGGACGAGGGCGGCCGTCACACCCCCTTCTTCAACAACTATCGTCCCCAGTTCTACTTCCGTACCACCGACGTG
>CAKUIM010000036.1 GCA_934660965.1 uncultured Oscillospiraceae bacterium | reverse complement strand
ATGATCCTGCCGGTTATTATGGAGGTGTGACCTGCGCTTGGGCTTTGGGCCCCGCCGCAGGTGGGGCGGGCCGCGAACGGCCCGGCGGCGAGCGGGAATTCACTTCCCGCCGCCAAGAAATGAAATAACAAGCGCAACCCGATGATCCTGCCGGTTATTATGGAGATCTAATAAAACTACAAATGGGGGATATGATGTTCAAGAAAGCAAAGCCAGGCGCCCAGGGCGGCCCCCAGGGCGGGGGCGGGCCTCGCAGGGCCCGGCGGGCCATCGGAAGCCCGGCGGCCCGGGCGGCCATCAATCTTGCGGTGACGCTCGTCGTGGGGGCGGCGTACTTTTACCTGTCCCTGCCGGCCCTCAACCTGCACAGCGAGAGTTTCTACGGCCTTGTGCTGGTGATGTGCCTTGCCTATATCCTGTGCGCGGTGCTCACCTCCGGCTTTCAGGGGACGGGGGTGCGGGGCTACTTTTCCTTTGTGAAAAAGCAGTGCCGCCTGCCCGCCGTCGTGCTGGCGGCGGGGGTGGTGGTGTGCGCCGTGGGCGCGCTGACCTCGGCGGTTATCTTCCGGGCGGGGGCCTACTCCAAGCTCCTGACCGTGGAGACCGGGGACTTTGCAAGCGAGGTGGCGGAGATCTCCTACGACCAGATCCCCATGCTGGACCGCAAGTCCGCCGAGCGCCTGGGCGACCGGAAGCTGGGCGAGCTGAGCGACATGGTCAGCCAGTTCGAGGTGTGCGACGACTACACTCAGATCAACTACCGGGGCCGGCCGGTGCGCATTGCCTCGCTGGAGTACGCGGACCTCATCAAGTGGCTGACCAACCGCAAGGAGGGCCTGCCGGCCTATCTCATCATCGACATGGTGACACAGAACGTGGAGCTGGTGCGGTTATCCGACGGCATCCGCTATACCACGGCAGAGCACCTGGGCCGCAACCTCTACCGGTATCTGCGCTTCCGCTACCCCACCTATCTCTTTGACGAGCCGGTGATGGAGATCGACGAGGAGGGCACCCCCTGGTGGATCTGCCCGCGGCTTGTGAAAACCATTGGTCTCTTCGGCGGCACGGACGTGCGGGGTGCGGTACTGGTCAACGCCGTCACCGGCGAGCACCGGTATTACGAGTCGGTGCCCGCGTGGGTGGATAATCTGTGCTCCGCGGAGCTCATCATCGATCAATATGACTACTATGGCATGTACCACAACGGCTTCTTCAACTCCATCTTCGGCCAGAAGGACGTGACCGTCACCACCGAGGGGTATAACTACATCGCCATTAACGACGATGTGTACGTCTATACCGGCATCACCTCCACCGGCGGCGACCAGTCCAACATCGGCTTCATCCTCACCAACCAGCGCACCAAGGAGACCAAGTTCTACTCCTGCGCCGGGGCCACCGAGTATTCCGCCATGGACAGCGCCAACGGCGAGCTGCAGAACCTGCGCTACCAGGCCACCTTCCCGCTGCTGCTCAACGTGGGCGGGCAGCCCACCTACTTCATGGCCATGAAGGACGCCGCCGAGCTTGTCAAGCAGTACGCCATGGTCAACGTCCAGCAGTACCAGATCGTGGCCACCGGCAGCACCGTGGCCGAGTGCGAGAAAAATTATCTCGCCATGATGCGCAGCGGCGGCATCGCCGGCGCAGACGGCACCCTCACCGGACAGGAGGAGGTCTCCGGCGTCATCGGGGAGCTGCGCGCGGCGGTGATGGACGGAAACACCGTCGTCTTCATCCGCCTGGAGGGGGGCACGGTGTACTACACCATCAGCGCCGCCGACTGCCCCGCCGCCGTCATCCTGGACGTGGGCGACCGGGTGGACATCGCCTACACCTCCGGCGAGGGCGAGCTGCTCTCCGCCCACAGCGTGACGAAGCGATAGACGGTTTTGAAACGAGAGAAACCCCCGGCCTGCATTGTGCGGGCCGGGGGTTCTGCTGCGCAGAGGGGACGGAGACGGGGCGATGAGGACATTGGCCCGCAAAAGCCTCCCTCTGACGAGGGAGGTGGCACGGCGTTAGCCGTGACGGAGGGAGAGAAAATAACGCTGTCTCCGGTTAAGGGCTCTCTCCCTCAGTCAGCCTGACGGCTGACAGCTCCCTCGTCAGAGGGAGCCTTGAGAGCGCCGATCGCCACCTCCCCTTGGGCACAAGGGAAGGCTTTTGGTGCGGCGTCAAGGACAAATAAAAATCAAAAAATCCCTCTTGACTTTTGCGATTAAAAACGTTAAAATGCCGTCAGACTGAACAAGGAGGCGTTTGGGATGCAGGTCCGCGGCTTTGGGTACTGGGCTTACCGCTATTACACCGATAGCGGAGCTTTGTCATGCCCATAAACGGTCTGCACCAGCGCTTGAAACGCGGCCGCCGTGGGCGGCCGCTTATTTTTTCACATCAGGAAAGGAAGAAATGGATATGGTCGTCATTATGAAGCAGGGCTTTACCCTGGAGCAGCTGGAGAATACCATCCACGCCATGGAGGCCGGCGGGGTGAAGGTCATGGTGTCCAAGGGCGCGGAGACCACCATTCTGGGCGCCGAGGGCGACGCGGGGGCGCTGGACCAGGAGTACCTGTCCCAGCTGTCCGGCGTGGAGCGGGTGATGCGGGTGAGCGAGCCCTACAAGAAGGCAAACCGCAAGTACCACCCCGACGACTCGGTGATCGACATGGGCTGCGGCGTGCAGATCGGCGGGAACAAGCTGGTGGTCATCGCAGGGCCGTGCTCGGTGGAGAGCGAGAGCCAGATGGTGGGGGTGGCCAGGGCGGTGAAGGCGTCGGGCGCCGCGGCCATGCGGGGGGGCGCCTACAAGCCCCGCACCTCCCCCTACTCCTTCCAGGGCAAGGGCATCGAGGGCATCCGCCTTTTGATGGAGGCCAAGGAGGCCACCGGCATGCCCATCGTCACGGAGCTGATGAGCTCTGACCAGCTGCCTCTTTTTGAAGAGGCGGTGGACGTCATCCAGATCGGCGCGCGGAACATGCAGAACTTTGACCTTTTGAAGAAGGTGGGCCGCTCCAGGAAGCCGGTGCTGCTCAAGCGGGGCTTGAGCTCCACCATCGAGGAATGGCTGATGAGCGCGGAGTACATCATGAGCGAGGGCAACAACAACGTCATTTTGTGCGAGCGGGGCATCCGCACCTTCGAGACCTACACCCGCAACACCCTGGACCTGTCGGCGGTGCTGGCGGTGAAGCAGCTCAGCCACCTGCCGGTGGTGGTGGACCCGTCCCACGCCTGCGGCCGGGCCTGGATGGTGGAGCGCATGGCCATGGCGGCGGTGGCCGCCGGGGCGGACGGGCTGATCATCGAGGTACACAACGACCCGCCCCACGCCCTGTGCGACGGCGCCCAGTCGGTGACGCCGGAGCAGTTCGACGGCATCATGGAGCGGGTGCGCGCCATTGCCGCGTGCGTCGGAAGGACGGTCTGACATGGCGGCAGGGGAGATCCTGGTGGTGGGGCTGGGCCTGATCGGCGGCTCCATGGCCATGGCCCTGCGGGGCTTTGAGGACTTTGAGATCGTGGGCGCGGACTGCTCCGCCGACGTTTTGGAGCGGGCCGCGGAGCGCCGCGCGGCAGACCGCTTCGTGCCCGGCGCCGCGGCGGAGCTTGCCCGTGCGGACGTGGTGATGCTCTGCCAGCACCCGGAGGGGATCGCGGCCTTTTTGCGGGAGAATGCCGGGCGCTTCCGCCCGGGGGCTCTGGTGTGCGACGTGGGCGGCATCAAGACTGCCGTGATGGCCGCCGCCCGGGCTCTGCCGCAGGAGGTGGACTTCATCGGCTGCCACCCCATGGCGGGCCGGGAGGTGTCGGGCATCGACCACGCGGAGGCCACCCTCTTCCGCAACGCCCACTTCATCATGACGCCCCGGCCGGAGAGCGCGCCGGAGCACATCGCGCTCTTGGAGCGCATGGCGGCCCACTGCGGCTTCCGGGACACGGTACGCACCACCCCGGAGCATCACGACGCGGTCATCGCCTACACAAGCCAGCTCATGCACATTGTGGCGGTGGCGGTGTGCGACGACCCGGATCTCTTTGACTGCCGGGGGTATGAGGGGGGCTCCTTCCGGGACTGTACCCGGGTGGCCGCCCTGGATGTGCCGCTGTGGACGGAGCTTTTCTCCATGAACGCCCCCGCCCTGGCCGCGGTGATCGAGCGGCTGGAGGCCCGGCTGGGGGACTACCGCCGGATTATCGAGGCGGGGGACAGGGAGGCCCTCTCCCACATGCTCGCACGGGCTGCTGACCGCAAGCGCCAGATGAACATCGAGGCCCGCCGGGGGGATGACGCGGGATAAGGGCAGCCCGCCCGGCCAGGGACAAAATAAAAAGCTCCCCATCGGCACAAGGCCGGTGGGGAGCTTTTTGCTGTCTATTGGGCGCTCAGCCGCCGGTTGAGCCCAGCCACCCGGCGCCGGATGATGCAGTAGATGATAAGCCAGACGACGGCATAGAGGGCAAGGAAAATACCGGTAAAAACGGCCACGGAGGCCGGTTGGCGGGGAATCCAGCCGTTGAGCAGGTAGAAGAGAATATAGTCGAGGTAGAGGGCCGCCCCGTGGAGCAGCGTGGCGGAGAGCAGGGACAGCCGGTCGATCTGGTAGACCACCGACACGCCCCCGGCGATGAAGGCCAGCAGGGCGCTGGTGAAAATCTCGCCGGCAATGCGTTCCACCGGTAGGCTCTCCACCGTTCCGGCGGCCCCCAGGGAGAGGTACACGATAGCCAGAATCACCGGCCCGCCCACGCTGGCGGCCAGCCCCTGACGAAAAAATACGGAGAGGTTTTTTTTCATGTCTCCAGCCTCCTTTTGATCTCGGGGAAGCACCGGCGGGACACATAGTCCCGGTAGCCGCCCTTGAATACCACGCTCACCGAACCGGTGACGGAGCTTGTAAAGCGCTCGATGCGGCGCAGGCTGCCCACGGCGGACTTGTTGATGCGCACGAAGGAGCCAGGCAGCAGCTGCTCGGCCTCGTAAAGGCGCATGCGCAGTTGGCAGCGCTGGCCGTCGGAGAGGGCGGCGTAGGTATGGCCGGCCTCCACGTAGATGCAGTCGATATCGCCGAAGGTCAGGGGACGCACCTCGCCCCGGCTGTAGCCCATGAGCCGCCCGGCACCGATATATTGTGCCACCAGGGCCTCCAGCTCGTCGGTGAGGACGCTGCGCCGGTGCACCGTGGCGGTGACGGTCTCCTCCGCCCTCTCGTCTATGATGAGCTCAAACCGCATGGCCTTCCCTCCTCTCTTCTTTTGCAGCCTTAGTGTAGCACATCCCGGCAGGGCGGGGAAAGGGGGGGGAGCGCCATCGGTGGGAAATTCCCCGCCAACGGCGGGGGCAAATGGGCAAAAAAGGGGACGGCCCCGGCAGCGCCGGAGCCGTCCCCTTTTTTGGTAAAGAGAGAGAGAGGATTGAGAAAGGAGTTTTGATTGTTGATTGGCATATCTTCCTGACAAGGATAGAATACCATATCCAGGGGGGAAATGTTTGACAAATTGAAAACCATTTATGAAGTTTCTGTGAATGCTCCTTCACGTGGGGCCTCTTTTACCGGCGGCGGCCCCGGTAGCGGCCGGAGGAGCTGTACCGGCGGCGCCGGCTGCGGCGGGGAAGGAGGAACACCAGGAAGATGACGAGCAGCGCAATCAGGACGGCGGCCGTGATGGCAAGGGCCTTCACCCACCAGAGAGAGAGGTAGTCCTTGGCGGTCTTGACATAGTACTGGAAGTCGGAGCGGCTCACGTCGTCGGCGGCCACCATGTCAAGGGTGCCGTAGGTGACGCCGTCGTACACAAGGCTGACGGTACCCAGCTTGGTGCCCTTTGTCACCGGGGCCTCCACCTGCTCGGCAAGGTCCATCTTCAGCTGGGACTTATCAAAGCGGTAGTCGGTGGGCATGGTGGCCTCGATGGTGCCCACCGGCTGGGCGATGACATAGTCGGCCTCGTCGGAGAGGGTGACGGGGATCTCCCGGATGGCATCGGTAAAGGTGTTGTCCAGCAGCACCTGGCGCTTGAAGTTCTGGAAGGCCCACTCCAGCAGCCGCTTGGATTCCTCGAAGGAGTAGCGGTTGCGGGAGCCGTCCTCATGGGTGACGGTCTGGGCTCCCAGCACCACGCAGTAGAAGGTGCGCCCGTCGGTATCCACCGCGGCGGAGGCAAGACACTGGCCGGCGGGGGTGGTGGAGCCGGTCTTGATGCCGATGGCCTTGGAGTAGGTGTAGCCGGGGATGATGGCGCTGCTTAAGAGGTAGTTGGTGGTGTGCAGCACACGCTGCTGGGAGAGGTTGGTGGCGGGGACGGTGTACTTGGTGGTGGAGACGATGGTGCGGAAGGTGCTGTACTCCATGGCAGCCCGGGCCATGAGGGTGATGTCGTAGGCAGTGGTGTAGTGGTCCTCATCGTGCAGGCCGTTGGGGTTGACGAAGTGGGTGCCGGTCATGCCCAGCTCCTGGGCTTTGGCGTTCATCATGGCCACGAACTCGGTGATGCTGCCCCCCACCGTCTCAGCCAGGATGTTGCACGCCTCATTTGCCGAGGCCACAAGGTCGCAGTACAAAAGCTGCTCCACCGTGAGGACCTCGCCGGCCTTGATGCCCTGGGTGGAGCTGCCCTCGGGCAGCACCACCGCCGAGGAGGAGGCGGTGATGGGCTGGTCCAGGGCGAGACGGCCGTCGGAGAGGGCCTCCATGACAAGCAGGGAGGTCATCACCTTGGTGATGGAGGCGGGGTACATTTTATCGTAGCCGTGGAAGGAGTAGAGCACGTCGCCGTAGTCGCCGTCCACCACGATGGCCGCGCCGCAGTTGGGCTGGGGGTCGTCCAGCGCGGCGGCGGGCAGTGCGCAGGCGAGCAGCAGCAAAAGGGAGAGGAGCGCAGAGAAAAAACGATTTTTTTTCATAGGAAACTCACCATTTTTATGTTATAATACCGGAAAGCGCGGCTGGCCGCTTTTGCCCCGGAAGAGGACATGATGAAATTATAGCAAAACCGGCGGCCGGCTGCAACGATATTCCAAAAGATTCATAAATTCCTAAAGAGGTGCATGAGCGTGAAGCTTTCTGCCGGTGAGCGGGTGATGCTGGCCGTGACGGCGGTGCTCCTTGCCCTGATGGGCGGATATTTCGCAGGGACAGGGCGGCTGCTGCCCGCCCGGACTGCGCCCGAAGAGAGCCCGGCGGGCGTGAGCGCGCCGCCGGCAGCGGAGAGCGCGGCCCCGGCGGAGGAGCCAAACGCTCCGACGCAGGACACGCCGTCAGATATCGCCCTTGTGGACATCAACACGGCGGACCTTGAGGCGCTGATGACCCTGCCGGGCATCGGCGAGAAGCGGGCCCGGGCCATTCTGGACTACCGGGCGGAGCATGGGCCCTTCCGGTATGTGGAGGACCTGATCCGGGTAGAGGGGATTGGAGAAGGACTATTGGAGGGCATACTGGAGTATGCCGTGGCGGGAGGGAACAGCTATGCCGAAAATACTGGTGGTGGATGATGAGCACCTGCTGGTCAAGGGAATCAAATTCAATCTGGAAAACGAGGGCTATGAAGTCGAGACGGGCAGCGACGGGGAAGAGGCGGTGGAAAAGGCCCGCACCGGCCGGTTCGACCTTATCATCCTGGACCTGATGATGCCCAAGATCGACGGCCTTCAGGCCTGCATGAAGATCCGGGAATTTTCCACCGTGCCCGTCATCATGCTCACGGCCAAGAGCGAGGACGCCGACAAGATCATGGGCTTTGAGTGCGGGGCGGACGACTATATCACCAAGCCCTTCAACATTCTGGAGCTCAAGGCCCGGGTGCGGGCCCTGCTGCGCCGGGCGCTCCAGGCCGAGAAGCAGGAGCGCAGCGCCAACCGCCTGGAGCGGGGCATCATCGCCATCGACGTGGGCGAGCGCTCCGCCTGGAAGGACGGGCAGAGTGTGGAGCTCACCGCCAAGGAGTTCGACCTGATGGAGCTCTTCCTGCGCAACCCCGGCCGGGTCTACAGCCGGGAAAACCTTCTCAACCTGGTGTGGGGCTATGAGTATATCGGCGAGCTGCGCACGGTGGACGTGCACATCCGCCGCCTGCGGGAAAAGCTGGAGCCCGACCCGGGCAATCCGGAGTATATCCTCACCAAGTGGGGTGTGGGGTACTATTTGAGCAATCAGGACGGCCGGGGGGCGTAAGGCGCCCCCGGGCAAGCGGGAAAGGGGGCGGAGCGGATGGACAAGCCGGACAGGGAAACGGGCGGCGCGCAGCAGGAGCGAAGCGGCGTGCCCTTTTTCAAAAGCATCCAGTCCCGCTATGCCCTGACCTACCTGGGGGTCATCGCGGTGATCATCGTGCTGCTCAACACCTATCCGCTGCTCATGGCCCAGAAAATGGTGTTCCAGTCCAAGGAGAGCGCCCTCAAGCGCCAGGCCCTGGCCATCGGCACCGCCCTGGGCGTCACCGAGACCCTCGCCGCCGAGGGGGTGGAGCAGGCTATGCTGCTGCTCGAAGAGCTCTCCGCCACCCGCATTCTGGTCACCGACGCATCGGGCCTCATTCTCTATGACACCTCCAAGCTCGACAACCATCTCTACGACTATGCCTTGCTGGGCGAGGTGGCGGCGGCGCTTGGCGGGATGGACGTATTCCGGTGCGAGTACCGGGACGGGGCGCTGCGCTCCCGCGCGGCGGCGCCGGTGGTGTACCGGGGGGTGACGCTGGGGGCGGTGTACCTCTATGAGTACGACGCCGAGCAGGCCCAGCTGCTGCGCTCCATCCAGACCAATCTGCGCAATATCTCCATCATCATCTGCGTGCTGTCCCTGGCGCTGTCCCTCGTTTTGTCCCAGGCCCTGTCCCGGAAGGTGAAAAACCTGCTGGGGGGCATCCGCACGGTGCGCCGGGGCGAGTACAGCCATCGGGTGGTGCTGCGGGGGCAGGATGAGCTCACCGAGCTTGCCGACGAGTTCAACCAGCTCACCGGCCGCCTTCAGGAGACGGAGGAGGTGCGCCGGCGCTTCGTGTCCGACGCGTCCCACGAGCTCAAGACGCCCCTTGCCTCCATCCGGCTGCTTACCGACTCTATTTTGCAGAACGACAACGTGGATATGGCCACGGTGAAGGAATTTGTCTCCGACATCGGTGAGGAGGCAGACCGCCTCACCCGCATCAGCGAGAAGCTGCTGACCCTCACAAGGCTGGACAGCGTCCCCGCCGTGCGGCGGGAGCCGGTGGAGCTGGACACGGTGGTGGAGCGGGTGGCCCACATGCTCCGGCCCCTGGCGGCAGACGCCCAGGTGGAGCTTGCCTGCGGCCTTTCAGGGGCGTGCACCCTGCTGGGCACGGAGGACGACCTCTATCAGGTGGTGTTCAACCTGGTGGAAAACGCCATCAAGTATAATGTCCCCGGCGGCCGGGTGGACGTGCGCACCCGCCATGCCGGCGGCCAGGTGGAGCTGGAGGTGGCGGACACCGGCGTGGGCATCCCCAAGGAGGACCTGCCCAAGATTTTCGACCGCTTTTACCGGGTGGACAAGGCCCGATCCCGGGCAGCGGGCGGCACCGGCCTGGGCCTTTCCATCGTCAGCGATATGGCGAAGGCCTACGGCGGCACCATCGAGGCCTCCGGCCGGGAGGACGGGCCGGGCACCCGGTTTGTGGTGACCTTCCCGGCCTATACCCAGGAAGGGGGCGGCGGGAAATGAAGCGGAAAATCCTTGCCGCGGCCCTGGCCGCCGCGCTGCTGCTGGCCCTTTTGTGGGGATGCGCCGCAGCGGAGGAGCGGACGGGCCTTGCGCTGTGGTTTGCCGGGAACACAACAGACTGGAACAACAAGACCACCGCCGTGGTCTCCACACCCTACCGGGGGGAGAGCGCCGATGTGGAGAGCCTGCTCGCCGCGCTGCTCTCCGGGCCGCCCGACGACCGGGGCATGTACAGCCCCATTCCCGAGGGAACCCGGCTGCTGGGCTGGCGGTTGGAAGGGGGAAGCCTCTGGGTGGACCTCTCCTACCACTATGGCCACCTCACCGGCTTTGATTTGACCCTGGCCGACTACACCATCGCCCTGACGCTGTGCCAGCTGCCCGAGGTGGAGCAGGTGGCCATCACCGCCAACGGCAGCGCCTCGGGCTACCGGCGCTATCAGCTGCTTGCCCCGGACCAGGTGATCTTCTCCGGCGCGGAGGAGGAGCCGGTTGAGGTGACGGCGGCCCTCTATTTTCCCCGGGCGGTGGGCCGCGGCCTTGGCTTTGAGACCCGCACCTTCCTGCTCACCGAGGACGAGTCCCTGCCCGAGCGGGTGGCCCGGGCCCTGGTGGCCGGGCCGGACAGCCGTACCCTCTCTGCGGCGGTGCCCGACGGCACGGCCCTTCTGGGTATCCGGCTGGAGGACGGGGTGTGCTACATCGACCTCTCGGAGACCTTTGTCTCCGACATGCCCGAGAATGGGGAGGCCCAGGCAAACGTCATCTACTCCATCATCAACACCCTCGGGAACCTTGACGGGGTGGACGCGGTGTGCATCCTTGCTGAGGGGCAGATTCTGGAGCAATACGGGTATGTGGTGCTCACCGGGCCGCTGGAGCCTGACTTCAGTCTGGGCCGGGACGATTGACAGACCGCCTCCGGGATGCTATGATATTAACGCTTTAATCCACAAAAGGAGTGACCCCCCTATGAATTTTGACACCAGCTGTCTCCACGCGGGCTACCGCCCGGAGAATGGCCAGCCCCGCAACATCCCCATCATCCAGTCCACCACCTTCCGCTACGAGTCCAGCCAGGAGATGGGAAAGCTCTTTGACCTGGAGGCCTCCGGTTACTTCTATACCCGCCTGCAGAACCCCACCAGCGACGCGGTGGCCGCCCGGCTGTGTGCCCTGGAGGGGGGGAGCGCTGCCATGCTGCTCTCCTCGGGGCAGGCGGCGTCCTTCTTCTCGGTGTTCAACCTCGCCGGGGCGGGGGACCATGTGGTGTCCTCCTCCGCCATTTACGGCGGCACCTATAACCTCTTCGCGGTGACCATGAAGCGCATGGGCATCGACTTTACCTTTGTGGACCCGGACTGCTCCGACGAGGAGCTGGAGGCCGCCTTCCGGCCCAACACCAAGGCCCTCTTCGGCGAGACCATCTCCAACCCGGCCCTGACGGTGCTGGACATTGAGCGCTTTGCCGCCGCCGCCCACCGCCACGGCGTGCCCCTCATTGTGGACAACACCTTTGCCACCCCCTGGGGCTGCCGGCCCTTTGAGTGGGGGGCGGACATCGTCACCCACTCTACCACCAAGTATCTGGACGGCCACGCCGCCGCCGTGGGCGGGGCCATTGTGGACTCCGGCAACTTCGACTGGATGGCCCACAAGGACAAATTCCCCGGCCTGACCACCCCGGACGAGAGCTACCACGGCATCGTCTACGCCGAGAAGTTCGGCCGGGGCGGGGCGTACATCACCAAGGCCACCGCCCAGCTGATGCGGGACTTCGGCTCCACCCCGGCGCCCATGAACGCGTGGCTGCTGGGTATGGGCATGGAGACCCTCCCGCTGCGGATGCAGCGCCACTGCCGCAGCGCCCGGATGATCGCCGATTATCTGGCGGGCCACCCGAAGGTGGCCTGGGTGCGCTACCCGGGCCTTCCCGGAGACAAGTACTACGCCCTTGCCGGGAAGTACCTGCCCCGGGGGTGCAGCGGCGTAATCGCCTTCGGCGTGAAGGGCGGCCGGGCGGCCGCGGAGCGGTTTATGGGCGGGCTGGAGCTGTGCTCCATCGCCACCCACGTGGCCGACGCCAAGACCTGCATCCTGCACCCCGCCTCCGCCACCCACCGCCAGATGAACGATGAGGAGCTTGCCGCCGCCGGGGTGTCCCCGGATCTGGTGCGGCTGTCCATCGGCCTGGAGGACCCGGAGGACCTGGTGCTGGACATCGGCCGGGCCCTGGAAGGGGTATAAGGGAGATAGAAACAGCATAAAACCGGCCTGCAAGGAGCAGGCCGGTTTTTTTGGTTGCAGGGGGAGTGCCGGGCAGGGCGCCGGCCGCTTCGCTGCCCTCGTCAGAAAGAGGCAGGACATCATCCCCGGCTTAGAACAGCGGAAGGAAGGCAGTGCGGGGGCAGACCTGCTCGGCCATGCGGCGGATGGCCTTCAGATCCAGGAAGGTGTCCGGCCTTTTGGACGGGTCCCGCAGCAGGGCGGCGGGGTGGTAGATGGAGGTCATCTGCACCCCGGCCTTTTCCGTCCACTGGCCGTGTTCTTTGGTGATTTTGTAGTCGTCGTGGATGATGCGGTTGGCCGCCACCCGGCCCATGCACACGATGATGCGGGGCCGCAGCAGGGCGGTCTGGCGGCGCAGGTAGCCGATGCAGGCGTCCTGCTCGGTGGCCAGGGGGTCCCGGTTCTGAGGCGGGCGGCACTTGACGATATTGGCGATGTAGACGTTGGCGGCGCGTGAAAGGCCGATGAGGGAGAGCATCTCGTCGAGCAGCTGCCCCGCCCGGCCCACGAAGGGCTCGCCGGTGAGGTCTTCCTGCTCGCCGGGGCCCTCGCCCACGAGCATGATTTCTGCGTCCTCCGGCCCTACGCCGAACACCACGTTGGTGCGGGTGTCGGCAAGGGGGCAGGCATGGCAGGCAAGGCACTGCGCTTTCAGGCTATCCCAGGTCGTCATCATTCATCCCTCCCAGGGGAATTTAGGGTTATTTTAGATAATAATACCATAACCGCCAGCCGTGTGCCAGAGAAAAATTGGGGAGGGTGCGCACAGAAAACCGTTGACAGAAAAGAGGAATGCGGGTACAATGGCTTTAATCTGATAAAGCAAAGGCATCGACGAAGACCGCCCCTTACGGCATCCGACAGAGAACGCGGGCCACCGACTGAAAGTCCGCCCCGGAAAGACAAGACGGCGCAACGCTTCTGAGCCGACGGTTCGAACCGCCAAGGGTGGTTGGTGTAGGGCCGTCCGTCCTCCCCACGTTACAGGGGCTCGAAAGAGGCCCCTTGCTGGAGGGGCAACGCGGGTGGTACCGCGGAATCGTCTATGGTGATTTCGTCCCGGATCGCAGTTTTCTGCGGTCCGGGGCGTTTTTGTTTTCCGCCCCCGGGCGGAGCACACATGATTTTTTTGAAGGAGTTGAATCAATATGAAGTTCGTCACCGGCGAGAGCAAAACGACAACCACATATCACGACATTGCGGGGGGCGGACTGAATCACCGGCCTGTCGCCGTCCACGGCGCCGTCCACGCCCTGCGGGACATGGGGGGCATCACTTTTCTCACCCTGCGCATGGCGGATGGGGCGGTGCAGTGCGTGTGCGACCCTGGCGCCCTGCCCGAGGGCCTGTGTGACGAGTGCACCGTGGAGCTTACCGGCACGGTCCGGGAGGAGGGCCGGGCCCCCGGCGGCTATGAGATCGGGGTGGAGACGCTTGCCGTGCTCTCCCGCCCGGCGGCGGCCATGCCGGTGCCGATTGCCAAGCGCGGTCTCTCCATGCACCTGGATACCGAGCTTGCCCTCCGGCCGGTGGCCCTGCGCCACTTGCAGCGCCGCTCGGTGTTCAGGCTTCAGGAGGGGCTGGTGCGGGCCTTCCGGGACTACCTCCACAAGGAGCGCTTCACCGAAATTCACACGCCCAAAATCGTCCATGCAGGGGCGGAGGGCGGCTCCAACATCTTCAAGCTGGACTATTTTGGGAAAAAAGCCTATCTGGCCCAGTCCCCCCAGTTCTATAAGCAGACCATGGTGGGGGTGTACGAGCGGGTATATGAGGTGGGGCCGGTGTTCCGGGCGGAGAAGCACTCCACCGCCCGGCACCTGAACGAGTACACCGGCCTTGACCTGGAAATGGGCTATATCGACTCCTTTTATGATATCATTGAGGTGGAGACGGGCTATCTCAGGTACGCCATGGAGCTGCTGGCGCGGGAGTACGCCGACGACCTTGCCCGGCTGGGCGCGGTGCTGCCCGACGCCGCCCGCATTCCCTGCATCCGCTTTGACAAGGCCAAGCGCCTGGCCGCGGAGAAGTACGGCTATCAGATCCGGGACCCCTACGACTTAGAGCCGGAGGAGGAGGCCCACATCGGCCAGTATGTCAAAGAGGAGTACGGCAGCGACTTTGTGTTCGTCACCCACTACCCCTCGAAAAAGCGTCCCTTCTACGCCATGGACGACCCGGAGGATTCGAGATATACCCTCTCCTTTGACCTGCTCTTCCGGGGCATGGAGGTGACCACCGGCGGGCAGCGCATCCACGACTATGCCGCGCAGGTGGCCAAGATGGAGGAGCGGGGGATGGATCCCGCGGAGTTTGAGAGCTACCTCATGATTCACAAATACGGCATGCCCCCCCACGGCGGCCTGGGCATCGGGCTGGAGCGGCTGACCATGAAGCTCGCGGGGCTTGACAACGTGCGGTATGCCTCCCTGTTCCCCCGGGACCGCAGCCGGCTGGAGCCGTAAGGCACGGAGTATGAAAGGACTGATATGATGAGCATTACGACTGAAATGGTGGATTATATCTCCCAGCTCTCCCGGCTTGCCCTGCCGGAGGAGGAAAAGGCGGCCATGGCCGGGGAGCTTGAAAAAATCGTGGGGTACATGGACGTGCTCGCCAAGCTGCCCACCGACGGCGTGGAGCCCATGAGCCACGTGTTTCCGGTAAAGAACGTCCTCCGGGAGGACGCGGTGGAGCCGTCCTATGACCGCGCGGTGCTGCTGAAGAATGCGCCGGTGCCGGACGCGGAGGCCTTCCTGGTGCCGAAGGCTGTGGAGTGAGGAGGGGTGAAGATGGAATTGCAGAAACTGACCGCCCTGGAGTTGGGCGCTGCCATCCGGCGGGGAGAGGTCTCCGCCGAGGAAGCGGCCCGGGCCGCCCTGGATGCCATCGCGGCGCGGGACGGGGCCCTCAACAGCTTTATCACCGTTACCGAAGAGCGGGCCATTGAGCGCGCCCGGGCGTTGCAGGGGGGCGTGAAAACGGCGGAGAGCCCGCTGTACGGCGTGCCCATGGCCCTCAAGGACAACATCTGCACCCGGGACGTGAAAACAAGCTGCGCCTCCAAAATTCTGGGGGAGTTTGCGCCCCCCTATGACGCCACGGTGGTGGAGCGCCTTGCAGACGCCGGGGCGGTGAGCCTTGGCAAGCTCAACATGGACGAGTTTGCCATGGGCTCCACCACCGAGACGTCCTATTACGGCCCCGTCCGCAACCCCTGGGACGAGGGACGGGTACCGGGCGGCTCCTCCGGCGGGGCGGCCGCCGCGGTGGCGGCCGGGCTTGGCTGGTACACCGTCGGCTCGGACACCGGCGGGTCCATCCGGCAGCCCGCGTCCTACTGCGGCGTCACTGGCATGAAGCCCACCTACGGTACGGTCTCCCGCTATGGCCTGATCGCCTACGCCTCCTCCCTGGACCAGATGGGCCCCCTGTGCCGGGACGCCGCCGACTGCGCCGCCGTGCTGGACGCGCTCCAGGGGCAGGACCGCCGGGACTCCACCAGCCTTGCCGGGGACTACGGTCGGCTGCTCGCGGGGCTCACCGGCGATGTGCGGGGCATGAGGATCGGCCTGCCCGCCGACTGCTTCGGCGACGGCCTGTCCGGCGAGGTGCGCGCCGCCGTGCTGGCTGCGGCGGATGTGCTCCGGGAGCGGGGGGCGGAGCTTGTGGAGCTCCGGTTCCCGGTGATGGAGTATGTGGTGCCTGCCTACTATATTATCGCCGCCGCCGAGGCGTCCTCCAACCTCTCCCGGTTTGACGGGGTGAAATACGGCTGGCGGGCAGCGCAGTACAACGGCCTTGCCGACCTCTACTGCCAGACACGCACCCAGGGCTTCGGCGCGGAGGTGAAGCGGCGGATTCTGCTGGGCACCTTTGTGCTCTCCACCGGCTATTACGACGCCTACTACAAAAAAGCCCTCCAGGCCAAGGCGGTCATCAAGGCCGCCTTTGATGAGGCCTTCCGGCAGTGCGACGCCCTGCTTACCCCGGTGGCACCCACCACGGCCCCCCGGCTGGGGGAGAGCCTTTCCGACCCGCTCCAGATGTACCTGAGCGACATTTACACCGTGCCGGTGAATCTGGCGGGGCTGCCGGCGCTGTCCATGCCCTGCGGCTTCGATGAGCTGGGATTGCCCATCGGGGCGCAGCTCATCGGCCGCCACTTCGGCGAGGGGACGATTCTCAATGCCGCCCACGCCTTCCAGCTGGATACGGACTACCACAAAAAGGCGCCGAAAGGAGGGGAGCGGGCATGACCTGGGAGACTGTCATCGGCCTTGAAACCCATGTGGAGCTGGCCACCAAAACCAAGATCTTCTGCGGCTGCACCACCGCCTTCGGCGGCGCGCCCAACACCCACTGCTGCCCGGTGTGCACCGGCATGCCCGGGACGCTGCCGGTTTTGAACCGCGCGGTGCTGGATTTCGCGGTGAAGGCGGGGCTGGCCCTGGGGTGCTCCATCACGAAATACAGCAAGTTCGACCGGAAAAACTACTTCTACCCCGACCTTCCGAAGGCCTATCAGATCAGCCAGCTTTACCTGCCCATCTGCCATGACGGCGCGGTGCCCATCCAGACGGCGGCGGGGGACAAGACCGTGCGCATCCACGAAATCCACATGGAGGAGGACGCGGGCAAGCTGGTCCACGACCCGTGGATCGACCAGACCCGGGCGGACTACAACCGCTGCGGCGTGCCCCTTATCGAGATCGTCACCGAGCCGGATTTCCGCACCGCCGACGAGGTCATCGCCTACCTTGAAAAGCTCAAGGAGACGCTGCAGTACCTGGGGGTGTCCGACTGCAAGATGCAGGAGGGATCCCTGCGGTGCGACGTGAACCTGTCCGTCCGTCCCCTGGGCAGCGCGGAGCTTGGCACCCGCACGGAGATGAAGAACCTCAACTCCTTCAAGGCCATCGCCCGGGCCATCGGCTACGAGGCAAAGCGTCAGATCGAGCTCATCGAGGAGGGCCGCCGGGTGGTGCAGGAGACCCGCCGCTGGGACGAGAACAAGGATGCCACCTATGCCATGCGCTCCAAGGAGAACGCCCAGGACTACCGCTATTTCCCCGAGCCGGACATCCCGCCCATTGAGCTTACGGACGAATATCTTGACGGCGTGCGCGCCGCCCAGCCGGAGCTTGCGGAGGGAAAGCGGGCGCGGTATCAGGCGCAGTACGGCCTTCCGGAGTACGACTGCAAAATGCTCACCTCGGACAAGGTGCTGGCCGATCTCTTTGAGGCCGCGGTGGCCCTGAGGGCCGACCCCAAGCAGGCGGCCAACTGGATCATGGGCGAGGTGCTGGGGGCGCTGGGCGAGCGGGGGATGGAGCCCCGGGACATGAAGCTCACCGCGCCTACCCTGGCCCGGCTGATCGCCCTGGTGGCGGAGGGCAGGCTCAACCGCAACACCGCCGTGAAGGTGTTCGCCGCAGTGTTTGACGACGACGGCGACGTGGACGCCTATGTGGCGGCCCACGGCCTGGAGCAGGTGCGGGACACCGGCCTTGTGAGCGAGGTGGTGGAGCGGGTTCTCGCCGCCAACCCCCAGTCGGTGGCCGACTTCAAGGGCGGCAGGGAGAAGGCCTTCGGGTTCCTGGTGGGCCAGACCATGCGGGAGCTGCGGGGCAAGGCAGACCCCAAGCTGGTCAACGCCGCGCTGCGCCGCCGCCTGGAGGGCTGAAGGGCACTCTTGTGCCGGCGGAAAAACATTGTTATTGTCAAATGTCCGGGAACATAGTATGATAGAGTCACATCATACGTCTGCCCGGCAGGGGCAGACTCGGCTTCGGCGGGCGGAAGCGCGCCCACGGCAGAGAAAAAGGGGGACCCCATATGATTTTAGTGGAACGTGTGAGCGTCATGAATCTGGAAAACGCCGTCCGCGGGGCGCGAAACCCCCTCAACAGCTGGGCGCGCGGCGACAGCGCCTATAACGAGGCCGGGGAGTACGTCCTGGGGGAGAACGATCTGGCCCTGGGGCAGCGCCTTTGCCGGGCGGGCAGCGACCACCGGAAGTTCATCCGGCAGATTCTGGTGTCCATGGACATCACCGCCCCCCTCTACTGGTGGAAGGAGTTTGACACCTATAAGGTGGGCACGGTGGCAAATTCCACCTCCACCATGCACAAAATCCACGCCAAGGCCTTTGCTCCGGAGGATTTTTCCACCGACCACATGACGCCGGACACCCGGCGGGAGTTTGAGGGGTGGATCGCCTATCTGGAGCGGGTGCGCACGCGCTATCTGGAGACGAAGGACAAGGCGGACTGGTACGACCTCATCCAGCTGCTGCCCACAAGCTACAACCAGATGCGCACCGTGACCATGAATTACGAGGTGCTGGCCAACATCTATTTTGCCCGCCGCGCCCACAAGCTGGCCGAGTGGCACGACTTCTGCCGCGCCATCGAGAGCCTGCCCTACGCCCGGGAGCTGATCCTCTCCTGCGGCTGAGTGAATACCTTCTGACAAGCAGCCCCTTTCTCCGCGGGAGGAAGGGGCTGTTTTTTGCGCCGGGACTATGATAAAATGGAGAAAACCAAAGGACAGGAGGGGACAGACATGGCCCTGGGGCGAAACGACCCCCTTACCGCGCTGCCCGGCATCGGCCCGGCCAAGGCCAAGGCCCTTTCCCGCCTGGGGCTCACCCGGGTGGGCGACCTGCTGGGCTATTTTCCACAGCGCTATGAGGACCGGCGGCAGTGCCGCTGCGTGCTGGACGCCCCCCTGGGGGAGAGCTGCTGCGTCGCCGCCATGGTGGCGGAGGAGCCCCGCATCAGCCGCGTGCGGCGCGGGCTGGAGCTTGTCAAGGCCCGGGCGGTGGACGACACCGGGGTGCTCCACCTGACCTTTTTTAACCAGGCCTATGTGAAAAACGCCCTGCGGCCCGGGGAGACCTATATTTTTTACGGCAAGGCGGAGGCGCAGGGCCGGGCCCGGGCCATGGCGAACCCGGTATTCGAGCGCGCCGGGGCGAAAAAAGTGACGGGGCTCATTATGCCGGTGTACCACCTGACCGCCGGGGTGTCCAACAACCTCCTTGCCGGGCTGACCCGCCGGGCGCTGGACGCGTGCGCCGCCGGCATCCGGGAGACCATCCCTGAGGATGTGCGCCTTGCCCACCGGCTGTGTCAGGCGGAGTACGCCTACCGGAACATCCACTATCCGGAGGACTTCCGGGCGCTGGAGCTGGCCCGGCGGCGGATGATCTTTGAAGAGCTTCTCACCCTCACCTGCGGCCTGGCCCTTTTGAAGGAGAGGCGCAGCGCCGGGGACGGGCGGCGGCTTGAGGCCAGCCGGGCGGAGTTTGTCTCGCTGCTCCCCTTTGCGCCCACGGCTGCCCAGAGCCGGGCCATGGCGGACATCGCCGCCGACCTCTCCTCCGGCCGGGCTATGAACCGCCTGGTGCAGGGGGATGTGGGCTCGGGCAAGACGGCGGTGGCGGCCTTCGCCGCCTGGGCGGCGGCGCAGAACGGCTGCCAGTGCGCCATGATGGCCCCCACGGAGCTGCTGGCGGAGCAGCACGCCCGGACTCTGTCCGCCCTGCTTGCCCCCGCGGGGGTGCGGGTGGGGCTGCTCACCGGCTCGGTGAAGGGGGCGCCCCGGCGCGCGCTTCTCTCCGCCCTCTCGGCGGGAGAGCTGGACGTGATTGTGGGCACCCACGCCCTCTTTTCCGAAGATGTGGTCTACCATGACCTGGGCCTTGTCATCGCGGACGAGCAGCACCGCTTCGGCGTGGCCCAACGCGCGGCGTTAGCCGCGAAGGGGGCCACGCCGGGGGCCCCACCGCAGGTGGGGCGCCGCGACAGCGGCGAAGGCCGGGGGAATTCACT
>CAKUIM010000035.1 GCA_934660965.1 uncultured Oscillospiraceae bacterium | reverse complement strand
GCCTGCCGCCTTCATCCCTCCAAGACCCCGCTTCCGCGGTGCCCCGTCCGTCAGGCGCTCGATTAATATACCAAACTGTCGGCCTGTTGTCAACACTTTTCTCTTACTTTTTCCAAGGTTTTTTCCTGCCCCGGGGGACACCACAAGATGTTGTCCCTCCGTCGGCGGGGCAGGCACAATTTTCCCCCGCGGATGCCAAAACAATCACCGCGGCGGCCAACAAAACAACAGTCCCCGCGCCCCAGAAGCGCTCTGAAAAAACTTGGTCTGCCCCCAGGGCCGCCCCAACCGCCCCCAGGGCCACCCACGCGGCGCGCAGATTTTTTGTAAGCCCCGGCACGCTCCACGCCAGCAGCGCAAGCCAGATTATATCAGAAAAAAGCCACAGCGCGGAGCCCAGCCCCTCGGCCCGCACTGCCCGGCCCAGGCAGGCCGCCATCTTGAAGAAGGGGGCAGCCACGGCGGCGGAAAGGCGGGGGCCCAGCACGCCGCTTGTCACGGCGCACAGAACAGCCTGGGCGGCCAGCAGCGCGGCAAGCCAGGGCAGAAGGCGCGTCCCGGCGCTGTCCCGGGCCGTCCCGTCCACCCCCGCGTCGTCCATATGGGGCAGGAGGAACAGGAACGTCCCTGACGTCTCCACCGCCGCCAGCGCACCCCGGGCAAGGCCGCCGGGGGCCAGGCGGGCCAGATAGGCCGGACAGACCCGGAAAGCCCCCCAGCACACCAGGACGGCGGCAGCGGCTGCTGCGGCCAGGTAGCAAAGCTCCGCCCCGCGAAAAAAGGCGGCCCGGCTGCCCCGGGCAAGATAAAGGAGGGGCGCCGCCGCCAGGGCAATAAGCCACACCCGGGCGGCGTCCCCGCCGCCGCCGGTGGCGGAAAGGCGGTCGGCGCAGCGGCCAAGGCCCCGGGCAAGCAGCGCCAGGGCCCACAGGGCATAGCCGGAGCGCAGCGCGGCGCGGCGGACGCCGCCCAGGCCAGCCCACCGGGGAGCCAGGCGGAAAAGCAGCCAGAAGGCCAGCAAAAGCCCCGGCGCGGCCAGCGCCACCCCCTGCCACGCGCCGCCGGAGAGGGCCACCGCCGGGGCAAGGCCCCCGGCAAAGGCGGCCGCCCCCAGCTGCCGCCGGGAGAGCGCAACGCGGCCGCTCACGGCGCAGCCCTCCACTGCGTCTCGCCGTCCACACAGAGCCTCCCGCCCCGCAGGACAAGGCGGGGCACCCAGGCGCACCCCTCCTCCCACAGCCGGGCAAGGACCTGACCCGCTGTGGGCGCCCCCTGGCCGGCGGCAAGGAGCACATCCAGCCGGCCTGCAACGCTTTCGTCCCCCGCAAAGAGGGCGGATGCGTCCTCCGCAGCCCACACCGCGGCGGCAGGGCTGATCTCCCGGTCCTCCAGCACCTGCAGCAGCACCGCCCCGGGGTCTGCCTCGTTTCCTATTATAATGTAGGAGAGGCTGGTCAGGGCGATCTCCCGCCCGCCGTCCCAGGGAAGGGCCTGGCGCGCGGAAAGAAAGCCCTCTGCCGATGCGTATCGCACGCACGCGCCGGTCTGCTCCCCCTCCACGGCGTCCCACTGGGCGGTGATGCGCCCCCCCGATGCGCCGTCCACCCCAAGGGTCCGGGCCAGGGCCAGACCGTCCAGCTCCCCGGCCTGGGGCGCGCAGCCGGCGGCCAAAAGCAGCGCCTCGGCCAGGGCAAGCAAGGATATCCATCGTCTCAAGCCTGATTCCTCCTGTTTTTGGTGTGGAGATATTTTTCCCGCAGCTTCGTCAGGGGTGCAGGCCGGCGCAGCACCGCATGGCCCTGGGCTTGCTCCCCGGCATTGGAGGCAAAGGGCGTGAGGTAGGCCACCCCGAAGCTCTCCAATCGGGCAAGGTGAAAAATCAGAAGGATGCAGCCCAGCACCAACCCCACAAGGCCCAGCACCCCGGCCATGGCGGTGATGCCGAAGCGCCACAGGCGCAGCGCCGCGGCAAAGTCCTGGCTGGGGGCGGTGTAGCCGGCGATGCCGGCCACGGCCACCACCACCAGCACCGCGGGGCTCACCAGCTTTGCGTCCACCGCGGCGGTGCCCACCACAAGGCCGCCCAGGATGGACACTGTCTGGCCGATCGAGGAGGGCAGGCGCAGCCCGGCCTCCTGGAGCACCTCGAAGGAGAGCAGCATAAGCAGAATTTCCAGCAGCGTGGGTACCGGGACGCTCTGCCGGGCGGCGATGATGGACTGGGCCAGCCGCCGGGGGATAAGCTCCGGGTGAAAGAGCACCGCCGCGGCGTACAGCCCGGGGAGCAGCAGGGTGACAAGCACACACAGGTAGCGCAGCACAGCGAGGGCGCAGGCCGCCATCCAGTTCTGGCTGCGGTCCTGGCCGGTGCGGAAGAACTGGTCCACCGTCCCCGGGGCAAGCCAGCCAACGGGCAGGCCGTCGGCCAGCACCCCCACCCGGCCCTCCGTAAGGCCGGCGCAGAAGCGGTCGGGCCGCTCGGTATAGGCGATGAGGGGGAAGGCGGTTCCCAGCTGCCCGGTGAGGTAGGGCTCCAGGCTGCCGGTGGTGAGCAGGGCGTCGATGTCCATCTCCCCAAGCCGCGCGCGGATGCGCCCGGCCAGGGCCTCGTCCGCGATGCCCCGGATATACACCACATCCACCGGTGTCACCGACTGCCGGCCCACCAGCTGCTCGTCCACACGCAGCTCCGGCGTGCGCAGCCGCCTGCGCACCAGGGAGGTGTTGGTGCGCAGGCTCTCCACAAAGCTGTCCCGGGCGCCCTTGACGTCTGGCTCGTTTTCCGGGTCGGACACGGAGCGCTTTTCCTCGGTGGCGGCGGAAAGGGTCAGGGCGCGCGCCTGCCCGGGGACGAACAGGGCCACCCAGCCGTCCACCATGTCGAAGAGCACCTGGTCCGCTGTGGTGCGCACCTGGACATTAAGGGAGTAGAGGGCCCCGCCGGCCATGGCGGCGAAGGCGGCGGCAAAGTCGGGGGTCTCCCGCAGGGCCCGGCTCTGGGCCAGGGGGCGGAGGATATAGTCGCAGGCCCGCTCGCTGCGCACCTGCCCTGCGATATAAAGAAGCTCCACCGGCCGCGCCGGGTCTCCCCCCAGGTGGGCAGTGCGGCGGCTGAAGTCCGCGCAGCCCTCAAATACCCGGGAAATATCCGCCGCCGTCAGGGGGATATCGTACCGGGGCTCCTGCCGGGGGTGGGGCGGCGGCATGCGCCGGGGCGCACCGAAAATGCCCATGGGCCCCCTCCTTTCTTTTTGATATACAGCATTTTTCCCGGCGGCGGCAAAACTATACCCGCTCTTGACATCTTCCCGGCCGGCCTCTATACTAAAGTTTTAGAGCCGGATTGCCTGATTTTCATATCCAGGCCATGCCGGCCGCACCAAATCTGCAAAGGAGCGTTCGCCAATGCCCATTATTGTTGCAAAACGCAGACTGACCCCGACCATCACGCTGATGGACCTGGACTGTCCCGACATCGCCGCCAAGGCGCAGCCCGGCCAGTTCGTCATGGTCCGCCCTGACCCCATGGGCGAACGCATCCCCCTGACCATTTCCGATTACGACACGGTGTGCGGCACCATCTCCATCGTCTATCAGCGGGTGGGCGTGGCCACCCACAAGCTGGACGCCCTCCAGGCCGGCGACTTCCTGCCCGACGTGGTGGGCCCCCTGGGCAACCCCACCGAGGTGGAGGGCGTAAAGCGCGCGGTGGTCATCGGCGGCGGCGTGGGCTGCGCCATCGCCTTCCCCCAGGCCAAGGCCCTGCATGCCGCCGGCCATGAGGTGGACGTGATCGTGGGCTTCCGCACCCGGGATCTTGTGTTCTTCGAGGAGGAATTCCGCCGCAGCTGCACCAACCTCTACATTACCACCGACGACGGCTCCTACGGCGAGCACGGCTTTGTCTCCTCCAAGCTGGAGTCCCTGCTCTCCGCCGGCACGAAATACGACCTGGCCATCGCCATCGGCCCCATCCCCATGATGCGGGCAGTGGCGGACACCACCCGGCCCTTCGGCCTGAAGACCCTGGTGTCCCTCAACCCGCTGATGGTGGACGGCACCGGCATGTGCGGCTGCTGCCGGGTAACGGTGGGCGGCAAGACCCGCTTCGCCTGCGTGGACGGGCCCGACTTTGACGGCCACGAGGTGGACTATGCCGAGCTCATCCGCCGCAACGCGGTCTACCGCGCCCAGGAGCAGCAGGCCATGGAGCGCCACGTCTGCAACCTTCAGAAAATGGCGGACGCCGCCGAAGCCAACCAGAAAGGGGGCGCTCGCTGATGGCCGACATGGCTTCCCCCCGCACCGCCATGCCCCAGCAGAGCGGTGAGGAGCGTATCCACAACTTTAATGAGGTAGCCCTGGGCTACACCGAGGAAATGGCCGTCCGGGAGGCCGGGCGGTGCCTGCAGTGCAAGAAGCCCTTCTGCGTGGAGGGCTGCCCGGTAAACGTGCGCATCCCCGACTTTATCGCCAAGGTGGCCCAGGGCGACTTTGAGGGCGCCTATCAGGTCATCTCCGCCACCAACGGTCTGCCCGCCATCTCCGGCCGGGTCTGCCCCCAGGAGCGCCAGTGCGAGGCCAAGTGCGTGCGGGGCATCAAGGGCGAGGCGGTGGCCATCGGCCGGCTGGAGCGCTTTGTGGCCGACTGGCACCTGGCCCATCACAAGGAGCCGGCCCAGCCCGAGCACCCCCGCAACGGCGTGCATGTGGCGGTGGTGGGCTCCGGCCCCGCGGGCCTGACCTGCGCCTATGACCTGTCCCGCCAGGGCTATGTGGTCACCCTCTTCGAGGCCTTCCACACCATCGGCGGCGTGCTGGTATACGGCATCCCCGAGTTCCGCCTGCCCAAGGCCATCGTCCGGCGCACCCAGGAGGACCTCTGCTCCATGGGCGTGCAGATCCGCACCAACAAGGTCATCGGCCGGGTGGCCACCCTGGACGAGCTGTTCGCCCAGGGCTACGACGCCATCTTCCTTGCCACCGGCGCGGGCCTTCCAAAGTTCATGGGCATCCCCGGCGAGGATCTGGCCGGGGTGTACTCCGCCAACGAGTACCTCACCCGCGTCAACCTCATGCATGCCTGGCAGGAGGGGTATGACACCCCTGTGGCCGCAAGCCGCAGCGTGGCGGTGGTGGGCGGCGGCAACGTGGCCATGGACGCCGCCCGCTGCGCCCGCCGCCTGGGCGCCCGGGTCCACGTGGTGTACCGCCGGAGCCGGGAGGAGATGCCCGCCCGGGCCGAAGAGGTGGAGCACGCCATGGAGGAGGGCATCGAGTTCCACTTCCTCACCAACCCCACCCAGGTCATCGGCGGCGAGAACGGCCACGCCGTGGGCCTGTCCTGCCTGCGCATGGAGCTGGGCGAGCCCGACGAGAAGGGCCGCCGCCGCCCGGTAGAGGTGCCCGGCTCCGACTTCACCATGGAGGCCGACACGGTCATCATGGCCCTGGGCACCAGCCCCAACCCCATCATCCGCCTGGCGGACAAGACGCTGGAGCTCAATTCCCACGGCTGCTTCGTGGTGGACGAGGCCACCATGCGCACCAGCCGCGAGGGCGTCTATGCCGGCGGCGACGCGGTAACCGGCGCGGCCACCGTCATTCAGGCCATGGGCGCGGGCAAGCTGGCCGCCCGGGCCATTATGGAGCGCTTCCCCGCCCTGTAAGGGCGCTGCGCCGGGCAATTTGCCCCCACCCCTTCCCTCGGGGAGAAATGTATGCTAAAATAGCCGTTGAGCGAATGCTCAGCGGCTATTTTTTCTCTGAAAGGCTGATGTTATGCTTTATGTGATCCTCACCATCGCGCTGGTGGCCCTGGACCAGGCGGTGAAATATCTGGTGCGCGCCAACATCCCCCTGGGCGGCCACGTCCCCCTCCTGCCCCACGTGGTGGAGCTGACCTATGTCCAGAATACCGGTGCGGCCTTCTCCATGCTCAGCGAGCACACCTGGCTTTTGTCCCTCATCTCGGCGGCGGTGGTGGTCGCCATGGCCGTGGTGCTGTGGCGGCGGGTGCTCACCCACCCCCTGGGGGTGGTACCGGCGGTGATGGTGCTCGCCGGGGGCCTTGGCAACCTTATCGACCGGGTGGCCCTGGGCTACGTCACCGACATGTTCAACACCCTTTTCATGCGCTTTGCCGTTTTTAACGTGGCGGACATCTTCATCACCGTGGGCGGCGTGCTGCTGGTGATCTACCTGCTGTTCTTCTGCGAAAAGCTGGAGCCCAAAAAGGAGGGCGGACATGACAAGCCGGACCTTCCCACTGACGGTACCTGACGCGGGCCGGGCGGACGCGGTGCTCTCCGCCGCCGTGGACGGCCTGACCCGCTCGGCCGCCCAGCGCTGGCTGGAGGAGGGCCGGGTCACTCTGGGCGGCGCGCCGGTGAAGAAAAACGCCCGGCTGGAGCCGGGGCAGGTGCTGCTCGTCACGGCGCCGGAGCCCGAGCCCATCGACCTTGTCCCCCAGGATATTCCCCTGGACATCCCCTACGAGGACGGCGACGTCATCGTGGTCAACAAGCCCGTGGGCATGGTGGTCCACCCCGCCCCCGGCCATCCGGACGGGACCCTTGTAAACGCGCTGTTATATCACTGCGGAGCATCACTGTCCGGAATCAATGGGCAGCTGCGCCCGGGCATCGTCCACCGCATCGACCGGGACACCTCGGGCCTGCTCATCGCCGCCAAGAACGACCGGGCCCACCTGGCCCTGGCCGCGCAGCTTGCAGACCACTCCCTGTTCCGGCTCTACCACGCGGTGGTACTGGGGGGCTTCCGGGCGGAGAGCGGCACGGTGGACGCCCCCATCGCCCGGCACAAGACCGACCGCAAGCGCATGGCAGTGTGCCGCCCCGGGGAGGGGCGGGAGGCGGTGACCCACTACCAGGTGCTGGACAGCCGTGGGGGCTACTCCCACATCACCTGCCGGCTGGAGACGGGGCGCACCCATCAGATCCGGGTCCACATGGCGTCCATCGGCCACCCGCTGCTGGGCGATCCCGTGTACGGCAAGGCCGCCCCCGGCCTTGCCGGGCAGTGCCTCCACGCCGCCCGCCTCACCTTCACCCACCCCGCCACCGGGGAGGTCATGACGGTGGATGCGCCGCTGCCCGGCTACTTCACCGCCGCCCTGGGGCGGCTGGGCCTCACCTGACAAAAAACCGCCGGATGCCCCGATGATGGGAGCGTCCGGCGGCTTTCTCATGTTTGATTTCGGAACGCGCGATCGGCGGCGCGTCTGCGGCTTATTTCAGGCCGGCCTTTTCCTGCCGGTGCTGATAGATGACGAAGTTCACCACATTGCCCATGATGAGGATGGTGCCGCACAGGTAGAGCCACACCAGCAGGATGATCACCGACGCCAGCGACCCGTACACCAGGGAGTAGCGGGTGGAGCGGCCCATCACCCAGGCAAAGAGAATGGACGCCACCGCCATGGCCACCGACGCGCACAGCGCCCCGATCACCACCGGCGGCCGGGGCTTTGCCAGGGGGGCGGTGAAGCGGTAGAGCAGCAGGATGAAGAGAAACACCAGCCCCAGCAGCAGCAGGTATTTCATCCACTGCCAGGTGCTCACCCGGTCGGCCAGGTGCTCCAAATGAAAAAGCTGCTCTATGAGGTGGAAAAACCAGTTGCCCGTCACCACCACGATGAGGGAGAGGTAAATGGTGGCCAGCAGCAAAATGGAGAAGAGGATGCTGGCAATAAGCTGGCCCAGGCCGCGGAAGGTGGCGCGGCCGAAGATCTCGTGCATGATGTTCATCAGCCCCCGCACGGCGGCGGAGGCGGAGAGCACCGTCATGACAATGCCCACCAGAAGCAGGCCTGGGGTCTGGCTGGTCTCGATATAGCGCAGGTACTCGTTCAAAATGGCATTGACGCTGCCGGGGAGAAAGACGTCCGTCCCCGAGAGCATGTCGGACAGGTTCAGGTCCAGCCGGCCCACGAAGGCGGAGACGCAGATGAGGATGGGGAAAAAGGTGAGGATGAGGAAATAGGCAAGCTCGGAGGCCGAGCGGCTGACATGGCGGGAGAAATACACGTCCACCAGGTCCGCGGCAAAGCGGACGGGCCGCTTTTTCATGGCCGTATCGATGAGCTTTTTCATGCCCTGCCGTCCCTCCTTCTGCCGAAAAATCACCCTCACTATAGCAGAATCCCCCAAAAAGGGCAAGGCCTTTCCTGTCGCATTTTCGCCTCCGGCGCGTCGGGGCTCACTCCAGCAGCATGGTCAGCTCGTCCACCGTAAGGCCGGGGTTGAGCCCCAGGCTGACGCCGTAGCCGATGACCCGGGCCAGGTCGGCCACCCGGGCGTCCACCTCCCGGGGTGTGACGAACAGCTCCGCCCCCAGCCCCGAAAGGGCGTCCCGGTCCGGGGCGGGACAGCCGGAGCGCTCCAGAAGATCCAGGGCCAGGGTGGCGGCGTCCACCACGGTGGGCACCCCCACCGCGATCACCGGCACCCCCAGGCTCTCCCGGGTGAGGGCGCGGCGGTGGTTGCCCACGCCGGAGCCGGGGGCGATGCCGGTGTCCGAGAGCTGCACCGTGCGGCAAAGGCGCTCCACCGAGCGGGAGGCCAGGGCGTCCACCGCCACCACGCACGCCGGACGCAGCTGCCGGGTGAGGGCCGCGGCGGCGTCTGCGCTCTCCACCCCCGTGGCGGAGAGCACCCCGGGCACCGCCGCCGCCACGCCGCGCAGAGCGCCGAACTGCTCCGGAAGGGCGGAGCGCAGGTGCCGGGTAACCAGCAGATGGTCGGCGGCCATGGGGCCCACCAGGTCGGGCGTCACCGTGCGGCTGCCAAGGCCCACCACCAACACCTCCCCCTCCGGGGGAACCAGGGCGGCGACCTCCTCTCCCACCGCCTCCACCGCACGGCGGAAGGCGTCCCGCTCCCGGCGGAGCAGCCCGGTGAGCTCCAGCGTCACATACCGGCCCGGCGGGCGGCCCAGGGCTTCCGCCCCGGCGCGGCCCTCGATGGTCACCACCGTCTTGGGAAAGCCATGGCTCTCCCCGTCCTGCGCGCGCACCCCCGGCAGGGCGGCCGCCGCCCCCGCCTGCTCCCGCCAGAGCTCATGGGCCTCCTGGGCCAGGTCTGTCCTGCGCTCCACGGCATGCTCCCTCCTCTGCATTCTCTACATTTAACTATATCTTGTGGTGCTAGGCACCGCTTTTCTCAAGTCTTTGCGTCCGGAAAATTTCTATTCAAAAAAACAAAATTTAGGTTGCTTTTTTCCGCATTCGATGATAGAATACATATCTGCGACAGGATATTTATGTCCTGATGAGACTACATCGGAGGAGGTGTTTGGTTTGCCCAATATCAAGTCTGCCAAGAAGCGTGTTCTGGTGAACGCTGCCAAGGCCGCTCAGAACAAGGCTCAGAAGTCCGCGCTGAAGACCGACCTGAAGAAGTTTGAGGCCGCGGTGGCCGGTGGCAACCGCAGCGAGGCCGATGCCGCTTACAAGGTGGCCGTCAAGGCCGTCGATCAGGCTGCTTCCAAGGGTCTGCTGCACAAGAACAATGCAGCCAACAAGAAGAGCGCGATGACCCTGCGGCTGAACAAGCTGGCCTAACGCAAATCAGCGCAAAGAGCCGTCTGCTTCACGCAGGCGGCTTTTTTCATCCCCGTCCGTCCCCGGGGGCTTGACAAATCCGCCGATACCCCTATAATAAAAGAGAAATTCACACAAAAAGGCTTGGCGCAGGACCAGTACCCGGGCCCCATCCCTCCCAGAGAGCCGCTTGAACGGTGCAAAAGCGGTGAGGGACGGACCGGCGAATATCACCTGCGGGCCGCGGGCAGAAATCCGCATGGGCGGAGAGTAGACCCCGCCGGGCGTTCCCGTTACAGAATGTCGAGCGGCCGGCCCTGCCGGCAACGGGAGTGGTACCGCAGAGCGTGCACAGCACCTTTGTCTCTCAACCGAGAGGCGAGGGTGTTTCTTTTTTTCCTCGCGGCCCGGCACTTTGTCCGAAGAACAAATACAATTCACATAGGAGGCATTTTCGATGGACTACAACAAAACGGTTCACCTTCCCCAGACCGACTTCCCCATGCGGGCCGGCCTTCCCAAGCGCGAGCCGGAGCTGATGAACGGCCAGTGGGAGCGCATCACCTACAAAAAGCTCATGAAGAAGAACGAGGGCAAGCCCAAGTTCATTCTCCACGACGGCCCGCCCTACGCCAATGGCAACATTCATATCGGCACCGCCCTGAACAAGATCCTCAAGGACTTCATCGTCAAATACAAGAACATGACCGGCTTCCAGGCCCCCTATGTCCCCGGCTGGGACACCCACGGCCTGCCCATCGAGTCCGCCGTGCTCAAGGACAAGAAGATCAAGCGCGAAGAACTCACCGACGCCGAGTTCCGGGACAAGTGCCAGGAGTTCGCCCTGGGCTTCATCGAGAAGATGACCGGCCAGTTTCAGCGCCTGGGCGTGGTGGGCGACTGGGACGACCCCTATATCACCCTCAAGCCCGAGTTTGAGGCCAAGCAGATTGAGGTCTTCGGCGAGATGGCCAAGAAGGGCTACATCTACAAGGGCATGAAGCCTGTGTACTGGTGCCCCTCCGACCAGACCGCCCTGGCCGAGGCGGAGATCGAGTACGCCGACGACCCCTGCACCACCCTCTTCGTCAAGTTCCCCGTGGGGGACGACCACGGCAAGCTGGGGCAGTACGGCGACCTTGCCAAGATGTTCTTCGTCATCTGGACCACCACCCCATGGACCATCCCGGGCAACCTGGCCATCTGCGTCAACGCCGGCTTTGACTATGTGCTGCTCCAGGCTCCAAACGGCGAGGTCTATATCCTGGCCGAGGGCCTGGCCGAGAGCGTGTGCAAGGCCGCCGGCATCGACTTCTCCGCGTGCCGCGTGCTCGCCACCCTCAAGGGCAGCGAGTTTGAGCTCATGACCGCCAGGCACCCCCTGTTCGACCGGGAGAGCGTGCTGCTGTGCGGCGACCACGTCACCCTGGAGGCCGGCACCGGCTGCGTCCACACCGCCCCCGGCTTCGGCGCGGACGACTTCAACATCTGCCGCTCCTACGACGCCGCGGGCAAGACCCACATCGGCGTGTCCGTCCCCGTCAACGCCAAGGGCGTGATGACCGACGAGCGCTACAACGGCCAGTTCTACGCCAAGGGCAACGACATGGTGGTGGCCGACCTGGAGGCCGAGGGCGCGCTGCTGGCCAAGGAGCGCATCACCCACTCCTATCCCCACTGCTGGCGCTGCAAGAACCCCATCATCTACCGGGCCACCGAGCAGTGGTTCTGCTCGGTGGACGCCATTAAGGACGCCGCCGTCAAGTCCTGCGACGGCATCAAATGGCACCCCGCCTGGGGCAAGGAGCGCATGACCGCCATGATCTCCGAGCGCAGCGACTGGTGCATCTCCCGCCAGCGCAAGTGGGGCGTGCCCATCCCCATCTTCTACTGCGACAGCTGCGGCGCGGACATCGTCACCCCCGAGACCATCGGCCGGGTGTCCGGCCTGTTCCGGGCGCACGGCTCCAACATCTGGTTTGAAAAGACCGCCGACGAGCTGGTGCCCGAGGGCTTCCGCTGCCCCAAGTGCGGCGGCGTCCACTTCTCCAAGGAGACCGACATCATGGACGTGTGGTTCGACTCCGGCTCCACCTGGGCCGCCGTGGCCGACCAGCGCCCGGAGCTTGCCTATCCCGCCGACGTGTACCTGGAAGGCGGCGACCAGTACCGCGGCTGGTTCCAGTCCTCCATGCTCACCTCCATCGCCGCCAGGGGCATCGCTCCCTACAAGCAGATCATCACCCACGGCTGGACGGTGGACGGCGAGGGCCGGGCCATGCACAAATCCCTGGGCAACGCCGTGTCCCCCGACGAGGTCATCAAGGACTACGGCGCCGACATGCTGCGGCTGTGGGTGTCCTCCGCCGACTACACCCAGGACATGCGCATCTCTCCCGAGATTCTCAAGCAGCTCTCCCAGGCCTATCTGAAGATCCGCAACACCGCCCGGTATATGCTGGGCAACCTCGCCGACTTCGACCCCGACCAGGCCGTGGCCCTCTCCGACATGCCGGAGCTGGATCGCTGGGCCGTGGCGCAGTTCAATGACCTGGTCCGCGCCTGCCGGGATGCCTACGAGCGCTATGAGTTCCACGCCGTCTACCGCGCCATCTACAACTTCTGCGTGGTGGAGATGTCCAACTTCTACCTCGACATCATCAAGGACCGGCTCTACTGCGGCGACGACGGGCAGCGCCGCTGCGCCCAGAGCGCCCTCTTCCGCATCCTGGACGGCATGACCCGCCTCATCGCCCCCATCCTGGCCTTCACAAGCCAGGAGATCTGGGCCGCCATGCCCCATGCCGCTGGGGACGACGCCGAGTGCGTGCTCTATAACGACATCCCCGCCTACGACCCCGCCCTTGCGCTCGACGAGGCCCAGGCGGACAAGTGGGCCAGGGTCATCGCCCTGCGGGACGACGTGAACAAGGCACTGGAGCTTGCCCGGAGCGAGCAGGGCATCAAGAAGAACCAGGACGCCGACCTGGCCCTGACCTTCTCCGGCGAGAGCTGGGCCGCCTTCCGGGCCATGGCCCTTGACGAGGCGGATCTGGCCGCCATCTGCATTGTGTCCGGCGTCACCGCCGCCGAAGGCGAGGGCGAAGGCTACCGGGGCGAGGAGTTCGAGGGCCTGACCGTCAAGGTCTCCCCCGCCGCCGGGCCCAAGTGCCCCCGCTGCTGGAACCACGATGCCCGCATCGGCACCCCCGGCCATCACGCCGAGCTGTGCGACCGGTGCGCCAGGGTGCTGGGGGAGCTGTAAAGCCCTCTCCCGGGTGCACAGCTCGGCCGGGGCCCCACAGCGCGGGGCGCGCGCAAGCGCGTACAAGCGTTTTGCGCAGCAAAACCTTGGCGCAGGGCGAATTTAGTTCGCCCGAGCATTGAAATCATCGGGGTCCCCACGGGGGAGATCCCCCGTGGGGTGCTGTGCGACCGGTGCGCCAGGGTGCTGGGGGAGCTGTAAAGCCTTCAAAATATGTTCTGCCATCGAAGCGCCCGGGCCGCATGGCCCGGGCGCTTCTTGCGCCGGTGCGAAGCGTACTCTTTTGGCTCCCTCTGACGAGGGTAGCGAAGCGGCCGGCGCGGGAGTGAATGGCATGCCGGTGGCATGTCAGAGCCGCGCCGTGACCGAGCCGCAGCGAGACCTGTCAGCCGTGAGGCTGACTTCAGGGAGAGAGCCCTTAAGCGTCAGTGCGATTATATCTCTCCCTCCGGCGCTTCGCGCCACCTCCCTCGTCAGAGGGAGGCTTTTATTTCTGCGCACCAACAGCTCCCTCGTCAGAGGGAGCCAAAGAGGCTGCGCGTGCATCCCCACATCTTGTGGTTGTCAAAGACGGGGTTTTCCTGTAAAATAAAAGTCTGCACAACAGGTCTGCCGAAAGGAGCGATGGAATGTGGCGGCGCTGCTCATGCCCAATGAAATACTCTCCCTGTCCGCCCAGGCGGCGCGGCGGCTTGTTGCCTCGGGCAGCGGCGACTGCGCCCTTTTGTACCTGGCCCTGCTGGAGTCCGGCGGGGACGAGGGAAAGGCCCGCGCGGCCCTGAAGTGGAATGAGCTGCGCCTTGCAGATGCCTTCGCCCACTTAGAGCGGCTGAAGCTTGCCCGCCGCACCGACGCGCCCGCGGCGCCTGCGGCGGACCGCGATGCCCCGCCGCCGGACTACACCCGCTCGGACGTCACCGCCGCTCTGGAGCGGGAGGGGGCCTTTGCCGGGCTCTACCGGGCGGTGGAGGACTGCCTGGGTGCGCCCATGAATGATACCGACCTGAAATCCCTCTACACCATTTACGACTATCTGGCCCTGCCGCCGGAGGTCATTTTGATGCTGGCCCACTGGTGCACCGCCGAGACCCAGCGGCGCTACGGCCCGGGCCGCCGGGCGCGGATGACGGCGGTGAAGAAGGAGGCCTTCCGCTGGAAGCGGCTGGGCCTTGACACGGTGGAGGCCGCGGAGGACTTCCTTCGGCGGCAGCAGGCCGTCTCCGGGCGGGAGCGGGACATCCTCCCCCTGCTGGACATCCATGGCCGGCCGGCGGTGGAGCGGGAGCGGGAATACCTGTCCGCCTGGATCGACATGGGCTTTTCCGATGACGCCATCCGCGCCGCCTACGAGCGCACCCTGTTCCAGAAGCAGCAGATGAACTGGCCGTACATGAATTCCATCCTCAAGCGCTGGCACCAGGCTGGCTTCCACACCGCCGCCCAGGCGCTCGCCGGGGACAGGCCCCCGGCGCCCTCCCGCGCCCAAAAGGGCGGCGCACCGCGGCAGCAGCCGGAGACCCTCCAGCCCTCCGCCGAGCGCATCCGGAAGAACGCGGACTGGCTCGACCAGTTCCTGGAAAACCAACAGAAAGGCGGCTGATGACCTATGGCCTTTGAACCGGAGATTGTCCAGCGCGCCGCAGCCCGGCTGGAGCGCCGGCGGGATGAGCGGGAGCGCCGGCGCTGCCTGCTCCAGCGGCAGCTTTATCAGCGCGAGCCCCGCCTTGCCCAGCTCGACCGCGCCCTGCGGGGCACTATGGTGGAGCTCACCGACCTCATCGCCGCCGGGCGGCCGGTGGCCGCCGACGGGCCGGAGATTGCCGACATCCGGGAGCGCAACCTGGCCCTCCAGGCCCAGCGCGCCCAGCTGCTCGGGGCCCTGGGCTGCGCCGCCGACGCCCTGGACGACACCCCCGCGTGCCCCAAATGCGGCGACACCGGCTGGGCGGGCACGGAGATGTGTACGTGCCTCAAGGAGCTGTGCGCCCAGGAGCAGCTGCGGCAGCTCACAAGCCTTTTGAGTCTCACCGACGAGCAGTCCTTCGACCGGCTGCGGCTGGACGTATACAGCGACCTGCCCTGGCAGGGGGAGAGCCGCTCCCCCCGGGAGAACATGCGGCGCGTCGCCGCCGTGTGCGAGGGCTTTGCCCGGCAGTTCCCTGACTACCCGCTGAAAAACCTGCTGCTCTCCGGCGGCACCGGCCTTGGCAAGACCTTTTTGTCCGGCTGCATCGCCCGGGAGGTGTCGGAGCGGGGCTTCTCCGTGGTGTACGACACCGCCATCCACCTCTTCGCCGCCTTTGAGGCAAAAAAGTTCTCCCGGGACATCCAGGAGGGTCAGCAGGCCCGGGACGACACCCGGCGCTACCTGCGCTGCGACCTGCTCATTCTGGACGATCTGGGCAGCGAGCTGACCACCCCCTTCGTCCAGTCCGCCCTCTACGAACTCATCAACAGCCGTCTGCTGGCCGACCGGCGGACCATCATCTCCACCAACCTCTCCATGGAGCAGATTGCCGGGCGGTATACCCCCCAGATCTCCTCCCGCATCGACGGGCTGTTCCGGGAGCTGACCTTCTACGGCGACGACATCCGGCGGCAGCGCTGACGCCGCGCCGGGCCGTCTCTGTCCTTCCCCGGCTGTCCCTGTCCGTCCCGGGCTGTCCCGGGGCTGTCTCTCCCCTGTTCCCCACGCCCCGCCGGGTCCGGCGGGGCGTTTTTTCGCAGGGCAGCACGTATCGTCCGTATACACTTTTCAAAAAATTATACACGCAGCGCCGGAAATGCAGACACATCTCCCGCCCCGGAGGGGGCAAAGCCCTGCTACCGCCCGCTTTGCCCTTCCCCGCCGCCGCTGGCACAAAACTTGCTCCTTTTCAAAGAAAAACGGAGGTGCCGGCTATGAGAAAGCATTACATCAGCAACCTGCGATGGATCACCGTTCTTTGGCTCATCCCCTACCACGCCGCCTGTGTATTCCGCCCGTCCCGCTACCGGGACTTTTTCGTCACCGCCCCCGGCGGCAAGGCCATCTACGAAAAGCTGGTCTTTTTAAGCTACCCCTGGTTCATGCCCGTGCTGTTTGTGCTGGCGGGGGTGAGCGCCTACTATGCCCTGGACAAGCGCACCCCGGGGCAGTTCGCCCGGGAGCGGGTGACAAAGCTCCTCGTCCCCCTGGCCTTCTGCACAGCGCTGCTCTCCCCGGTGCAGATCTATTTCAGCGAGCTCTCCCACTATCTCCGGGCGCCCTCGGGCTCCTACCTCGAATTCCTGAAATACTTCTTCTCCACCGATTTCGGCGGCTATGTGGGGGGCTTCAGCTTCACCGGCTTCTGGTACATCCGCTTTCTCTTCTACATGTCCATCATCTGCCTGCCCGCCATGGTGTGGTTCAAGCGGCGGGGCGCGGCGGTGGAGCGGTTTATTGCGTCCCTCCCCCTGCCGGCCATCCTTGGGCTGTTCATCTTCCCGGCGGAGGGCTTTCTCCGCTCCCGCTCGTACTACAGCTTCCCGGAGTATATCTGCTTTTTCCTGCTGGGCTTCTTCGTGCTCTCCAACGAGGCAGTGCAGGAAAAGATCCGGCGCTGGGCCTGGCCCCTGGCGGCCCTGGCCGCGGCGCTGGCGGTGCCCAATCTCTACATGCGCTGCGTCACCCGCACGGACTACGGCGTGACCTATTGGGTGCTCTACCGGCTGCTGCGCTGGGCGAGCGTGCTTGCCCTGTTCGGCCTTGCAAAGGCATATCTTGACCGCCGCAATCGCCTCACCGACTACCTCACCGCCACCTCCTACTCGGTGTACCTGCTCCACCAGACCATTCTGGTGACCATCGCCTACTATGTGGTGAACTATTTCAAGACCCATTCCGGCATCTCCCTCCACGCCCAGTATTTCATGGTGGTGGGCCTGACCGCCCTGGCCACCTTCCTGGCCCAGGCGGTCATCCGGCGCATCCCCGGCCTGCGGCGGATGCTGGGGGTGACGGGGCCCGCCCGGGGAAGGGCGGCGGCCCAGGCGGCCCAAGCCGTCCCGGACGGCGGCAGCGAGGACAACGGCGGCTGACGCCCAAAATAACCGCACCCAGGCAGCCGCGCCCAAATACCATCGCCCGGCAAGAGTAAACACGCCTGACGGTGCGCCTTTTCGGCGCTTTGCCCATTTCGCCTTGATGGGCGTCAACAGCGCCCCAAAAACAGCGCGCCCCCACGCCGCCGAACTGGCAGCGCGGGGGCGCGTTTTACGCGCGTTGGGGCTTACTCCTTTTCCAGGAAGCTGGTGGCCTCCATGTCGGCGGTGGCCAGGGCGATGGCCAGGGGATATTCCCGCATGGCCTGGCCCACCATGCGGTTGTCCTCCGGGCCGGAAAAGCCCATGTGCCAGCGGATGGCCATGGCCTCCTCCCGGGAAAGGCGCATGAAGCCCGAGATGATGTAGACGGACTTCTCCCCGTGGCCGTAGGGCAGCTTATCCTCGTAAAAATAGGTGGGCACTTTTTCCCACTGGCCGGTGGTCTCGTTTTTCACGTTGCGTGTGCCGGCGCGGTAGCTGCCCACCTTGCAGACGTCGTGAAGAAGTCCGGCGATGGCCACCGTCTCCGGGGAGTAGTCAAGGCCGTAGACCTCCTTTGCCCGGGGCCGGTCAAGATAGTCGGCGAGGCAGCGGTAGACGTTCACGCTGTGCTCGCACAGCCCGCCGGCGTGGGCGCCGTGGTACCGGGCCGAGGCCGGGCAGGTGAAGAAATCGCTGCGGTTCTCCAGGTAGTCCAGCAGCTCCGCCGAGCCCTCCCGGGTGATGTTGCTGCGGTAAATTTCCAAAAATTCTTCCTTTGCGGCCATATGGGCCCCTCCTTTCGTCCCCAGCTACGGCCATACGGGCCGGATGGGACGCTTTGCTCTATGATAATTGTATCAGCTTCCGGCGGCAGACGCAACCGCTTTCCCCCGGCGAGCAGGCGGCGCGGGGGCCTTCTTCCAAAAAAGTCATAAAATCCCGTCTTTTTACCCTGGGACGGTTGCAATCCGGCCGCGATGGGAATATAATATTTCATCGTGTTTGAGGCGTGCCTTCTGCCCGCCTTTTTTACCCTTGGTGAAATACTTGTGCCGCGCAGCGTGCTGCGCCGTACAGTGAGGAGATTTTATATGCGCAACGAAAAACTTCGCAACGTCGCCATCATCGCCCACGTCGACCATGGAAAAACCACGCTGGTGGACGAAATGCTCAAGCAGGGCGGCATCTACCGGGAGAACCAGGCCACGGTGGACCGGGTGATGGACTCCAACGACCTGGAGCGGGAGCGGGGTATCACCATCCTGGCCAAGAATACCGCCGTCCACTACAAGGACACCAAGATCAACATCGTGGACACCCCAGGCCACGCCGACTTCGGCGGCGAGGTGGAGCGCATCCTCAAGATGGTCAACGGCGTCATCCTGCTGGTGGACGCCGCCGAGGGCCCCATGCCCCAGACCCGCTTCGTCCTCTCCCGCGCCCTGGAGCTGGGCCACCGGGTAATTGTGGTGGTCAACAAGATCGACCGGCCCGACCAGCGGGTCCACGAGGTGGTGGACGAGGTGCTGGAGCTGCTGCTGGATCTGGACGCCACCGACGAGCAGCTGGACTCCCCCATGCTCTTCTGCTCCGGCCGGCAGGGCACCGCCAGCTACTCCCCCGACGTGCCCGGCACCGACCTGGTCCCCCTCTTCGAGACCATTCTCGACTATATCCCCGCCCCCGAGTGCGACAAGGACGCCCCCTTCCAGATGCTGGTGAGCTCCATCGACTACAACGAGTTTGTGGGCCGCATCGCCATCGGGCGCATCGAGCGGGGCACCATCCGTCAGAACCAGGAGATCGCCGTATGCAACTTCCACGCCCGGGACGAGGCCCCCAGGAAGGCCAAGGCGGTGTCCCTCTACACCTTTGACGGCCTGGCCCGCGTCCCGGTGACCGAGGCCGCCGCCGGCGAGATCATCGCCATGAGCGGCATCGGCGACATCACCATCGGCGACACCATCTGCGCCCCTGCCGCGGTGGAGCCCATCGAGTTTGTGAAGATCTCCGCCCCCACCCTGGAGATGACCTTCTCGGTAAACGACTCCCCCTTCGCCGGCCGGGAGGGCAAATTCGTCACCAGCCGGCAGCTGCGCGACCGCCTCTTCCGGGAGACCCTCAAGGACGTGTCCCTGCGGGTGAGCGAGGTGGAAAGCTCCACCGACTCCTTCAATGTGGCCGGCCGGGGCGAGATGTCCCTGTCCATCCTCATCGAGACCATGCGCCGGGAGGGCTATGAGTTCCAGGTGTCCCCCCCGCGGGTGCTCTACCAGGAGATCGACGGCAAGAAGTGCGAGCCCATCGAGCGGGTGGTCATCGACGTGCCCTCGGAGAGCATGGGCGCGGTGATGGAGAAGCTGGGCTCCCGCAAGGGCGAGTTCCTCTCCATGACGCCGGTGGGCAGCCGGATGAAGCTGGAGTTTCTGGTGCCCTCCCGGGGGCTGTTCGGCTACCGCAACGAGTTCCTCACCGACACCAAGGGCGAGGGCATCCTGGCCTCCGTCTTTGAGAAGTACGCCCCCTACAAGGGGGACATCCAGCGGCGCAACACCGGGTCGCTGGTGGCCTATGAGACGGGCGAGTCCGTCACCTACGGCCTGTACGCCGCCCAGGAGCGGGGCGCGCTGTTCATCGGCGCGGGCGTGCCGGTGTACGAGGGCATGGTGGTGGGCGTGTGCCCCAAGATGGAAGACATCACCGTCAACGTGTGCCGCAAAAAGCAGCTGACCAATATGCGGGCCTCCGGCTCGGACGAGGCGCTGCGCCTGGTGCCCCCCCGCACCATGAGCCTGGAGCAGTGCCTGGAGTTTCTGGCCGACGACGAGCTTCTGGAGGTCACGCCGGAAAATCTGCGCCTGCGCAAGAGCATCCTCAACCACGAAAAGCGTATGAAGCAGCTCATGCGGGGCAAGTAAAGCCCGACAAAACGGCAGCGCCCGGACCGTATGGTCCGGGCGCTTTTTGTCTTACAGCTTCAGTCCGCCGTGAGGACGGCAAGGCAGGCAAGGGTGTTGGTGCTGC
>CAKUIM010000034.1 GCA_934660965.1 uncultured Oscillospiraceae bacterium | reverse complement strand
CCTCCGGCAGCGTGGAGGTAGGCGGTGTGGACGTCTGCTCAGCCGATGACGAGACGCTTTCCGGAATACGCAGACGAAAGCTCGGCTATATCTTTCAGGACTTCAACCTGATCCCCATTCTGACGGCGGAGGAGAACATCATCATGCCGCTGCTGCTGGACGGGAAAAAGCCGGATCAGGCAAAGCTGCGGGAGCTGGCTAAATTCCTGGGTGTCGAGAACCGCCTGAAGCATCTGCCGGGTGAGCTCTCCGGCGGACAGAGGCAGCGCGTGGCCATCGCCCGCGCCCTGATCAACGACCCGGTGATCCTTCTTGCCGACGAGCCCACCGGGAACCTCGACAAAAAGGCGGCAGACGAGATCATGGAGCTGCTGCTCGCCGTCAACCGCCGTGGAAACACCGTGCTTCTGGTGACGCATGAGCAGCGGTACGCCGATCTGTGCGGAAGAAAGATTGAAATCAGCGGCGGGAAGATCGGTATATAAGAACGGGTAGACGAGGTTTGTGTTTGGTTGCATTAGTTGCCTGTTGTGCGATGGACTTCACGTCAGCTGTCGAGAGACTTATATTCTGTCACAGCTTTCAGGTATACTTTGGGATCGTCGTTCAGAACCAAGTCTGCATAAGTAAGCGGGTCGCTGTAGAGCAGATAATCCAGCTCTGACCGCTGGAAGCGGTTGTCGGCAACTTCGTTTTCAATGGCGGTGCAGTCAATGGAAATCCGACGTCCATCGTCAAAAATCAATTCTACACAGGCTGTGTCAATGTTGAACTGACAGGATGTAATATTTAATTGTTGTAACAGCAAGAACTGATAATTAAAGAGCAGCATAACTGTAAGGCTATGGGATATTGGAAGACAAACAGCGTGAAATACAACTTTTTGTTGATTGCTCACGAGTATTTGTTTGTATTTAGAAAGTGAATTTTTAACCATTTATCAAACTTTCTTGAATGCGCTGCCGGCGCTTTTCGTGATTTCAGGCAAATTTCCGCGCCGTTACGCGATAGGATAAGGGCAAAGAGGAGAGAGACGCCCCTTGCTTTGGATCCATGCCGCAAAGCGGAGAAAAGAAACACCGGAGCGTCCGGCGGTTAGGAGGCAGCAATATGAATGAAGTTATTCGTGCCATGGAAGAGCGCCGTAGCATCCGCAGCTTCAAGCAGGATATGCCCGCAAAAGAGGACCTGGAGCAGATTATCAGGGCCGGCCTATACGCCGCAAACGGCATGGGGCAGCAAGCACCAATCACGGTGGCCGTTACCAACCGGGCGCTGCGCAACAGGCTCTCGGCGGAAAACTGCCGCATCGGCGGCTGGCCGGAGGGGTTCGACCCCTTCTACGGTGCGCCGGCCATCCTCATTGTCCTGGCCCCCAGCAACTGGCCCAACCGCGTCTATGATGGCAGCCTTGTCATGGGCAATATGATGCTGGCTGCCCACGCGCTGGGCCTTGGCAGTATCTGGATTCACCGCGCAAAGCAGGAGTTTGAGCTTCCGGAGTACCGGCAATTGCTCCGGGACCTAGGCATTGCCGGCGAGTGGGAGGGCATCGGCCACTGCGCGGTGGGCTATCTCGACGGCGAGGCCCCCGCTGCCGCCCCGCGAAAGGCCGGCCGCGTTTTCTGGGCGGAGTGACCATCGGGCGGCGCGCCAACGGCCGTTGAAGCAAAGCTGCCCTTGAAAGCGATGGTACAGTTGACAATTTATGACATATTCGGTAAAATCAAGATAAAAGCAGCGAGATCTGGGCCGGTTTCAGCCCCAGAAAGATCGGCTCTGTACAATAATGTGCAGGGCTGATTTTGCTTTTCAGGAGGTAGTCAGCATGCGGTACTATGCACATATCGCAAAGGATGGCCGCCGCCAGACAGTGGCGGAGCACTGCCGGGCGGCGCGCTATGCCGCGGAGAGCCTAACTGACGCCGCTCTTTCAAAGGCGGCCTATCTGGCGGGGCTGCTGCATGATCAGGGAAAACTGACAACGGCGTTTCAGGCGTATCTTGAAAGCGCTGCGCAGGGCGAACCAGTCCGGCGCGGCTCTGTGGTCCATACCTTTGCGGGCGTTCGGCTGCTGCTGGAGCACTATCATGGCCCGGGGCCAGATTTCTCCTATGACGATATCACATGTGAACTGCTGGCGTTTGCGGTCGGGGCACATCATGGTTTGTTCGACTGCGTCGATGAAAATCATGCGTCCGGCTTTCTTCACCGATGCCGGTCGCACAGCAGCGAGTATGATGAGACGGTAGAAAATCTTGAGGCTCAATGTGCCGCGCAGGATGAAGTTGCTGCACTTTTTCAGGCGTCCTGTGCTGAGCTGACAGCCGTTTATGAAAAGATTCAGAATATGCTGCACCCAGAATTTTCCCAACCGAGCGACCTTTGTTTCTATGTCGGCATGACCGCACGGCTGCTGCTCTCAGCGGTTATCCAGGGCGATTGCCGGGACACGTTGGAATTTATGACCGGGACGGTGCGCCCGGCGCCGCGGGAAGACCGGCGCGGGCTCTGGCGGACTTGCCTGCGGCATATGGAGCAAAAGCTTGATGCATTTCCTGTGCAGTCGCAGATTCAAAAGGCGCGGCGGTCCATTTCCGAGCAGTGCCGGCAGTTTGCGGACCGCCCCGGCGGCATTTACCAACTGAAGGTTCCCACCGGCGGAGGGAAAACGCTCAGTTCTCTTCGCTATGCCCTGGCGCATTGCGCACGGTGGAATAAAGCACGAATCATCTTTACTGCTCCGTTGCTGACCATTTTGGATCAGAATGCAGGGGTGATTCGGGATTTTGTCGGTGATGACAGCATCATTCTGGAGCACCATTCCGATATCGTCCGCCCCCAGGAGACGCCAGAGCAGATAGACGAGCGAACGCTTTTGGCAGAGGACTGGCATGCGCCGATCATCATAACCACATTGGTACAGCTGCTCAATACCCTGCTGGATGGGAACAAAGCGTCAATCCGGCGCTTCCAGGCGCTCACCAACAGCGTCATCATTCTCGACGAGGTCCAGACTGTACCGGCCAAAATGCTGACGCTTTTCAATCTGGCGGTCAACTTCCTCTCGCGGGTCTGCGGGGCAACCGTGGTTCTGCGTTCCGCAACGCAGCCCTGCTTGAGTAAGACCGAGCATCCGCTGTGTGCTGAACCCATTGATATCGTGCCCTATGATCGCGAAATATGGGATGCCTTTCGCAGGACGCAGATTCAGTCAGCCGGACCAATGCGGCTTGCGGATGTGGCGGCGTTTGCGCGGGATATTCTCGGCGAGGCGGATAGTCTGCTGATTGTATGCAACAAGAAGGATGAAGCGATGTTCCTTTACAAGGCTCTTGCCGGCTGCGTTCCTCATTGTTATCATCTGTCCGCCGCCATGTGTATGGACCACCGCAGGAAAGTGCTGAAAGAGCTTCAGGCGGCACTGTGGGACTTACAGACGGCACCGGAAAAATTCAAAGAGAAGGTGATTTGCGTATCCACCCAGGTCATCGAAGCTGGTGTGAATATTTCTTTTGAACGGGTGATCCGACTTTCCGCTGGGATGGACAGCGTAATTCAATCCGCCGGACGCTGCAATCGAAACGGCGAGTTGGACGACTCTGCGCCGGTTTATCTGGTGCCGTGCCAGGATGAAAATTTGTCAAAGCTGCCGGATATTCAGCGCGGCAAGGATGCAACGCAGCGTCTGCTGGCGCAGTTTAGCCGCAATGCGGAGCAGTTTCAAAATGATTTAGCCGGCGATGCTGCTGTTGCCTATTATTATCGGACGCTCTATCAAGAGATGCCGAAAGGCTTTCAGGACTATCCAATACAGGGGCGGGCATATTCAATCTTCTCGCTATTGGCCGATAACGGCAGCCTTGCAGGCGACCGGGCAGAGGCATACGGGACCTATTTTCTTACCCAGGCATTTCACCTGGCCGGGCGCTTCTTTCATGTTTACGAGGAAGACAGCCTGGATGTTATTGTACCCTACAGTGAAGGAAAGACGGTCATCGCGGACCTTGGGTCCGCACAGGCTGAACACAATCTTGCATACCGGAGGCAGTGCCTGGAACGGGCAAAGCCATACACCATCTCTCTGTACGAGCATCAGCGCAGACGGCTGGAGCGCAACGGCGGTCTGCGGCCGGTCCGGGATGGGGATGACAGCGTCTTAGTTCTGTCCGAATCTTTTTATGACGATGAAACCGGCCTTTCGCTGGAAGGTGCGCCGATGCAATTTTTGGAGGTGTGAATGTGAAAAATACGCAGTATCCGAACGTCGTTGAATTTGAGGTCACTGGGGACTACGGCCTTTTTTCCGATCCGCTTTTCCGGCTCGGCGGAGAAAAATGTTCCTATCAGGTGCCCACCTATGAGGCGCTCAAGGGCGTCTTGTCCTCGGTTTATTGGAAGCCCACGTTTATCTGGTATATCGACGCCGTCCGGGTGATGAACCCCATCCAGACGGAGGTTAAGGGCATGCGGCCGATCAAATATTACGGCGGCAATGATCTTGCCTACTATACCTACCTGAAAAATTGCCGCTATCAGGTGCGGGCACATTTTGAATGGAACGAAAACCGGCCAGAGCTTGCGGGGGACCGCAGCGAGAACAAGCACCACGAGATTGCAAAAAGAATGATCCGGAAGGGCGGCAGGCGGGATGTTTTCCTGGGCACACGGGAGTGCCAGGGCTATGTGGAGCCCTGCGCGTTCGGGGAAGGGACAGGCCATTACGATGCGATTGAGCAGTTGAGCTTCGGGCTGATGTATCACGGCATCACATATGCCGATGAAGCGTATTCCCCGGACACCCAGGGAAGGATGACGGCGAATTTCTGGAATCCGGTCATGTACAGGGGCGTCATCACATTTCCGCGGCCGGAAGAATGCCCGCTGCATAAGCCACTTTGTGACATGCAGATGAAGCCCTTCGGAGAAGCTCTGCAAAACTTTACCGGTCTGCGGGAATTTGGGGAGGTGAACTGAATGGGTCTGCTTCAAAGGGCCTGCGAAACCTATGAAAATCACCGGCAGTATGTGGGTGTGGTGCGGGCAGAGCATGAAACGTTGGTCCCCGTTTCCCATATTCTTGCCTCCGCCCAGTTTGAAATTACCCTCGACCAAAGCGGGGCGTTTGTCGGCGCGAGAGCGGTGGATAAATCGGAAGCCAAAATCGTGATCCCAGTCACGGAAAGTTCCGGCGGCCGCAGCGGAACGAAGCCGGCGGCGCATCCGTTGTGCGAACAGCTGAAATATCTGGACGGCTGTGACACAGAAAAGCACGCCAAATATATAGCGCAGCTGATGCAATGGGCGAACTCCCCATACGCACATCCAAAGCTCCGCCCTATTTTGGCCTACGTGCTGGGCGGAACGATCCTTGCTGACCTTGCGTACTGCGGCGTGATCGAACTCGATGATGAAGGCCGGCCAAAGAATGGGGACGCGCTGGTGCGCTGGCGTGTAGTTGGCCAGGGCAGCGACGAGGCCAGCGCCTGCTGGACCGATCAAAGCCTCTTTGACGCGTTTATTGCCTACTATCGGTGGTGCAAGGAGGGACAGGAGCTGTCTTTGTGCATGATCGACGGAACGCTTTCCCGCCCAGCCGAGCAGCACCCCAAGGGGGTCGTCCCGGTGTGCGGCGGAAATACCAAGCTCATTTCCGCCAATGATGGACAAGGCTTTACCTACCGGGGCCGCTTTTCGGCGGATTGGCAGGCGGCTACCATCGGCTATGAGGCATCCCAAAAGGCGCACAACGCGCTGCGCTGGCTTGCTGCGGAACAGGGAGCCACAATCGGCGGCCGGGTATTTCTGTGCTGGAATCCGCAGGGCAAGGCGGTATGCAATGTGACGGGGCCGTTCCGGATTCCCGGGCAGCCCATCCCAGGCCAGGACGGCAGCCGGTCTGCCGCAGAACCGACCGAGTACCGGGCCGACCTGCAAAAGACGCTGATGGGCTGCCGGGCTGTATTGCCGGACTCCGCCGGCGTTGTGATTGCGGTTTTTGACGCCGCCACAACAGGGCGGCTGTCGCTGACTTATTATAACGAGCTGATGGGTTCCGACTTTCTGCAAAGGCTGTACGACTGGGACGCGGTCTGCTGCTGGCCGGATCAGAAGGGCGTGATACGCTCGCCGGCGCTCCGGGACATCGTCCGGTATGCTTTCGGAACCAGCCAGAAAAATGAGCTCAAGGCGGATGACCGGGTATTGAAGCAGCAGATGCAGCGCCTGGTATCGTGCCGGGTGGACCGGGTCAGGATGCCGGCCGATATCAAGCAGGCTCTGGTTGAGAGGGCTTCGGCCCCGCTGTCATACAATCCGAAGCTCCGGCGGCAAGTGCAGTTCACAGCGTGCGCCGTTTTGAGAAAATATTATTTTGACCGAAATGGGGAGGAATGGAGCATGGAACTAAATCCGGGTATGCATGACCGTAGCTATCAATTTGGACGGCTGCTGGCGGTTATGGAAAAGGCAGAGCGGGATACATACGGCCAGGATGAAGCGCGGGAGCCCAACGCCATCCGATACCAGTCCGTATTCTGCCAGCGTCCCCTGCATGTGGCGGCCGAGATCGAAAAACAGCTGGAGCGGGCCTATTTCCCAAGGCTTCGCCCGGGAGCACGTGCCTTTTATAAGGGGCTTATGAGCCAAATCATTGAAGAGATCTATCGGTTCCTTCAAAACCAATGGAACAAACCGCTGTCCGACAGCTACCTGATGGGCTACTATCTCCAGCGCGGCGCGCTGTACACGGCAAAAGAGAAGCAGCAGATGAAGGAGGAGTATAAAAATGAGTACATTGAAGAATAAGATTGATTTTGTGGCGCTGCTTTCCGTCAGCATGGCAAATTCCAATGGAGATCCGCTCAACGGCAACCGCCCCCGTGTTGACTATAACGGATTTGGGGAGATTTCCGATGTGTGCATCAAGCGCAAGATCCGTAATCGCATGCAGGATCAGGGCTACCCTATCTTTGTGCAGTCCAACGACAGATGCGACGACGGCTGCGGCAGCTTGAGCGAGCGTGCCGCCAAAGAGCTCAAGGGAATCAGGTCCGCGGATGAGTACGCAAAAAAGGCCTGCGAGACCTGGCTGGATGTGCGTACCTTCGGCCAACTGTTCGCCTTTAAGAACAAGGAGGCCAGCGGTGTATCAGTCGGGGTGCGCGGCCCGGTCTCTGTCCACCAGGCGGTCAGCGTTTCTCCTGTTGAGGTGCAGACCATTCAGATTACAAAAAGCGTAAACGGAGAGCCGGGCGAAAAACGTTCCTCAGATACCATGGGGACCAAGCATTTCGTGCAGTTCGGACTCTATCTGCTCAAAGGCTCTGTCAATGTTCAGCTGGCAGAGAAAACCGGCTTTACCCAGGAGGACGCGCAGGTTGTCAAGGAATGCCTGCGGACGCTCTTCGTCAACGACGCTTCTTCCGCCCGCCCGGACGGCTCTATGGAGGTGGTCAAGCTGTTCTGGTGGGAGCACAGCTGCAAAGACGGGCAGTATTCCTCTGCTAAGGTACACCGCTCGATTCAGCTCACACTGAAGGACCCGGAGCGTATCCCCGCATGTGCCGACGACTATACCATAACGGTGGAAGCGCTCCCGGGCCTGGAACCAGAAGTGATCGATGGGTTATAACGAGGCCGACTTTCTCCCCCTCTCCGGCCTTCAGCACTTCAAATTCTGCCGCCGGCAGTGGGCCCTTATCCACATTGAAAACCAGTGGGCAGAGAACTTCCGCACAACCGACGGCGCCATCCTCCATGAGCGCGCCCACGACGGCGCCTTCACCGAGAGCCGCGGGGACCTTCTTATCACCCGAGGCATGCGCGTTTTCTCGCCCACGCTGGGGGTTTCCGGCGCCTGCGACGTGCTGGAATTTCATCGCGGCGCGTCGGGTATCCCTCTCAAGGGTCGGGAGGGGCTGTGGCAGCCCTATCCGGTGGAGTATAAGCGGGGGCAGCCCAAGGAGGATACGGCGGATGAGCTTCAGCTCTGCTGCCAGGCCATGTGTCTGGAGGAGATGCTCTGCTGCGAAATTTCCCGTGGGGCGCTCTATTACGGCGAGCCCCGGCGGCGCACACAGGTGGAATTTACGCCGCAGCTGCGCCGGGAGGCGGCCTCGCTGCTGCGGGAGATGCGCGAGCTCTATGCCCGGGGGAATACCCCGAAGGTGAAGCCTACCAAGGGCTGCAATGCCTGCTCCCTCAAGGAGCTGTGCTTGCCCAGACTGATGAAAGGCCGGTCCGTTTCCGATTATCTGCGCCGTGGAATGGAGGCGGAGGAATGAGACAGCTTTTGAATACGCTCTTTGTCACCTCGGAGGATGTCTACCTCTCGCTGGATGGGGAAAACGTGGTTGCCAACCGGGGCGGGGAGACGGTGGCCCGTTATCCGCTGCACACCCTGCAGGGCATTGTCTCCTTCTCCTATTCCGGGGCCTCTCCGGCGCTGATGGGGGCCTGCGCAAAGCGGGAGGTGAGCCTGGCGTTCTGTACGCCCCGGGGGCGGTTTCTCGCCCGGGTGACCGGGACGGCGCAGGGGAACGTCCTGCTTCGGCGCGCCCAGTACCGCGCGGCGGATGACCCGGCACAGAGCTGCCGCATTGCCCGGAATATGGTCTTTGGCAAGGTCTATAACGCCCGCTGGAGCGTGAAGCGCACCCGGCGGGACCACGCGCTGCGCATTGACGGGGAGCGGTTTTCCGCTGTCTCCCGGCAACTGCATGGGCTTTTGCCCCAGATTGCGGAGGAGACGTCCCTTGAGGGCCTGCGCGGGCTGGAAGGTGCTGGCGCGGCGGCCTATTTCAGTGTGCTGGATGACATGATTCTGCAAGGGAAGGAGACCTTTTTCTTCCGTGAGCGCACCCGCCGCCTGCCGCTGGACGCCTTCAACGCCCTGCTTTCCTTCACCTACAGCCTCCTGGCCCACGACTGCGCCAGCGCCCTGGAGAGCGTGGGGCTGGACGCCTATGTGGGCTATCTCCACCGGGACCGGCCGGGCCGGGAGTCGCTGGCCCTTGACCTGATGGAGGAGCTGCGCCCCTGCTTTGCTGACCGCTTTGTGCTCACACTCATCAACAACCGCATGATAAAGCTGTCAGATTTTCGTAGGCAGGAGAGCGGTGCGGTTTTACTCACGGATGCGGGGCGCAAAGCGTTTCTGCAAAAGTGGCAGGAGCGCAAGAAAGAGCTTATTACGCACCCGTTTTTGGAGGAGAAAATGCCCTGGGGACTGATCCCATATACCCAGAGCTTGCTGCTGGCGCATTATCTCCGCGGCGATTTGGACGAATACCCACCGTTTTTGTGGAAGTGAGGGCCTATGCTTGTACTCATCACTTACGATGTCAATACCGAGGACGCGGCGGGCCGCCGCCGGCTGCGGCAGATCGCAAAGCAGTGCGTCAATTACGGCCAGCGGGTGCAGAACTCCGTCTTTGAGTGCCTGCTGGACGCAGGGCAGTGCCGCAGCCTGCAAAATAAGCTCTGCAAGATCATGGACCCGGAGCGGGACAGCCTGCGCTTCTATTATCTGGGGAAAAAGTACGAGAGCAAGATCGAGCATTTTGGCGCAAAGCAGACCTATCTGCCGGAGGAACTTTTGACGGTGTAGGGCGCGGCCTGACGCGGCGCCGGCGGGTTCTGTCAGGTCTCCTGGGCCGTGCCGGCAGAGGCGCTAGCTTTCTCAACGTGCATTGCCTGGGTGTGCGAACCGGAAGCGAACAGAATTTTCACGCTGGATTCGCACCGCGTTTTTCCGCTTTCTGCGTCGCTTTTGGCCCGTATCTCGCCCCGACAGGCGGCGATCTGCGGGTATCATCGCATATTTTGTCTGTTCCCGCAAACCTGCGCAGCATTTTTTGTGCATGTTTGCTGTCGCGTCCCCCCGCGGGACGCGTGGATTGAAATGATAGAGTTATCAGGCACGCGGACGGAAAACACCGTCGCGTCCCCCCGCGGGACGCGTGGATTGAAATAACCGGGAGTCGGTCTATGTGTGCGGGGATTACGTCGCGTCCCCCCGCGGGACGCGTGGATTGAAATCTTGTGGCCGGGCCGCGAATTACGGAAGTATCATTGGTCGCGTCCCCCCGCGGGACGTGTGGATTGAAATGCGTTCGGCGTGATCAACAGCGCCATCGGGACCTACCGCACCACCCAGGTGCAGAAGGCAAACATGGAGAGCGCGCTCCAGACGGTGGAGCAGGGATACAGGATTCTGCTTACCGAGACGGAGAACATGACGCCGAAGGCCAGGGCCGAGCGGGCACAGATGATCCTGGAGCATACACAGAGCCTGCGCAGGAGCGTAAACGGCCAGTACATCGCGGGGCAGCAGAAAACGGTGGACAGCGTCAACGGCGCGCTGGACATCATCGAGCAGGCCATGGAAAACTACATCATGAACGGCTACAGAGCGACATACGACGCCGCCCAGACGACATACGACGCTGCGCAGGTGACACAGGGGTACATGCTGCCCGGGGCAGGGAGTACAGGCTTGCTCCCGAAAGCGGGAGAGGCCCCCCAGGGGCCGACAGACACGGGCCTGGCGCAGCAGATGGAGCTGGGATTACAGAATGCCCTTGCCCAGGGAATGGCCCAGGCGCCGGCGGAGCAGACCGGGACGCTGGCCGCAGGGGCGGCCCAGGGGGCCGTACAGACGCCGGCAGCGCCGCAGGGTATCCAGATGCCCGGGGAGGCGCCGGACGCGCAGGAGCTGCCCGCAGCGCAGCGGCTGGAGGCCCTGGGAGAGACACCGGAGCGGGCGCAGAAGCTGGCGCGGGACATCGACGCGCTTTTGAAAGGCACACTGACGGACGGGAACGCCATGATGGAGCTGGTGAACAACAAGGCGGCCCAGCAGGTGATGCGGCAGATGATGGCGCGGCAGGCGCAGCCGGACACCATGCCGCAGCAGACCGCGGCGACGGAGAGCAGGAGCGCCGTGCCGCAGAAGCCGGCGGCGGAAGTGAGCGGAATCATGCTGCCAACAGCGCGGAACCTGGGCAACAGGGAAAACCTTGAAGGAGGAATGAACGATGGAGCAGAACGGGAAGGCGGCGCAGCTGCCGACGGCTGGACAGTCCAGCTACCTGATGGAAACGGAGGATGGGATGCTGGTGAGAGTGCCGGCGGACAAAGTGGAATCCTGGCAGAAGGCGGACCACAGCGCGCCATTGACAGCCGCAGAGCGGCAGTTGATCGACAGAATCGTGCAGGAGCTCTACGGCTCCCGAAGGTAAGCAGCCGGGAGCTGGGGCTTGAGAACGGCACGGACGCGCAGACCCTGCGGGTGCTGCCGGAGAGCGCCTGGGACGAGGAGCTTCGGCAGACGGCGCAGCGGATCACCCGGGAGACCGGGAAGGGCGTGACCATGGTGCTGGGGAGCATCCGGATAGAAGGCGCGGGCGGCCGGACGATGAGCGTTCGGGGCGTTTACAGCGGCACGGGCATCATCATCCAGGCGGACAACACCCGGGCGACGCCGGGGCAGATCGCCGACCACGAGATCTTCCACGACTACGCGGCGAACAACCCGGGGCTCATCCAGGCGGTGGAGCGGGCCATCGTGGAGCGGTACAGCCAGGAAGAGTTCAACGGCATCATGAAGAAGTACATGCAGGCGCTGCGGGGCATCGTGGACGTGCCGGAGAGCGCCATGTCGGACGAGTTCGAGGACGCGCTGGCGGACGTAAAGAACGAGGTGTTCGCGGACGCATATGCGGGGATCAACGCCTTCGGGGCACACGCGGAGCGCTACCGGGACACGGTGCGGGACACGCTGGAGGAGCGGGGCATCGCAAAGCCGGAGCGGGAGACCGCCGCGGCGACGGAGCGGAGGAGCGGGCCGCCGGAACAGTACAGCATCGGCGAGATCGTCGGTGACGATCAGAAAGAATACGGAATTGGTGTGCATCTGGATTCGACACTGCTGGAGAATCTGACCGACAGCGAGCGGGTGCAGATGGTCAAAGAGCGGGTGAAGGAGCTTGGCGGGCAGCATTTCACGGCGTATGACAACAACGGCAACGAAGTGGATGTCAAAATCGCGGAACCGCAGGCACAGTTTGTGAACAAGTCAGGGAAGAACGTACCCGTAAACAGAGATTTGACCACAAAGAATCGCTATTCCAGAATTAAGCAAGAGTCCGTTGTGCTTGCGGATGAACTGATAACCACAGCAAAGCACAAGGGGGACGCGCCTGCAAGGTATCCGCACGGCTGGCTCGATAACAATGGGAAAAACGACTGGGCGAAATGGACGACCTACATTCAGGACAAAGAAAACACCGTATGGGAGGCAACGCTTCATATCGCCACATCCGCAGACGGTGAAAAAATCCTGTATGATATTGACCCAATAAAAAAAGTAGGGCCGCGCGGAAACTCGCGCATATCCCTACTTTCGACAGGGCAGCCCGTCAAGTCGGGCACATCCACTGTCAGCACCAGTATACGCGAGGACGGCGGAAATGTCAACAGGAAAATTTCGCCGAAGGCGGCGGAAAGCGACGAAGTGCCCCAGGCGCAGCTGAAAACCTACGCGGAGGTGGAGGCAGAGAGGGAAAAGTACAGTGTGGACGACGAGGCGGCCCTGACCGAGGACAGCGAGGGCCGGGAGCTGACGGAAGCGCAGCGGGAGTTCTTTAAGGACAGCATGGTGCGGGACGAGGACGGAAGGCTGAAACCGGTGTACCATGCAACATACGACGATTTCACCGTGTTTGACCGCGGGAAGCTGGGGACAAATACGGACGGGAATGCCACAGATGAAACATTCGCTGCAACCGCGCACATCGGTTTTTGGTTCAGCAGCCGGAATCTGAACGAAAGCGCAGGGCTGGGCAGCCGGGCCATGGAGGCATACCTGAACATCCAAGACCCCTATGAGCTGCGGGACATTGAGGCGCTGACGGCAGCACTTAGCGAGTACGAAGGGACGCCGAACGAGCGCGGGGAGGACTTTGCCAGGTGGCTGCGGCGGCAGGGGTACGACGGGATTATACTGCAAGACGAAGAGTTCGGCGGTACAAGCTATGTGGCCCTTGACCCCACACAAATCAAGAACGTGACCAACCAGAATCCGACGAACGACCCGGACATCCGGTACAGCGTGGATGAGGACAGCCTGGAGCCAAAGCAGGAGACACAGAAGCCGGCGCAGAAGGAGAAGAAGCCGCGGAAGGCCAAGACCACAAAGCCGGTGGCGGAGAGCCGGCCCATCATCGCAAAGAAGGATTTCCGGCAGAATATGCTGGGTCTCTTCTCCATCCCGGCGGGGATGCGGGCGGAGCTGGGCGGCTACGCGGACGCCTGTTCACTCGGCTGCGCTTGCCACGGCGACTGTATACATCTTCATGATGGCAAAAACGCCTGTCCGGCCCGTCAGCGGGGGAGGGCAGATGTTTTTTTGCCCGAAAAACACCGCAAATGCAATGTTGGATTGTCAAAAGTGCAGGAAAAGAAAAAAGAGACGCGCAGCGCTTGCAATTCTGCAAGTTGATGGATATAATATGTCAGAAAGAATATTGCGACAGAAAGACTATTGTGCGCAGGAGGAAGAAGCTGTGAAGGAACTTTCAAGTCTGGCCACGGCCGTGCAGGCGTCCACGACCCTTGCCATTGATGCGCTGGCAAAGCAGATGCGCGCGGATGGGATCGATGTGATCGGCTTCGGCGCGGGCGAGCCGGATTTCAATACGCCGGAGCATATCAAAGAGGCGGCCATTGAGGCCATCCGGGAGAATTTTACCAAATATACGCCCTCTGCCGGCATTATGCCCCTGCGGGAGGCGGTGTGTCTGCGCATGCGGGAGGACTGCGGCCTTGACTACCGGCCCAGCCAGGTGGTGATTGCAAGCGGCGCCAAGCACAACGTGTATATCGCCCTGCGCGCCCTGGTCAATCCCGGAGACGAGGTGATCCTTCCCGCGCCCTACTGGGTGAGCTATTACGAGATGATCAAGATGGTGGGCGGCGTGCCCGTGGTGGTCAACGGCCTGGAGGAAAACCAGTTCAAGATTACCGCGCAGCAGCTTGCCCAGGCGATTACGCCCCGCACCAAGTGCCTTATTTTCAATAACCCCTCCAACCCCACCGGCATGGTGTACAGCAGGGAGGAGCTCGCCGGGATCGCCCGGGTGTGCGTGGAGCACGAGCTCTATGTCATTGCCGACGAGATCTACTACGGCCTTCTCTACGATGGCCTGACCTTTACCTCCTTTGCAAGCCTGGGGGAGGACATCCGGGAGCTGACCATCCTCATCAACGGCGTTTCCAAGTCCTACGCCATGACCGGCTGGCGGGTGGGCTACGCCATTGCAAACGAGACCATCGCCAAGGTGATGGGCAACTATCTGAGCCACTCCACCGGCGCGCCGTCCTCCGTGTCCCAGCGGGCGGCGGTGGCAGCCCTCACCGGCCCCCAGGGGGAGACCGAGGTGATGCGCCGGGCCTTTGAGCAGCGCCGGGATTATATTGTAAAGCGCATTGCCGCCATCCCGGAGGTGAGCTGCATCAAGCCCGAGGGCGCGTTCTATCTGATGATGAATATCTCCAGGCTTGTGGGCCGCAGCTTCTTCGGCGAGAAGATCGCCAACGCGGACGATTTCTGCTCCGCGCTGCTCAAGCACGGCCTTGTGGCCACCGTGCCCGGTACGGGCTTCGGCGCGCCGGAGTATGTGCGCTGGTCCTATGCCACGTCGCTGGAGAACATCGAAAAGGGCATGGATCGGCTGGAGAAGTTCCTGAAAGGCTGAATTTGGGCAGAAAATAGCGCTTTGCCCCCTTGCATTTATGCGGAGAATTGGATATACTATGCTTGTTCGACAAATACTGCAAGGAGGTATGCTTTCATGGCTCAGATCACGAAAGATACTATCATCGGCGATATTCTGGATATCGCGCCCAACACTGCGCCGATTTTTATGTCCATCGGCATGCACTGCCTGGGCTGCCCGGCTTCCCGGGGCGAGACCGTAGAGCAGGCCTGCATGGTCCACGGCGTTGACGTGGATGCGCTGCTTGCCAAGCTCAACGCCAGCATCGGCTGATATTCACATGGTAGGGAAAGAGCGGCGCGCTGCCGCTCTTTTCTTTTATCATGCCCTGACAGGGGCGGCTTAGGAGGACAATATGGAACTGACATTGACGCCCCGGCTGCAGGCGGTGGCCGACCTGGTGCCGCAGGGGGCCCGCCTTGCCGACGTGGGCACCGACCACGGCTATCTGCCCGTGCGCCTGCTGCTGGACGGAAAGATTCAAAGCGCCATCGCTTCGGACCTGCGCGCCGGGCCCCTTTCCCGGGCCTCCGAAACGGCGCGGCGCTATGGGATACGCGACGGCCTTTCCCTGCGGCTGTGCCCGGGGCTTGACGGCGTGACGCCGGGGGAGGTGGACTGCGTTTCCATCGCCGGAATGGGCGGGGAGACCATCGCGTCCATTCTGGAGGCGGCGCCCTGGACCCGTTCGGGCACCCTGCTGCTGCTCCAGCCCATGACTGCCTTCCCCGACCTGCGGCTATTCTTGCAGCGCAGTGGCTATGAGATTTTCCGGGAGCGGATTGCCCGGGAGGGGCGGCGGCTTTACGCCGTTTTGTGTGTGCGCGGCGGCCGGATGGAGCCCATGACCCCGGCAGAGCTCTGGGCGGGCCGGCAGCAGGAGGATGAGCTGCGCGGACCGTACCTTGAGTTTCTGGAGGAAAAGCTGCGGCGGGTGCTCGCTGGCCTGCGCCGGGCAAATGAGACGGATGAAGAGGAGATCAGCCGCCTGGAAGAGATTCTGGACGGCCTGGAGGCAATGCGAAAGGAGCTTTTATGACCATGGCAACGGTTGGAGATATTTATGAGCTTTTGAATGAGCGCGCCCCATTTTCCATGCAGATGGATTTCGACAACGCGGGCTTTCTGGTTGGCCGGCGCTGCGCCCGGGTGCAGCGGGTGCTGGTAGCCCTGGATATCACCCAGGCGGTGGTAGAGGAGGCGGCGGAGAAGGGCTGCCAGCTGATTGTGTCCCATCACCCGGTGATCTGGGGCGGGGCCAAATCGGTGACGGACGAGACACTCACCGGGCGCAAGATTCTCGCTATGGCGGAGCACGGCATCGCCGCCATCTGCGCCCACACCAACCTCGACATGGCCCGGGGCGGCGTGAACGACGCCCTGGCGGCCGCCTTGGGGCTGGGCGACGTCCAGCTGCTGGGTGAGGAGAGCGTAGATCTGAACGGCCGCCCCTGCGGCCTTGGCCGGGTGGGCTATGTGCGCGAGCAGAGCCTGGCGGAGTTTGCCGCCCTGGTCAAGGCGGCCCTGGGAACCGGCGGCGTGCGCGCCTGCAGCGGAGGAAAGCCGGTACGCAAGGTGGCGGTGGGCGGCGGCGCCTGCGGCAACATGATCATGGACGTGCTGGACCGGAGCTGCGACACCTTTGTGACGGCGGACGTCAAGCATGATATGTTTCTGGATGCCCAGGGCGCGGGGCTCAATCTCATCGACGCGGGCCACTACGCCACCGAGCACGTGGTGTGCCGGGTGCTGCTGGGCTGGCTGGAGGAGCGCTTTCCGGAGCTTGTGTGCGTTCTGTCCCAGGCGGGGCGGGACCCGGCGGCCTATTATTGAAAAGCGCCGGGGACGGTTGTATGAACGGAAACGGCGTGGTATAATGCAGGTTGCGGCGCGCATATTTCGGGCGCGCCCGGACTATGCTTTGATGCCGCCGCAGGGTTTGCGGCGGGGCATCTGATATAAGGAGCTATTGCGATGAAAATCCTTGTGCTTGCCGGCGGGCTGAGTCCCGAGCGGAATGTATCTCTTTCCAGCGGCGCCATGGTGGCCCGGGCCCTGCGTGCGCGCGGCCACCGGGCGGCCCTGGCCGATCTGTACCTGGGCACGGACGGGCAGGGGGGGGCCCTTTATGACGTGCCGCTGCCCGAGGCGAAGGTGGCGCGGCAGGCGCCCGACCTTGCGAAGGTGCGCGCGGCGCGTGCCGACGGCGGCCGGAGCATGTTCGGCCCCGGTGTGCTGGAGCTGTGCCGGGGGGCGGACATTGTATTTCTGGCCCTTCACGGCGCCTGCGGAGAGGACGGCCGGGTGCAGGCTGCCCTTGATCTGCTGGGCATCCCCTATACCGGCGCTGGCTATCTGGGCAGCGCCATCGCCATGGATAAGGACCTCACCAAGCGCCTGGTGCAGCCCCTGGGGGTGACCACCCCTATCTGGGAGATGCTTTCCTACACCGAAGGGGACATTCCCGCTCTGCTCGAGCGCCTGGCGCTGCCCTGCGTCATCAAGCCGGTGGACTCCGGCTCGTCCATCGGGGTGTCCATCGCCCATGACCGCGCCGGGCTGGAGCGGGCTCTGAAGGACGGCCTTACCCGCGGCGGGCGGTGCGTTGCCGAGCAGTACATTGCCGGCCGGGAGATTCAGGTGGGTATCCTGGAGGACCGGGCGCTGCCCTCCATCGAGATCATCCCCAAAGAGGGGTTCTATGACTACGAAAACAAGTATCAGCCCGGCGCCGCGGCGGAGATCTGCCCCGCCCCCATCCCGCCGGAGTGGGAGCAGGCGTTGGGCCGCGCCGCGCTGCGGGTATTCCGGACGCTGGGTCTGTCGGTCTACTCCCGGGCGGACTTTATCGTCACGCCGGACGGCACGCCCTGGTTTCTGGAGATCAACACTCTGCCCGGCATGACCCCTACAAGCCTTCTGCCCCAGGAGGCCGCCGCCGTTGGCATCGGCTACGGCGAGCTGTGCGAGCGCATCATCCATGCCTCCCTGGCCGCCCGGGCGCAGGGAAAGTGAGGCAGGGCGCGGCCCCTGCACCGAGAGGAGAGAGCCTATATGGAACCGATTACGCTGCGCACCCTGATCGACGTGGTGGGCGGGACGCTGCTGGGCGATTACAGCAATCTGGACGCTGTGATTGCCCAGGTGGACACTGACAGCCGGAGCATCCGCCCGGGCAGCCTGTTCATCCCCCTGGAGGGGGAGCGCTTTGACGCCCATGCCTTTATCCCCGACGCGCTGGATGCCGGCGCCGCCGGCTGCCTCACCGCCCGGGTGCGGGAGACCGACCGGCCGGGGAAGTTTTATATCAAGGTAGAGTCCACCCAGCGCGCCCTGCGGGACCTGGCCCGGTGGTACCGGGGACAGTTTGACATCCCGGTGATCGCGGTGACGGGCAGCGTGGGTAAGACCACCACCAAGGACATGGTGGCCGCCGTGCTGGGGGAGCGCTGGCAGGTGCTCAAGACGGAGGGAAACTTCAACAATAACATCGGCCTGCCCCTGACGGTGCTGCGCCTTGACCGCACCGTGGAGATGTGCGTGCTGGAAATGGGCATGAACCACGCCGGGGAGATTGACTATCTTGCCGACATCGCCCGGCCGGACGTTGCCCTCATCACCAACATCGGGGACTGCCACATTGAGTATCTGGGCAGCCGGGAGGGTATTTTCCGCGCCAAGTGCGAGGTGTTCGGCCATATGGACGACAAGGGCGTGGCCATCCTCAACGGGGACGACGAGCTGCTCGCCACCCTGCGGGGGGCGCTGCCCATGGAAACGGTGTTTACCGGCACGGGCAGCGGCCTTGACTACACCGCCCGGGACATTGAGACGGACGGGGAGGGACGCATGTCCTGCACCATCCAGACGCCACGCGCCGCCTTCCGGGCCCATATCCCGGCCCTGGGCCGCCACATGGTCTACCCGGCGCTGATGGCCGCAGCCGTGGGAGAGCGCTACGGCATGACCGGGGAGGAGATTGCCCGGGGCATCGCCAATTTTCTGCCCACCAAGATGCGCATGAACGTGCTGCGCCTGCCCGGGGACGTGACCGTCCTCAACGACGCCTACAACGCAAACCCCCAGTCCATGCGGGCGGCGGCCACCGTGCTGCGGGACGTGCCGGGGGCGCGGAAGGTGGCCGTTGTGGGCGACATGATGGAGCTGGGGGACAACAGCCAGCAGTTCCACTACGCCGTGGGCGAGTGCTTTGGCGAGCTGGGCGCAGACTGCGTCATCGCGGTGGGGCAGCTGGCCGCCGCCATCGCCGAGGGCGCCCGGGAGGGCGGCGTGGCCCAGGTGCTGCATTTTGAGAGCCTGGAGGAGGCCATGGGCACCATCTGCGGCTGCCTTGCGCCGGGAACGGTTATCCTGGTCAAGGCGTCCCGGGCGATGCACTTTGAGAAGATCGTCAGCGCCCTTGCCGACGCGGCCAGCGGGGCCTGAAAGATACCGCCGGGGGCGGCCGGAGCGCGGCGCAGCCCTGCCGGCGAGAAGAACAGGAGTTCATTATGATCGATATACAGCTGACCGGCCTTGTCAAGGAATTTGAGGTCGGCACCCGGATTCTGGACGGTTTCTCCCTCCAGGTGGACACCGGGGAGCGGGTCGGGCTGTTGGGCAAAAACGGCGCGGGCAAAACCACCATTTTCCGCATCCTCACCGGCGAGCTCCTGCCGGACGAGGGGGAGGTGTTCATCGCGCCGGGCAAGCGCCTGGGGCTCATCTCGCAAATCCCCGTCTACCCGGAGGGGTATACGGTACAGGACGTGCTGGAGACCGCCTTTGCGCCCCTGCGGGCCATGGAGCGGGAGATGGCGGCGCTGGCCGAGCAGATGGGGGAGAATGCCGGGGGCGAGGTGCTTGCCCGGTACGACAAGCTCGCCGCGGCCTTCGAGTCCGGCGGCGGGTACGATATGGAAACCCGGCTCAACAAGGTGTGCAACGGCCTGACCATCAGCCCTGACATGCGTGCGCGGCCCTTCGCCGCCCTGTCTGGCGGGGAAAAGACCCGCATCAACCTGGCCCGGCTCATTCTGGAGGATACCGACATCCTGCTGCTGGACGAGCCCACCAACCACCTGGATCTGAACGCCACCGAGTGGTTGGAGGACTATTTGGGCCGGTTCAAGGGCACGGTGCTGGCCATCTCCCACGACCGCTGGTTTCTCGACCGGGTGGTCAGGCGGGTGGCGGAGGTGCAAGACGGCAAGGCGGAGCTCTACTCCGGCAACTATTCGTTCTATGTGACGGAGAAGGAGCGGCGCTATCAGGAGCGCATGCGGCAGTATGAGAAGGAGCAGGCCAAGATCGCCCAGCTGGAGAAGTCTGCCGAGCAGC
>CAKUIM010000033.1 GCA_934660965.1 uncultured Oscillospiraceae bacterium | reverse complement strand
AACTCGTCGCACTCCTCGCGGGTGATGCCCCACTTGGCCGCCATGGTGTCGGAAACCTCGATCATGCTGATGTTCTGATCGGGGGTGGGAGCCAGCTTGGAGGGCAGGGGCAGGGGCGGAATGGCCTTATAGGGCTGGATGGAGGTGGGGAACTTCACGGTCAGCTGGCTGTAGCTCTCCATGCCGCCGGCGATCATCACGTCCGCCTCGCCCGCCAGCATCTTCCACGCCGCGTGGTTGATGGAGTCGATGGCGCTGCCGCACTGCATCTCAACATAAGACGCAGAGGTCTCGATGGGCAGGCCGGAGGCCAGCACCACGTAACGGGCAGGGCCGCCCGCCTGCGCATCGCCCAGAGCGGTGCCGCAGAACAGGGAGTCCACCTTGCCCCGCTCCAGAATCTTGGTCTTTTCCAGCAGCGCATGCACGGTCATAGCAGCCAGATCCGTGGCGTAAATGTCGCGCAGGGTGCCGCCCATCCGGCCGAAGCCGGTACGCATGCCGTCTACAAATACGATCTCTCGCTTTTCCATTTCTCTTGGTTCCTTTCTGGATCAAAGCCTGATCCAACCATATTTATATCAAAGGGAGCGCCTGCGGGACGCCCTCTTGGATACCGCTTTTCCCTGCCGCCCGATTCCCAGGCGGCCGCATCGCGCCCCATCCTCTCCGCCCCGCACCCGGGGCCGGAGGCAATTCTCTGCGCAGCATATGTTTCCTGCAATTTTCGTGCCAACTTTTTCCGCCCTGCAAAATCCGCCCTCCGTCCGGTTTTTTCTCTTTTCCGCGTCCGTCCGGACGGTCTCTTTTTCGCCTGTCAGACACAGCTTTCTCCATTTGGAGACTTTTGCCCCGGAAAATGCCTCTGTTTTCCCATATTCTGCCCCGCCGCAAACTGGCACATTTTTTGCATCTATGTTCAAGCAGTCAAAATATACGGAGGTGCCCACAATGGAATTTTCCATGCTTTCCTCGCTCCTTGACCAGATGCTGGACGCCGGCATTCCCGGCTATGACTGCGCCGTCTACTACAAGCACCAGCCGGTGTTCCGCCGCAGCGGCGGCTTTTCCGACCGGGAAAACGCCGTTCCCATGCGGGCAGACCTGATCTACTACATCTATTCCGCCACCAAGGTGCTCACCGTCACCTGCGCCCTTCAGCTCATGGAGCGGGGCGATCTGCGCCTGACCGACGCCCTCTCTGACTACCTGCCGGAGTACCGCGCCATGCGCGTAAAGGCCGGCGGCGGCACCGTCCCCGCCCAGAAGCCCATCACCATCCGGGATCTGCTGTGCATGACCGGCGGCTTCGGCTACGATCTGGAATCCCCCGCCGTCCAGGCGTGCCGGCGGGCCACCGGCGGCGCCTGCCCCACCCGGGAGGTGGTGCGCGCCCTGGCGGAGGAGCCGCTGCTCTTCCAGCCCGGCACCCGCTGGAACTACAGCCTGGGCCATGATATCCTGGGCGCCGTCATCGAGGTGGTCTCCGGCCAGACCTTCGGCGAATACATGCGCCGGCACATCTTCGAGCCCTGCGGCATGCGGGACACTGCCTTCCGCCGCACCCCCGACCGGGACGCGCGCTTCTGCCCGGAGTATCTCTATCAGGAGCAGACCGGCCAAATCGTGCCCATGCCCAGCGCCAACCCCTACATTCTGGGCCCCGCCTTTGAAAGCGGCGGCGCGGGCCTCATGTCCACTGTGGATGACTACTGCCGCTTCCAGGAGGCCTTCATCAGCGGCAGGCTCCTCTCCCCCGAGACGGTGGACGCCATGCAGCGCCCCCAGCTCACCGGGCAGGAGCTCGCCGGCTTCGACTGGCCCGGCCTGCAGGGCCGGTACAGCTACGGCTACGGCGTGCGCACCCCTCTGCCCTCCTCCGGCCTGGCCCCCGAGTTCGGCTGGGGCGGCGCCGCCGGTGCGCTGACCATGATGGACACCCACAACGACATCACCCTCTTCTACGCCCAGCACGTCCTGCACAGCGGCGGCTCCAAGGCAGAGCCCCTGCGCGGGCGCATCAAGCGGGCCGTTTACGAGGGCCTGGGCCTTCCCTGGCACAAGCATTAACACCGTATTCTCCAAATGGAGACTATGCTCTGTTTTTCAGCTTTCTGTTGATTGAAGGGAGGATTTGATTTTGAACATACTCGTGTGCGTCAAGCAGGTGCCGGACACCGCCGAGATCCGCATCGACCCGGTGCGCAACACCCTCATCCGGGACGGTGTGCCCAGCATTTTGAACCCCTTTGACGGCTATGCCCTGGAGGCCGCCGCCCGCATCAAGGACAAGGCCCCCGGCGCCAGGATCGTGGTGCTCTCCATGGGCCCGCCCCAGGCCGCGGCCGTACTGAAGGAGTGCCTTTCCATCGCCGCCGACAAGGCCTATCTGGTGTCCGGCCGGGCCTTCGGCGGCTCCGACACCCTGGCCACCAGCTACATTCTCTCCCAGGCCATCCGGGCCGTGGAGGAGCGGGAGGGCAGGTTCGACCTCATTTTCTGCGGCAAGCAGGCCATCGACGGCGACACCGCCCAGGTGGGCCCCGAGATCGCCGAGCACCTTGGTCTGCCCCAGATCACCTGCGGCCTGGAGGCGGAGACCGACGGCGCCCTCATCCGCGTCAAAAAAGAGACGGATGCCGGCTTTGAGGTCCTGGAGGCAGACCTGCCCTGCCTTGTCACCTTCACCAAGCCCGCCTGGGACCTGCGCTACCCCAGCATCAAGCGCCGCCTGGCGGCCAACCGGGCGGACATCCCGGTGCTCTCCGAGGCGGATCTGCCAGGCATCGACCTTGCCCGGGCAGGGCTCAAGGGCTCGCCCACCAAGGTGAAAAAGACCTTTGTCCCGCAGAAAAAGCAGGGCGGCGTGAAGCTCACCGGCATGGACGGCGCCGAGGGCGCCCGCGCGCTCTTTACCGCCCTTGCCGACGCGGGCATTCTGTAAAGGAGGGGGCGGAATATGGAAGCCAAAATCAAAGATCTTTGGGTATTCATCGAGACGAATGAGGACGGCAGCGCCAAAAATGTAGGTCTGGAGCTGCTGACCCCCGGCCGGGCCCTGGCCGACAAGCAGGGCGGGCAGCTGTGCGCCGTGATTATCGGCCATCAGGCCGGCGCCGCCGTGCAGGCCGCCGGCGAGCACGGCGCAGACATCATTTATGTGGCAGACGCCCCGGAGTACGCCCACTACACCACCGACGCCTACGCCGCCGCCCTCACCGCCCTTATTGAGAAGTACGGCCCCACCAGCCTGCTCATCGGCGCCACGGGCAACGGCCGCGATTTAGGCCCCCGGGTGTCCTGCCGGCTGGGCACCGGCCTTACCGCCGACTGCACCGCCCTGGATATCGACGCCGAGAGCGGCAACGTGGCCTGGACCCGCCCCGCCTTCGGCGGCAATCTGATGGCCACCATCCTCTGCCCCGACCACCGGCCCCAGATCGGCACCGTGCGCCCGGGCGTATTCAAAAAGAGTCCCGCCGGCGAGAGCCATGCCCGGGTCGTCCGGGAGGATATCCGCGTCGCCCCCGGCGACATCCGCACCCGGGTGGTGGAGCTCATCCGGGAGGCCGGCGAGAGCGTAGACCTGGAGGGCGCGGAGATTATCGTCTCCGGCGGCCGGGGCGTGGGCGGCCCGGAGGGCTTTGAGGTCATCCGGGCACTGGCCCGCGCGCTGGGCGCCACGGTGGGCGCCTCCCGGGCGGCGGTGGACGCCGGCTGGATCAGCCACGCCCATCAGGTGGGCCAGACGGGCAAGACCGTCGACCCCAGGCTGTACATCGCCTGCGGCATCTCCGGCGCCATCCAGCATGTGGCCGGCATGAGCGGCTCGGATGTCGTCGTGGCCATTAACAAGGACCCCGGCGCCCCCATCTTCGACGTGGCCGACTACGGCCTTGTGGGCGACCTTTTCGAGATTCTCCCCGTCCTCACCGACGAGATCCGCCGCTCCAGGGCCTGAGTCTTCCGCTCCCAACTCGCTTTGAAAGGGGAATATTTACCATGAAAGCGCTCGAATTCGTCCTCTATGAGGTGAAGGACGGCATTGCCACCATCACCATCAACCGCCCCGAGGTGCGCAACGCCACCCACGCCGCGTGCTGGGAGGAGGTCAACCTCTGCCTTGCCCAGGCGGACAGCGACCCCGGCGTGTCCGTCCTCATCCTCACCGGCGCCGGGGAGAAGGCCTTCATCTCCGGCACAGACATCCGCGCCCTGCGGGACCGCACCCCCCTCTACCAGCTCCATCACCCCTGGAGCCTGGACTCCCTGCAGCGCATCGAGGACCTCTCAAAGCCCGTCATCGCCGCCGTCAACGGCACCGCCTTCGGCGCGGGCTTTGAGACCGCCCTGGCCTGCGACATCCGCGTGGCCTCCGCCAACGCCAAGTTCGGCCTGCCCGAGACCAACCTGGGCATCCTGCCCGGCGGCGGCGGCACCCAGCGCCTGGCCCGTCTGGTAGGCCTGGGCCAGGCCAAGGAGGTCATCCTGGCCGGCCGGGTGTACACCGCCCAGGAGGCCCTGGCTGCCGGCCTTGTCATGAAGGTGGTGGAGCCGGAGAACCTTCTCGACGCCGCCCGCGAGGTGGCTCAGGTCATGATGCGCAAGGGCCCCGTGGCCCTGGCCATCGCAAAGCAGGTGCTCAACCACGCCCTGGATACCGACCGCTCCACCGGCTTTTTGGCCGAGCAGCTGGGCTTTATGGCCCTGCTGGGCACCGAGGATAAAATTGAGGGCACCACCGCCTTCCTGGAAAAGCGCCCCGCCCGCTTCTCCGGCAGGTAAGCCTCTCCCCCTCCGTGCAGCCGCCCCCCACGCCTCCCTCTGACGAGGCCGGCACGCCCTCAAGCCTCCCTCTGACGAGGGTAGCGAAGCGGCCAGCGCAACCCCAAGCCTCCCTCTGACGAGGGAGGTGTCAGCGAAGCTGACGGAGGGAGAGAAAAAAGTCTCCCTTATCTATGCAATGAACACAGCAAAGCGGCCCTTCCCGGCGGGAAGGGCCGCTTTTTCAATCCAATCTTCAGTTCCCCTCGAAGAACCGCCGGGGATTTTCCGTCATCATGGCGTCGATGGCGCTCTGCCCCACCCCAAGGCGCAGCAGCTCCGGGATGACCTCCCGGTGCACCCGGGTGAGCATCCCCTCGCTCTCCTCCCAGATGCGCTCGCGGTGCCGGCCCCAGTAGTTGAAGAAGCACAGGTAGGCCGCCGCGTCGTGGGAGAGGAACAGCTTCCCGCCCCAGCCCCGGCGGCACAGCTCGGCCACCACGTCCACCCGCTGGCGGAAGGGGGCGTCCGCCTCGCAGATGGGGGCGAAGCGGTCCATTCCGAGATATACGCCCCTGCGCAGCAGGCTCTCCAGATAGTCGGGGCTGTCGCAGTCGCCGCTGTGGCCCATGATGATCCGGTGAGCGCTCACGCCGCTCTCCAGCAGGATGTCCAGCGCCTCATCCCCGTTGCGGATGGCCGGGCAGGTGTGGCAGAACACGGGCAGGCCGCTCTCCGCCGCCGCCCGGCCCACCGCCCGGAGCATCTTCCGGTTGTAGTCGGTGGTGGAGGGCCGCTCCACGCCGATCTTGAAAATGCCCGGCAGGATGCCTGTGCCGTTGATGCCCTTTGTGCACTCCTGGAGCATCAGCCTCACCAGCTGGTCCTCCTTCCGGCCGGCAAGGCCGGGCTCGTGCTGATAGTAGAAGCCGGTAGAGGCGATGATGTTCACCCCGGACCCCTCGGCCACATCCCGGATAAGCCGGATGTCCCGGCCCAGGTTGATGGGCGTGCCGTCCACCACCGTGGAGATGCCGCAGGCCCTGGCCTCCCGGAAGCGGAGAATGGCCAGGTCCCGGATGGCGTCCCGGTCAAAGAAGTCCTCCTCAAAGTTCATCCGCATGGACCAGTCCGCGCACGTCACATGCTCGTGCATCAGCGTCTGGCCCAGCTGCGCGGTGTCGATGGGCCCCAAAACGCCGTTGATCTGCATACGCTGTCCCTCCTTAACGCATTCAAATTCAGAATATGGGGAATTACCCGTCCGGCGACTGCCGCCGCCGTTTTGTCGTTATTATTTATTATACCGCATCCGGCGGCCCTTGGATATCCCCCTTTTCGCTGATTTTCCTTTCTGCCGCCGGTTTTCCCCTTCGCCAACGGGAAACCGCCCGCATTTTTCCCCTTTCTCGCCGCTCCTTTTCCATTTGGCATAAGTTAAGTCTGTACAAATGCCCCGGCCGGGCGTATACTATTCTCCAAGCAGAGACTTTATCCTGTACCTCGGGAAGGAGGGGCCTTTTTGGAGCAGACCACACCCTGCGCCCTCACACGGGAGGACCTGGAGGAGATCATCCACAGCATCCCGGACACCATCATCGTCTACGACCGGGAGGGCCACGACCTCATCCACAGCGACATCGTCACCGAGAACCGGAAAAAGCGGGACGCCGCCACCGGTGCCCTTCGGGCTCAGATCGAGCAGAGCGAGCGCGAGATCACCTATGCCCTGAAAAATGTGCTGGCCACCGGCAAGCCCATGACCTTCATCCACATGTCTCCCCACTACGAGTACCCCACCCTCTTCACCGTCCGCCCGGTGTTCGGCCCGGACGGCCGGGTGCGCTTTGCCGTCTCCAACGGCCGCTCCCAGGCGGTGGTGAACAAATTCAGCCAGGAGTACATCAAGATGGAGCAGCGCCTGGAGGCAAGCCAGGAGTCTGTAAAGCTCCTAAGCCAGCTCCACCTGCGGGCCACCGACATCGTGGCGGAGAGCCCCGCCATGAAAAAGGTCCTCAAGGACGTCTACCGCATCGCCCAGACGGACAGCACCGTCACCATCGCGGGCGAGAGCGGCACCGGCAAGGAGATCATCGCCAACATCATCCACCAGAACAGCCCCCGGAAGGACAATCTCTTCATCCCTGTCAACTGCTCGGCCATCCCGCCGGAGCTGATGGAGTCCGAATTCTTCGGCTACGCCGCCGGCGCCTTCACCGGGGCCAAGTCCGGCGGCAGTGTGGGTCTTTTTGAGCTTGCCGACCACGGCACCCTCTTCCTCGACGAGATCGGCGAGCTGCCCCTTGCCCTTCAGCCCAAGCTCCTGCGAGTGCTGGAGAGCGGGGAGATCCGCCCGGTTGGCGCCGGCAAGCCCAAAAAGGTGGACGTGCGCGTCATCGCCGCCACCAACCGCAATCTGGAGGAAATGGTGCGCGCCAAGGAGTTCCGGGAGGACCTCTATTACCGCCTCCAGATCATTCCCATCAAGCTCCCGCCCCTGCGGGAGCGGCCGGAGGACATCCTGCCCATGGCGGAGCACTACCTGCGCATCTACAACAAAAAGCACCGCCGCTGCTGCTACCTTACCGACGGCGCCCGGGAGGAGCTCTCCCACTACGCCTGGCCGGGCAACATCCGGGAGCTGCGCAACCTCATCGAGCGCCTGGTCATCATCTCGGACACCGACGCCATTTTGCAGATGCAGCTGCTGGCCCACAAGGCGGACCTGCAAAGCACCCCCTCCCAGCCCGCCCTCCGCCTGCCGGACGACGTCCAGAGCTATTACGACGCCGTCTCCCAGTTTGAAAAGGCCTTCATCGAGCGCGCCATCCTGCGCTGCGGCGGCGACATCGCCAAGGCCGCCGAGCAGATGGGCGTCCACAAGAGCATGGTCTACAAAAAGCTCAAGAAATTCAAAGAGGACCAGGATGCCCAGTAAAGCCTCCCCCAAAAAGCCTCCCTCAAAAAGCCTCCCTCTGACGAGGGTAGCGAAGCGGCCGGCGCGGGAGTGAATGACATGCCGGTGGCATGTCAGAGCCGCGCCGTGACCGAGCCGCAGCGAGACGTGGCAAGCCCGCAGGGCTTGACGGAGCGAGAGATACAAAACCGAACATGCAAAAAGGGCCGCCGGCATCAGCCGGCGGCCCTTTTCAATGAACCTGTTACGCCTCGGCGACCACGTTGGTGGCACGCACGCCCTTGGCGCCGCGGGGATCGGGCTCGGTCTCGAAGGAGACCTTCTGGCCCTCGATGAGCTTCTTGTAGCCGTCGGCCACGATGGCGGAGAAGTGGACGAACACGTCCTCGCTGCCGTCGTCGGGGGTGATGAAGCCGTAGCCCTTTTCAGCGTTGAACCATTTTACGATACCAGTCATTTTCATAGTTCCTTCCATAAATAGATTTTGAGGTTTTGAGTCAAAAGCAAAAGCCCGGCCCTTTCGTGTACGAAAGGGCCGCGCCTGAACAATTCATACATCAAAACAACAACCGTGATTATAGCACGCCCTCGCGCCCCTGTCAAGGCCCGGGGCCGCCCTTCTCCCGGCGCTTATCCGCCCTGCCGCGTCCCGTCCCGGTCCTCGATGGCAAGGCCGGCGGTGTCGTACATCACCCGGGCGTGGTTTTCCCGGATGAGGGTGCGCGCCACGCAGTTGCCCGTGCGCGGGTCGATGCTCTCCCGCCACACCTGGCCCACCCGGTACACAATGCCCCCCTCCCGGACAAAGCCCTCGCCCCGGGTGCGGATGTGGTAGCGCAGGGCCTGGGGTCGGTCGGCGCGCAGCTCCCCCCGCAGGTACTCCCCGTCCACCCGCACCCGCAGCTGATAGATAGCCTCGGTATTGTTGCGGAAGCGGTAGTCGAGATAGTTGTAGCAGATGGAGGTGCCGGTCCCAAAGGGGATCTGCCGGTTGTAGTCGGGGAAGAGGTCCAGCCCGTCGTGGTGATGGTGCTCCACGATCTCCAGGGGGGTGTGCAGCACCATCCAGTGGATGAGATTGGTCATCTGGCACATGCCGCCCCCCACGCCGCTTCTGGCCGCGCCGCCCGAGATGGTCAGCCCCTCCCGGAACCCCCGGCGGGCGGTGGCGTTGCCCACCAGGCGCCAGAAGGAGAAGGTCTCCCCCGGCCGGATGAGCACCCCGTCCACGCACGGCGCGGCCAGGGCCAGGTTCACCGCCTTGTTCTCCTGCAGGGTCATATCCACATTTCCAAGCCGCCGGCGGATGAGGGAGCTGTGCCGGATGACGGACACGCTCAGCGGCTCCTCCTGCCTGCGCCGGGCAAAGCGCGCCCCGGAACAGGCGTCGGACAGCCGCCGCACCGCCCGGCCCTTGACAACGGAAATGCGGTAGGTCAGCGGCGAGATCTCGCAGAAAAGCTTTCTGCCCACAGCAAGCGCCCTCCTTTTATAGTTTCCGCCATTTTAACCGGGAATGCCCCCCATGGCAACCACAAACCGGTTACAAAAAATGGCAAAGGGGAAACAAAGTTCCGGAGCGTTCTCCCCGGCCAGGAGCCCCGGGAGTGTCCTCCGGGACCGTCACGCCCGGATATACTCCTCCAGCAGCCTGAGGGTGTTCTCCGCGCCCCTGCGGTGGCTGCGCTCATACCCGTGGGAGGCGTACACCCCCGGGCCGATGAGGCCGTGGCGCAGGTCGTGCCCGGCCCCCAGGGTGGCCTCCACGTCGGAGCCGTAGTGGGGGTACACGTCCACCGCAAAGTCCGCCCCGGCCCGCCGGGCCGCGGCGATGAGGGCGGACACCACGTCGTAGTGGTACGGCCCGCCGGAGTCCTTGGCGCAGATGGACACCTGGGTCTCCGTGCAGCCAAGGCCGTCGCCCACGCAGCCCATGTCCACGCTGACGGCCTCGCTCACCCCCGCCGGGACGCTGCCCGCCCCGCCGTGGCCCACCTCTTCAAACACGGTGATATGGTGCCATACCCGCCGCGCCGGGCGCACCGCCCCCTCGGCCACCCGCCGGGCCAGCCCCAGCAGGATGGCCACAGAGAACTTATCGTCCAGAAAGCGGCTCTTGATATAGCCCGATGGGGTGACGACCGTGCGGGGGTCAAAGCACACGATGTCCCCGGGGAGGATGCCCAGGGCCCGGGCGTCCTCCGGGGAGGACACCTCCTCGTCCAGCACTACCTCCATCTCATCCCAGCTGCGCTTGGTGTCGGCATAGCTGCCGTTGACGTGGACGGAGGCGTTCTTGAGCTGGAACGACCCGGTGTATCCCTTGCCCTCCCGGGTATAGACGCGCACGTTCTCCGCCTCGGCGTTGTTGGGCTGCATGCCCCCCAGGGCGGTCAGGCGCAGGCGGCCCCCCTCGGTGATCTCCGCCACCATGCCGCCCAGGGTGTCGGTGTGGGCCTCCAGCAAAAGGCCGCCCTCCTCCGGCGCCTCCGGGTTCAGGCACACCAGCACGCCCCCCTTGCCGGTGCGCACCGGCGAAAAGCCCAGGGCGCGGTAGCGCTCCTCCACCCAGGCCGCCGCCCGGGCGGTGTAGCCCGTGGGGCTGTCAATGGCAAGAAGCTGCCTTGCCTGTTCCATGATGAAATCCACAGTGTCGGCCATGAAAATCCCTCCCAGTTTCGTTGCCGCCATTCTACCATAAAAGGCGCCCCGGCGCAAGCAGCGCCGGGGCGTCCGGAATAGATTGGGGCTGGATGCGAGGGCGCCTCAGGCCTCCCCCTCGCCCTTGGCAAAGCTCGCCCGGAGCTTCCTGTCCAGGGCGTTGTATACCGCGTCCCGCCCGGGCACGTCGTCATAGTCCCCGTATTCCGCCAGGAAGCGGCCCAGGCATTCCGCCACCTGCCGGGCCTGCCAGTCGCCCCGCTCGTCATAGAGGGCGAGAAGGGCGGCGTTGATCTCCTCCGGAGTAAACCGGCGCAGGATGGTATAGGGCAGCTGATAGTCGTGGCACTGCCCTGCCGAGGTGAACAGGATATCCTCCAGAAGCTCTGAGAGGGGGGCGTCCTCCATGGGGGTGGGCAGGATGAGGGCCTCGCCGCCGGTATACATCCCGGTGGACACATATTCCCTGCTGCCCCAGTCAAAGGAGAAGTGGATGCCCGTGCCCCAGCGGGCATAGCCGGCATACTCCCCCTCGGTGATCTCCTCCAGGCCCGCCCCCGCCTGCCACATCAGGGCGCTGCCGCTGATGAGATCGGGGCTGTCAAAGCGCAGATAGAGGGAGATGGTGCCGCAGAAGTTGGGCTGGCTGCCGAAGTAGCTCTGGGTGACGCTCACCTCACCCGGCTGGATGTCCAGGGGCTTCCAGCTCACCCAGTCGGGGGCGGTGCGGATGTTCTCCGCCACCTTGGCCGCGTACCACGCCAGCACGCCCTCCTCCGCCGTGGCGCCGCCGGAGAGGCCCACCTCGCTCTCGGGCACGGTGGTGTCAAAGGCCGCGCTGCGCAGCGCCTCGTCCGCCATGTTCATCAGCCGCTGATAGAGCACGCCCGGGGCCGCATCCGCCGCCAGATAGACGTCCGCCCCCTCCTGGTGGGCCAGCACCAGGCTGCTGCCCGCCCAAAAGCGCAGGTAGGTATCCCCGTCCGCCGACTCGATGGTCAGGCTCGCCCCCTCCGGCGTACCGGCGGAGAAATATTCCGAAAAGTGTATGTCGTCCAGAAACGGGATATTCAGCACCCGGCCGCCCCCCGCCCAGATCCGCACCGGCTCGCCCAGGCCGTCCACCGAGAGGCAGAAGTCAAGGCTGCCCGTCAGGCTCTGGTAGAGCGCGGGCACATCGGCCCCCGCCCCCGCCGCCTGCCGCCGGGTGTTGGCAAGGAAGCGGTAGCTGCCGTCAGACAGCGGCTCCAGCAGCAGTTTGGTGAAGCCCAGGCACTCCGTATAGCACTGGGCGTAGATGCAGCCGCCGCTGGTCTCGTCGATCTCATAGCACACGATGGAGAGGAAATTGGTGTCCCCGTGGGCGAAATAGAAGGCGTCCGTCTCCCCGTCGTACACCCAGGGGAAATTTTCAATGAGCCACTGCTTGTCCCGGGTGAAGCCCAGGCGCTGCTCCAGCACGGCGTTGATCTCGTCGGCGGTCATGCGGTATTCCGGCACGTCAAGGGAAGAGTCATCGTTGATCTCGCCGTGGCCCTCATAGAAGGCCTCAAAGAGGTCGGCGTCCTCCGGATTTTCGTAGAGGGAGGCGGCAAAGCCGTTGATACCCGGGGTCATGAGCCACTCGGTCAGGGCGCGCAGCTCGGGCACCGCGTCGGAGTAGGCCCGGGCCATGGTGCGGATGTCATACTCCGGCAGGGGGGCCATCAGGGCGTAGAGGTAGTGGCTCCACCTCTTTTCCGCCAGCAGGGCGGCGGCTCCCTTCAAAAAGCCGGCGCGGCTGTCGTCGTCCATGCCATAGACGCCGTCTGCATAGTCCCCGGGGTCGCTCTGCGCCCGGTCGACCAGGGTACAGAGCGCCTCTCTGTCGCCGCCGGACACCGCCATGGCAATCAGCTCCGTCACACTGGCGCTGTCATACCGCTCCAGGTCCGCCGCCGGCATCAGGCGCAGCACATAGCACACCGGCTCCCCCGCGCCCAGGGCCAGCCACAGCTCATCGTCCATCACCAGCAGGTGGGTGGGGCGCGCCGCCCCCGCCACCGCGTAGGCGGAAATGGTCTCATACCGGTCGAAGAGGGCGTCCATCCAGCCGTCCGAGCCGTAGGCCGCCCGGTCGAACTGTACCGCGGCGTAGCCCGGATTTTCGGCGGCAGCGCCGAAGTCTCCGTCCTCCCGGCTGCTGGACATGCGCCCGGCGGCGATGGTGAGGGTGCCCAGGCTCTTCCGGGTGGGGGCGTAGGAGAGCACCGGCGTGCAGTAGACCTCGCCGGCGGCCAGATAGTCGCCGTACCACGTCTCGGGCAGCGCCTTGGCCGCCCTGCCGCTGAAGGAGCAGCCCACCGCCAGCGCGGCGATGAGCAGGGCGCAGGCAAGGGTGGCGGCAGTCATCCGCGGCTTTTTGGCAATGAGGGTGATCCGCTCCCGGATGCTCCTTTTGCCGCCGGTCATGGTGGTGGCCGTCTGCATCAGCGCCGCCGGGGAGCCCGCCGTCGCCACCACACCGATGAGGGTGCGGCCGTAGGCCATGCGCTCCTCCTCCCCCAGGGCCCGGATGGCCGCCTCGTCGCAGGCAAGCTCGCAGTCCCGCCGGGAGAGCACCGCCGCCAGCCACACCAGGGGGTTGAACCACCACACCGCCAGGCACACGCAACGCACCACCGCCCACAGCTGGTCGCCCTGGCGGTAGTGGGCGTACTCGTGGGCCGTGATGTGGCGCAGCTTATCTCGGTCCCCCAGGCAGTCCGGGGTGACGTACACCGCCGGGCGCACAAGGCCGCACAGGCACGGGGAGGGCAGGCCGGGCATCACATAGAGGGGCAGCCGCCCCTGCGCCCCCTCCACCGGCAGGGCGCACCGCCGCAGCTTCAGGCAGAAGCGCAGGTTGGTGATGAAAAACCACGCCGCCATCACCGCCATCCCGGCAAGCCAGGCAAGGCGCAGCCAGGCGAAATGGTCCCGGGGGGTCTCCACCTCCAGGCGGACATAGGCCTGCCCCTCCTCGCCGCCGGCCTCCCGGGCGGTGGCGGGGGCGGCGGCGACCACCAAACCCCGTCCGCCGGCCAGGTCGGTAAGGTCCTCCCGGGAGAGGGTGCCCTCGGCAGCCGCCCGGGCCTCGCCGGCGCTGACGCTGACATAGACTGTGCTGCGCTGCGGCTCATAGCGGTACTCCTCCAGACGCTCCGCCACCGGGGCGGCAGAGCCTGCAATGCTCACCGGGGCGGTAAAGAGGCTGCCCGGCACCAGCAGACGCACCGCGGCGAGCAGCCACAGGGCGTAGCGCAGCCGCAGGCTCAGCCGGCTGCGGAACAGCCGCCGCACCAGCAGTATGACCGCAATCAGGGCGGAGGATGTCAACAGCATCTCCAGCATTATTCTCCCTCCTTTTCCTCCGCCTGGCGGAGAATCTCATAAAGCTCGTCAATCTCGGTGCGGCTTAAGGCCTCCTGCTGCACCAGGGTGCTCACCAGCAGCCCCACGCTGCCGGAGAACGCCTTGTCCAGCAGGGTGTGGGTCTCGGCCAGGGCGGCCTCGGAGCGGCTCAGGGCGGGGTAAAAGCGCTTGGCCTTGCCCTCCTCCTCATAGCGGACAAGGCCCTTGGCCTCCATCCGGCGCACCATGGTGGAGGTGGTGCTCTTGGCCCAGGCCGGAGGGTCCTGCCCCAGAAGGCGCACCAGCTCCATAAGGGTGCGCGGCTGCTGCCACAGGGCCTCCATCACCAGCCACTCGTTCCCGGTGAGGTATAACGTCTCATTCTTCATATGCATCTCCTCCGTGTTACAGTTGTCGTCCTTTTTGCCCAGTATAACAGAAAGGTTTACGGTTGTCAACCAAAAAACGGTTACAAATCGGCCTCAAATTTTTCGTCTGCATGAGGGGGCTTCCCCCGAAAAAGCAGGCGCGGGCGCCGTCCCAAAAAGGTGAGACGGCGCCCGTTTTTCCTTGATTTCGCCCCGATTTTGTCCCGGTCCCGGCCGGTGTCCCGGGGGTGTCCCGCCGTGTGTCCCTGTCGAAACGGGGGGGAAAGGGCGTCCTACCGCCCGCCCCGGGAGAGCAGCGCCCACACCGCCCGGGCGCGGCGCTCGCACCCGTCAGCAAGCTCCTCCCACAGCCCGGAAACGGCCTGGTCCGGCGCGGCCTTTGCCCAGCCGCGGTAGCTCTGGGCCTGCTGCCGCTCCCGCTGATAGGCCATGCGCAGCCCGCCCTCCCAAGATGGAAAGCGGGGCGCGGCCAGCGCCTTGGCCGGCCAGTAGCGGATGCCCGAGCGCAGAAAGCACGCCGCGCTCACCTGCCGGGCCGCCCCAAGCGCCTGGGCCGCCAGGGCGGAGAGCTGCCCGGCCCGGGCACCGGAGCGCCGGGCCAGGGCCCGGTAGAGCTGCCAGAGCTCCAGCGCCGAGAGCACCTGCCGCTCCATCGCCCCGGCGCAGTCGTTCTCCTGCCGCGCCGGCGCGCCGACGGCGGCATTTTTCTGCCGTTCCGGGGCGCCGGGCCGGGCGGGATCCGCCCGGGGGGCGCTGTCCGGGGCGCGCAGCCCAGGGGCGCTGATGGGGCAGGCCAGGATGCAGGGCACGTCGCCTCCAAGGTGCGCTGCCCCCTCCAGGGCAATGGGGCTGTCCGGGCCCAGCTGCGGCATCACCCGCCGCCACACCCGCTCAAACACCGCCCGGTCCTCCTGCGTAAGCTCCTTCCAGTCCGGCGGGGACTGGACGACCGCGTTTTCCAATGTAGAGCACCTCCCTTCCCTCCATCCTATGTACACGGCGGAAAAGGGGTCAAACCCGGCGGCGCTGTTGACTTCCTGGGAAAATCAGGGTATACTAATCCCTACATAATGACCATGAAATGCGGCCCGGCAGCTGTGCGGCGGCCGCAGCAAGGAGAGACGCATATGCTGGAACTCAAGCACCTGTCTTTTTCCGCCCACGGAGACCAGGGGAACATCGGCATCCTCGATGACATCTCCCTGACCGTGGCTGACGGCACCCTGCTTGTCATCACCGGGCCTAACGGCGGCGGCAAAACCACCCTGGCAAAAACCATCATGGGCCTCAACACGGCCACCTCCGGCCGGATTTTCTGGAACGGAGAGGACATCACCGGCCTTTCCATCACCGAGCGCGCCCGCCGAGGCATCAGCTACGGCTTTCAGCAGCCCGCCCGGTTCAAGGGCCTGCTGGTGCGCGACCTTCTCGGGCTGGCCGCCGGAAACCCGGCCCTCTCACGCGCCGACGGCTGCCAGCTGCTCACCCAGGTGGGGCTGTGCGCGGCGGACTATATCGACCGGCAGCTGGATGCCTCCCTGTCCGGCGGCGAGATCAAGCGCATTGAGATCGCCTCTATCCTGGCCCGGAAGTCCCCGCTGATGATTTTTGACGAGCCGGAGGCGGGCATCGACCTGTGGTCCTTCTCCAAGCTCACCGAGACCTTCCGGATGATCCACGAAAAGCACGCGTCCACCATGATCATCATCTCCCACCAGGAGCGCATCCTGGGCCTGGCCGATGAGATCGTGCTGGTATCCGGCGGGCGCGTTGCCCAGCAGGGCCCCCGGGACGAGATTTTCCCGCAGATCCTGGCCAACACCCAGCCGGGCTGCGCCTACATGCAGGAGGAGCAGACGCATGAATAAAATCGATACCGAGCTGCTCCGGCAGGTGGCTGACCTGGAGTCCACCCCCAAGGGGGCCTACAACATCCGCAAGAACGGCAGGCTGGAGGGCCGGGCCTCATCGGCCAACATCGTCATCGAGAGCAAAACGGACAAGCCGGGCATCGACATCCGCATCGCCCCGGGCACCAAAAACGAGTCCGTCCATATCCCGGTCATCCTCACGGAGACGGGCCTCAATGACATGGTCTACAACGACTTTTTCGTGGGCGAGGGGGCGGACGTGCTCATCGTGGCCGGCTGCGGCATCCACAACGGCGGCAGCGACGCCTCCCAGCACGACGGCATCCACACCTTCTACCTGGGCAAAAACTCCCATGTGCGCTACGTGGAAAAGCACTACGGCGAGGGCCCGGGCACCGGCAAGCGGGTTTTGAACCCCCAGACCCTGCTCTATCTGGAGGAGGGTGCCCGGGTGGAGCTGGAGACGGTGCAGATCAAGGGCGTGGACTCCGCCGTGCGCTACACCCGGGTGGAGCTGGGCGAGGGGGCGGAGGCCACCGTCACCGAGCGGATGCTCACCGACGGCGACCAGACCGCCGAGAGCCGCATCGACGTGGTGATGAAGGGCGCCGGGGCCCGGACCCAGGTGGTGTCCCGGTCGGTGGCCCAGGGCAATTCCTGCCAGGTGTTCTACCCCCAGGTGGAGGGGGACGCCCCCTGCTTCGGCCATGTGCAGTGCGACTCCATCATCATGGGCCATGCCAAGGTCAGCTCCATCCCCGCCATCACCGCCAACCACATGGACGCCCAGCTGGTCCACGAGGCCGCCATCGGCAAGATCGCCGGCGAGCAGATCCTCAAGCTCATGACCCTGGGCCTGACCGAGGAAGAGGCCGAGCAGAAGATATTAGATGGTTTCTTAAGATGAATGATTCTCCGGGAACGGCCCTTGTTCCCGGAGAATCCATATCCGGACGTATTTCCCCCCAAAAGAGGGAACTCTTTGCGCCCGCGTGCGTCTGACTCAATAAAGAGGGGAGGCGTTTTTGTGCCAAAGCCCATGCTGACCATATACAGCCTTTCCCACGCGGCGGTGGACTTCTCCTGCGCGTTTCTGGTGTACCGCTGTCTTCTGACAAGCCAAGAGCTGTGGCTGTACCTGCTGCTCTACAACTTCTGCGCCTTTGCCCTCCAGATGCCCCTGGGGCTGCTCGCCGACGGCTGGAACCGCAACGCCGCCCTGGCCGCCGCCGGCTGCGTGCTGGTGTCCTGCGCCTTTCTGCCCATCCTGCCCGGGGCGGCCGCGGTGCTTCTTGCCGGGGTGGGCAACGCCGCGTTCCACGTGGGCGGCGGCCTTGACGTGCTCAACGGCAGCGCCGGGCGGTGCGCGGCGCTGGGGGTATTCGTCTCCCCCGGAGCTATGGGGCTCTACCTGGGCGCCGCCCTGGGCCGGGGCGGCGGCATTCCCACGCTGCTGCCGGTGCTGCTTCTGCTCGGGTGCGAGGCGGCTATCCTGCTGGGCGCGCGGAAAGCCTGGGGCGGACTCATTTCGGGCAACGCCCCGGTGCAGCTCTCCCTTCACGGCGCCGAGATCGTGTGCGCGGCGGCCCTCACCGCGGTGGTTGCGCTGCGCTCTTACATGGGCTTCAACCAGACCCTGCCCTGGAAGGGCGAGGGAAGCTGGGGGCTGTGGGTGACCGCGGCCCTGGTGCTGGGCAAGGCGGCCGGAGGCTTCCTGGCTGACCGGCTGGGGATCCGCGCGGCCTCGGCGCTGTCCCTGGGGCTCTCCGCTGTCCTCTATCTCTTCTCTGCCAACCCCCTTGCGGGGACGGCCGCGGTGTTCTGCTTCAACATGACCATGCCCATCACGCTCTTCGCCGCGGCCCGGCTGACCCCGGGAGCCAAAGGCTTTGCCTTCGGCCTTCTGACCTTCGCGCTGTTTCTGGGCTTTGTCCCCACCTGGCTGGGCCTGCCGTCCCTGCTGGTCACGCCCTGGGCCAACGCCCTGGGGGCCGCGGTCTCTGCCGTTCTCCTGCTGTGGGCGCTGGGGCTTGAAGGAAGGAGGGAGGCGCTGTTATGCTGATCACGCTGCTGCCCACCCTGGCCCTTTCCCTGGCGCTGACGCTCATTCTGGAGGGGCTGTTCGCCCTGCTCTGGGGGGTGCGCAGCCGGCGGGACTATCTGCTGCTTTTGGCGGCCAACGCGCTGACCAACCCGGCGGTGGTGCTCTTCCACTGCCTGGTGAGCGACAGCGCCGCTGCCGTGGCCGTCAGCGAGGTGCTGGCCGTGCTGGCCGAGGCCGCCCTTTACCGCCGCTTCGGCAGTGAAAAGCTGCGCCCGGCCCTGCTCTTCTCCCTGTGCGCCAACGTTTTTTCCTTCTGCTGCGGGCTGCTGCTCAATATCGTCGTATTCAAGCTGAGCACGGCGCCCTACTGACCGACGCTGCGTCACATCATATCAAAGGAGGCCATCCATATGCATACCCTGCCCATCCTTGCCGACGTCATCGCCGCCCCCGTCTACGCCATCGGCGCGGGGGCCATCGTGCTCATCGCCGCCCTGGCAGCCGCTGCCGTGGCCGTCACGGTGGCCATCATCCGCCGGCGCAAAAAGTAAGCTCCCGCCGGGCGCGGCACCCGGCGGGGCGCAAAAAAACGGCGTGGATTGCTCCACGCCGCTCTCGCTGCAAGGGGGCTGATGCCCTGCGGTCACATGTCGCAGTCGGCAAAGTCCTCAAACTCGGGATCAAAGCAGGCGGACTTCTTCTCCTCCACCTTATCGGCAATATTATAGAAAAAGTCCATGATTTTATCCCAGCAGGAAATGACCAGGCAGACGGCGGACACCACGGCCAGAGACATCGCCACAATCTTCAGCACGAAGCGGGCAGTTTTCATAGAGAGTCCCTCCTTCAAAGAGATAGGTTCAGTTTACACGAACCTGCCCCAAAATACAATCCCCCGCCGCAATTTTTCTCCGGCGGACGGGCCTTTTTGCAAAAACCAAACGCTGCCCTTGACAAGCGCCCCGGGGTGTGGTATTATAATCGAGCATCTGACAGGCCGGAGTGGCGGAATTGGCAGACGCCCGGGACTTAAAATCCCGTGGGAGTGATCCCGTGCCGGTTCGACCCCGGTCTCCGGCACCACACAACTTTATATCGCGGGGTAGAGCAGTTTGGTAGCTCGTCGGGCTCATAACCCGGAGGTCGAGGGTTCAAATCCCTCCCCCGCAACCAGAAAAGCAGCACTCAACTTTTGTTGGGTGCTGCTTTGTTGCTTTGGCTGCCGTGCCCCGCAGACAGGGCGGGCATGCAGCAGGAGGCCGGCGGTAAATACCGCCGGCCTCCTGTTCCTGTTTATTTGCCTTTGTTGGGGCGCGTTTACTTCTTGCCGTACACACGCCACAGGAAGGTGACGATCTGGGCCCGGGTGCAGAGATCGTCGGGAGAGAACGTGCTGGGGCCGGTACCGGTGGTGACGCCGTTGTCCGCCGCCCATTTCACGGCGGGGGCGTAATAGGCGGTCTCGGGCACGTCGGTGAAGACCGTCTTGCCGTCGCCCATGGCCTTGACCGCCCGGGCAAGGAAGGTCACGGCCTGGGCGCGGGTGCAGGGGTCATCGGGGCTGAACCTGCCGCCGCCGGTGCCGGTGGTGACGCCGTTTTCAACAGCCCACGCCACCGCCTTGGCGTAGTAAGCGTCCGCCGCCACGTCGCCAAAGCTCGTCATGCCCTTGGGCTCGGGAGAGCCGGCGGCACGCCACAGGAAGGTGACGATCTGGGCGCGGGTGCAGGGGTCATCGGGGGCGAACAGGCCGCCGCCCACGCCGCCGGTGATACCGTTCTCGGCAGCCCACTCCACGGCCTCGTAATAATAGGCGTCGGCGGGAACGTCCGCAAAGGGGCTGGTCTTGGCTTCCCCGGTGAAGGCGGCCCGGATCTCCACCTTGCCTGCGGGCATAATGAAGGTGAACCTGCCGTCGCCCAGGTCGGTGAGGGGCAGCGCGCTGCCGTCCTTGCCGGTGACAGTAAGGTCAGAGAGCCGGCAGCCGGCATCAGGCCTGACGGTGATGGTGACAGTAGAGCCCGCGGGGGCATTTTTCACACTGACAGACACGGTGCCGTTCTCCGTCTTGTCGGGCGTGTTCACGGGGTAGGTGGTGCCGTAGATGCCGTCGGTGGACGGCCGCAGGGCGATGGTCAGCTTGCCGGATACAAAGTCGATGGTGTAGTTGCCGCCGGCCGTGGCGCCGGTGATGTTGATTGCCGTCTCGCCGACCTTGAACATATTCGGCTTACTGGCATACTCCAGCGCGATGGTTCCGCCCAGGGTGTCGCTGCCGAGCAGGCCCTCGACGGTGTAGTCCTTCCCAAGCTCCGGCTTGCTCAGGTCCGGCACGGCGTCGCCGGTGTAGGCCTTCTTATCTGCGGCCGTGATGGTGACGACAGCCTTGCCGATCTTGAATAGGTAGGTCTGGTCGGCAACGTTGCCATCGGCCCACTTGGTGTTGGCCGTGTCC
>CAKUIM010000032.1 GCA_934660965.1 uncultured Oscillospiraceae bacterium | reverse complement strand
CGAATTTACGCGCTGCTGCGCGTCCCGGCTCTCGCCGGTGCCAAAGCTCTTCACCTGATCGCAGCCTTGCGGGCCGGCCGCTCACACACTTGCGGCCCGAGCTGTGTTTTTGGCCACGTACACGCTGCGGCCAAAAACGCCATTTCACCTTATTTCGGTGCTGCGCACCGAGACTCTGCGAGGCTTTTCGCCGTGCGGCCGCGCCGCCGTAAGCCTTTGCCGACCGCTTTACCGCTGAATAGGGCGAGGGGCTTCCCTCGCCCTATTTGAATCTTTCATTTGAGGTACGCCTATGCTCTTTCAACAGAAGCTGCCGGTGGCCTGGCTCATCGCCGGCCTTGGAAATCCCGGCGCAAAGTACGAAAACACCCGCCACAACGCCGGCTTTATGGCCGCCGACGCCCTGGCGGAGCACTGCCACGCCGGAGCCTGGCGGCTCAAGTTCCAGGCCCAGACCGCCCAGGTGGTGCTGGGGGGCCAGGGGGTGCTGCTGCTCAAGCCCCTGACCTACATGAACCTGTCCGGCGAGGCCGTCGGCCAGGCCGCCCGGTTCTACAAACTCCCTGCCGACCATGTGCTGGTCATCTCCGACGACACCGACCTGCCCCTGGGCAAGCTGCGCATCCGGAAATCGGGCTCCTCCGGCGGCCACAACGGCCTGAAGAGCATCATCACCCACCTGGGTACCGACCAGTTCCCCCGGCTGAAAATCGGCGTGGGCGGCAAGCCCCACCCGGACTACGACATGGCCGACTGGGTGCTTGGCCAGCTCCAGGGCCAGGACAAAAAGACCATGGAGGACGCCGTGGCCCGGGCGGCGCAGGCCGCCGAGTGCCTGGTACAGGACGGCCCCGAGAAGGCCATGAACCGCTTCAACTAAGCTGCCCCCGCACTCCCCCTGCATCCTCCCGCGCGCGCTCGTTTTTTCCTGTCGCGCCTGCGTGCCCGCGGCCGCCCTCCTCCGGGCACGGCCCGGCGGGCTTTTCTTCTTTTAAATTTCCAAATTTTGTAAGTTCGAGGTGCCCATGAAAGAGTTGCTGTCCATCCTGAATTACGTCCCGGAGTTTGAGGGGCTCATCGCCGCGCTGGACGCCGGGCAGTCCCCGGCGCTGGTGGCGGGGCTCTCCCCCGTCCACCGCGCCCACTTTGCCGCGGGGCTTCATACCCGGCTGGAGCGGCCGGTGGTGCTGGTGTGCGCCGACGAGGCGGAGGCCCAGCGCCTTGCCGCCGACCTGGCCGCCTTCACCGGGGAGACCGTCACCCTCCTGCCCTGCCGGGAATTTCTGTTCCACGACGGGGCGGCGGCCTCCCGGGACTGGGAGCACCTGCGGCTTGGGGCCTTCTACGACATGGCGGAGGGGAAAACGAGCCTCATTGTGGCAACGGTGGAGGGTCTGATGCAGCGCACCCTGCCCCCGGAGGAGCTTGCCGCCCACACCGTCGTCATTGAGCAGGGCGGGCAGTACGACCTCGCCGACCTTGCCGACCGCCTCTCCGCCATGGGCTATGCCCGGTGCCAGCAGGTGGAGGGGGTGGGGCAGTTCGCCCTGCGGGGCGGCATTCTGGACGTATACTCCCCCGCCCAGGACCACCCGGTGCGCATCGAATTCTGGGACGCCGACGTGGATTCCATGGGCCTTTTCGACGTGGACAGCCAGCGCCGGGTGGCCCGGCTGGAGCGGGCGGTGTTCCTGCCGGTGAGCGAGGCTCTGCCCACCCGGGACGAGACCGGGGCCTGGCAGCGCACCCCCGACCGGCTGCTGCCGGGGCGGTACCAGACCCTTGCCACCGCCGTCCACCACCTGCCCCCCGACGCGGTGGTGTGCTTTTCCGAGTCCGGCCGGGTGGCAGAGCGGGCGAAAACCTGGCTGTGGCAGCTCAATGAGGACGTGAAAACCCTCATCGAGGGGGAGGTCATCGACGGCCGCCGGGCTGTGTTCGCCGCCGACCTGGGGGAGCTGATGGGCATGCTCGCCGACTTCCCGGTGTGCTTTTTCGACTCCTTTGCAAGCTCTGCAACGCCTGCGCCCCCCAAGGCCCTCTTCACCGCCCAGGGCAGGCAGCTGTCCTCCTTCGGGGCCAGCCTTGAGACGGCGGTGGCTGACCTCACCCAATTCCAGCGCGCCGGGGCTGCCGCGGTGGTGCTGGTGGCAAGCGAGCAGCGCGCCCTGAATTTACAGGCCCTGCTGCGGGAGCAGAAGCTCCGCTCCGCGGTGGATTTTCAGCTCCATGCCCTGCCCGCCCCGGGGGGCGTGACCATTGCGGTGGGCGCTCTGTCCGCCGGCTTTGACTATGTGGGCTGCGGCTTTGCCGTTTTGAGCGAGGGCCGGGGGGAGCCCCGGCGGCGGGGCAAGCGCCTCAAGCACGCCGACGACCGGCGGCGGGTGGCCTCCTTCACCGACCTTGCCCCCGGCGACCTGGTGGTCCACGAGCACCACGGCATCGGCCGGTTCGTGGGCATGGTGAAGATGCAGGTGGACGGCGTCCAGAAGGACTACATCAAGCTGGCCTACGCCGGCAGCGACACGCTGTATCTCCCCGCCACCCAGCTCGACTCCATCAGCAAGTACATCGGCGGCGGGGACGACCCGGAGACCAAAAAGCTCTCCAAGCTGGGGGGCACGGAGTGGGAACGGGCCAAAAGCCGCACCCGGGCTGCCGTCCGCGACCTGGCCAAGGGCCTCATCCAGCTCTACGCCCAGCGCCAGCGCCAGCCGGGCTACGCCTTCTCCCCCGACTCCCCCTGGATGCGGGAATTTGAAGAGGATTTCCCCTATCAGGAGACGGACGATCAGCTGCGCTCCATCGCCGAGATCAAGCGGGATATGGAGACCGCCCGGCCCATGGACCGGCTGCTGTGCGGCGACGTGGGCTACGGCAAGACGGAGGTGGCGCTGCGGGCGGTGATGAAGTGCGTGCTGGACGGCAAGCAGGCCGCCATCCTGGTGCCCACCACCGTGCTGGCCCGGCAGCACTACCTCACCGCCAAGAGCCGCTTTGCCAAGTACCCGGTGGAGATCGACGTGGTCAGCCGCTTCCGCACCCCCGCCCAGATCAAGAAGGCTGCCGCCGCGGCGGCGGACGGGTCGCTGGACGTGCTCATCGGCACCCACCGGCTGCTCCAGCGAGACATCCAGTTCAAAAACCTGGGACTGCTGGTCATCGACGAGGAGCAGCGCTTCGGCGTCACCCACAAGGAGCGGCTCAAGGAAATCGCAAAGCAGGTGGATGTGCTCACCTTGTCCGCCACCCCCATCCCGCGGACGCTGAATATGGCGCTCTCGGGCATCCGGGACATGTCCGCCATCGAGGAGCCCCCCGCCGACCGCCAGCCGGTGCAGACCTATGTCCTCGAGCACGACTGGACGGTGCTTGCCGACGCCATGCGCCGGGAGATCGAGCGGGGCGGGCAGGTGTACTACCTCCACAACCGGGTGGAGACCATCGAGCGCACCGCCGCGCGCATCCGGGAGCTGCTGGGGGGCGACGTGGAGGTGGCCGTGGGCCACGGCAAGATGAGCCAGGAGGAGCTGGGCGACGTGATGACCCGCATGGCTGACGGCGAGGTGGACGTGCTGGTGTGCACCACCATCATCGAAACGGGCATCGACATCGCAAACGTCAACACCCTCATCATTGAGGACGCCGACAAGCTGGGCCTTGCCCAGCTCCACCAGATCCGGGGCCGGGTGGGCCGCTCCCCCCGGCGGGCCTACGCCTATATGACCTACCGCACCGGCAAGGTGCTCAGCGAGGTGGCGGCCAAGCGCCTGTCCGCCATCCGGGAGTTTGCCGAGTTCGGCTCGGGCTTCAAGATCGCCATGCGGGATCTGGAGATCCGGGGGGCGGGCAACCTGCTGGGGCCGGAGCAGTCGGGCTTTATGATGAGCGTGGGGTACGATTTGTACCTCAAGCTCCTGGAGGAGGCCGTGCTGGAGGAAAAGGGCGAGGCCCCCGCCAAGCGCCGGGAGTGCGCCGCCGATTTGAGCATTGCCGCCTCCATCCCGGACAAATATGTCCCCTCGCCGGAGCAGCGCATGGACCTCTACCGCCGCATTGCCCGCATCCGCACCGAGGACGACGCCGACGACATGACCGACGAGCTCATCGACCGCTTCGGCGACCCGCCCAGGACGGTGAACAACCTCATCTCCGTGGCCCTGCTGCGGGGCCGGGCGGCGGCGTGCGGCATCTCAGACATCACCCAGAAGGGCCAGGCCCTCACCTTCACCCTGGACGAGTTCGACTTGGAGCAGGTCTCCCGCCTGGCGGGCGCCTTCCCCGGGCAGCTGCTCTTCTCCCCGGGGGACAAGGCTGCCCTCACCTTCCGGCTGCGCCGGGGGGACGACCCGCTGCGCGCCGCCACCCGGGTGGTGGATGAATATACCAAAATCCAGACGCTCCCCGACGGCGAAAACTGATTGCCTTTCTCCGCCCCGGGTGGTATACTTTCAGAAAAGCCCGGCAGAGCCTCTTCATCGGGACCGTCCATCCGGGACAGCCGTCCCCTTCATATCGGATAGGAGATAAAACAATGACCAAATTCAAACAAATCCTTGCCATAACCGCCGCCCTGGCCATGTGCCTTGCCCTGGCCGCCTGCTCCGGCAGCAGCGGGGAGGCCACGGCGTCCCCCTCGGCGGACCCCTCCCCCTCTCAGTCGGCGGATCCCTCCCCCAGCGCCGACACCGGCATCCAGGTGGACCTGACCCAGGCCCTGTTCCCCTTCGCCAGCGGCCTTGCCGACACCGACGTGGCCATGACGGTGGACGGCGCGGAGATCTCCAACCAGCTCTACCTCTACTGGCTGGCCTATGACTGCTCCCTTCTCTCCTCCTACGCCCAGTACGGCATGACCGTGGACTTCAGCGACGAGAGGATGGCCAGCTACGTCCTCTCCGACTCCCAGGCCGCCGTGGTGTACTACGCGGTGCTCGCCCGGCTGTGCGAGGAAAACGGCGCGGGGCTCACCGCCAAGCAGAGCGCCGACATTCAAAAGCAGATCGACGACTACGAGGCGGAAAACGGCGAGGGCAGCCTTGCCGCCCTGCTGCGCCGCAGCGGCCTTGACGAGGCCGCCTTCCGGAATGTCATCTCCAACAGCTACCTCTTCAACAACCTGGCCGACGCCGTGGTGAGCAAGCCCACCGACGAGGACCTGGAGAAATACGTGGAGGAAAACGGCATCTTCTCCGTCAAGCACATCCTGCTCAAGACCACCGACGAGGACATGAAGGGGGAGGACGGCGCCGTCACCCAGACCGCCGAGGAGTATAACGCCGCCCAGAAGGCCCTGGCGGAGGAGCTTCTCGCCCAGCTTCAGGCAAGCGACGACCGGGACGCCCTCTTCGACACCCTCATGGAGGAGTACAGCGAGGACGGCCGGAGCTCCGACGGCAAGCTCATCAGCCCTGACGGCTACACCTTCGACAGCACCTCCTCCCTGGTCTCCGGCTTCCGGGAGGCCACCCTGGCCCTGAAGGTGGGCGAGATGTCCGGCATCGCGGAGACCGACTACGGCTACCATATCCTGCTGCGCCTGCCGGTGGACGCCTCCGGCTATGAGAGCAAATGGATCAGCGACGAGACTGACGCCCTGATCGTGGCCGGCACCCAGGAGGCGGAGGTGACCGTGGCCGACGAGATCCAGGCGCTCAATGTGGCCGACTTCTACGAGCGCTACCTTGCCTACCTCACCGAGCTGCAAAACGAGAGCGCCGTGGGATAAGCGGGACTCCTCCCCCTTGACAGCGCCCCCGGCCCTCTGCTATAATATTCCCCGGATAAGGGAGTAATCGACAGCCTCTGGGCTGTGACAAGCGCCAACAGCAAGGCAGTCCTCTGCCTGGTCTTGTATGAAATGATGAGACTTATCCGCAGCCTTTACCGCTGCGGATAAGTCTCTTTTTTTCGGCGCACGCGCGCTTGTCCCACGTTCCCCTTCCCTTCTCCCCGGGAATCTGCTATAATTTCCTCAAATCCAGACCCAAGTCAACCCATAAAGAAGGAGTGTTGTGTGGTGAGCCAATGGTTCACGAAAAGCCCCGACGAGGTTCTCTCCGAGCTGGAGACCGACCAAACCCGGGGCCTGACCGGGCAGCAGGCGCGCGAGCGCCTTGAGACCCACGGCCCCAACGCCCTGGAGGGCGCAAAGAAGGAGAGCCTTGTCAAGCGCTTCCTGGGCCAGATGAAGGACCCCATGATTCTGGTGCTGCTGGCTGCGGCGGTGCTCTCCCTCATCTCCACCGGCGGTGAGGACTGGGTGGAGGCCGTCATCATCCTGGTGATTGTGGTGGTCAACGCCTGCATCTCCATCTCCCAGGAGGACAGCGCCGAAAAGGCGCTGGAGGCCCTGCAGAAGATGTCGGCCCCCCTGGCAAAGGTCTTCCGGGACGGGGAAATGACCCGCCTGGAGACCGCCCAGCTGGTGCCCGGCGACATCATCGTGCTGGAGGCCGGCGACCTGGTGCCTGCCGACGCCCGCATCCTTGCGTGCGCCAACCTCAAGGCCGACGAGTCCGCCATGACCGGCGAGTCCGTCCCCGTGAACAAGGCCGCCGTCGACAGCCTGCCGGAGGAGACCGTACTGGGCGACCGGAAGAACATGGTCATCTCCTCCACCGTCATCACCAACGGCCGGGCCACCTGCGTGGTCACCGCCACCGGCATGGATACCGAGGTGGGCCGCATCGCCAAGATGCTCACCGACCAGGGCGACACCACCACCCCTTTGCAGCGCAAGATGGGCGAGATCTCCAAGACCCTCTCCTTCGTGTGCCTTGCGGTGTGCGCGGTGATGTTCGGCGTGGGGATCCTCTACCGCCACGAGATCCTCGACATGTTCATGTCCGCCGTGTCCCTGGCGGTGGCCGCCATCCCCGAGGGGCTGCCCGCCATCGTCACCATCGTGCTGGCCCTGGGTGTGCAGCGCATGGTAAAGCACAACGCCATCGTCAAGACCCTGCCCGCCGTGGAGACCCTGGGCTGCGCCGGAGTGATCTGCTCGGATAAGACCGGCACCCTCACCCAGAACCGCATGACCGTGGTGGAGGTGTGGAGCGAGGGCGAGAACGGCCGCCGGGACGCCCTGCTCATCGGCAGCCTGTGCAACGACACGGTGCTCACCCGGGGGGAGGACGGCAAGCCCCGCACTGCCGGCGACCCCACCGAGACCGCCTTTGTGGACGCCGCCCTCAAGGAGGGCATGGACAAAAACTCCCTTGAATCCCAGATGCCCCGCACCGCCGAGCTGCCCTTTGACTCCGAGCGCAAGCTCATGAGCACCGTACACCCGGTGGGCGGGAGGCTGCGGGTAATGGTCAAGGGCGCACCCGACGTGCTTCTTGGCCGCTGCACCCACATCCTCTCCGGCGCCGCCCCCGCCGATATGACCGCCGCCGATGCCCGCCGGGTGTCCGACGCCAACGCCGCCATGGCCGAGCGGGCTCTGCGGGTGCTGGGCTGCGCCTATAAGGACATCGACGCGCTGCCCGGCGAGCTGTCCACCCAGACGCTGGAGTCCGGCCTGACCTTCGTGGGCCTTGTGGGCATGATCGACCCGCCCCGCATGGAGGTCAAGGATGCGGTGGCCGAGTGCTACGCCGCCGGCATCCGCCCGGTGATGATCACCGGCGACCACAAGCTCACCGCCGTGGCCATCGCCAAGGAGCTCAACATCTTCCGGGACGGCGACCTTGCCATCACCGGCGAGGACCTGGACTTTATGCCCCAGGAAATGCTGGAGCAGGACGTGGAGAAGTTCTCCGTCTACGCCCGGGTGTCCCCCGAGCATAAGATGCGCATCGTCCACGCCTGGCAGAAGCGGGGCATGGTGGTCGCCATGACCGGCGACGGCGTGAACGACGCCCCCGCCCTCAAGGCCGCCGACATCGGCTGCGCCATGGGCATCACCGGCACGGACGTGGCCAAGGGCGCCGCCGACATGATCCTCACCGACGACAACTTCGCCACCATCGTGGAGGCGGTGGAGCAGGGCCGCGGCATCTACTCCAATATCAAAAAGGCCATCCACTACCTGCTCTCGTGCAACATCGGCGAGATCATCACCCTGTTTCTGGCCACCCTCTTCAACTTCCATCAGCGCCCCCTGGTGCCGGTGCAGCTGCTGTGGCTCAACCTGGTCACCGACTCGCTGCCCGCCCTGGCCCTGGGCATGGAGCCGGTGGAGCACGCGGTGATGCAGGAAAAGCCCCGCTCCGCCAAGGAGCCGCTGTTCAACAAGGCCTTCTCCATCCGGCTTGCCTGGCAGGGCGTGCTGGTGGGCCTTGTGACCCTGGGCGCCTACTACCTGGGCGAATACATTTTGAGCGACCCCAACCTGGCCGACGCCTCGGCCAACACCATGGCCTTCGCTACCCTCACCATCTGCCAGCTCTTCCACGCCTTTGATGTGAGAAGCGAAAAGCAGTCCATTTTCCACATCGGCGTGCTCTCCAACCCCTCTATGAACAAGGCCTTCGTGGTGGGCGTGGTGATGCAGCTGGCCGTGCTGCTCATCCCGCCGCTGATGGCGGTGTTCCACGTGTGCGCCATGACCCCCGTGATGTGGCTGTGCGTGCTGGGCCTGTCCCTGCTGCCCACCGCGGTGTGCGAGATCGTCAAGGCCGTCCATCGCGCCGTCGATCGTTGACCCCTTCTGAATTTGACAAAATTTTCACCAGTCGTCAGGGCCGGGACCTGTGGAACGCCATGGGTCTCGGCCCTTTCCCTTTTTGCGGCGGTGCAGGGCGGCACAACGGCGGAAAAAGCTGCAAATTTTGTGTAAATTTCCAAAACAATGCCGCTTCCCCGGTTGATTTTTCCCGAAGCGGGGTATATAATCTTTCCGTACACAAAATCCTGCGTGCTTTATAAAATTTAGGAGGTTGTTACTATGAAGGAACTGTATGTTGTTAGCTGCTGCCGTACCGCAGTGGGCTCTTTCGGCGGCTCTCTGAAGGACGTGCCCGCCGTTGAGCTGGGTGCCACCGTCGTCAAGGAGGCCCTCAAGCGCGCCGGCGTCGCTCCCGAGAACGTGGACGAGCTGATGTTCGGCTGCATCCTGTCCGCCGCCCTGGGCCAGAACCCCGCCCGTCAGGTGGGCGTGAAGGCCGGCCTGCCCTTCTCCGTGCCCGCCTACACCGTGTCCATGGTGTGCGGCTCCGGCATGAAGTCCGTGATCGAGGCTGGCCGCGCCATTATGGCGGGCGACGCCGACATCGTGGTCTGCGGCGGCACTGAGAACATGTCCGCCGCGCCCTATGCTCTCCCCGATGAGCGCTGGGGCGCCCGCATGGGCGACAAGAAGGCCGTTGACACCATGATCAAGGACGGCCTGTGGGACGCTTTCAACAACTATCATATGGGCACCACCGCCGAGAACATCTGCGATGTGTGGGGCATCACCCGCGAGGAGCTGGACGCTTTCGGCGTGGCTTCCCAGCAGAAGACCGAGGCCGCCCAGAAGGCCGGCAAGTTCGAGGACGAGATCGTCCCCGTCATGATCAAGAAGAAGAAGGAGCTTGTTGAGTTCAAGGTCGACGAGTTCCCCCGCGCCGGCGCCTCCATGGAGGGCATGGCCAAGCTCAAGGGAGCCTTCCCTGTCGGCCCCGAGGGCGTGGAGGACACCATTGTCCACACCTTCCAGCCCACCGAGGTTCACGAGGCTGATGCCCACAAGCATGTTCAGCGCGTGACCGCCGGCCAGGCTTCCGGCATCAACGACGGCGCTGCCGCCATCGTGCTCGCCTCCGGCGAGGCTGTCGCCAAGTACGGCCTCAAGCCCATGGCCAAGCTGGTCAGCTGGGGCCAGGGCGGTGTTGATCCCAAGATCATGGGCGTGGGCCCCGTGCCCGCTTCCCGTCAGGCCATGGCCAAGGCCGACCTGAAGATCGAGGACATCGACCTTGTGGAGGCCAACGAGGCCTTCGCCGCCCAGTCCATCGCCGTGGCCCGCGAGCTGCACTTCGACATGGACAAGGTCAACGTCAACGGCGGCGCCATCGCCATCGGCCACCCCGTGGGCTGCTCCGGCGCCCGCATCATCGTCACTCTGCTCCACGAGATGCAGAAGCGGCCCGAGGCCAAGCGCGGCCTGGCCACCCTGTGCATCGGCGGCGGCCAGGGCGTTGCCACCATCTTCGAGAAGGTGTAATTCGCCCCATCCCCTAAGCAGCCGCAACCATTTCTGATCCTTTGTCCGGCGCAGCGGCAAGGCCAGCGCAAGCCATTCGAGGTGAAGTATGGCCCCTATCCGGACTCCAATGTGATCTTCCTGCGGGGGTAGGCAGCACGCCTGCCCCCGCGGGTTTCAAATCAAATTACACAGGAGGTCATTTCAATGCCTAAGTTCGTATCCATTGAAGAGGCGGTCAAGCTGATCCCCGATGGTGCTACCGTGATGTTCGGCGGCTTCATGGGCTGCGGCAACGCCCACAAGTTCATTGACGCGCTCGCCAAGAGCGGCGTCAAGGACCTGACCATGATCGGCAACGACGCTTCCATGCCCGGCGGCCCTCTCGGCGAGGATTACTACGGCGTAGCCAAGCTGATCCACAACAAGCAGGTCAAGAAGCTCATCGCCACCCACGTGGGCCTCAACCCCGAGGTCGCCACCCAGTCCATGCAGGACTGCACCCTGGAGGTCATTTTGGTTCCCCAGGGCTCCCTGGCCGAGATGATTCGCGCTGACGGCGCCGGCCTTGGCGGCGTACTCACCCCCACCGGCGTGGGCACCATCGTGGAGGACAACCCCCTGTGCCTGGGCAAGCAGACCATCAACGGCCGCGACTACCTGCTCATGGCCCCCGTCCATGCCGATTTCGCCGTCCTGGGCGGCACCAAGATCGACAAGGCCGGTAATATCTGGTACAAGGGCGACACCAGCAACTTCAATATCGTGATGGCCACCGCCGCTGACGTGGTTATCGCCGAGGCTGAAGAGGTTGTCGAGACCGGCGACATCGCCCCCGAGGATGTCCGTACCTCCGGCGTGTTTGTCGATTATGTTGTCGAGGGAGGTAAGTACTAATGGAAAAGTCTCAGATCAAAGGTTTTATTGCTGCCCGCGTGGCTAAGGAGCTCAAGGACGGCGACGTGGTCAACCTGGGTATCGGCCTGCCCACCCTGGTTCCCAACTATCTGCCCGAGGGTGTGCATGTCACCCTCCAGTCCGAGAACGGCATCATCGGCACCGGCGCCGTGACCGACTCCAACCGTGACCCCATCCACGTTGTGGACGCCGGCGGCTCCCCCGCTGCCGTGGCTCCCGGCGGCTGCTTCATCGATTCCTCTGTCTCCTTCGGCCTGATCCGCGGCGGCCACGTTGACGCCACCGTCCTGGGCGGCCTGGAGGTCGACGAGGAGGGCTCCCTCTCCAACTGGATCATCCCCGGCAAGAAGATGCCCGGCATGGGCGGCGCTATGGACCTGCTGGTGGGCGCCAAAAACGTCATCGTCGCCATGGAGCACACCGCCAAGGGTAAGCCCAAGATCCTCAAGAAGTGCCGTCTGCCCTACACCGCTGTCAAGTGCATCACCAAGATCATCACCGAGATGGGTGTGATGGAAGTCACTGACAAGGGCCTGTACCTCACCGAGTACAACCCCGAGTTCACCGTGGAGGAGATCCAGGCCGCTACCGAGGCCACCCTCATCATCAGCCCCGAGCTGAAGAGCATGGTGTAATCTGCCATTCACTTTTACTCGCAAAAGCGCCGCAGGGTATCCCCCTGCGGCGCTTTTCTTGCTCTTTGGGGTTTTATCCCCTGCATTTTCATTGCATATCGTATATTTTTCGGAAATTATGTCTGTTTGGAATCGCTTTGGCGGGGTTGGGTGCCCCTTTTTCGCCGGCGCCCGGTCACGCCTTAGGGATGTGGATGGTCAGAAGGATTTCCTGCTCCGTCTCCTCCCGGCCGCAGCGGGCGCTCACCCCGGCAGAGTTCATGATGGCAAGGCCCCGCTGGACGGTGTTGAGGAAGAGGCGCACGTCCCGGGTGCGGTAGATGGGGACGGCCCGGCGGGGCTTCTTGGGCCGCAGCAGGCGCGCGATGTATTCCTCGGCGGCGGCCACGGTCATATGCCGCTCCAGGATGTGCCGGGCGGCCCGGCGCTGGAGCTCCGGGGTATCCAGCCGCAGCAGGGCCCGGGCGTGGCGCTCCCCCAGGCCGGCCTGCCGGAAGGCTTCCAGCACATCCTCGGGCAGGCGCAGCAGCCGCAGCTTGTTGGCCACCGCCGACTGGGACTTGCCCACCCGGGCGGCAGCCTCCTCCTGGGAGAGGTGATAGGTGTCGATGAGGCGGCGCAGGGCCATGGCCTCCTCCCAGAAGTCCAGATCCTGCCGCTGAATGTTTTCCACAAGGGCCAGCAGCGAGCTTGCGGTGGCGTCGGCGGCCACCTCGATGCAGGGCACGGTTTTCATCCCTGCCATGGCCGCGGCCCGCAGCCGCCGCTCCCCGGCGATCAGCTCCCAGCCCTCCGGTGTGCGGCGTACGGACAGCGGCTGGAGAATGCCCACCTGGGCAATGGAGTCCGCCAGGCCGGCGAGCTCCTCCGGGCGGAACACCGTCCGGGGCTGGTTGGGATTGGGCCGGATGGACTCCACCGGCAGCGCCAGGACCTGTCTGCCCTCATTTCTGCGAAACAGCGGCATCAACGGTCGCCTCCTTGCGTGCTTTTCCAAAGTATAACACCCACCGGCAGGCGAATTTCCGCGAAAAAGAGCGGGGAAGGCGATTTTTCGTCCTTCCCCGCTCTTTTTTCTATTTTGTCCGCCCGATTTACGCCCGCAGGAAGCCCTTGCCGAAAATCTCGCTGGAGTTTGTGATGAGCATAAAGGCATGGGGGTCTACCGTCTTGAGGTGCCGGCGCAGGGCCACCGCCTGGGCCTGGGACAGGGCCGTGAGCACCACCCACTTCTTCCCGTGGGAGAAGGCGCCCTCCGCCTCCCAGAAGGTGGCGGAGCGGTTGAGGGTCTTGGTGATGAAGGAGCAGACCTCCTCCGGACTGGAGGTGACCAGCAGGAAGCTCTTCTTCCGGTTGAGGGACTCAATCACCGTGTCCACCAGGACGCTCTTCAAAATAAGGCCCAGGATGGAGCACAGGCCGGTCTCGATGTCGAACACAATCAGGGTGGATGCCGTGATGAGGATGTCCACGCACAGCAGCGCCCGGCCGATGTCCATGCTGCTGTATTTTTTGAGAATCATAGCCAGGATGTCCGTGCCGCCGGTGGAGCCGCCCATGTTGAACAGAATGGCCGCGCCGATGGCCGGCAGGATGATGGCGAAGAAGAGCTCCAGAATCTTCTCGTTGGTCAGCGGCCCGGACATGGGCACCAGCCACTCCAGCAGGGACAGCAGCCCGGAAAACAGCAGCGAGCAGTAGACCGTCCGGATACCGAAGCCCCGGTTGAGCACCACAAAGCCCAGAATCAGAAATGCAATGTTGATCCCCGACGCCAGGGTGGCCGAAGACACCCCAGGAATCAGCGAGGAAAGCACCACCGCAATGCCGGTGACGCCGCCGGTGGAGAAGTGGTTGGGAAACTTAAAAAAGTAGACGCCAACTGCCACCAGAGTCGTGCCAAGGGTCATAATCAGGATTTCCTTTATCAGCTGCTTCGCTTTCACACGCAAGTCCTCCCCGCCCCCGGCACACCCGCCGGAGGGCTGTCCTCTCTTTTCTCTCACCCGCAAGGGTGGCGCGCAAAAGGGGTTCCTCCGCCCCCTGCCGCGCTTTTGCGGCTCCTTTTGCGGCACGAGGGCGCACGCTGTGCGCCGTGGCTATTGTAGCAGAATTTTTTCGCCGCCACAACCGCTTTCTCAAATTCTTTCCTCAAAAAAGGACCAGGCGAACCGCACTGCGGTCCGCCTGGCTGGTAAAGAGGGTAACATGAAATGAAGAGAAACTTTTCCTTGCTTGCAAGACCCATTATGCGGGCAAATTGTTACGCAATCAGGTACGCAGTTGTTAAAAGTGTGTGACGTTCTCTGTTTTCTTCTCCGCCCTTGTCAAGTGACGGCGGACCCGCCGGGAAAAAGAGAAACCGGGACGTTTGCTGCGCCCCGGTTTCAAAGGATGGAGGATAGAATGAAAAAGAAAGGATATCTCTTGCAATTCTTATATTAAGGATCAATCGTTAAAAAAGTTCGGGCGCAGTTGTTAAAAAAGTGTTACATTTATAACAATCGGCCATCCGGCAGGGCGGCCTTTTTCGGGGTCATTCCCCATGCGGACGAGGAACATCCACACAGCGCGCCCGCGCGGGTTCAAAAGGCTTTGCGGAAGAAGTGGACGCGCGGCCAGGCAAAACCATGTTTCCGGCGCAAAGTTGCGGCGCTCCGCCCTGGGCGAACATTTGCCCACAACAGGCATTTCCCTGCGGCAGACACTATCCCTGGCCGTCCCCCCGGCGCACCCGGGCAAAAAACGCCTCCAGCAGCGCCGCCGACTCCCGCTCCAGCAGTCCGCCGTAAATCCGGGGGTGATGGTTGAAGCGCTCTTCAAAGAGGTTGAGCACCGAGCCGCAGCAGCCGGACTTCTCCTCCCGGGCGCCGTAGCGCACTTCGGCGATGCGGGCATTGATGATGGCCCCGGCGCACATAGGGCAGGGCTCCAGCGTGACATAGAGGATGCATCCCGTCAGCCGCCAGCTGCCCAGCGCCCGGCAGGCCACGCGGATGGCCTCTACCTCGGCGTGGGCCGTGGCGCAGCCGTCCGCCTCCCGCCGGTTCCGCCCCCGGCCGATGATGCGCCCGTCCGGCGCAGCGATCACACAGCCCACCGGGATATCGCCGCTCGCCCGGCACTGCTCCGCCAGGGCAAGGGCCTCGCGCATATACCATTCGTGCTCTTTCTCCATAAACCGCTCTCCCCCGTTGTGCCGCAAAGGTTTTCCCAGTCTTGCACGGGCGCTCTGTCCGGGCAGCGCCTCGTGACCCCCGCTGACAGCCGCCGCTGCTCGCCCTACATTATAACACATCTTTCCGGCCTGGGAAACATTTTATATGTTTCACGTGAAACACTCGGGCCAGCCAAATGAAAAACGGTTGAAATGGCCGGGAAAACGCGATATAATAAATCTGTATTTCTTCAAAACGCCGGGGGTTAGGGGATTTCCCTCCCCAACATCCGGCAGACACGCGCAAACAAGCCCATCGGTGGGTTTGCGGCACGAAAAGGAGGGCATGCTATGGCAAAGACCATTGCAGTGGTCAACCAGAAGGGCGGCGTGGGCAAGACCACCACCTGCGTCAATCTGGCGGCGGCACTGACCGCCCTGGGGCAGAAGGTTCTGGTGTGCGACTTCGACCCCCAGGGCAACGCCACCTCCGGCTTCGGCATCGACAAGGCCCGCTCCCCCAATGTATATGATGTGCTGCTGGGAAACGCGCCGGCAGAAAAGGCCGTTCTCTCCACCCGCTGGGCGGACGTGCTCTCGGCCAACAAGGCTCTGTCCGGCGCCACGGTGGAGCTCATCGCCCTGGACCGGCGGGAGTACCGCCTGCGGGACGCGCTGGAGCCTCTCAAGGGCCGCTACGACTATATTTTCATCGACTGCCCTCCCTCCCTGGAGCTGCTCACCCTGGATGCACTGTGCGCCGCGGACGCCCTGCTGGTGCCCGTCCAGTGCGAGTACTATGCCCTGGAGGGCTTGAGCGACCTGCTGTACACCGTTCGGCTGGCCAAGCGCTCCCTAAACCAGGCGCTGGAGCTGGAGGGCGTGGTGCTGACCATGTACGACGGCCGCACCAACCTGTCCCTTCAGGTGGCGGAGGAGGTCAAGCGGCATTTCCCCGGCAAGGTGTATGCGTCGGTCATCCCCCGCAACGTCCGCCTGTCCGAGGCCCCCAGCCACGGAAAACCGGTGTCCGCCTACGACCGGTTCTCCCGCGGCAGCGAGGCTTATGAGGCCCTGGCCCGGGAATTCCTGGCCCGCCACCAACCGAAATAATCCCACTGTTTCACGTGAAACATCCCCTCTGCCCTGCCGGACGATCCGGCCCGGGCAGCCAAAGATAAATTCAATCAGAAGGGACTGATTTAAACATGCCGAAGTCCAAGGGCCTTGGCAAGGGGCTGGGCGCCCTGATGGGAGATGCCGCCCTCCAGACCCAGGAGGCGGGCTGCGTTTTTTTGCCCATTTCCCAGGTGGAACCGGGCCTGAACCAGCCGCGCAAGCGCTTTGACGAAGAGGCTCTGGCAGACCTTGCCGACTCCATCCGGGAGCACGGCATCATCCAGCCGCTTACCGTCCGGCGGCTGTCATCAGGCTACTATCAGATCATCGCCGGCGAGCGCCGGTGGCGGGCCGCCCGGCAGGCCGGACTTTCCGAGGTGCCCGCCGTCATCATCGAGGCGGACGACCGTAAGGTGATGGAACTGGGCCTCATTGAGAATTTGCAGCGGGAGGACCTCAACCCCATGGAGGAGGCGGAGGGCTATCTGGTCCTGCTCACCGACTTTGGGATGACCCAGGACGAGGTGGCCCGGCGGATGGGCAAGTCCCGCCCGGCCATCGCCAACGCCCTGCGCCTGACCTCCCTGCCCCCCGAGGTGCGGGAAATGCTCACCCAGGGTCAGCTTACCGCAGGCCATGGGCGGGCGGTGCTGATGGTGGAGGGGGGCGCTGCCCAGACCGCCTTCGCCCGGCGCATTGCGGAAACCGGCATGTCCGTGCGGCAGGCCGAGGCCGCGGCCAAGCACTTCACCCTCACCCCGCCGGAGCCCCGGAGCAAGCCGGAGGACCCCAACCGGATTTACATTGAGCAGGCGGAAAAGGAGCTGTCCGGCCATCTGGGCCGGAAGGTCACCATCTCATCGGGCCGAAAAAAGGGCCGGTTGGAGTTGGAATTCTACGACGTGGACGACCTGAACAACCTCCTGGAGCTTTTGGAGCGGCTGCCGAGTGCCGGGCGCGAAAAAGGAGGCATTCCCACAGATGAGTGACCCCAGCGAGAAGCAGCGCCCCGCCGCCCCCGGCCCAAAAAAGCGGCCCCGGAAGGGCGCGTCCGTCTTTGTATATCTGGCTGTGCTGTTTGCCGCCGCCTTTCTGATGCTGCTGCTGGCCTTTTTCATCCAGCAACGGGACAATGCGGTGGCCGGGCAGCACACCGGCGCGGCAGCGGCCACGGTCTCTGCCTATGAAAATACGACCCTCTTCCCTGCCGCTGGCAGGGCCATATAACAGGATAAAGGTGACGAGAGCTTATGTTAGACATCAAGTTTATCCGGGAGAATCCGGAAGCTGTTCGGGAAAACATCCGCAAGAAATTCCAGGAGGAAAAGCTGCCCCTGGTGGACCAGGTGCTGGAGCTTGACCGCCGCAACCGCGACGCCCAGACCGAGGCCAACAACCTCCGGGCCGCCCGCAACACCCTGTCCAAGCAGGTGGGCATCCTCATGGGACAGGCCAAGAAGGACCCCTCCAAGCTGGCGGAGGCCGAGGCCGTCAAGGCCCAGGTGAAGGCGGACGCCGACCGTCTGGCCGAGCTGGAGGTGCAGGAGGACGAGCTGGCCGCCGAGATCCGCAAGATCATGCTGGTCATCCCCAACATCATCGACCCCTCCGTGCCCATCGGCCCGGACGACAGCTGCAACGTAGAGGTGCAGCGTTTTGGCGAGCCACGGGTGCCCGAGTTTGAGGTGCCCTACCACACCGACATTATGGAGTCCTTCGACGGTGTGGATATGGACGCCGCCGGCCGGGTGTCCGGCGCGGGCTTCTACTACCTCATGGGCGATATCGCCCGGCTCCACGAGGCGGTGCTGGCCTACGCCCGGGATTTCATGATCAACAAAGGCTTCACCTTCTGCATCCCCCCCTTCATGATTCACGGCAACGTGGTGGAGGGCGTGATGAGCCAGACCGACATGGACGCCATGATGTACAAGATCGAGGGGGAGGACCTCTACCTCATCGGCACCAGCGAGCACTCCATGATCGGCAAATTCATCGACCAGATCATTCCCGAAGACAAGCTGCCCCAGACTCTCACCTCCTACTCCCCCTGCTTCCGCAAGGAGAAGGGCTCCCACGGCATTGAGGAGCGGGGTGTCTACCGCATCCACCAGTTTGAAAAGCAGGAAATGATCGTGGTGTGCCGCCCGGAGGAGTCCATGGAGTGGTACGAAAAGATGTGGCGCTACTCGGTGGAGCTGTTCCGGTCGCTGGACATCCCCGTGCGGCAGCTGGAATGCTGCTCCGGCGACCTGGCCGACCTGAAGGTGAAGTCCTGCGACATCGAGGCCTGGTCCCCCCGGCAGAAGAAGTATTTCGAGGTATGCTCCTGCTCCAACCTGGGCGACGCCCAGGCCCGCCGCCTGAAGATGCGGGTAAAGGGCGAAAAGGGCACCTACCTGCCCCACACTCTCAACAACACCGTGGTTGCGCCCCCCCGGATGCTCATCGCCTTCCTGGAGAACAACCTCCAGGCTGACGGTTCCGTGGTCATCCCCGAGGTGCTCTGGCCCTACATGGGCGGCACCCGGGTGCTCACCCCCAAGCACTGATTGAAGGAGGTTCTGGCTATGAAAAAATTCTGGAAATTCCTGGGCGCAGCTGCTGCGCTGGCCTGCATCGTCCCCTACCGCGTGGAGCGCAACAGCGACACCGACGAGACCAAGTGCCAGGCGCTGCTCTGGCGCGCCGTCAGCCGCCCGGACGAGTCCGGCGAGACCCGCCGGGACGTCACCGTCACCTTCGGCTTCAACGGCATTCTCAAGGCCGCCGAGGAGCGCCTCTTTGAGGACGACGAGAGCTGGTGCACCCCCTCCGCCGCCAAGGAGGACAGCACCCCGGTCTGCCCCTGTGCTGCCGCCGATGAGGCCGACTGCGCTGCCCCCGCCCAGGGCGAGGATACCGGCTGCTGCGCCGGCTCCGACAACAAAGAGTAATATATAAGGCGGTTTTAACGCTATGAAAAAGTTTCTTGAGGAATTCAAGGCCTTTGCCATGCGCGGCAATGTGCTTGACATGGCGGTAGGCGTTGTCATCGGCGGCGCCTTCGGTAAGATCACCACCTCCCTGGTCAACGACATCATCATGCCCCTCATCTCCATGCTCATCGGCGGCGTGGATTTCTCCGCGTGGAAGTGGGTGCTCAAGGCCGCCGTGGTGGAAGCCGATGAGGTTATCCGCCCTGAGGTAGCCGTCAACTTCGGCAACCTCATCTCCGTGGTGCTGGACTTCATCATCATCGCCTTCGCCGTGTTCTGCATGGTCAAGGCCATCAACAAGCTCCACCGGAAGAAGGAGGACGAGGCCCCCGCCGCGCCCCCCGAGCCCTCCGCCGAGGAGAAGCTGCTCACCGAGATCCGCGACCTGCTGCGCGACGGCAAGGAGCAGGACAATGGCTGATCGGGACCCCAGGCAGCCCAGCCAGGGAGAGCAGCCGCATCCCGGCCAGGAGCCGCAGAAACCCAAAAGCCAGGAAGCCCAGGGCGCGCCGGAGAACCAGGCCCAAAAGGCCGCCTACACTCCGGCAAGCGTGGAGAAGCGCATTGCCGCCTGGATGGGCCTTGGGTACATGCTGATGCTGCTCTTCGTTCTCACCTTCTCCATCTTTACCGGCGGCAAGACCCTGCCGGGCACCTTCCCGCTGCTGCTGCTGCCCATCTGCGCCGCGGCGGCGGCCCTGAGTGTTTATCACCGGCGCAAGGGCGCTGCCAGCCTGCCGCTGACGGTCTTTATCGTGGCGGTGTGCGTATTCGGCATCCTGCTGGGCCTTGCCTTGGGCGGCCCGGCCCTGGTTGCCGCCATCCAAGGCGCATACGCGCCATAAGGGGGCGGGACGGATATGGAGCAGCTTATCGCCTCCGGCCTTGCCCAGCTTGGCCTTGCCAATTCTGTGACTGCCGGGACCCCCGGCACACTTGCGCGCTACGGCCGGGCCCTTCTTGAAAAAAACAAGGTCATGAACCTCACCGCCATCACTGATCCCGCCGGGGTGGCCACCTTACACATGCTCGACTGCGCAGCGCTGCTGCCCTGCTGCGAGTTTGCAGGCAAGCGCCTTATCGACGTGGGCACCGGCGCGGGCTTCCCGGGCATGGTGCTGAAAATCCTCTCCCCCACTCTGGATGTCACCCTGCTCGACAGCCTTGACAAGCGCCTTGCCTGGCTCAGCGAGACCGGCAAAGCCCTGGGCCTTGCCGGGCTGCACACCGTCCATAGCCGGGCGGAGGACGCCGGGCATAATGACAAGCTGCGGGAGCAGTTCGACTTTGCCAGCGCCCGGGCGGTAGCTGACCTGCGGATACTCTCCGAGCTGTGCCTGCCCTTTGTGAAGATAGGCGGGCAGTTTCTGGCTATGAAGAGCGTGGAGTGCGGCCAGGAGCTTGCCGCCGCCCAGGAGGCCATTGAGACGCTGGGCGGGCGCGTGGAGACCTGCCGGGACTACGCCGTCCCCCACACCGATGTCACCCACCGCCTGGTGGTCATCCGCAAGGAGCGGCCCACCCCGGCGCGCTTTCCCCGCCGCTGGGCCAGAATGCAGAAAAGCCCGCTGTGACAGATTTTCGGGCTTACACTGCAAAAAACTTGCCAACTTCATTGTCATATGCTATAATTTTCACCATCAGAGGAGGGGTTGCACATGGGCGTTTCCATCATGGTCACCTCCGGAAAGGGCGGCACGGGAAAGACCTCTCTGACGGCGGGCGTCTCCTCCTGTCTGGCGGCGCTGGGGCGCCGGGTGCTGTGCATCGACCTGGATATCGGCCTGCGCAACCTTGACATCGCCCTTGGGCTGGACGACCGGGCGGTGATGGACTTCACCGACGTGACCGAGCTGCGCTGCCCCCTGCTCACGGCGGCGGCGGAGCATCCCACCATCCGGGGCCTTTTTCTGCTCACCGCGCCCACAAGCCTTGCTGACCCCGACCAGGCCGCCTTCTGCCGCTTGGTGGCCGACGGGAAGGAATACTTTGACTACGTCCTCATGGACACCCCCGCCGGGCTGGGCCCCGGCTTTCAGCTGGCCATGGCGGCGGCCGACCGGGCCATTGTGGTCTCCGCCACCGAGCCTGCCGCCCTGCGGGACGCCCAGCGCACCGTCTCGGAGCTGGTGACCGCAGTCCCGGAGCTCCACCTGGTGATGAACCGGGTGCAGCCCAAGCTCATCCGCACCCTGCGCACCTCCATCGACCAGGCCATGGATACCGCCGGCCTGCCCCTTCTGGGCATCGTGCCGGAGGATAAGGACGTGGTGGTGGCCGCCGGGCGGGGCACGCCGCTGGTTCTCTACTCCCACAAACGGGCCGCCGTGGCCTACCTCAACATTGCCAAGCGCCTGATGGGCCAGAAAGTCCCGCTGATGCGGATTCGCTGATGCTATGAATGTGTTCGGAAAGGAAAGTGTGTTATGAATATTGCTTTGATGAGCCATGACAACAAAAAAGAACTTATGGTGCAGTTCTGCATTGCCTACTGCGGTATTCTCTCCAAACATACGGTGTGCGCCACCAGCCGAACGGGCCGCCTGGTCGCCGAGGCCACCGGTCTGCCCGTGCAGCTTTTCCTGTCCCACGCCCACGGCGGCAGCCAGCAGATCGGCGCGCGTATCTCCTATAACGAGATCGACATGGTCATCTTCTTCAATGACCCCCACTCCACCGACCTGGACGCCGACCTGAACTACATCTCCAAGCTGTGTGACCAGCACAACGTCCCCATGGCCACCAACGCCGCCACCGCCGAGATGCTCATCCACGGCCTGGCCCGGGGCGACCTGGACTGGCGGGATATCATTAACCCCAAAAAGGCGCCGCTGAAGGTCTGACCGGGGTCGGCCTTCCCCTGCAAGAGCTGCCGGACCGGGAAAGCACCGCAATGCTCTCGTCCCACGACCCGGGGATGAGAGCATTTTTTCGCCTGTGTCCCCAGCGGCCCAAGTCCTGTCCTGATGGCGTTCCGGCACCGGCTGGCCAATCTCGCACCGCTCCGTGCCGGCTGATTCCGTCCGTAGGACCGGATAAGGCGAACACAACGCGTTATATTTATATGTCATACTACGAGGAGTAATTAAATATGGCCAAACAAAAACCCCGCACCCTCTCCGGTTTTATGGAGCTGCTGCCCCAGCGGCAGGTGCAGTTTGAGTGCATTCTGGAGCGGCTGCGCCAGGCGTACAGCCTCTACGGCTTCACCCCGCTGGACACCCCGGTGATCGAGGCGTCCGAGGTGCTGCTGGCCAAGGCGGGCGGCGAGACGGAAAAGCAGATCTACCGCTTCACCAAGGGGGACACTGACCTGTCCCTGCGCTTTGACCTGACGGTGCCCCTGGCCAAATATGTGGCCCTGCACTACGGGGAGCTGACCTTCCCCTTCCGCCGCTTCCAGATCGGCAAGGTCTACCGGGGGGAGCGGGCCCAGCGGGGCCGCTTCCGGGAGTTCTATCAGGCGGACATCGACAT
>CAKUIM010000031.1 GCA_934660965.1 uncultured Oscillospiraceae bacterium | reverse complement strand
CCGTTACGGCCTGTTCTCCTCCTGCTGCGGCGGCGGCCACGGCGTCACCACCCTCATCGAGAACCTGCGCCGCTAAGCAAATAGTCCCCATTGCGCGGCAGGCCGAGCGCTCGGCCTGCCGCGCTTGTAAAATACGGGGGTTTGCGCTGCCCCGGCGGGAAGGAAGAGGAGACCATCTGATGATGCAGAATACAAAAAAGAAGAGGCCGGCTCTTCCTGTTCTGACCTGCGGCGAGGCTGCCGCCATGATCCGGGATGGAGACCGGGTCATGGTGGGCGGCTTTGGGCTGCGGGGGAGCCCCTCCGGCATTCTGGAGGCCCTTGCGGCGGGAGGCGCGGGGGATCTGACGGTGCTGGCCGTGAACTGCGACGCCCCCGGCGTGGGTCTTGGAAAGCTGCTGCGCACCGGACAGATTACCCGGCTGATCGGCTCTTACTTCAACAAGAACCCGGAGGTGGCCCTGCGGCATAACGCCGGGGAGCTGGAGGTGGAGCTGCTGCCCATGGGCACCTTCGCCGAGGCGCTGCGGGCCGGCGGCATGGGCATTCCGGCCTTTTACGTCCCGGCGGGGGCGGGCACCGAGCTGGGCGAGGGCGCGGAGACACGGGAGTTTGACGGGCGCAGCTATCTCCTGCAGCGGGCCCTGCGCGCCCGGGTGGCCCTCATCCGCGCCAGGCGGGCGGACACCCTGGGAAACCTTGTCTACAGCAAGACCGCCCGGAACTTCAACCCCGCCATGGCGGCAGCGGCGGACTTTACCATTGCCGAGGTGGAGGAGATCGTGGAGCCGGGAGAGCTTGACCCGGACAGCATCGTCACCTCCCACATCTATGTGAATGCGCTGGTGCGCGCGGAGGCGGGCCATGAGTGAGAGGACCAGGGAGGAATTGAACGGCGTCATTGCCCGGGGCGTCGCCCAGCTGCTGGAGCGGCTGTGCACCGGGCGGCTTTTTGTGAATCTGGGGGTGGGCATCCCGCTGCTGGCGGTGGATTACCTCGACGACCCCAATATTTTTATCCATACGGAAAATGGCATGATCGGCGTGGGCCCCCTGGCCTACGGCGACGACGTGCACCCCGACCTTGTCAACGCCGGGCGGCAGCCCGTCACCGAGACCGACGGCTGCGCCTACACCGACACCGCCGAGTCCTTCGGCATGATTCGGGGCGGCCACATCGACGCGGCGGTGCTGGGCGCCTTCGAGGTGGACGGCGAGGGCACCATTGCAAACTGGATTATCCCCGGCGGCACCCAGCTGGGCGTGGGCGGCGCGATGGATCTGGCGGTGGGCGCGCGGACGGTGATTGCCGCCATGACCCACACCAATAAGGGCAGGGCCAAGCTTGTGGCGCGCTGCTCCCTGCCGGTGACGGGCTATCGGGAGGTGGACTACGCGGTGACGGAGCTGGGCGTATTCCGCTTCGGCGGCGGGCGGCCGGTGCTGGAGGCGCTGGGCAGCGGTGCCTCGGCGCACGAGGTGCGTGCCCTGACGGAATTTGAATTCGACGTGTCCGAGACGCTGTGGACATTTTCATAATCAGGCCGCGGCCAAGCGGCAGATATCATAAGGAGGCTATTGACCATGGACAAGGCGTATTTTGAGGACAAGGTATGTGTGGTGACCGGCGCTTCCACCGGCATCGGCTACGGCCTGGCGGAGAAGCTGTTGAGCCTGGGGGCGACAGTGTATCTGGTGGCCCGGAGCAAGGATAAGCTCAAGGAGGACAAGGAGAAGCTCGCCGCCCAGTACGGCGACCGGGTGCAGATCAAGGCCGCGGACGTGTCCGACAACGAGGCCGTGCGGCAGATGATTGACGACGTGTTCGGCAAGGAGGGGCGCATCGACTTCCTCTTCAACAACGCCGGCATCGGCCAGGCCGGCCCCACCGAGCGGGCCTCCATCCGCGCGTGGGAGCGGGTCATCAACACCAACCTCTGGGGCGTCATCTACGCCACCCACGCGGTGCTGCCCATTATGCTGGCCCAGCGCTGCGGCCACATCGTCAACACCGCCTCCATCGGCGGCCTGGTGCCCCTGCCCTATCAGACCATTTACTGCACCGCCAAGTACGCCGTAGTGGGGATGAGCGAGAGCCTGCGCGGCGAGATGGCCCCCCGGGGCATCGCCGTGTCTGTGGTGTGCCCGGGCGCGGTGGCCACTGAGATATTTTCCAAGGGCGGCGCCAAGACCCCGGCCCACGCCCTGACCGCCGACGCGGCGGCGGACATCATCCTGGAGGGCGTGTGCCGGAAGAAGGGCATTATCGTGGTGGGCGAGGATGCCAACGGCATGTATGCCCGGAGCACTCAGGACCCGGAGGGTTTCGAGGCATTTCAGCAGCGGGAGTTCAAAAAGGGCTATGATTTGTTCGTTGGGGGCAGAAAGTAAGGCTTCCCCTGAAAAACAAGGCTTTTCCTGAAAACGGAAACGGAGAAAAGGAGAGACGACATGAACGATTATGATTTTCTGCTCACCCAGGACCAGCTGGATTTGCGGGAGATGGTCCGGGAGTTTGCCCAGAAGTCGGTCAAGCCCACCTGCCGGGTGGCCGAGCGGGACGCCATCGTCCCTCAGGACCTGGTGGAGCAGGCCATGGGCATGGGGCTCAACCTGGTATCTCTGCCTGAGGAGTACGGCGGCCTGGGCCTTGATAACCTCACCACCGCCATCATCCGGGAAGAGCTTGCCAAGGGCGACGCCGGCTTTGCCTCCCGGGTGTTCGGCTTCGGCTTCGCCCCGGTGAAGATTGCCGGCAGCGACTGGCAGAAGCAGTGGGTGGCCGACATCTTCTTAAGCGGCGGCATCATGGGCTTTGCCCTGACGGAGAGCGGCGCCGGTTCCAACGCGGTAGCCATGTCCGCCACCGCCCGCCGGGAGGGGGACGAGTACATTCTCAACGGCGGCAAGACCTTCATCACCAACGGCGACTGCGCCGACGTGATCGCCACCTTCGCCGTCACCGACAAGGAGAAGGGCGCGAAGGGCATCACCGCCTTCCTGCTGCCCAAGGACACCCCGGGCTTTACCGTGGGCGAGCACGAGGACAAGATGGGCATCCGGTGCGTCCACACCAACTCCCTGTTCTTCGACGAGGTGCGCCTGCCCGCCAAGTACCGCCTGGGCGAGGAGGGCGAGGGCTTCAAAATTGCCATGAAGATTCTCGACGACTCCCGGCCCTGCACCGGCGCCTCCGCCGTGGGTATCGCCCAGGCCGCCCTGGACGAGGCGGTGGCCTACTCCAAGACCCGCGAGGTGTTCGGCAGGCCCATCTGCGACAACCAGGCCATCGCCTTTATGCTGGCGGATATGGAGATTCAGGTCCAGGCCGCCCGGCAGCTGGTGTGGGGCGTGTGCCGCAGCGCGGACGCGGGCATCGTCAACAAGAAGCTGGTGGCCATCGCCAAGTGCTTTGCCGGCGACACCGCCATGAAGGTCACCACCGACGCGGTGCAGGTGTTCGGCGGCAACGGCTACACCCGGGAGTACCCGGTGGAGAAGCTCATGCGGGACGCCAAAATCTATCAGATTTTCGAGGGGACCAACCAGATTCAGCGCATGGTCATCTCCCGCCAGCTGCTGCGCTAAGGCGCACGGGGCGGGGCGGCGCGATGCCCTGCCCCGAAATAGAAAAGGAGGGGCTTTTTGTGTATCTTGAGCTGATATCCCCCTATATCGGCACCAGCAGCGAGGTGGTGCCCCAGAAGGCGGAGGCGGGGGCCATCCGGAAATTTGCGATTGCATCGCTGGAGACCAATCTGCTATACTATGATGAAGAGTACGCCGCGTCCACCCCCTATGGCGGGCTGATCGCGCCGCCCACCTTCATGCGCACCTTTTACTACCCGCCGGTGCTGCCGGTGGAGGGGAAGATCCTGCCCATCCGGGGCCGGGTGCACGGCTCCCAGCGGTTTGAATTCTTCAAGCCCATCCGCGCGGGGGACACGGTCTACTGCCGCACCACCCTCATCTCCGCCCGGGAGAAGCAGGGGAGCTCCGGCTATCTTCTCTTTGTGACCTTTGAGCAGGCGGCGCTGGATGAGCACGGCGAGGCCTACACCCTGGGGTACAACACGGTAGTCTATAAGGAGGCGCTGCTGCGCAGCACTGACCCCGCGCGCTTTACCACCTGGTTCCCCATGATTCCGGACGACAGCTGGCTGCGGGACTTGAAGTGCGCCCGGCCGGAAACGGTGGCCGCGGGGGATGAGATTGGGCCCATCGCGCTGCCCGAGATCACCCGAGCGTGGATTGCCCAGTGGGCGGGAGCCACCAACGACTTCAACCCCATCCATCTGGACGACCGGAAGGCGTCGGATGCGGGGATGGGCGGCGTGATCGCCCATGGGATGCTCTCCGCCGGGGTGGCGTCCCGCATCTTCGGGGCGTGGCTCGGCGCCCTGGGCCGCCAGACCGATTTTACCAGCAAGTTCTGCGCCCCGGTGCGCCCGGGTGATCGTCTGACCTTCCGGGCCCGGGTGACCGAGGTGGAGCGGGAGCGGGGGGAAGTCCGGGCCAAATGGAAGTACGCCATCGTCAACGAGGACGGGGTGAGTGTGCTGGAGGGCAGCGCGGCAGGCGTGCTGGGCTGAAGGCGCGCGCCCGCAGGGCTTCAATCAAAATCAAGGGGGTTCCGGTATGGTAGCTGCAACGCTGGCTATTGAGCTGCTGCTGATGAACTGCATCGGCATATGGATTCGAAAATCCGGGACGGTAAGCGAGAATTTTGCAAACCAGCTCACCGGTATGGTGATGAAATTCTGCATCCCGTGCCTGATTTTCTGCTCGGTGAGCGGCGCGGGGGAATTCTCCCTGGAGGCGCTGAAAAACTGCGGGCTGGTGATTGTGCTGGCCGTGGGGACGCTGGCGCTGAGCTTTGCCATCGGGCAGGTCATCTATCTTGCCACGGGGAAGAGCGGCGTCGGCCGGGTGATGCGCTATGGGCTCATCTTCAGCCACTTTTCCTTTATGGGCATCCCGGTGATTGCGGCGCTGTTCGGGGACCAGGGAACCTTCTACTATTCCTTTTTCCTCATCCCGGTGCGGATTGCGTACTATGCGTTCTCCGAGAGCCTGATGACCCCGCCGGGGGCGGCGGGACAAAAGCGCAGCGCCGGTGAGATTGTCCGGGGCGTGGCGCTCAACCCGAGCATGATTGCCCTGGTGCTGGGCCTGGTGTTCTGGGTGGGGGGCTGGCAGCTGCCCGGGGCGGTCTACTACTGCGTGAAGAGCCTGAGCAGCATGTGCTCGCCCCTGGCGCTGATGCTGTGCGGCATGGTGATTGCGGAGTATGACATCAGGAAGCTGCTGCGGGCGAAGTATCTGCTGCTGCCCCTGCTGCGCACGGCGGCGATGCCGGCGCTCTTTTTCCTCATCTCCCGGCTGCTGCTCCTGGCCGGGGTGGAGCGGCTGCTGTGCAACATCCTGGTGGCGTTTGCCGCGCTGCCGGTGGCGGCGCTGCTGCCCATGTACGCGGTGAAGTACGACCCGGACCCGGAAAATCAGCTCAACGCGGCGGCGGCCAGCGTGATTTCCGCCATCCTCTGCGTTGTGACCATCCCCCTTTGGAGCCTGGTGCTGTAAGGGAAAAATTGAGAAGAGAAAGGCATCGCCCCGCCGGGAAAACCCGGCGGGGCGGTCCTTTTGCGCGGGTTTCGGTGAGTGGGTACTGTAAGGGGCGGAAAAGAAAATGCTTCCCATCTTTTGTCTGCTTGTGTTATAATAAACTAAATATTTTGCAAACCTGCCTTTGGGCGGGGGCGCGCGCCGGCAGAAAATATTAAGATAAGGGCGGTCAGTTTATGGGCAGACGCTTTATGGATGTGGAGGTGCTGTGGCTGGCGGAGAGCCGCTATCCCGCTGGGAGCCGGATGACGGTCCACAGTCACCAGGATTATTATCAGATCTATTATGTTCAGGAGGGCACCGGCGTTTTTGTGGCCGGCGGCGAGGACGTGCGCTTTGAGCCCGGGATGTTTTTCCTGCTGGCCCCCGGCGTGACCCACGGGCTGCGGGCGGTGGACGAGGACAACGGCGGCAAGGCCCGGCTGGTAGAGATGAAGTTTGTGGTGTTCAGCCCGGAGCTCAACGAGAGCCTGCACAGCCTGCCGGCGGTGAACAAGGGCTCCAACGGGCTGGGCAGGGCCTACTATGAGATCTTCCTGGAGGCTATCCAGAAGAATTTCTACTATGAAAAGCGGGTGCCCTGCCTCTTTGAGGCATGGCTCTACAAGATGCTGCGGGAGTGCCGCCGGAGCGGCAAGGCCAAGGGCGAGGGCGAGGATACGCCCTCCGTGCGGGTCAAGCGCTACATTGACGAGCACTACGCCGAGGACATTGCCCTGGACGAGTTGGCCGAGGTCATCGGCTACAGCAAAAGCTACCTGTGCCAGATCTTCCGGGAGGAGACCGGCACCACCATCAACGCCTACTTAAACGATGTGCGCATCGGCCACGCCCTCAACCTGCTGATGAATCCTATGCTCAACGTGGCGGAGGTGGGGGAGCGCTGCGGCTACAACAGCGTTTACTACTTCACCAAGGCCTTCAAGAAGGCCATGGGCGTGCCGCCGGGCAGCTTCCGCCAGACGGAGCTTGCGGGGAAGCGCTATGTGGAGGGCCCGGTGGAGACGGTGAACACCGTGATGCGCAATTCGGAGGTTTCCACCGCGCTGTACTACGAAAACGACAAGCGCTAAGGCGGCTTGACCGGGGAAAGAGAGAGAACGAGACAGCGGCGGCTGCATCCAATGGGTGCGGCCGCCGTTTTGCGCATGCTGAATGTTTTTATTCCTTTTTTCGGGGGGGTATGATATACTTAGGGGCAACAGGAAAAATGTTGCAGGCCTTGCAGCCTGAAGGGAGGACATAAGATGAAAAACCGCGTTGTTGTCACAGTGGGGGCGCAGAGCTATACCCTGCTCACCGCCGATGAGGAGGGTTATGTCCGGCAGGTGGCTGCCTATGTGGACGGGAAGCTCCGGGAGACGGCCCAGAGCGGCAGGCTGTCCGCGGTGGACGCGGCGGTGCTCACTGCGCTGAACATTGCCGACGAGAAGTACAAGGAGCAGGAGGCGGGGGAGAACCTGCGCCGGCAGATCAAGGAGCTGCTGGAGGAGTCCTCCAAGCTCAAGCTGGAGCTGAGCGAGGCCAAGCGGGAGATCTTTAAGCTGCAGCAGAAGAAGTAAGAAGCGTGAGCTTAGCCGCATAGGCGCGCCTGGACCGGAGTGACGGCCAAAACCCAAGAAGGGGCGCAGCCCCGGATGGATTTGGCCGGAATCGGCGGGAAGGCAAGCCGGCCATGCGGCCAAAGCGAGCGTGACAGCGCGAAGCGCAGAGCCGTCGCGAGCAGGCAAAAGCCTCCCTCTGACGAGGGTAGCGAAGCGGCCGGCGCGGGAGTGAATGACATGCCGGGGGCATGTCAGAGCCGCGCCGTGACCGAGCCGCAGCGAGACGTGGCAAGCCCGCAGGGCTTGACGGAGGGAGAGAAAAAGCAAGCCGCCGTTAAGGGCTCTCTCCCTCAGTCAGCTTCGCTGACAGCTCCCTCGTCAGAGGGAGCCAAGACGCAGGGCGCAGGGCTCTCTCCCTCAGTCAGCTTCGCTGACAGCTCCCTCGTCAGAGGGAGCCTTTGGGGCGCGGCGCGCACAACCTCTCAGTCAGCCTGACGGATGACAGCTCCCCTTACACAGGGGAGCCAAGGCCGTTGCGCATTTTCGGGTCGATGAGTACATCGACCCCTACAAGGGCATTCGAGGTCTCGCTGTAGGGGCCGCTGTCCCCAGCGGCCCGCAGAAATGTCTTCTTCTGTCGGAAGCCTTTGCGGGCGCGCAGACAAGCTCTGCTCTGCCTGTCGCAAAAATATCTGTCAACACGACCCACGGAGGGATACTATGGAACTGCTCTCACCGGCCGGGAGCCCGGAGGCGGTGCGCGCCGCGGTGAGCGGCGGGGCTGACGCCATCTATCTCGGATACGGAAACTTCAATGCCCGGCGCAACGCCCGCAACTTCACAGAGGAGGAGTTTGCCCAGACGGTGAGCTACTGCCACGTGCGGGGGGTGAAGGTCTACCTCACCCTCAATACTCTTGTCAGCGACCGGGAGCTGCCGGCGGCCGTGGAGGACGCGGCGCGCGCCTCCCGGCTGGGGGCGGACGCGGTGCTGGTGCAGGATATGGGCCTTGTACGCGCGCTGCGCCAGTGCGCCCCCGACCTGCCCGTCCACGCCTCCACCCAGATGACGCTGCACAACCTGGACGGGGTGAAGCGGGCGGCGGATCTGGGCATGACCCGGGCGGTGCTCAGCCGGGAGCTTTCCAAACGGGACATCGCCTATATCTGCGAGCGCTCCCCCATCGAGATCGAGGTTTTTGTCCACGGGGCGCTGTGCATGTGCTACAGCGGGCAGTGCTATCTCTCCAGCGTCATCGGCGGGCGCAGCGGCAACCGGGGCCTGTGCGCCCAGCCCTGCCGCCTGAGCTACGGCTGGAACGGCCGGGCGGATGGGCACCCGCTGTCTTTGAAGGATATGTCCCTGGCCGGGCACCTGCGGGAGCTTCAGGAGATGGGGGTGGCCTGCGCCAAGATTGAGGGGCGCATGAAGCGGCCGGAGTATGTGTGGACCGTGACGAAAATTTACGCCGACGCCCTGCGGGAGGGCCGGGAGCCCACGCCGGAGGAGACGGCCCGGCTTGCCGCGGCCTTTTCCCGGCAGGGCTTTACCGACGGCTATTATATGGGCGAGAAGGGACGGCAGATGTTCGGCGTCCGGGAGAACGCCCCCGAGCCCCGGGAGCTGTTTGCCGCCGCCCGCCGCGCCTACGAAAAGGAAGAGGGGCGCGTGCCCGTGCGGGTGTACGCCATGGTCTGCGCCGGGCAGCCCATTCAGGTCGGAGTGGAGGACCGGCAGGGCCGCACCGCCGCGGCGGCGGGGCCGGTGCCCGAGAGCGCCCGCAGCCACGCCATCACCCGGCTGGAGGTGGAGCAGCAGCTGAGCAAGATGGGCGGCACGGCCTATTACTGTGAGGGGGCGCGCTCGGTGGTGGAGCGGGGCCTGGCGGTGCCGCTGTCCGCCCTGAACGCCCTGCGCCGAACGGTTCTTGCCGACCTCACCGAGCAGCGCGCGGCGGTGCCCGAGCGGCGCCATGCCCCATACAGGGAGGGGGCCCGGTACGAGAATCGGCGGGAGGGGCCGGTCGTCACGGCGTCCCTGCTGCGCGCCGGGCAGCTCACGGCGGAGCTTGCCGCCCTCGCCCCTGCCCTTGTCTACCTGCCGGCGGAAGAGCTTGCCGCCCACCCGGAGGCGGCAGAGACGGCGGCGGCCTATGGCGTCCCACTGGCGGTGACGCTGCCCCGGGTGTGCTTTGACCGGGAGGCGCCGGAGCTGACGGAGCTTCTGGAGCGCTGCCGGGCCCTGGGGGTTACCCAGGCCCTTGCGGGCAACCTGGGGGTGGCGGAGCTTGGCCGGGCGGCGGGCTTCGAGCTGCGGGGGGACTACGGCCTGCAGGTTTTCAACAGCCAGGCGGAGAAGGAGTACAAGCGCCTGGGCTTCCGGTCGCTGACGGCCTCCTTCGAGCTCAAGCTGGCCCAGATCCGTGATCTCTCCAAGGCGGTGGACACGGAGCTGATCGCCTACGGCCGCCTGCCGCTGATGGTGACGGAAAACTGCATCATCAAAAACCGGACGGGAAAGTGCCTGTGCTCCGGCGTCAACGAGCTGACCGACCGCAAGGGAGTGCGCTTCCCGGTGGTGCGCGCCTTCGGCTGCCGCAGCGAGCTGCTCAACGCAAGCAAGCTCTTTCTGGCGGACAAGGAGCGGGACTATGCCCGGGCGGGGCTGTGGGCCATCCGGCTGCAATTCACCACCGAGAACCCCCAGGAGTGTGTCCGGGTGATGGAGCGCTATCTGGGTCGGGGCAGCTACGCCCCGGGGGAGTATACCAGAGGGCTATATTATAGAGACGTGGAGTGAGAAGCGCGAGCTTAGCCGCATAGGCGCGCCTGGACCGGAGTGACGGCCAAAACCCAAGAAGGGGCACAGCCCCGGATGGATTTGGCCGGAATCGGCGGGAAGGCAAGCCGGCCATGCGGCCAAAGCGAGCGTGACAGTGAGAAGCGCGGAGGGCTCTCTCCCTCAGTCTCGCTGCCGCTCGACAGCTCCCTCGTCAGAGGGAGCCAAGGGCGCAGCGCGAACAACCTCTCAGTCTCGCTGCCGCTCGACAGCTCCCCTTACACAGGGGAGCCAAGGGCGCGGCGCGCAGCGCCATTGCAGAATAAAAATGATTCCAGCTGCATGCAGGAGGAACCTTCTATGAATATCATTTTGGCGTCATCATCGCCCAGGCGCAGGGAGCTGCTGGCGCAGATGGGCATCCGGGAGTTTTCCATTGTCTCCCCGGAGGTGGACGAGCATGTGCCCGGGCACCCCGCCCCGGCGGCGCTGGTGGAGGCGCTCAGCGCCCGCAAGGCCGGCGCGGTGGCCGAAAAGGCCGGCGGGGACGACCTGGTGATCGCGGCGGACACGGTGGTGTCTCTGGACGGGGCGGTGCTGGGCAAGCCCCGGGACGAGGAGGCCGCCTTTGCCATGCTCTGTGCCCTCTCCGGCCGGGAGCATCTGGTGTATACCGGCGTGACGGTGGAGCAGGGCGCGCGGGTGCTCACGGCCCACGAGGAGACGGCGGTGCGCTTCCGCCCCCTCTCCCCCGGGGAGATCCGCGCCTACATCGCCACCGGCGAGCCCATGGACAAGGCCGGGGCCTACGGCATCCAGGGCCTGGGGGCGCTGCTGGTGGAGGGCATCGTGGGCGATTATTTCAACGTGATGGGCCTGCCCGTGTTCCGGCTGGGCCGGATGCTGGGCGCGTTCGGCCTTGATCTTTTGGGGCGCGGCAGCCGGCTTGGAGGGACGGAATGAAGGACTTTTTCCGCAAAAACGGATTTATCCTGGTGCTGGTGGCCGTGATGCTGGCCGCGGCGCTGGCGGCCACCGCCGCTCTGACCGGGGGAAACCCTTTGAGCGGCGCCCTGCGCCTGGTGACCACCCCGTTGCGCAGCCTGTCCGCCTCCGCCGCCCAGTGGCTGGAGGAGCGCTATGACCGCGCCTTCCGGTATGACGCTCTGGAGCAGGCCAACGAAGACCTCCGGGAGCGGGTGACCGAGCTGGAGCAGGCCGCCCGGGAGGGGGAGGACGCCCTGCGGCAGAACGAGCGCTACCGTGACCTGCTGGGCCTCAAGCGCCGGCGCGCGGACTTTGTGTTTGAAGAGGCCAGCGTCACCCAGCGCACCGTGTCAAACTGGACGTCCAGCCGGGTGCTCAACAAGGGCGAGGGAGACGGCGTTGCCAAGGGCGACTGCGTGGTGGACCAGTACGGCAATCTTGTGGGCGTGGTGACCGAGGTGGGCCGCAACAGCTGCGTCATGTCCACCCTGGTGGACCCGGAGGTGGAGATGGGGGCCCGGGTGGCCCGGACCGACGAGAACGCCATTCTGGAGGGAGACTTCGCCCTCATGCAGGACGGCCGGGTGAAGCTGAGCTACCTGCCCGATGCCGCCCAGCTTGCCGTGGGCGATCAGGTGACCACCTCGGGCCTTGGGGAGGTGTATCCCGCCGGCCTTGTGGTGGGCACGGTGGAGTCGCTGCACACCGAGCCCAACGGCCTGGACCGCTACGCGGTGGTCAAGCCGGCGGCCGACCTTGACGGCGTGCGGTATGTATTCATCATCAAGGATTTTGACGTGGTAGAGTAAACATGCGCGCCCCCGGCGGGGCGGCAGGCGATAGAATGGAGAGAGCGCCATGGCGGAGCTGACCCCGATGATGCAGCAGTATATGAAGATCAAGGCAGAGCACCCGGACTGCCTGGTGTTTTTCCGCCTGGGCGATTTTTACGAGATGTTCCAGGACGACGCCCGCCTGGGCTCGGAGGAGCTGGGGCTGACCCTCACCACCCGGGACCGGAACAAGCCCGAGGAGGAGCGCACCCCCATGTGCGGCGTGCCCTACCACTCGGCGGAGAGCTACATTGCCCGGCTCATCGCCCGGGGCTACAAGGTGGCCATCTGCGAGCAGATGGAGGACCCGGCCACCGCCAAGGGCCTGGTGGACCGGGACATCATCCGCATCGTCACCCCCGGCACGGCCATGGACGACGCCATGCTTGACGAGGGGAAAAATAACTACATCTGCGCCGTCTACGAGGACGGGGAGGGCAGCGCCGCCGCCTTCTGCGATCTGTCCACCGGCGAGTTCTCCCTGGCCGGCTTCCGGGGCGCGGAGGGGGCGGAGCACCTCTTCAACGAGCTGGGCCGCTTCGCGCCCAGGGAGGCGGTGCTCTCCCGGGGGGCGTGGGAGGACGGCGCGCTGCGCGAGCTGCTTGCCGACCGCCTGGGCTGCCGGTGCGAGCTGGGGGAGGGCCGCTTTCAGGCCGAGGGGGCCAAGAGCCTTGCCCGGCGGCAGTTTGGCGCGGGGCTTGCCGCGGTGCCGGAGGGGGAAGAGGGGGCCATGCTGGCCGCCGGGGGGCTTTTGAGCTACCTTCTGGAGACCCAGCGCACCGACCTTGCCCACATCAACGCCATCACGTGGCTCTCCGGCGAGCGGTATATGGAGCTGGACCTCACCGCCCGGCGCACTCTGGAGCTCACCGAGACCTACCGGGGGCAGGAGAAGCGGGGGAGCCTTCTGTGGGTCCTGGACCGCACCCGCACCTCCATGGGTGCCCGGCTGCTGCGCAGCTATATCGCAAGGCCGCTGCTCTCCCCGGCGGCCATTGAGCGCCGGCTGGGGGCGGTGGAGGCCCTGGTGGGCGCGCCCATCTGCCGGGACGAGCTCATCCACGCCCTGCGGGAGGTGACAGATCTGGAGCGGCTCATCGGCCGCATCTCCTACGGCACCGCAGGCGGGCGGGATCTTGCAAGCCTCAACGCGGGCCTTGCGGTGCTGCCCGCGCTGCGCGGGCGCATTCAGGGCCTGCCCGGGAGCCTGCTGGCAAGCCTTGCCGCCGACATGGACGACCTGCCCGCGCTGCGCTCGCTCATCAGCGCCGCCATTGTGGACGAGCCGCCCTTCTCCGTGCGGGAGGGCGGCATCATCCGCCGGGGGTACGACGGCGAGGTGGACCGCCTGCGAGAGATCATCGACCACGGGGCGGACATGGTGGCCGCGGTGGAGGCCCGGGAGCGGGAGCGCACCGGCATCAAGTCGCTGAAGGTGCGCTACAACAAGGTGTTCGGCTATTATATCGAGGTATCCAAGGCCTACTACGGCCAGGTGCCCGATGACTATATCCGCAAGCAGACCCTGGTCAACTGCGAGCGCTTCATCACCCAGGAGCTCAAAGACTTGGAGCACGAGATCCTCTCCGCCCAGGACCGGATCACCGCCCTGGAATACCAGATCTTCTGCCGGGTGCGCGACGAGGTCAACGCCCAGGTCACCCGGGTGCAGCGCAGCGCCGCGGCGGTGGCCGCCCTGGATGTGCTGTGCTCCTTCGCGGCGGTGGCGGCGGATCAGGGCTATTGCCGCCCGGTGGTGGACGAGAGCGACGTCATTGAGATCACCGACGGCCGCCACCCGGTGGTGGAGAAGGTGCTCAAGGGGAGCCTCTTTGTCCCCAACGACACCCGTATGGACGGCTCTGACGCCCGGCTGCTCATCATCACCGGCCCCAACATGGCGGGCAAGTCCACCTATATGCGCCAGGTGGCCCTCATCGTCCTCATGGCCCAGATGGGCTCCTTCGTGCCCGCCCGCAGCGCCCGCATCGGCGTGGTGGACCGGGTGTTTACCCGCATCGGCGCCTCCGACGACCTGGCCGGCGGCCAGTCTACCTTTATGGTGGAGATGGCGGAGGTGGCGGAGCTTTTGAAAAACGCCACCCGGCGCTCCCTGCTGGTGCTCGACGAGATCGGCCGGGGCACCTCGACCTACGACGGCATGGCCATCGCCCGGGCGGTGCTGGAATACTGCGCCGACCGCCGCAGGCTGGGGGCCAAGACGCTGTTTGCCACCCACTATCACGAGCTCACCGCCGTGGAGCAGGAGATCCAGGGGGTGCGCAACTACCATGTGGCGGTGAAAAAGCGCCGGGACGACATCGTGTTCCTGCGCAAGATCGTCCCCGGCGCGGCGGATCAGAGCTACGGCATCGAGGTGGCAAAGCTGGCCGGCGTGCCCGCCCGGGTCATCGAGCGGGCCCGGGAACTGCTGGAAGAGCTGGAGGCCCAGGGACATGCCGTCCCGGCGGCCGCCGCAGGCGGCGCGGACGGGGAGCGGGAGCAGCTCTCCCTGGGGGACATGGCGGGCGGCGAGGTGCTGGACGCCCTGCGGGGGACATCGGTGGAGACCCTGACCCCCATCGAGGCACTCAATCTCTTATATCAGCTCAAGCAGAAGCTGTCGTAAAAGAGCCCGGGCGCCGTCGGGGCGCCGGGGCTGCGCGGGAAAAAGCGAATCGGAAGCCTATGTCCCCTCCTGACGGACTGTCCGCCAGGGGGGGGACATTTATACTCCTGCGCGTTGACAAATTTTGGGGGAACAGCTATGATGGAGGAAAGGTGCGCCGGAGGCGTGACCGGCAAAGGAGGAATGGAAGGATGGGCACTTTGGAGCTGCGGGACGTGCGTTATGTTTACCAGAGCCAGTATCAGAAGGTGGAGGCCATCAAGGGCATCAGCCACAGCTTTGAGCCGGGCCTTCTCCACGCGGTGGTGGGCAAGTCGGGCAGCGGAAAGACGACGCTGCTGTCGTTGATGGCGGGGCTGGACCTGCCCACCGGGGGCGAGGTGCTGTGCGACGGGGTGCCTACCGCGCAGATGGAGCTTGAGCAGTACCGCCGGGAGCAGGTGGCGGTGATCTATCAGAATTTCCGGCTGTTCCCGCTGCTCACCGTGGCGGAAAACGTGATGTTCCCCATGGAGCTGCGGGGGATGAAGCCCCGGGCGGCCAAGGAGCGCGCCCGGGAGCTTGCGGCGCGGGTGGGCCTTCCGGAGCCGGCGCTGGGGCGCTACCCCACCATGCTCTCCGGCGGCGAGCAGCAGCGGGTGGCCATTGCCCGGGCGCTGGGGATGGACACCCGCATCCTGCTGGCGGACGAGCCCACCGGAAACCTTGATACCGCCAACACGGAGAACATCTTTGCCATTTTGCAGAGCCTTGCCCATGAGGAGGGCTACTGCGTGGTGGTGGTCACCCACGACATGGCCCTGGCGGCCCAGGCGGACCGGGTGCTGGAGCTGCGGGACGGCCTTGCGGCAGGCGCCGGGGAGGGTGCGCGATGATCGCGCGCAACGGCATCCGCTCCACCGTGCGCGCCCGGGGCCGCACGGCGCTGTTTGCCTGCCTCATCTTCTTCCTCACGCTGACCCTCACCCTGGGGGGCGGGCTGTGGGCCTGCTGCGCCGCGACGCTCAAGACGCTGGATGGGCAGTACACCTCCATCGCCCTGGTGGAGTACATGGGGGAGGACTATCCCGCCGTCAACCGGGCGGACGAGGGGGCCCGGGCGGCTGCCCTTTCCTTTGCTGACGAGGCCGTCGCCGCCGTTTCCGGCGTGGAGCGCTGGGAGCGGGACGACCGGACTCTGGCCCGGGTGGAGGGGTATGCGCGCAATAGGCTGGAGGCCCCCTACAGGGAGTACGGCGTTATTGTGGTCTCCAGCCTTGCCCCGGCCTACCGCACGGTGATGGGCGAGCTTGGGGAGGACGAGGCGGCGGAGGAATTTTTCGCCGTCAACTACGAGACCGGACTGTGCATCGTGCGCATGGCAGACGCGGAATACACCGAAATCCCGTTTTTCTTCTATGACGGGGAGACCTATACGCGCTACACCGCCGAGGGCGGCGAGGAAACGCTGAAGGAGGAGCCGGGCGGAGTGTATGCGGCCGTGGGCATCGGAGCGAGGGCTGGCATCACGGTGCACGACGGCGGAACGGTCCGTGTGGTGCCCCTGCGCCTTCCACAGTATACCTATAACGAGCCGGGGCGGTACATCGGCAAGGTGGAGGAGCTTTACGGCTACACCGGCATCATCTCCCGGGCGGTGTACACCCAGGAGGGGAAGGACAACGTGGCCCTCACCGTGGAGATCGGCGGGAGCGGCTTTGAGGCGCAAAAGGGGCAGCGCTACCTGCTCCACGGCCGGTTTGTGGAGAGCGGCACAGCCAACCGGGCCTTTGCCATCACAGATTTTTACGAGGGCTGCCGGACGGCGCCCTATCTGGCGGTGGAGGGCTCCAACGACCCGGCGCTGACCGACAGCCTGTTTGCGGACTACGCCCGGCGGTACGCGGCGGTAAATAATTACGTTGACGTGACAGCCAGCAACGACATCGCCGCCCTGGAGGCGTTTCAGCAGGGCACCCTTTATCTGGAGCAGGGGCGGCTGCCCGCTGCCGGGGAGATGGGGGTGTGCGCGGTCAGCGGCGACATGGCCGCCCAGCTGGGCCTTGCCCCGGGGGAGATCATCGAGCTGACGGTGATGGAGTCGGACAGCGCCGAACGCTTTGACGCGGCGATCACCCGGGATGTGCGTGCCCTCACCGTGGTGGGCGTGACCAACCAGGTGAAGGGGTACGGCGGCATGGTGTGGGTGAGCGCCGGGGAGGGGGGCTTTGAAGCGCCCCTCTTCGGGGACAGCCTTGGCCGGGCGGTGCTGGACAATGCCCGGGCCCGGCGCGCGGCGGACGCCCTTGCGGCCATGATGCCCCCCGGCGTGCAGGTGACGCTGCTCGACCAGGGCTACTCCGCGGCGGCAGCGCCGCTGGAGACCATGCGCGCCACGGCCTCTGCCATTACGGCGGCGGCCGCCTGCGCCGCGGCAGCGGTGCTGTTTTTGTTCGCGTGCCTCTTTGTGGGGCGGCAGCGGGAGACGGTGGCCGTTCTGGTGTCGCTGGGCGTTGGGACGGGAAAGATCCGGCTGTGGCTGCTCTCGGGGGCGGCGGTGGTGTCCGGCGCCGCGGCCGCCCTGGGCGGCATTGCGGGCGCGGCATCTATGAACCGCATCACCCGGGCGGCCCTGGAGGGGGCCCGACAGCTTTATGACGCCGACCGGCGCTACAGCGAGGCGGCCCTTGGAATTGCGCGGGCGGTGCCGGAGAGCGGCGGCGCGCCGCTGTGGCCGGCAGTGGCGGCGTCCAGCCTGGTATTTATCCTGTCTTTGCTGCTGTGCCTTGCCTTTCTGCGCAGCGCCCGGCGGGAGGCGGCCCCCCGCCGGGGCCGGGTCCGGGTGCGGGTGCCCCGGGGCGGCACGTCCACGGCGCTTTGCGGCCCGGCGCGGTTTGCCCTGCTGTCCGCCCGGCGGGGCGGCGCGCGCTCTGCCGTGGTGCCGGCGGCGGCGCTGGTGCTCTCCCTCCTTCTGGGGCTGCTCGCCTCCGCCGCCCAGGGGTGGAGCGGCCAGATGGACGCCCTCTATGCAAATACCGTCATCACCGGCCAGGTGTGCAGCGCCAGCGGCAGGCAGCTCACCGGCCTTGCGGTGAGCGCCCAGAATGCCAGGCTGCTGTGGAAGTCCGGCCTGCTCGCCGACGAGCATATGGCCCTGGGCTTCCACTACTGGAACCCGGCGGAGATGCCCGCCTTCGGCAGCGGCGGCTTTGCCCAGGAGACCCGGGACGCCTGGATCGCCCGGCAGCCCAGCCTTGTGGCCCTGGACGACCTGTCCGCCGCGCCGGAGTTCTACTATGGGGACGTGCCGGCGGTGGAGTGGCTGGAGGGCTATGACGAGGGCGTGCTGGCCTCTTCGGAGTACGACAGCGTCCTGCGGGCCATGTATTTTCACTTCGGCAAGGTGACGGTCCAGCCCGAGATCGACCGGCTGCCCACCTATCCCTGCGTGGTCAGCTGGGGCTTCCTGGAGGGCCGGGGCCTTGCGCTGGGGGACGAGTTTAAGGTGGCGGTGCGCATCCCCGCCCAGGACTTTGACCGGGAGTTCTACATCACCCTCCGGGCGGTGGGCGCGTTTGCCAACCCGGGCGGCCGGGAGAATCTGTATGTGCCGCTGTCCTTCTGGTGCAGCAAGGACTGGATCACCGGGGCGCAGGATATGCTCCCCGACGGGCAGCGCTCGCAGTATCCCTTCTCCACGGCGGCGGAGCGGGACGTCTATTTCTACTCCACCACCACCTTCACCACCTGCCGCTTCACCCTGAGGGCCGCCGCGGACCTGGATGCCATGCGGGAGTACCTGGCCGGGCAGAGCTTCAGCCAGAGCGGGCAGCTCAATAAAAACCGCACCGTCGTGCTGCTGCGGGACCAGACCTTTACCGAGACGGTGAGCAGCCTGGGCCGCTATATCAGCTTCAGCCGCATTCTGTTCCCGGTGCTGTTCCTGGCGGTGGGGCTGCTGGGATTTGTGATCTCGTGGCTGATGGTGAACAGCCGCCGGATGGAGTTTGCCGTGATGCGGGGGCTGGGCGCATCCCGGGGGCGGGTGTTTGCCTCCTTCTTCCTGGAGCAGGCGGCGCTGTGCCTGCTGGGGTGCGCCCTTGGCTGCCTTACGCTGCTGCCCCTGGGCGGCGGGGGCGGGCGCTACCTTGCGGTGCTGGCCTTTTTGGGCTGCTACCTTATCGGGTGTGCCCTGTCGGTGCTGGCGGTGGGACGCACCCACCTGATGACGCTGCTGTCCCAGCGGGAGTGACGCGGCGCGCGCGGGACGGAGGACGCCCCGGGCAGCAGGCTCGAATATCCACAGATCAGGTCAGGGCCGGGGAACCGGCCCTGACCTTTTGCATGCCGCCCTTGCCAAGACTGGGCTGGACGGGTTATAATAGCCATAACTGTGTGCCCGTCCCCCCCCCCCTATGCGGGGCCGGGCGCCCCGCCGGAGCCGGGACAGACCGGGGCGGGACAAAGAAATTTGAGGTGATTTTATGCAGATCAAGGCGATGCAGCTGGGCATGATCGGTACAAACTGTTATATTTTCTATGATGATAACTCCAAGGAATGCGCCGTGGTGGACCCCGGCGACGAGGGGGACCGGGTGGCCCGGGTGATCGGCTCCCTGGGGCTTACCCCGGCGGCGGTGCTGCTGACCCACAGCCACTTTGACCACATTCTGGGCATTCCCGGCCTGCGGGAGCGGTGGCCGGAGCTGCCGGTGTACTGCCACCCGGCGGACATCCCGGAGGAGCTGAGCCAGACCACCTTTGGCATGACGCTGCCCACCGTGGCGGCCTTCGGGAACATCACCCCCTACACCGAGGGGGACACGGTGGCGGTGGGGCCGCTGGCGGTGCGGGTGCTCCACACCCCCGGCCACACCAAGGGGTCGGTAGTGCTGGAGACGGAGAACGTGCTCTTCACCGGGGACACCCTGTTCCGGGGGTCCATGGGCCGCACCGACCTGCCCGGCGGCAGCTACAGCGAGATAATGGCGTCGCTGGCGCGGCTTGGGCGGCTGGAGGGGGACTATCAGGTCTGCCCCGGCCACGAGGGCGCTACCACCCTGGACGCTGAGCGCCGGGGCAACTACTACATGAACGAGGCGCTCAATCAGGATGAAGCTCTATTTTAAGGGCCACGACTTCCGCTACGCCGCGGAGCAGATGATGCTCACCCTTTTTCCGTCCCAGCGGCCGGAGTACCCGGAAGGGGAGCCGGACGGCGCGGCCCCGGCGGCCCTGCTGACCCTGGAGCGGGACGGGGATGCCCTGTACGCCCGCTCGGAGCTCTGGTGGGAGGGCGGGCACTATATTGCCAGCCGGACGGAGAGGCCCCGGGAGGGGGAGGACGAGCGCCGGGCGGCCATGCGCCTGGTGCGCCTTGCCTTTTACGACGCCGGGGTGCAGGCTCTGGGAGGCGAGCCCCCCTGGGGGGCCCTCACCGGGGTGCGGCCGGTGAAGCTGCCCACAAAGTGGATGAGCGCCGGGGAGAGCGCCGAGACGGCCCGCTCGCGGCTCCGGGAGCTCTACCGGGTGGAGCCGGGGCGCGCTGCCCTGGCGGTGGACTGCGCCCGGGCAGCCCTGGACACTAAGAGGGGCATCGATAAGCAAGGGGTATCCCTTTACATCGGAATCCCCTTTTGCCCCACCCGGTGCGCCTACTGCTCCTTCATCTCAGCCGACGTGCAGCGCGCCCTGGCCCTGGTGGAGCCCTATGTGGACGCCCTGTGCCGGGAGATCGCCCTCACCGGGCGGCTGCTGCGGGAGCGGGGGCTGTATGTCCACACGGCCTACATGGGGGGCGGCACCCCCACCACCTTGAGCGCCGGGCAGCTGGAGCGGGTGCTGGGCGCGGCCAGGCGGGAGCTTCCCATGGAGCGCTGCCGGGAGCTTACCGTGGAGGCCGGGCGGCCGGACACCATCACGGGGGAAAAGCTAGCGGTGCTGCGGGAGCAGGGGGTGGAGCGCATCTCCATCAACCCCCAGAGCATGGACAACGCCGTGCTGCGGGCCATGGGCCGCGCCCACACCGCCGAGGAGATCGAGGCGGCCATGGAGCTCTCCCGGACGCACTTCGGCGGCCTTGTGAACATGGATCTGATTGCGGGGCTTCCCACCGACAGCCCGGCGGGCTTCGCGCGCACTCTGGAGCGGGTGCTGGACATGGGGCCGGACAACGTCACCGTCCACACCCTGGCGCTGAAGAAGGGCGCGCGGCTCATGGAGCGGCCGGAGGGCCTGTGCTCCGGTGAGGACGTGGCCGCCATGCTGGGCCAGGGGGAGGTGCGTCTGCGGGGGGCTGGGTATGCCCCCTACTACCTCTACCGGCAGAAATACATGTCCGGCTCCTTTGAAAATGTGGGCTGGTGCAGGGCGGGCACGGTGTGCGCATACAATATTATTATGATGGAGGAGCTGCAGACCGTCCTGTCCCTGGGGGCGGGTGGGATCACCAAGCTGGTGGACCCGGGCACCGGGAGGATCACCCGGCTTTCCAACCCCAAATACCCCACGGAATATCTTAACAGCTGGGAGCGCATCGCCGCCGACAAGGCCGTGGCCGCCGATTTCCAGCAGGCGCTTGCCGCGCGGGGCTGAAGGCCCTGTTCGAAGAAAGGAGGGCCTCATGGCCTATCAGCTAAGCGAAATCAATGCGCGCGCGCTGCGCGACCCCCGCACCTTTATGGAGGAGGGGGACCGGGCCTTTGCCGGCAAGGTGGAGCGGGCGGCGGAGCTTATCATAGGGAACATGAAGAAGAGCCCGGTGGTGCTGCTCTCCGGGCCGTCCGGCTCGGGCAAGACCACCACGGCGGGGATGATCGAGGCGGAGCTGGGCCGGCGGGGGGTGCGCTGCCACACCATCTCCATGGACGACTACTACAAGACCCTCAACCCCAAAACCGCGCCCAAGACGCCGGAGGGGAATGTGGATTTCGAGTCGCCGGCCATGCTGGATCTGCCGCTGCTCGACGAGCATTTTACCGCACTGACCCGGGGGAAGGAGATTCTGGTGCCCCATTTTGAGTTTGCCCGCCAGATGCGCAACGACAGCCGGGCCCGGCCGCTGCGGCTGGGCGCCGACGAGGTGGCAATTTTCGAGGGCATCCACGCCCTGAATACCGACCTCACCGCCCGCCACCCGGAGGCGGTGCGGCTGTACATCTCCGCCCGCAGCGACGTGGAGAACGGCGGGAGGGTGGTCTTTAAGCGCACCTGGATCCGGCTGACCCGGCGGGCGGTGCGGGACTTCAACTTCCGGGGGACGGACGTGGATCAGACCCTGGATATGTGGGCGGACGTGCGCCGGGGGGAGAAGCTGTATATCTCGCCCTATAAGCAGACGGCCCATATGCTCTTTGACTCGTCGCTGCCCTATGAGGTGGCCGTGATGGCAAGCTACGCCCGGCCCATGCTGGAGGCGGTGCCGGCGGAGAACCGGCGCCGGGGCGAGCTTTTGGAGCTGGTGCGCGCCCTGGCGCTGTTCAAGCCCATCGACCCGGCCCTGGTGCCGGCGGGGTCGCTGCTCCACGAATTTATCGGGTAAAGGAGAACCCCCCATCCTGTCATATGGCAGGGTGGGGGGTGTTGTTGTTTGGTATTCCCCTGTCAATGAGGGGGCGAAGGGCTCTCTCCCTCCGTCACGGCTTCGCCGTGCCACATCTCGCTGCGGCTCGGTCACGGCGCGGCTCTGACATGCCCCCGGCACGTCATTCACTCCCGCGCCGGCGCTTCGCTACCCTCGTCAGAGGGAGGCTTTGGGGGGTGCTGCCTTCGTCGGAGGGAGGCTTAGAAGGGCCCGTACAGGGGGGAAAGCGGGGCGGGTCAGGGCTGCCTGTCCTCGGGGATGAGGGTGAGGCAGCCGTCCTTATCATATTTGAGCAGCTGGATGTCCGAGCGGGTATTGCGCTGGGTGTCCCGCATTTTCACCGCCTCGGTGACGGAGGCCACCAGGGTGTAGGCCACGCCGTGCTTCTTGGCCCGGCCGGTGCGGCCGATGCGGTGGATATAATACTCCTGCTCGTCAGGTACGTCGTAATTGAACACCGCGTCCACATCGTCGATGTCAAGGCCCCGGGCGGCCACGTCGGTGGCAACCAGGACGCGCAGCTTGCCGTCCTTGAACTTTTTGAGGGTCTGCTCCCGGACCCGCTGCTGGATGTCGCCGTGGATGGCCTCGCAGGAGATGCCCCGCATTTTCAGAAGGCCCGCCAGGCGGTCAGTCATGTTCTTGGTGTTGCAGAAGGCGATGGCCCGCTCGTACTGGCCGCCGTTTAGAAGGGCCACCATGGTGTCCAGCTTCTGCTCCCGGCCCGTGAGTTCGATGCGGTACTGCTGGATGTCCGGGCGGTTTTCCTCCACCGGGCGGACGGTGATCTCCGCCGGGTCGCGCTGGTAGACCCAGGAGATGTCCATGACCTCCCGGCTGATGGTGGCGGAGAAGAGGCCCAGGTTGCGCCGGTGAGGCATTTTGTCGAGGATGCGGGTGACATCCTGGATGAAGCCCATGTCCAGCATGCGGTCGGCCTCGTCGAGCACCACGGTCTGGACGCTGTCGAGCCGGACGGTGCGCCGCTTCATGTGGTCCATCAGCCGCCCGGGGGTGGCCACCACGATCTGGGGCTTGCTCTTGAGCTGGGTGATCTGCTTGTCGATGGGCTGGCCGCCGTACAGGCACACCACCCGGACGCCCTCCCGGAACAGGCAAAGGTCCCGCAGCTCGTCCCGGATCTGGATGGCAAGCTCCCGGGTGGGGGCCAGGATGAGGCCCTGCACCTGGTCGGAGCCGGGATCCACATGCTCCACCATGGGGATGCCGAAGGCGTAGGTCTTGCCCGTGCCGGTGGGGGCCTTTGCCACCACGTCCTTCCAGTCCATGAAGTAGGGGATGGCGCCGCCCTGGATGGCGGTGGCCTGGGTGAAGCCCTTCTTTTCCAGGGCCTTCATGGTGGCCTCGGAGAGGTTGAGGTTCTTGTAATAGTAGGTGTCGGTAACTGTGGCGCCGTTGATTTCCATAAAAACGTTCCTTTCTCTTTTTGTGCCGGATTCAAGGTCACCATCGGCACATCCAAGAGCCTTGAAACGCCGTTTTCCTCCGGCGCGACCTCAAATCGTCTCCCCGGGGCGGGCCCGGTGGAGTGCATGCTTTCTATTTTCTGCGGCAGCGCCGCGGGGGGACAGATTAGGGACAGGTAAGGACATAGCACAGCAGCCCCAGCTGCAAAAAGGCGAGAACGGGGATGCCGATGGGGAAGAAGCCCTTTTTCGTCTTGTGGCGGAACAGCCGCATGCCAAGAAACGCCCCCGCGCCGCCGCCCAGGAGGGCGGCCGTCCAGAGGGTGGCCTCCGGGATGCGCCAGCTGCCCCGCTTTGCCTTGAATTTGTCTGTGGCGAAGAGAAGGAAGGCGAACAGGCTCATCACCCCAAGCCAGATGGCCAGCAGCTGGGCGCGGTCACTCATGGTGGACTTGGGACTCCAGATAGTCCTCGTAGCTCATGCGCTTGTCGATGAGCTTGCCGTCGGGAGTGAAGTCGAAGATGCGGTTTGCCACCGTCTGGACCAGCTGGTGGTCGTGGGAGGACACCAGAACGTTGCACCTGACAGCCTCCAGGCCGTTGTTGAGGGCGGCGATGGACTCCAGGTCCAGGTGGTTGGTGGGCTGGTCGAGCAGCAGGACGTTGGCTCCGGAGAGCATCATCCGGGAGAGCATGCACCGCACCTTCTCGCCGCCGGAGAGCACCTTGACGGGCTTATAAATATCGTCCCCGGAGAAGAGCATCCGGCCCAGAAAGCCCCGGAGGTAGCTCTCGTGCTGGTCCTCGGAGAACTGGCGGATCCAGTCGAGAATGGACAGGTCACAGCCGTTGAAGAAGGCGGAGTTGTCCTTGGGGAAGTAGGAGAAGGTGGCGGTCTGGCCCCACTTGACGCTGCCCTCGTCGGGCTCCCACTCGCCGGTGAGGATCTTGAAGAGGGCGGTGTGGGCATTCTCGTTGTCGCCCACGAAGGCGATCTTGTCGCCGTGGCCCACGATGAAGCTGACCTTATCGAGGAGCTTCACCCCGTCCACCGTCTTGGACACGTCGGTGACAAACAGGATGTCCTTGCCCACCTCCCGGTCGGGGGAGAAGCCCACCCAGGGGTAGCGGCGGGAGGAGGCGGGCATTTCCTCCACGGTGAGCTTGTCGAGGAGCTTTCGGCGGCTGGTGGCCTGTTTGGATTTGGACTTGTTGGCGGAGAAGCGGGAGATGAATTCCTGGAGCTCCCGGATTTTGTCCTCATTGCGCTTGTTCTGCTGCTTGATGAGGTTCTGCACCAGCTGGGAGGACTCGTACCAGAAGTCGTAGTTGCCCACGTACATCTTGATCTTGTTGTAGTCGATGTCCACGATGTGGGTGCAGACGGTATTGAGGAAGTGCCGGTCGTGGGACACGACGATGACGGTGCCCTCATAGTCCATGAGGAAGTCGTTGAGCCACTCCACGGCGGCGATGTCCAGGTTGTTGGTGGGCTCGTCCAGCAGGAGGATGTCGGGATTGCCGAACAGGGCCTGGGCCAGCAGCACCTTGACCTTGAGCCGGGCGTCCAGGGTGGCCATGTCGTTATAGTGCAGGTCTACACCGATGCCAAGGCCCTGGAGGATGCGGGAGGCGTCGCTCTCCGCCTCGTAGCCGCCCATTTCGGCGTACTCCGCCTGGAGGTCGGCAGCGCGCAGGCCGTCCTCGTCGGAGAAGTCCTCCTTCTCGTAGAGGGCGTTCATCTCCCGGCCGATGTCGAAGAGCTTCTGGTTGCCCATGATGACGGTGTCCATGACGTTGCAGGCGTCGTAGGCGTTCTGGTCCTGCTTCAAAACGGACATGCGCACGTTGGGCAGGATGGCGACGGTGCCGGAGGTGGGCTCGAGCTGGCCGGAGAGAATCTTCAGGAAGGTGGATTTGCCCGCGCCGTTGGCGCCGATGATGCCGTAGCAGTTGCCCCGGGTGAACTGGAGGTCCACATGGGAAAAGAGAGGGGCGCCCTGATAGCTCAGGGACAGATCGGAAACAGTGATCATGCTTGACTCAAAACTCCTTGGCAGAAAATATTACAATCTTATTTATCATACCATAGGATGCGGGGGATTGGTAGTGGGAATTTAGCGCTTTGGTGTATTTTTCCAAAGGGAGGGGGAACGTTTTGCCTCCAGGACGGCCAATATTCACATTTTATTTACGTTTTCGCCATTGACGCGGCCAAATATTGAGCTTATCATTAGATATCAGATGAGAATAAGGATGGCGCATGGTGCGCCGCGGAGGTGAAGCCCGATGATTCGAAATGCAATGGCCCGTTTTATGTACGGCCGGTATGGCACCGATCAGCTGGGGCTTTTCAACCTCTGCCTTTACTTGCTGGTGTGGGTCATCCAGGGCTTTACCCGGTGGTGGCCGCTGTCCATCCTGGAGCTTGCGCTGCTGGCGGTGATCTTGTTCCGGATGCTCTCCCGCAACCTGGACGCGCGCCGGGCGGAGAACGCCAGGTTTCTGAAGGCGGTGCGGCCCATCAAGAACCGTTTTGTGTCCCAGCGGGCCCGGTGGAAGGACAAGGAGCACCGCTACTTCAAGTGCCCCAACTGCGGGCAGCAGATGCGGGTGCCCCGGGGGAAGGGCCGCATCACGGTGCATTGCCGCAGCTGCGGCGCTAC
>CAKUIM010000030.1 GCA_934660965.1 uncultured Oscillospiraceae bacterium | reverse complement strand
GGCTTATCCATCTTGTTGATGGCCACGATGATGGGGATGCCGGCGGCCTTGGCGTGGTTGATGGACTCCACGGTCTGAGGCATGATGCCGTCGTCCGCAGCCACCACCAGGATGGCGATGTCAGTGACCATGGCGCCGCGGGCACGCATGGCGGTGAACGCCTCGTGGCCCGGGGTGTCAAGGAAGGTGATGGGCTTGCCGTTGACCTCCACCTGATAGGCGCCGATGTGCTGGGTGATGCCGCCGGCCTCGCCGGAGACCACGTTTGCGTGGCGTATATAGTCGAGCAGAGAGGTCTTGCCGTGGTCCACGTGGCCCATGACCACCACCACGGGGGCACGGGGGACCAGATCCTCCTCCTTGTCCTCGGCGGTGTCAATAAGCTGCTCCTCGATGGTGACGATGACTTCCTTCTCCACCTTGCAGCCAAGCTCCATGGCGATGAGGGCGGCGGTATCGTAGTCGATGATGTCGGACAGCGACGCCATGATGCCGTTGCGGATAAGGCACTTGACCACCTCCGCGCCGGTCTTTTTCATGCGGGAGGCCAGCTCGCCCACGCCGATCTCGTCGGGAATCTTGACGGTGAGGGGCGTCTTTTTGGCCACCTCGAGCTGAAGGCGGCGCATCTTCTCCGCCTCCTCCTGGCGGCGCTTGCTGCCGAAGCTCTGGCCGCGGTTCTTGCCGCCGCGGCTTTGGAACTTCTGCTTGCCGGTCTGCATCCGGTCGGCCTTCTCGGGGGCAAGGTCCTCCAGACGCTGGTCGTACTTCTCCAGGTTGACCTGGCCGCCCTTGCGGGTGTCCACCACCTTCTTCTCCGGCACCCGGGGGGCGGCGTTCTGGCCGGGCGCCGGCTTCTGGGCCTTCTGGCCGTCAGCACGGGCCGGGGCGGCATTCTGCTGCTGCCCGCCCTGCTGCGCGCCCTTCGCCTGGCCCTGGGGCGCCTCGGGGGCGCTCTTCTTGGCGGGCTCGTGGTAGACGTCGGCATAGATGGACTCGATAGATTCCACCTGGTTGCGCTGGGTCAGGGCTTCAAACACGATGGTCAGCTCCCGGTCCGTGAGGATTTTGGTGGGAGACGGAGTCTCCCCGGTATATTCGTTGAGAATCCCCGCGATCGCTTTGGCTTGCATGCCAAAATCCTTCGCCAGATCGCGGGCATTATATTTTGCAAGGCTCAAACAGGCCACCTCCTATATTCCGTTCCATTCTTCATCTCTTCCATATCCTGCCCGGCCGCGCCGGCCTCGTCGGGCGTGACGCCCGATGCGGCAAGCTTCCGGAGCAGCAACGCGGCAAACCCCGCGTCGGTAACAGCGGCCACGGCGCAGGACGCGCGCCCCAGGGCGAAGCCCAGCTCCGCCTTGGTGCAGGGCAGCGTCACCGCCGGCGCACCGGATTCCTGGGCCAGCCGCCGCGCCTTCCGGGCGGTGTTGTCCGCCCCGTCGGACGCCAAAACCACCAGGCACACCCGGTGTGCGCGGCACACCTCGGCCACCGGCTCTTCGCCGACCGCCAGGTGTCGGGCCCGCAGGGCAAGTCCCAGGGTATTGAGGGTGCTATCCGTCACCGCCGTCACCCGCCTTCATCTGCTGCTCCAGCGCCTCGTAGACCTGGGCGTCGATGGCGGAGGAGAAGGCCCGCTCCAGCGCGCGGCTCTTCTTCGCCCGGGCAAGGCAGTCCCCGTTGGGGCACAGGTACGCGCCCCGGCCCGGCTTCTTCCCCCGGAAATCCAGAGAGATCTCTCCCTCCGGCGAGCGCACCACCCGGATCAGCTCGCCCTTGGGCCGCATCTCCCGGCAGCCCAGGCACTGACGCATGGGTATCTTTTTCGGCATGACGCCCCTCCTCCCATCAATCGGCCGCTGTGATTACTCTTCGATCTGGAGCTCGTCCTCGCTGTCCTCCCCGGCCGGGCTCTCCTCCTCGGGCTCGGGGGCGCTTGCCGGCCGGATGTCGATCTTGTAGCCGGTGAGCCGGGCGGCCAGGCGGGCGTTCTGGCCCTCTTTGCCGATGGCCAGGGACAGCTGGTCGTCGGGCACCACCACGCGGCAGCTCTTGCCCTCCTCCAGTTCCTTCACGCTGATGACGTCCGCCGGCGCCAGGGCGGCGGCCACATACTCGGCGGGATCGTCGGAATACTTGATGATGTCCACCTTCTCGCCCCGCAGCTCCTCCACGATGGCGTTGACACGCTGGCCCCGGGGGCCGACGCAGGCGCCGATGGGGTCCACGTTGGGGTCCTCGCTCCAGACGGCAAGCTTGGTGCGGCTGCCCGCCTCGCGGGCGATGGACATGACCTCCACCGTGCCGTCGTAAATTTCGGGCACCTCAAGCTCAAAGAGGCGCTTGACAAGGCCCGGGTGGGTGCGGGAAACCAGTACCTGGGGCCCGCGGGTGGTGCGGCGCACCTCCACCACATAGACCCGCACCCGGTCGCCCTCGTGGATGACCTCGCCCCTGACCTGCTCGCTGGGGGCCAGGAAGGTGTCGGTAAACTCGCCGCCGGAGGTCAGGCGGATGGACACCGAGCCGCTGCGGGGGTCCACCCGGGTGACGGTGCCGGTGAGAATCTCGTGCTCCTTGGCGGAGAACTCGTCGAAAATCATGCCCCGCTCGGCCTCGCGCATGCCCTGGATGATGACCTGCCGGGCCGTCTGGGCGGCGATGCGGCCGAAGTTCTTGGGCTTGATCTCAATACGCAGCACGTCGCCCAGCTCCGCCCGGGGCAGCGCCTTGCGGGCGTCCTCCAGGCTCATCTCGGTGTGGGGGTTGTCAACGGTCTCCACCACATCCTTCTTGACGAACATGCGCACTTCGCCCTTTTCCTCGTTGGCCTCCACCACCACGTTGTCGGTGATGCCCTCGTGGTCGCGCTTGTAGGCGGCCACCAGAGCCTGGGTGATTTTCTCCACCATGTAGGCCTTGGGAATGCCCTTTTCCTTCTCAATGTCGGAAATTGCCGCGAAAAACTCCTTTGCATCCAACTCAGTGCTCTTGGCGGCGGTCTTTTTCTTAGCCATCGTATTCTTCTCCTTCAAATCGTCACATAAAGCCGGACCTGTGCCACGTCCTCCTTGCGGAAGATCGTGCCGTCCACGCCTACATTCCCGTCCTCATAGCCGGAGAGGGCGCCCACGTACTCCTTCCTGCCGTTGATGGGCCGATAGAGCTTTACCGTCACCTGCTGGCCCATGCATTGCCGGAAGTGTTCCTCCCGCCGGAGCACCCGGTCGAGCCCCGCAGAGGACACCTCGAACACATAGCTGCCCTCGATGGGGTCCGCCTCATCGAGCAGGTCGGACAGCGGGCGGGACACCGCCTCGCAGTCGTCGATGGACACGCCGCCCGCCTTGTCGATATACACCCGGAGGAACCACTCCCCCGCCTCCTTGACGTACTCCACGTCCCACAGGGCGCAGCCCGCCTGCTCCGCCACCGGCCCGGCCAGCGCGGCCACGGCCTCCGTCACCTTCGCCATGGTCTCTCTCCCTTTCAAAAAGTCGCTAAAAAAGAGTGAGGCGCAAACCTCACTCCACTTACAATCCTTCATCTTACAGAGAGAGTATAGCACACCCCGACATGGAATGCAAGGGATAATGCGGGATTATTTTCCTTCCGAGCGTTGTTTTTTCTCCCCGGAACTGGTATAATGTGCCAGCGTATACCGTCCGCACCGTTCCGGGAGCGCGCGGCGGCGCCCCTCAAATCCATTTTCAAAGGAGCATCCGCAATGTCGAACATCTGGCATGACATGGACCCAAAGCGCATCACCCCCGAGGACTTCATTGCAGTCATCGAGATTCCCAAGGGCAGCAAAAAGAAGTACGAGCTGGATAAGGAGACCGGTCTCATCATCCTCGACCGCGTCCTGCACACCTCCACCCACTATCCCGCCAACTACGGCTTCATTCCCCGCACCTACGGCGACGACGGCGACCCGCTGGACGTGCTGGTGCTCTGCTCCGAGGCGCTTGACCCCCTGACCCTGGTGCGCTGCTACCCCATCGGCTACATCTCCATGCTCGACGGCGGCAAGAACGACGAGAAGATCATCGCCATTCCCTTCTCCGACCCCACCTATAACGCCTGGCACGAGCTCTCCGACCTGCCCGCCCACGTCTTTGACGAGATGGCCCACTTCTTTACCGTCTACAAGGCGCTGGAGGGGAAGGACGCCGTGGCCGGCGACGTCAACGGCCGGGCCGCCGCGGTGGACGTGATCTGCCGGGCCATGGACCACTATGTGGAGTCCTTCTGCCGCTGAAACGCCCGCGGGCCCGATTTAACCAAATCTTAAGCATCTTCCCCTTTTGCTCTTGCGGAAAATATGATACTCTTTGAGCAGATGCTCTGCCCACCCTGCGCCTGGCTCCCCGCCGGGCGCAGACCATCATAAAGAGAAAGAAGCGAGGTGTGTTCAGCATGGCGCATTACGATGCCCTGGTGATCGGCGCCGGCTTTGCCGGGGCTGTCACCGCCCGCCGCCTTGCGGAGGACGGCGGAAAACGGGTCCTGGTGCTGGAGCGCAGGAGCCATGTAGGCGGCAACGCCTACGACTGCACGGACGACGCAGGGGTGCTCATCCACCAGTACGGCCCCCATATCTTCCACACCAACGACAAGCGGGTGTACGACTATCTCTCCCGCTTCACCGCCTGGACGGGCTATGCCCACGCGGTGGTGGCCAACATTCCCGACGGCCGCGGCGCTCGGCTTGAATATCCCGTGCCCTTCAACCTGTGCTCTCTGGAGGCCGCCTTCGGCGCCGAGGAGGGGGCGCGGCTGGGGGAAAAGCTCATCCGCACCTATGGCGCGGAGAAAAAGGTGACCATTCTGGAGCTGCGCCGCAGCCCGGACCCGGAGATCTCCGCCCTGGCCGACTACGTCTACGGGCATGTGTTTCTCCACTACACCATGAAGCAGTGGGGCACCACCCCCGAGGAGATCGACCCCAACACCACCGCCCGGGTGCCCGTATTTTTAAGCCGGGACTGCCGGTATTTCCAGGACCGGTATCAGGGCATGCCCGCCGAAGGCTACACCGCCATCTTCCGGCGCATGCTCGACCACCCCAACATCGAGGTGCGGCTCAACACCAACGCCGCCGACCTGCTCGACCTGCGGGGGGACGCCATCCTCTTTGAGGACGCGCCCTTTGCCGGCAGCGTCGTCTACACCGGCGCGGCAGACGAGCTGTTTGGCTGCGTCTACGGCCGTCTGCCCTACCGCACCCTGGACTTTGACTTTGAGACGCTGCCCGTCGACTCCTTCCAGAGCCACGGCACCGTCAACTACACCGTGGACGAGCCCTTCACCCGCATCACCGAGTTCAAAAAGCTCACCGGGCAGGTCCTCCCCGGCGCCACCACCATCGTGCGGGAGTACTCCCGCGCCTACACCGGCGCCATCGAGGAGACGCCCTACTACGCCATCATCAATGAGGAAAACAACGCCCTCTACGCCAGATACGCCGCCCTGGCCGCGCGCCACCCCAACCTCATTCTGCTGGGCCGGCTTGCCGAGTACAAATACTACAACATGGACGCCATCGCCCTCCGGGCCCTCACCGTGAGCGATGCGCTTCTGAAAGCGAGGTAATCCCCATGAACAAGCTTATCACCTTCGCTGTACCCTGTTACAACTCCTCCGCCTATATGGACCATTGCGTTGAGACCCTGCTTGCCGCCGGGCCGGAGGCCGAGATCATTCTGGTGGACGACGGCTCCACCAAGGACGACACCCCCCAGAAGTGCGACAGCTGGGCTCAGCGCCACCCGGACATCATCCGGGTCATCCACCAGGAGAACGGCGGCCACGGCGAGGGGGTCAACCAGGGCATCCGCAACGCCTCCGGCATGTATTATAAGGTGGTGGATTCCGACGACTGGCTGGACACCGACGCCCTTGCCAAGGTCATGGACAAGCTGCGGGAGTTCTCCCGCCTGCCCGCCCCGGTGGATATGCTCATCGCAAACTACGTCTACGAGCACGTGGAGGACAACACCCAGAAGGTCATGCGCTACCGCAACGTGTTCCCCACCGACACCGTCTTTACCTGGGACAGCATCCATCATTTCAGCCCCTCCCAGTACCTGCTCATGCACTCGGTGATCTACCGCACCGCCCTGCTGCGGGAGTGCGGCCTGGTGCTGCCCAAGCACACGTTCTATGTGGATAACATTTTCGTCTACCAGCCCCTGCCCTATGTCAAGACCATGTACTATATGAACGTGGATTTGTACCGCTACTTCATCGGCCGCTCTGACCAGAGCGTGAACGAGAAGGTGATGGCCGGGCGCATCGACCAGCAGGTACGGGTGACCCGCATCATGATCGATGCCCACGACGTCCTCGCCCTCATGGCCACACAAAAGCGGCTGGGGCGGTACATGCTCAGCTACCTCTCCATGATGATGTCCATCTCGTCCATCTTCGCCATCATCGCCAACACGCCGGAGTCCCTGGGCATGCGCACCGAGCTGTGGGAGTACCTGCGGAAAAAAGACCCGGCCCTCTACCGCCGCTGCCGTTACCGCCTGACCAACATGAGCACCAACATCCCCGGCTATCAGGGGCGGAGGCTGTCCGTCCAGCTCTACCGGATGGCCCGGAAAATCTACAAATTCAATTAAGCGCGAAAAGGCGCAAAAAAATCGCTGCGGAAGGCTCCGCAGCGATTTTTTATTCCTTTTATGCGGGCGTTCAGCCCTCCGCCTCCTGAAGGCGGAAGCCTGCGCTGCGCTCCCAGCGGCCGCCGCGCCAGCGCAGGGCGCACAGGATGCCCCGGGCAGTGAGGTCCAGGGCCATGGCGGTCCACACCGCCTCCAGCCCCCAGCCGAAGCCCAGAATCAGGATGGGGGCCAGCACCGCCCGGATGCCCCACATGCACCCCAGGGCCACCGCCATGGGGAAGCGCACATCGGACGCACCCCGCAGCGCGCCGGAGAGCACAATGGAAAGGCCGAAGAAGGGCTCGGAGAAGGACACGATGCGCAGCACCCGGGCCGTGAGGGCGATCACCGTCTCGTCCGGGGTGAAGATCCGCGCCGCCGGCGCCGCCGCCAGGAAGAGCATGGCACCCGTCAGCACGCAAAGGCCGAAGCCCAGCACCCCGGAGAGCTTTCCGTAGGAGCGGGCGTCCTCCCTGCTGTTCGCCCCCACCGCCTGGCCCACCAGGGCGGTGGCCGCCGCCGAGATGCCGTAGGCGGGCAGGTAGCAGATGCCCTCCGCCGTGGTGGCGATGTGGTTTGCCGCCAGGGCAATTGTGCCCACATGGGCCACCAGCTTGGTCATGAGGATCTGGCCCAGGTTCACCGTCAGGCGCTCGCCGATGTACGGCACCCCCAGCCCGAGGGCGGCGCGGATGATGGCCCAGTCGGGGCGGTAATTCTCCTCCGGCCCCACCGACACCGGCTTTGCCTTGTTAAAAAACACCGCCCGCAGCAGCAGAAGGCCCGCAATGGCCAGAGACAACGCCGAGGCGATGGCCGCGCCGGCCACCCCCAGCCCCGCACCGTAGAAGGTGATGCCGCGCCACTGCCGGGTGGGGTAAATGAGGAAGAAGTTAAGCACGATATTGGCGATATTGGCAAGGCTGTTGAGGAAAAGGGGCGTTTTCGTGTTGCCCATGCAGCGCAGGATGGCGGAGAAAATATACAGCACCGCCGTGAACGGCAGTCCCAGGGAATACCAGCGCAGATAGCTCACCGCCAGGGGGTACACCTCCGGCTCCGCCCCCAGCCACCGGGGCAGCACCCCCGCCAGGGCCTCCATCACCGCCAGGGCCAAAAGGCCGGTGACGGCGGCGGCCAAGGCGCCCTGCCGGGTCACCCGGCGGGCCCGTGCATCGTCCCCGGCCCCCACGGCGTTGGCCACCTGGACCGAGTAGCCCACGCCGAAGCCAGCCAGCACGCCGCCGATGAGCCACAGGGAGGACGACACCACCGACACCGCCGCGGTGGACGACTTTCCCATGGCGCCCACCATGGCCGTGTCGGCAAAGCTCACCGCCATGCCCAGCAGCTGCTCGATGATGGCAGGCCAGGCAAGATGCCACAAAACAGAAAAGCGGCTTTTGCCGCCCAGCACAAGTTCAGACATTCTTTACTCTCTCTTTCCCAAGCGTAAATTTCACATTTTTGCCCCAAAAGGTAAATTTTTGTCTCTCTTCCCGGCGGCACAGGCGTGTATAGAACCGCGCCTTTCTCCGCATGCTGTTTACAGCCGATTATTTCAGACAGAAACGAGGTATCGCCATGAAACGTATTTTCGCGGCGTTTTTCGCCCTATTGCTGCTGTGCGCGGCCGTTCCCGCCGCCGCAGCCGCCCCGGCCGCAGCCGTCGCCATCAGCGCCTCCGCCGCCGTTTTGATGGAGAAGGAGACCGGGCAGGTGCTCTTCGAGCAGGACGCCTATACCCAGTATGAGCCCGCCTCCGTCACCAAGGTGATGACGCTGCTGCTCACCATGGAGGCCATTGCCGGCGGGACGCTGGGGTGGGACGATATGGTCACCGCCTCCACCCACGCCGTCTCCATGGGCGGCTCCCAGATCTGGCTGAAGGAAAACGAGCAGCTCTCCGTGCGGGACATGGTCAAGGCGGTGGCTGTGGTGTCCGCCAACGACTGCGCCGTGGCCCTGGCCGAGCACATCGCCGGCAGCGAGGACGCCTTCGTCTCCCGGATGAACCAGCGCGCCGCCGAGCTCGGCATGGAGCACACGGTGTTTCTCAACGCCACGGGGCTTCCCACCCCCGGCCACCTCACCTGCGCCTACGACATCGCCCTGATGAGCCGGGAACTCATCCTGCGCCACCCGGAGATCCGGGAATTTGCCACCATCTGGATGGACACCCTGCGGGACGGGCAGTTTCAGCTGTCCAACACCAACAAGCTCATCCGCTTTTACGAGGGGGCCACGGGCCTGAAAACCGGCTTTACCAGCAGCGCCCTCTACTGCCTTTCCGCCACGGCGGAGCGGGGCGGCATGGAGCTGATCGCCGCAGTGATGCACGCGCCCACCTCAAACGACCGCTTTGAAAGCGCCAAAACCCTTTTGAGCTACGGCTTTGCAAACTACGCCCTGCTGCCCGTCTACCCCCGGGAGCCCCTCGCCCCCATTCCGGTGGCGCTGGGCAGCCGGGATACCGTGCAGCCCGTGCCCGGGCGGGAGTGCGCCATCCTGGTGGAGAAGGCCCAGGCCGGCAAGGTGACCACCAGCGTCGAGCTTGCGCCGGGCGTGGACGCGCCTGTGGAGGCCGGGCAGAAGCTGGGCGAGCTCCAGGTCTTTGTGGACGGGCAGCTGCGCGACACCATCGACCTTGTGGCCGCCGCGCCGGTAGAGCGGCTGCACCTGGGCGGCATTTTCAAGGGGCTGCTCCGCCGGCTGCTCATGGCCGGCTGACAAGGCGTTCCCCCACACACCGCACGCGCCTTGGCCGGGAGAGGTCAGAACAGGCCCCCCAGCCAGCGCGAGAGCGGTACATATAAAATGGGCAGGAACATGGCCGGCAGCATATTGCCCACCTTGACCTTTTCCTTCCCAAGTCCCAGCATATTGATGGCGATGCCCACAATCAGCGCGCCGCCCACGGCCCCCATCTCATTGATGACCGCCGCCGGGAGATAGGGCCCCGCCCAGGCGGCCAGCAGGGTGATGCCCCCCTGGTACACCAACAGCGGCACCGCTGAGAAGGCCACGCCCACCCCCAGGGCCGCCGACAGGGAGATGGCCGTCACGCCGTCGATGACGCCCTTGGAGATCAGCACGGCATAGTTGTGGTTGAGGCCCGCCTCGATGGAGCCGGTGATGGCCATGGCCCCCACGCAGTAGAGCAAAGACGCCGACACGAACCCCTCAGTGAACCGCCCGCCGCCCCCGGCGGGGAGCTTTGCCCGCAGCCGGTCCCCCGCCGACTCCAGGCGGCGCTCGATGTCGATCCACTCCCCCAGCATGGAGCCGACCACCATGCACACGATGACGCACAGGGTGTCCTCGGTGGACACAAGGGAGGAAATGCCGATTCCCGCCACGCACAGCCCAAGGGCGGCGGTGAGGATGTCGGTAAAGCGGCGGCTGATCTTCCCCCGGAAGGCAAGGCCCAGGGCGCTTCCCAGCAGCACGAGCGCGACGTTGATGAGTGTTGCAGGCATAGAGTTCTCTCCTTAATGGGAATGAGCAGCCCGCCGGGAGCCGTCCCTTCAAAAAAACGCTGTCTGATTATTCTATCCCGGAAGGCCTGCCTTGTAAAGGGCTTATCCGCTTTATTTTTTACATGCACCGGCGGCGCGCCTCATAGGATAGCACAGAATTCTCCTTGGAAAGGGGGGCTTTGTGCCTTGTCCTCGTTTCTCTCCGGCGCGCTCTGGCTCACGGCGGCGGGGCTTTTCTCCCAGCTGGCGGGCTTTGGCTACCGCATCGCCCTCTCCCGCATGGTGGGTGCGGAGGTCATCGGGCTTTATCAGCTTATCATGCCGGTATATGCCGCTCTCATGTCCCTGACCGCCTCGGGGCTGACGGTGGCGCTGTCTACCTGCGCCGCCCGCAGCCAGGCCCTGGGGGACCACGGCGCCCTGCTCCAGGCCCGGCGGCGCGCCCTCATCCTCTTCTTCTGCCTGGCCGGGCCTCTGGGCGCGGCGGTCGTTTTGTGCTCCGACCCCATCTCCGTCTGCCTCCTGGGAGACGCCCGCACCCGCCTGGGGGTGGTGCTGCTGGTGCCCTGCGTGCTGCTTACCGGGGTGGAAAACCTGCATAAGCACTGCTTCTACGGCACGGGGCAGTTCCGCTCCCCCGCCCTTTCGGAGATGGCCGAGCAGCTCATCCGCGCCGGCGCAGTCCTGCTGCTGGTGCGCCTTGCCCAGCCCTGCTCCCGGGAGCGGGCCGTTGGGGCCATCGTGCTGGGCATGGTGGTGTGCGAGGTTTTTTCCGCCTGCACCCTAACCGCCCTGTTCCGCCGCCGTCTGGGCGAGCAGTGCCGTCTGCCCGCCAAGGCTTCTGTCCCCTTCCGGCAGCTGCTCGCCGTCGCCGTCCCCGTGGCCGCCACCTCCCTGCTGGGCACCGCCCTTGGCTCCCTCAACGCGGTGCTCATCCCGGCAAAGCTGGTGGAGGGGGGCGCGGCGCCGGAGGCGGCCCTTTCCTCCTTCGGCGTGCTGTGCGGCATGACCATGCCCCTCATCGCCCTGCCCACCGGGCTCATCGGGGCGCTGTGCCTGATGCTCTCCCCCAGCCTCTCCCGGAAAAGCGCCCTGGGACACGCCGGAGCGGTGGAGCATGATCTGGGACGGGCCGTGGGGGCCGTCTCGCTTCTTGCCGCCCCCGCCCTTGCCATGCTCGCCGTCGTCGCCCCATACCTTGCCCGGCTGCTCTTCCGGGAGCCGGACGCCGGCGCCTGGGCCCTTCCCCTGGCCGTGGGCACCCTTCTGAGCTGCTACCAATCGGTACTGGGCAGCGCCCTCAACGGCCTTGGCCGGCCCGGGGCGGCGGCCGCCGCGGCCATCGCCGCCGATGCGGTGCAGCTTGCCTTCACCTTTTTCACTGTGGGGCACTGCGGCCTTGCCGGGTTCGTGGCGGGCTTTGCCGCGTCCTCCCTTGTGGGCGCGCTGCTCAGCTTTGCCTTCCTCCGCCGCTGCACCCGGCTGCGGCTGGATGTCCTCGGCCGCCTTGTGTGCCCGCTGCTCGCCTGCACCCTCGCGGCTCTTTGCATGCGTCCCTTCCTGCTCTGGTGCCTGGACGGCGGCATGGCCCGGGGCTCCGCCTGCGCCCTCTCCTGCGGCCTGGGCCTTGTGGTCTACCTGGCCGCCCTCCAGGCCCAGGGGCTCCTTTCGGCGGGCCGCCGTATCCGCCTGCGGGAATTTTTTCGATAACTTTGCATTCAGGGGGTGCAATTTGACGAAAAAGCCGGTATAATGGCGGATAGATGCTGCCGGCACGCTGCCGGCGGCCCAACCCGGAGGTGTCCCAATGGCCGATCTGCATCAAAAGCGCCTGTTCCTGCTGGATATGGACGGCACCATTTACTTGGACGAGACGCTGTTCCCCGGCACCCTGCCCTTCCTGCGCTATGTGCGGGATTCGGGCGGGAAATATCTCTTCCTCACCAACAACTCCTCCCGCTCGGTGGAGACGTACCTTGAAAAGCTTGCCCGGCTGGGCATCGCCGCCGCGCCGGAGGACTTTCTCACCTCCACCGGCGCCCTCATTGAGGATCTGCGCGGCCGCCCGCCCTACCGCCTGTGCTACGCCTTCGGCACCGCCGCCTTCCGGCAGGAGCTTGCCGGGGCGGGCATCCCCGTCACCGACCGGCTGTGCGATGAGATTGACTGCCTGCTTATCGGCTTTGACACCGAGCTGACCTTCCAGAAGCTGGAGGACGCCTGCATCCTGCTGGGCCGGGGGGTGGACTTCATCGCCACCAACCCCGACTGGGTGTGCCCCACCTGGTACGGGTCGGTGCCCGACTGCGGCAGCGTGTGCGAAATGCTCTATCGTGCCACCGCCCGGCGGCCCCGGGTCATCGGCAAGCCTCAAAGCGCCATGGCGCTGCTGGCCATGGAGAAGTGGGGCTATTCTCCGGAGGAGACCATGCTGGTGGGCGACCGGCTCTACACCGACATTGCCTGCGGCGTCAACGCCGGCATCGACACCGCCTTCGTCCTCTCCGGCGAGGGTACGCTCCGCGACCTTGCCCGGAGCGATGTGAAGCCCACCTGGGTCTTTGACGATATTGCCGCGCTTCATGCGGCGCTGCGGGCATAAAGTTCACAGGCCTGCATCCCCAACAAAAGGAGCTGTCCAAAAACCTCGTAGCGTTTCGCCGCCGCAGCGGCGAAAAAATAAAATCCGTTTTCCGCCGTGACATGCGCGTGGCGGAAAACACGTCTCGCCCCGCAAACGTGCGCAATAGCCGCTGTCAGCGGAAATTGCGCGCGCTGCGGCGGGGCGCAACCCTTCCATCGAAACAGGCAAAGCCTTTTTTGATGGGCAACAAAAGAGAGAGGGATCGGTATGAAGCTCAACAACAAACGCACCATTCTGGTCGGCCTGGCATTCCTGTCCATCTGCGCCTTCTGGCAGATGTACGACAACGTCATCCCCCTGATCCTGCGGGAGACCTTCGGCATGGACGAGTCCCTCACCGGCGCGGTGATGGCCATCGACAACATCCTGGCCCTGTTCCTGCTGCCCTTCTTCGGCGCCCTCTCCGACAAGTCCCGCTCCAGGCTGGGCCGCCGCACCCCATACATCCTGTGCGGCACCGCCGCGGCGGTGATCCTGATGAACCTGCTGCCTATGCTGGACAACAGCTACGCCGCCCAGGCCGCCCCCTTTAAGTTCGTCTCCTTCGTGGTGGTGCTGGGCCTGCTGCTCATCGCCATGGGCACCTACCGCTCCCCCGCCGTGGCCCTCATGCCCGACGTGACCCCCAAGCCCCTGCGCTCCAAGGCCAACGCCATCATCAACCTCATGGGCGCTCTGGGCGGCATCATCTATCTGGGCGTGGCCGCCGTGCTCTACCCCACCTCCAAGGTCAAGGACCTGGCCCACGTCAACTACCAGCCCCTGTTCCTGGTGGTGTCCGGCATCATGGTGATCGCCATCGCGGTGCTGCTGCTGACCATCCGGGAGCCCAGGCTGGCCGCGGAAAACCAGGCGCTGGAGCGCGAGCACCCGGAGTGGAACCTTGCCCAGGACGACGGCTCCGACCACGAGGTGCTCCCCGCCCCGGTCAAGCGCAGCCTGGGCTTTCTGCTCGCGTCCATCGCGCTGTGGTTCATCGGCTATAACGGCGTAACCACCTGGTTTACCACCTATGTCAGCCGCGTCATGGGCGAGGGCCTGGGCGGCGCGTCCACCTGCCTTCTCGTGGCCACCGCCGGGGCTATCCTCTCCTACATCCCCATCGGTGCCATCGCCTCCAGGGTGGGCCGGAAGAAAACCATTATGGCCGGCGTCGTCCTGCTGGCGGCGTGCTTCCTGCTGGGCTTTGTGCTCACCACCGCCTTCTCCTCCCTCAACGCCGTGATGTTCGTGGTGTTCGCCCTGGTGGGCCTTGCCTGGGCCGCCATCAACGTCAACTCCCTGCCCATGGTGGTGGAGATGTGCCGCGGCTCCGACGTGGGCAAGTTCACCGGCTACTATTACACCGCCTCTATGCTGGCCCAGGTCATCACCCCGGTGCTGGCCGGCACGCTGATGAAGCACATCAGCTATAAGGTGCTCTTCCCCTACGCCGCCTTCTTCGTGGCCATGTCCTTTGTGACCATGTGCTTTGTCCGCCATGGCGACAGCAAGGCGGTGGCAAAACGGGGCCTTGAGGCCTTCGAGGACATGGACGACTAAGCCCGCCGCCCAAAATCATTTTACTGCGAGGCGTTTGCTATGACTGCACTCTATATCATTCTCGGTGTGATCGCGGCGCTGCTTGTGCTGTGGGCCCTCTCCCTGCGGTGTCGGCGCGGCCACCCCGCCTGGGCGGAGCTTGGGCAGTACCGCTATGCCCACCGTGGCCTTCACGATAAGCCCAACGGCATTCCGGAGAACTCCATGGCCGCCTTCCGCCGGGCGGTGGAGCACGGCTTCGGCGTCGAGCTGGACGTCCACCTGACGAGAGATGGCCGCCTGGCCGTCATCCACGACGATTCCCTGCTGCGCACGGCTGGAGTCGATGTAAAGGCATCTTCCCTCACAGCTGAAGAGCTGGGCCAATACCGCCTGGAGGGCACCGAGGAGCGCATCCCGTTTCTGGAGGAGGTGCTCCCCCTCTTTGAGGGGAAAACGCCCCTGATCGTGGAGCTGAAGGTGGAGGGCAACGCCGCCGTCCTGGCAAAGGCCACCTGCGACATGCTCGACCGTTTTCATGTCAGCTGCTGCATCGAGTCCTTCCACCCTCTGGCCATCCTCTGGCTCAAGAAGCACCGGCCGGAGATCTGCCGGGGGCAGCTGAGCCAGAACTTTCTCAAGGGAGATCACACCGGCATGGGCGCCGCGGCGGATTTCGCCATGACGAACCTCCTCACCTCCTTCCTCACCGTGCCCGACTTCATCGCCTACAACCACCTCCACCGGCACACCCCGTCCCTGCGCCTTGCCCGGCGTATCTGGGGGGTGCAGGAGGTCAGCTGGACTATCCGGAAGCCGGAGGACATGGCAGAATGCGAGGGGGACGGCTGCCTTTCCATCTTTGAGCAGTTTGTCCCCGCGCCACGGCGCGGCGGCAGTGTCCGCCCTGACGCGCCCGAGGGCAAGACTCTCTGACCATACCCATCCAACGCACCGGGGAGCGCCGCTCCCCGGTGTTTTTTGCCCTTCTGCCGGAAAAATCCGGCCTCACCGCCCCCTCTTCCGCCATGGTATTCATTGACTACAGCGCCGGGATACAGTATAATAACATGATTTTATTTTTATAAGGGAGATCAGGCACATGTGGCTTGCAGAGCACTGGCAGGACTATGAATTACTCGACTGCGGGCGGGGCGAGAAGCTGGAGCGCTGGGGAAACCGGCTGCTGGTCCGCCCCGACCCCCAGGCCATCTGGAACACCCCCCGCACCCTCAAGGGCTGGAAAAATGCGGACGCCCGCTATGCCCGCTCCAGCTCCGGCGGCGGTGCGTGGGAGCGCAAAAACGTCCCCGAGCGCTGGACCGTGGGCTACGGCGACCTGACTTTTCATGTTGGCCCCATGAACTTCAAGCACACCGGCCTTTTCCCAGAGCAGGCCGCCAACTGGGACTTTGCCCGGGAGCAGATCAAAAAGGCCGGCCGGCCGGTGAACGTCCTGAACCTCTTCGCCTACACCGGCGGGGCCACCGTGGCCTGCGCCGCCGCCGGAGCCAACGTGTGCCATGTGGACGCCGCAAAGGGCATGGTGCAGTGGGCCCGGGACAACGCAAAAGCCTCCGGCCTTGAAGATAAGCCCATCCGCTGGATTGTGGACGACTGCGCCAAATATGTGGAACGCGAAATCCGCCGGGGCCGCCGGTACGACGCCATCATCATGGACCCGCCCTCCTACGGCCGGGGCCCCTCCGGCGAGGTGTGGCGGCTGGAGGAAAACCTCTATCCCTTTGTGGAGCTGGTATCCGGCGTTTTGAGTGACGATCCCCTGTTCGTCATCCTCAACTCCTACACCACCGGCCTTGCGCCGTCGGTGCTGACCTATATCCTCCAGACCATCATCGGCAAGCGCTTCGGCGGGCACACCGTGTCGGATGAGCTGGGCCTGCCCGTCACCGCCACCGGCCTTGCCCTTCCCTGCGGGGCAACGGGAAGGTGGGTGTGTTGACGCCCTGCCTATTTTCTGTCATGTATTTCCCCTTTACACACATTCTGTTTTCATGATTTGAGGTGGCATAACCATGTCCAACGCCATCATAGAGGTGCAAGGCCTCACCTTCCGCTACACAACCGAGGAGGGGGTGGCCCCCACCGTGCTGGACCGCCTGAACCTCGCCATTGAAGAGGGCTCCTTCGTGGCCATTCTTGGACACAACGGCTCGGGCAAATCCACCCTTGCCAAGCATTTCAACGCCATCCTCCTGCCCACGGAGGGCACGGTGACGGTCTGCGGCATCGACACCGCCGACGAGGCGCGCCTGCTGGACATCCGCCGCCAGGTTGGCATGGTGTTCCAGAACCCGGACAACCAGATTGTGGCAAGTGTGGTGGAGGAGGACGTGGCCTTTGGCCCGGAGAATCTCGGCGTGCCCTCCGATGAGATCCGCCGCCGGGTGGACGCGGCCCTTCAGGCCGTTGGGATGAGCGGCTTTGCCCGCCATGCCCCCCATCTGCTCTCCGGCGGGCAGAAGCAGCGGGTGGCCATCGCCGGAGTGCTGGCCATGGAGCCGCGCTGCCTGGTGCTCGATGAGCCCACCGCCATGCTCGACCCGGTGGGCCGGCAGGAGGTGCTGGACGTGGTGCGCCGTCTCAACCGGGAGCAGGGCATCACCGTCATCCTCATCACCCACCATATGGACGAGGCCGCCCTGGCCGACCGCCTCATCGTCATGCACGACGGGCGCATCGTCGGGGACGGCGCCCCCGCCCGGGTCTTTCAGGATGTGGACGGCCTGCGCCGCCTGGGCCTTGAGGTGCCCGAGACGGTGAGCCTGATGTACGAGCTACGCCGGAATGGCGTCAATGCCCCCCTGGACGCCCTGGACGCAGACGCCTGCGCCGCCGCCCTTGCTTCCCTGCTGTCCTAAACCGCCGGGCCTCTGCCCCGCCGCGGCGGCGTTCAATTCTATCAAAAAGGAATTCGGCCATGACCCCAATCATTGAGACAAACGAGCTCTGCCACCTCTACGGCGGCGGCACTCCATTCGAGCACCTGGCCCTGGACCACATCTCCTTCTCCGCCCAGGAGGGGGAGTATCTGGCCCTCATCGGCCGCACCGGCTCGGGCAAGTCCACCCTCATCCAGCACCTCAACGGCCTTTTGAAGCCCACCTCCGGCCGGGTGCTCTTCCGGGGGGAGGACATCTGGCGCGCCAAGGCCGCCACCCGGGATGTGCGCTTCCAGGTGGGCCTGGTGTTCCAGTACCCGGAGTATCAGCTCTTTGAAGAGACTGTCTATAAGGACATCGCCTTCGGCCCCGCCAACATGGGCCTGGGCAAAGACGAGATTGACCGCCGGGTGCGCCAGGCCGCCCAGTTTGCCGGTCTTCCCGACACCGTGCTGGAGCAGTCTCCCTTCGAGCTCTCCGGCGGGCAGAAGCGGCGGGTGGCCATCGCCGGCGTCATCGCCATGGAGCCCTCCGTCCTCATTCTCGACGAACCCACCGCCGGCCTTGACCCCGCCGGCGCCGCCCAGGTGCTGGGCAATATCCGCGCCTACCACCGGGAGAAGAACGCCACCATCATTCTGGTGTCCCACTCCATGGACGAGGTGGCCCGGGAGGCACAGCGCCTGGTGGTGATCTCCCAGGGCAAAATCGCCCTCTCGGGCAGCTGCGCCCAGGTTTTCCCCCACGCGGAGCAGCTGGAGGCCCTTGGGCTGGGCGTGCCGGTCATGGCCCGGGTGTTTGCCCGGCTGCGCGCCATGGGCCTTGACGTGCCGGCGGACATCTACACTGTGGAGCAGGCCCGGGACTATGTCCTGGCCGCGCGGCGGCGGAAGGGGGCGGTGTAAATGGCCTTGAAGGACATTACCCTGGGCCAGTACTTCCCCGGCACCTCCCCGGTGCACCGGCTGGACCCCCGCATCAAGCTTCTGTGCACCATCGCCTATATTGTGGCCCTGTTCCTGGCCAAGGGGCCGGCCACCTATGCCGTCGTGTTCGCCGTGCTGGCCGTGTCGGTGGCGGTGTCCACCGTCTCGCCCCGTTCCATCCTGCGGGGGCTCAAGCCGGTGGTCTTTCTTCTCATCTTCACCGCCGTGCTCAATGTCCTCTACTACCCCGGCGAGCATGTGCTGTGCTCGTTCTGGGTGTTCACCGTCACGCTGGAGGGCATCATCCACGCCGTTTTCATGGTGCTGCGCATTATGCTGCTCATTTCCGGCACCTTTTTGCTGACCTATACCACCTCCCCCCTGGAGCTCACCGACGCGCTGGAGTCCCTGCTGAGCCCGCTCAAGAAGCTCCACCTGCCCATTCACGAGCTTGCCATGATGATGTCCATCGCCCTGCGCTTCATCCCCACCCTCATTGAGGAGACGGACAAGATCATGTCCGCCCAGCGGGCCCGGGGCGCGGATTTCGACTCGGGCAACCTCATCGAGAAGGCCAAGGCCCTCATCCCGCTGCTGGTGCCCCTGTTCATCTCGGCCTTCCGCCGGGCAGACGAGCTGGCCACTGCCATGGAATGCCGCTGCTACCACGGCGGCGATGGCCGCACCCGGATGAAGCAGCTTCACAGCCGTCCCTCGGACTACGCGGTGCTCTCCGCCTTTATCGCCCTGTGCGTGCTGGTGGGCTTCCTCGCCCGCGCCGGACTCTGACCCTCACACCCACCAACAGGAGGCATCCCTATGACGCCCAGAACGCCCCGCAACATCGCCCTGAGCCTCAGCTATACCGGCACCGCCTACCACGGCTGGCAGGTGCAGAAAAACGCCCAGTCCGTGGCGGAAACGCTGGAGCGGGCCCTGGCCTGCGTGGTGCGCCACCCGGTGAAGGTGGTGGGCGCGGGCCGCACCGACGCCGGCGTCCACGCCCGGGTCTATGTCGCGAACTTCCGTACCACCTCCGGCATCCCCCTGGACCGCCTGCCCCTGGCGGTGAACACCTGCCTGCCCGACGACATTGTGGTGTCCCGGGCCACCCTGGTGCCCGATGAGTTCAACGCCATCGGCTCGTGCCTCAAAAAGGAATACACCTACCGCATTTATAATTCCCGGATCCGTGACCCGTTTTATGTAAACCGCGTGTGGTTTTACCCCCGGCTGCTGGACGAGGGCGTCATGGCCAGGGCCGCCGCGCAGTTCGTGGGCACACACGACTTTGCCGCCGTGCGCTCGGTGGGCACCGAGACCCGCACCACCGTGCGCACCGTCCACTATTTCGAGGTGGAGCGCCGGGGGAAGATGATCGACCTGCGGGTGTGTGCCGACGGCTTTCTCTACAACATGGTGCGGGCCATGGTGGGAACGTGCATCTACGCTGCCGAGGGCAAGCTCTCCCCCGCCGACATCCCGGATATTCTCTCCTCCCGCAACCGCACCCTGGCGGGCCCCACCGCCCCTCCTGACGGGCTTTACATGACAAATCTTTGGTATGAAGAGGACGTGCTGTAAAAAACGCCCTTTCACAACCTGACGACAGCCCTCCGGCGGACACGTCGGCGGGCAAAGGTGCATCATGATGGATGATATGATTCAAAAACCGAATATACCCGGCTCTGCCCCCCAGGAGGGCCAGGCAGCCCCAAAAGGCAGCGGCAGAAAGCGCCCGCGCTTTCTCGTGCGCCTTGTGCTGTTCCTGGTGGCCCTTGTGATGGTGCTGCTGGCAGTGGCGGCAGTGGCCTTCCGGGACGTTCTGAACCTGGACAGCGTCAAGCGCTGGTTTACCTACCGCACCCTGATGCTCTCTGACAGCGGTCAGGCGGATGCCTTCCACTACGACGGCGCCCTGGGCGACTCCTTCACCGTGCTGGGGGGCGACCTGCTGGTGTGCTCCCAGAACGCCATCTCCCTCTACTCGGGCAGCGGCACCCGCTATGTCCACGAGACCGTCTCCCTGGACGCACCGGTGGTGGACTCCAACGGTACCCTGGCGGTGGTGTACGACGCCGGCGGCACCAGCCTCTATGTGCTGGGCCAGCGGGAGCTCATCTTTTCCAGCACCGGCTTTGAGCCCATCCTGTCCGCCCACCTCAACCGCAGCGGCCAGCTCACCGTGGTCACCCAGGAGAGCGGCTACCGCGGCAGCGTCACGGTGTACAGCTCCGCCTACGAGGCGGTGGCCAGCGTCCGTCTCTCCTCCGCCTTTGTGATGGACGCCGCCCTCTCCGACGACGGGCGCACCCTGTCCATTCTCACCATCGGGCAGGACAACGGCAGCTTTTCCTCCCAGCTCTCCCTCTACTCCCTCAATTCCGCCTCCGCCGCCGCGGACGAGGCCCGGGAGTTCCGGCCCGACGCCGTCTTTGATTTGGGCGGCAACGTCATCCTGCAGCTGCGCCACACCGCCGACCGGGTGTGGGCCCTGGGGGACAAGGGCATGAGCGTGATTTCCGGCGGCCAGAGCGCCTACGCCGACTTCTCCGGCCGGTATCTGCGCGCCTATGACCTCTCCGGCGACGGCTTCGCGGCGGCGCTGCTGGGTAAATACCGGGCGGGCAGCCAGGCGGTGCTGCAGATCATCGACGGTGAGGGGGTGGTGTCCGGCTCGCTGGAGCTCAACGAGCAGGTGCTGTCCCTGGCCGCGGCCGGGCGGTATTTCGCCGTGCTCACCGGCAACCGGCTGGACATCTACACCTCTGACCTCACCCTTTACGCCACCCTGGACGGCACCCAGGGCGCCCGCCGGGTGCTGCTGATGCGTGACGGCTCTGCCATCCTCATCTCCAGCGACACCGCAAGCTACTTTGTACCCAACTGACCGCCGCATGGAGGTCCGGGCACAGTCCAGACTGGCCGGGCCGCACCCCTGTCAACCGATGCAAACGGAGGTACATTATGGTTCCCCATGTAATCGACGCCGTGCTGCTCCTGGCCCTCATTTTTTTCGCCTGGCGGGGGGCAAAAAAGGGCCTGATTCTTACCTTATTCAGCCTCTTGACCGTTTTTATCGCCTTTTTCGGCGCCCGCGCGGTAGCCGGGGGCTTCTCAAAGCCGGTGGCCAACCTCATTGAGCCGTCCATCCGGCACTCCATCGAGGCGCTGCTCACCCCGGAGGAGGGCGGGACAGACGGCACTGCGCAGGACGGGACGTCCCAGGGCGGGGAGAGCGCCGCCCCGGACGGCGGCAGCGGCGACCATGCCGACGGCACCGAAAGCACTGGCAGCGCCGACGACAACGACTTCCAGCAGATTCTTGACCTGCTGCGGGAGAGCGGCGTCTACGCCGGCTTTGCCTCTTTGCTGGAAGAGGCCGCGGAAAACCGGCGGCTGGAGATCGTCACCACCGCCGCGGCGGCGGTGGCGGCCTACCTGGCCGGGCTCATCGCCTGGGCGGCGCTCTTTATCCTGTCCTTCTTCCTCATTCTGCTCGTCTGCTTTCTGGTCAGCCACGCGCTGGACCTTGCCTTCCGCCTGCCCATTCTCTCGGCGGTCAACACCGCGGGCGGGGCGCTGCTGGGCCTTGTCAAGGGCGCGCTGATTTTGATGCTTGCACTGTGGGCCGCCCGCCTGACCGGCCTGCTCACCGACGAGAACTCCGGCCAGGTGGCCCGGCTCCTCACTGCCGGCGGCTTGAGCCGGGCGCTGTCCGCCCTGCTCTCCGGCGCCGGAAAAGCCTCCGGAAGTTAAAATTACCAGGCCGGAATTCATGACATGTTCACAAACCTCTGCTATGATGCATGCAAATAAACAGCTTCCTCTGAAAGGAGAACCCTTATGCAGCCTACCCTGTGCACCCGCTGCCACAAAAATGTAGCGGTTATTTTCATTTCCAAAATTGAAAACGGCGAGACCAAAAATGAAGGTCTGTGCCTGAAATGCGCCAAGGAGCTGGGCATCAAGCCCGTGGACGATATGATGCGCAAGATGGGCATTTCCGAGGAGGATCTGGAATCCATCTCCAATGAAATGCTCTCCGCCTTCGGCGGCGCCGAGGGCGCGGAGGACCTCTCCGGCGATGAAGACGGCGATGAGGACGACGGCCGCACCGCCACCTTCCCCTTCCTCAACAAGCTCTTCGGCGGCCAGCAGCAACAGCCTGAGCGGGGCGGCCGGGAGAGCAATTCCGGCAATTCCGCCCAGCAGCCCCCCCAGAACGGCGAGGGGCAGCGGCCCGCCAAGCGCAAGTTCCTGGAAAACTACTGCATCTCACTCACCCGCAAGGCGGCCGAAGGGAAGCTCGACCGCATTGTGGGCCGGGATAACGAGATCGAGCGCACCATCCAGATCCTCAACCGCCGGCAGAAGAACAATCCCTGTCTCATCGGCGAGCCCGGCGTGGGCAAAACCGCCATTGCCGAGGGCCTGGCCCAGCGCATTTTTGACCATCAGGTACCCTACAAGCTGCTGGACAAGGAGGTGTACCTCCTGGATCTGACTGCCCTGGTGGCGGGCACCCAGTTCCGGGGCCAGTTCGAGTCCCGGATGAAGGGCCTCATCGACGAGGTCAAGCGCCTGGGCAACATCATCCTGGTCATCGACGAGGTCCACTCCATCGTGGGCGCCGGCGATGCCGAGGGCAGCATGAATGCCGCCAACATCCTCAAGCCGGCCCTGAGCCGGGGCGAAATCCAGGTCATCGGCGCCACCACCCTCACCGAATACCGCAAGTACATCGAGAAGGACTCCGCCCTGGAGCGCCGTTTCCAGCCCGTGATCGTGGAGGAGCCGTCCATCGACGAGTCCGTCGAGATTCTCCGGGGCATCGCCCCCTATTACGAGGCCTTCCACCGGGTGACCATCACCCCCGATATGTGCCGCCTGGCAGTGACCATGAGCGAGCGCTACATTACCGACCGGTACCTGCCCGACAAGGCCATCGACCTCATTGACGAGGCCTCCTCCGACGTAAACCTCCACAACCAGGACCTGGCCCGGCTGGCCGATATTGAAAAGGAGCTGGCCGACTACGCCAAGGAGATGGAGGTGGTCCTCGCCGCCACCAGCGGCCAGGACGACCCCCGCATCACCGGCCTGACCCAGCGGGAGCAGCGCCTCCAGCGCCAGAAGGACACCCTGGAAATGGCTGTCAGCCGGGACGATGCAGAGGCCCCCAACCGTGGGGACAGCGCCTTCCAGGAGCGGCAGGAGGGCCGGCGCCGCCAGATTGCGGAGCTTCAGGAAAAGCTCTCCGCCCTGGCCGCCGAGAAGCGGGACATCCAGAACGGCATCAACGAGCGCGCCTATCAGCGCCTGGCCGAGCTGAAAAGCCGCCAGGCCCAGCTGCTGGGCGAAAAGGAGGCCATTGAGGCCAAGGGCAACCCGCCCCTCACCGCGGCCCACCTGGCCCGGGTCATCGAGCTGTGGACCAAAATCCCCGCAAGCCAGATTCAGGAACAGGAGTTTGAGCGCCTGGCCCGCCTGGAGGAGCGGCTGCGCAGCCACATCATCGGCCAGGATGAGGCCGTCCGCGCTGTGGCCGCCGCCGTGCGCCGGGGCCGTGTGGGCATCTCCGCCAAGCACAAGCCAGTCTCCTTCATTTTTGTGGGCTCCACCGGCGTGGGCAAGACCGAGCTTGTCAAGCAGCTCTCCGCCGACCTCTTCAACTCGCCGGAGTCCCTCATCCGCCTTGACATGTCGGAGTTTATGGAAAAGCACTCGGTGTCCCGCATCATCGGCTCGCCCCCGGGCTATGTGGGCTATGACGACGCCGGTCAGCTCACTGAAAAGGTGCGCCGGAAGCCCTACTGTGTCATCCTCTTCGACGAGATCGAGAAGGCCCACCCGGACGTGCTCAACGTGCTGCTCCAGATTCTGGACGACGGGCACATCTCCGACGCCCACGGCAAGCAGGTGAACTTCGAGAACACCGTCATCGTCATGACCTCCAACGCCGGCAGCAACATCAAGGGCGGCTCCCTGGGCTTTGACCGTGCCCCGGCCCAGCTGGGCCGGGAGAAGGCCATCCGGGGGCTGGAATCCTTCCTGCGGCCGGAGTTTATCAACCGGGTGGACGAGATCGTGTACTTCAACCAGCTCACCGAGGACAATTTCAAGGACATTGCCCGCATCATGCTCTCCGAGCTGGAGGGCGTGCTGCGGGACAAAGGCATCGACTTCCGGTATGACGACTCGGTGCTCGAGCACCTGGTAAAGACCTCCTATTCCTCCGCCTACGGTGCCCGCAACCTGCGCCGGCAGATCCAGCGGGACCTGGAGGACCCCATCGCCAGCACCCTCATCGAGCGCTACGCCGATCCCATCCGCTCCGTCAGCGTCAGCGCGGCGGAGGACGGGCTGCGCATCGACTGCGTCTGAACCATCCCCCCAGCATCCCTTGCGGGGCCGGCCGTTGGCCGGCCCCGCTTTTCTTGTTCCCCTCTTGAAAAGCAGTTTAATTCTTTATATAATAAGGAGAATACATCCCACATTGGAGGTTTTTGATATGGCTTTGGACATGCAGTGGTTCCAGGACATGGAGGCGCGCATCCCCACCGGCGAGGTGCGCACCCGCTTCGCCCCGTCCCCCACCGGTTACATGCATGTGGGCAACCTGCGCACCGCCCTTTATACCTATCTCATCGCCCGCCACCTGGGGGGCAAGTTTTTGCTGCGCATTGAGGACACCGACCAGGGGCGCCTGGTAGACGGCGCGGTGGACGTCATCTACGCCACCATGCGCCAGTGCGGTCTCACCTGGGACGAGGGCCCGGACGTGGGCGGCCCGGTGGGCCCCTATGTCCAGACCGAGCGCCGCCCCTTCTACGGCAAGTACGCCCAACTGCTGGTGGAGAAGGGCGCCGCCTACTACTGCTTCTGCGAGAAGGCCGAGTCGGAGGAGGACTCCGGGGAGTTTGACCGCGCCGCCGACCCCTGCCGTGACCTCTCCCCCGCACAGGTGAAGGAAAAGCTCGCCGCCGGCCTGCCCTATGTCATCCGCCAGCGCATCCCCGCCGGAAAGACCACCTTCTCCGACGCTGTCTACGGCGACATCACCGTGGACAACAGCGACCTGGACGACCAGGTGCTCATCAAGCGGGACGGCCTGCCCACCTACAACTTCGCAAACGTGGTGGACGACCACCTCATGGGCATCACCCACGTGGTGCGGGGGGCCGAGTACCTCTCCTCCGCCCCCAAGTACAACCTGCTCTACGAGGCCTTCGGCTGGGCGGTGCCCACCTACGTTCACTGCGCCTCGGTGATGATCACCGATCCCCAGACCGGCACGGTGCGCAAGATGAGCAAGCGCCACGGCGACCCCTCCTACGAGGACCTGATGGCCCAGGGCTACCTGTCCCAGGCGGTGGTCAACTATGTGGCGCTGCTGGGCTGGGCCCCCCACGGGGAGCTGTCCGAACAGGAGTTCTTCACCATGGACGAGCTCATCGCCGCCTTTGAGATCTCGGGCATCTCCAAGTCCCCCTCCGCCTTCGACATGGACAAGCTCACCTACTTCAACGCCGCTTACCTGCGCGCCCTCACCCCCGAGCAGTTCGCCCGGGCCGCCCGGCCCTATATCCGCAAGGCCGTACAAAACGAGGCCTACGACGCCGACGCCATCGCCGCCCTGCTCCAGGCCCGGTGCGAGAAGCTCACCGACATCCCCGAGAAGGTGGACTTCTTTGACGCGCTGCCGGAGTACAGCGCGGAGCTCTTTACCAACAAGAAGTCCAAGACGGACGCCGAGGTGTCCCTGCGGATGCTGGAGGCCGTCTCGCCGGTGCTCTCCGCGCTGCCAGACTGGAGCCAGGACGCCATCCATGACGCCCTCGTCGCCCTGGCCGAGCGCCTGGGCGTGAAGAACGCCACCCTCATGTGGCCCCTGCGCATCGCCGTGGCCGGCAAGGCCGTCACCCCCGGCGGCGCGGTGGAGCTGTGCCGCATCCT
>CAKUIM010000029.1 GCA_934660965.1 uncultured Oscillospiraceae bacterium | reverse complement strand
GGGGTATAGCTCAGCTGGGAGAGCGCTTGAATGGCATTCAAGAGGTCAGCGGTTCGATCCCGCTTATCTCCACCAATGCAAGATAATCCGAACCTTAGACCAATCGGTCAGGGGTTCGGATTTCTTGTTTTTCTCATTGTCTCAATGCGGCCATCCGCCATCTGAACGATCCTGCCGCAGCGTTCGGCAATCGACAGGTCATGGGTGACGATAATCAGCGTCTTTCCGTTTTCCTTGCACAGCCGCATGAGGATGTCTATGACATTCGCTTTGTTCGCCGCGTCCAGCGAGCCGGTGGGCTCGTCCGCGAGGATGATCGGCTGGTCGCAGACGATCGCGCGGGCGATCGCCACCCGCTGCCGCTCTCCGCCGGACAATCTGCCCGCCCTGCGGTTCAGCTTGTCGGAGATGTCCAGCTTCTGCGCGATCTCCCGGATTCGGGGCTTGTGCTCCCTGCGCTTGATCTGCCTGTTGTAAAGCAGAGGAATTCGGATGTTGTGATAGACGGTTTCATCGTCCAGCAGGGCGAAGTCCTGCACGATATAGCCGAACGAGGCGTTCCGGAAGGCGCTGCGCCGCTTGTCGCTCATGTTCAGCACTTCCCTTCCGTCCACGGCGACGCTTCCGGAATCCGGCTTCAAAATCAGGCCGATAATGTTCAGAAGCGTGGACTTGCCGCTGCCGGAGGGCCCGACAATGGCGACGGCTTCGCCGCTTTCCACGGAAAGGTCGGCGTGATTCACCGCTTTTACGGTGTAGCGGCTGGTTTCATAGCTCTTGCAGGCCTGTGTAACGGTGATTCCCGGCATAGCTCATTCCCTCCTTAAGCCCTGTGAAAATTCAGCAGCAAAACGCCGCTGCACGATACCTGTGACAAGAAGCGCCGAGCCCATGGCGGCGGCGAATACCATGAGAAGATTCGGCGGCGACGCGAGCCTGTTCAATGACAGGATCAGGAGCGTTCCCGCAAGCGGGATCACATGGTAGCCCAGCACAAACAGATACATCCTCGCGAAGATAAACTGCTGCGGCGCGCCAAAGAGATGATGCACCGCGTATTCCGGGATCCGGCGGCACAGGATGCGATAGGTATTGAGCAGCAGCGCGCCGAACAAAACCAGCGTGGACATGATGTAGAACAGAAGATATGTCTGATGGGTGCGGGTGCCGCTCGCGGCGGAAAGCTGCAGAAAATTTTCTGTTGACTGTATCTCCGCATAGGCGGAATAGTTTTGATACAGGAACGACCTGACATCGGCGGCGCTCTCCTGTGTGGGCTCGGCAAGGATCAGACGGTCTATGAACAGATTCACCGATAATTGCGGAAACGCCGCGAGGGAAAGGGCATCCTCAAAGGACGGTGAGAAAACATAGAGCGTTTTCTTCAGATTCTCCGATGCGGGCGGAATGTAGTACAGCGGATGGTAAACGTCCATATCGGCTGGGACGACGGTCACGATGCATTCGTGATCGCCGATGCGGAGCGTCTTTCCTTCATCCCCGGCGCAGTCCGGCGAAACAGCGGCGATGGGCGCATCGCTGCCTGCCGGAAACGGGAATGCCGTCAGCCGGGTATAGGCGCCCACATAAACGATGGTCTGCTGATACCCGCCGCTGCCGGGGAGAAAGACGAGGCTGCCGAGGTTGTCATGCTTCCGAAACAGCTCCGCAAGGCCCTGCTGCCGCTCCCTGCCTGTGCCGGCGGACTGCGCGGCAGCCTCCCGGTCAGCCGCTGTCCGAAGACCGCTCAGGTCCTTGACCTGCACCATGCTTACATCGTTTTGCGTAAAGCGGCGGATCGCGTCATTCTGGGACGCGACGTGCCGGTAGCTCAAGCCTACCAGCACGAAGGCCATGATGGACATCGCGGTCAGGAAGCCGTAAAAAATGACCCATCCGGCGTCCTTGACCAGATCCCGGACAACCTGCCTCATCAGCGTCATATCATCTTCCCCCCTTCCCAAGCCGTGCGGCTGCTGCGCACCAGCCCGCCCAGTTCATGATCAGCGAGAACAGCACGAGCCCCGCCGCAGTGCCTGTCAGCAGCGCGGTCAGCTCACGGCCCGGCAGATAGGTCAGCCCCCGGTGCAGCACCACGCCGAAAAGCAAAGCGGCAGTCCCTGCAATGCCCATCGCCGTAAGGGTGGAACGGAGGAACAGCCGCGCTTTGGACAGCCCGAACAGATGATAGATCCGATAGCGGCGGCCATTTTCCCGATACATGGTCAGCACCACATAGGAGAAGCAGAAGATCAGGCCGAGCATGGCGGCGGAAATCGCTCTGGAAAGAACGCTGTCCGTCAGGAGCTTTGCCGCCAGCGCGGGAAGGCTCAAGCGCTGCCGCTGATCAATGACCGTATAGCCGCGGCTCTCGAACAGGGCCGTCAGAGCGCGGGTGTCCGCGCCATCCGTGAAGTACATTCCGTCCTTTACCCCGCTCATGGACAGCGGATAGAGAAACCCTGCATTGGAGATCACAGAGGGCGCATCCTGTTCCCGATAGGTTCCCAGCACAGGCAGCCCCAGCGTTTCCGGCAAAAACCGCCCGCCGCGCACATAGGCTTCCAAAAAAGCCGCGCCCTCCGAGGTCAGCACGCCATACGCGTCCCGGGGCAGCGAAAGCCCGACGGCTTCACGCAGCCAATCCGAGCCGTCCAGGATGCCGCAGCCTGCGGCAAAACCGTTCTTGTACAGGATCGTCGCATTGTTTTCCAGCGCCCAGCGCTCCAGAAGCGCATACAGCTCATCGGGCGGCGCGGCGGCATTTGGCGCGCCGGCGTCCTCCTCCGGATGAAGATATATCCGGGAGGTGTCCGCGACAGCAAAGGATTGCAGCCCCGCCGCAGGGCTGAAATAGTAGTCCGAGTAAATGATGGAAACGCCCAGCCCGATGCTCGCAAGAATCAGGATCGAGCACAGCAGGGCTGCCCGGTTCTTTTTCCGCATAGCGTTACCCTCCGTCCTCTCACAGCGCAATATGCCGTGTGGCGCAATCGCTCACATAGGGATCATGGGTCACAACAACAATGGTTTTCCCCTGTCGGTTCAGCTCCTTGAGAATATCCATCACATAGCTGCGGTTGCGCTCGTCCAGACTGCCCGTAGGCTCATCCGCAAGGATCATGTCGGGGCGTTTATTGAACAGGGATAGTACCGAAAGCACGGTCATACAGACGGCAAAGCAAAAAATCACAAGTTTTCTCATGGTACACCTGCTTTCCAAATGGTCAGGCCGCTATCCGTTCTCACCCTCTCTTTTTACACTCCGCAGCTCTTTTACATTATAGAAAATACTCAATGCCAGCAGCATGGCGCAGTAGAACAGAACACCGATGGCAAGAATCAGTTGAAAGTCGCGCCATTCCGAACAGGATGCGGTGCGAAAGCCCAGCACGCACAGGTGCCCCAGCCCGTATGCGATAGGGATCAGGAGCAGGCGCTCCACCCGGCGGCGGGATTTTTCTTTCCTGCGCAGCTTGAACCATACCCCGATAAGGATCAGGAACAGGGCGATGTTGAACAGCAGCCAATAGCTCAAAGAAAGCCCCGCCAAGGCGACCCAGCCGCCGCTGTCGGGCGCGGCGCCGTAGATGCACACCGAGCTGTCGTTGGAGCTTTCGGCGCGTCCGCCAACAAACTGCGTAAAATAAACGAGAAGCGGCTTGCCGTTCTCCGGCGCCGCGGTCACAGCCTGTGCGCCGGGTCTATGGAATATTTTATCCCACGCGGAAGTCCATACCTCCAGATGGTAGACCGTCTGACGGTCATCCGGGTCCTTGACCTGTTGGAGCTTATAATTCGTGACCTCGCTGCCGAAGGAGAGGGTTACCGCGCCGTTTGCCTCCTGCGTCACCGTCACCAGCCCCGGCGAATAGGCGAAGTATTCCGGCGCGGTCAGAAAGGAGAGGACCGACAGCATCAGCGCCAGCAGCACCGCCGCCGTGCACAGGATGGTCTGCACCTTTTTCATCAGCAGCGCCCTTTTCAGCCGCTTCAGCGGCGCGGCGTCCATGTCGGGCTGCGGCTCTGTCCGCACCTCCACAGGCTCCCGCAGCCTTTCAAGCTCCGCGCGGCAGGCATGGCAGCTTTGCAGATGCTCCTTTACAAACTCCGACGTGTCCTCCGACACCATATTTTCCGCATACAGCGGCAGAAGATCTCGGATGATGCCGCACTCATGCTTCATGTTCGTCAGCCTCCATTCCTTTTTGGAGCATTTTTCGTGCGCGGTGATAGGTGACGCACGCCCAGTTTTCCGTCTTGTGAAACAGCTTCCCGATCTCCTGAAAGCTCAATTCGCCGAGGGTACGCCACATGAAAACCTCTTTGTACGGGTCGGGAAGCTCATGGAGCAGATGTTTCGCCTGCCGGGCATTCTCGCTGCGCAGCAGCAGTTCATCCGGCGATTCCGCCGCCTCCGGGATAAGCTGTTCCATGTCCGCCGTGTGCTCCGTCCTGCGGCTGTGCTTCAGATGGGTATAGTAGCAGTTCTTTGCGATCTGGCACAGCCACACCCGGATGTCGCAATCCCCCCGAAAGCTGTCAATGCGGCGAAGCGCACGGAAGAAGGCTTCGCTGGTAATATCCTCTGCCAGCCGTTCGTCCCCGCCGGACAGCCGCCGGACATAGAGGAACACATCCCGAAAATAGTCTTTGTATATCTGTTCAAAGTCCGTCACCCGCTCACCTCCTCGTCCCGTTCACCTATAAGACCGCGCAAAACGGAAAATCTTACATCCTCAGCGATATTTTTTGATTGATTCGGAAAGCCTGTCGGAATCCGCACGGTAGCAGGGAACGCAGTATGTCAGTCCCCAAGGTTAACCACCGCATCACATTCGGCAGCGAGCCGTTCATCATGCGTGGCAATGATTATGGCAGCACCTCTGTTTGCGCAGTCCCGCAGCAGCGAAATAACAAGCTGCCTGTTTGCGCTGTCGAGCGATGCGGTTGGCTCGTCCGCAAAAATAACGGAAGCGTTTTTCAGGATTGCCCTTGCAATTCCTAAGCGCTGCTTTTCTCCGCCCGAGAGGACGAGCGCCTTATCCTTTTCCCTGCCATGCAATCCGACGGCTTCTAAAGCTTCTTTGATCTGCCTCTGGTTATTTCCAAGCTTTTTCAAGGAAACATTGAATGAAACAGTTTCATCATCAATAATTCCATAATCCTGATAGATGAAAGATGCATGATTCCTCCAAAACAACGTTCGCTGTGACTCACGCCATCTCGTTGCATCATGACCGTCTACAAAGATGTTTCCACTGTCGACGGGATGAATCAGCCCCAGGCAATTCAAGAGCGTCGTCTTGCCGCTTCCGGATTTTCCGGTAAGCGCGGTCATTTTGCCGCCTTCCGCAAGCACCGTCACATCAGACAGGATGCTCCGGCCATTTATCGATAAAGCCACATTATTTGCGCTGATATTCATTTACTTAACCTCCCATCCGTATTCGTTCGCAGTTTGCCTGAGGCCGGTCATTCCCTTCGAAACGACATTTGCAGAAACTCTCGCTTCGAAAAGAGAATATATCCGGCAAAATTCAACAGGATATACAGCAAAAACAGAACAACTGACGATAACAGCAGAAATGGCAGCTGCGGATGCCGAACGGAATAAACAATCAATCCTCCGGCGAGTACGGTGCATGCCGCCGCCAAGGCTTCTTTGCGCACCACAGGCATGATGACGGCACTGTATGGAATCCCTGCCGTATGCAGTGTGAAGATGCGTTTTCTGTTCTCTCCGATCCATAGCTGCGCGCTCATGATGCCTGCCGTTCCCATTGAAACAAGGCACAGGGCGCACGCCGCATAGTAATAAAAGGACTCCTGCTGAAAGAGCTGTGCATATTTCAGTGCGCCCTCGGTAAAGGAATCAACGGATGAAATCTTTTCCATAAGCGGCGAATCGTTGAGAGCGGCCCGCAAGACGGCTTCATTTTTGAAAACAACGTTCCCGCTCGAGGACATAGGGAGAAGAAAGCTGCTTATTTTAAGCGTTTTTACGGAATCATCCACCAGTATAATCAACGGATTTTTCGCTTGTATGGTGCCGCTGCCGCTTGATGCGTTTGGAGGCAATACCAAAAAGCTGCCGCCGTTGAATTCGTAGAAGCCCATGCCTTCCGGCTGTATTTCTCCTGTATTCGTCCAAATCGGGAGCTGATTGGACAAAAAGCTTTTCAGTCCGGCGTGGATATTATCAAAGTCTATCGGAGTCAGGCTGTCAGCTATATCGGAATCAGCCTCAAATGCGGTGGCCTCCACCCATGCGCGGTCCGTAACAACGATGTGATCGTATTTCCCCAGTTCATCAGGATCAAGCGCGATGGCTTTATCAATGGCCATTGACACACAAAGATTATCTTCGTCTGACATCCGCGAAAAAAAGCGCTCGACCGTCGGCATCCAGTGATCGTTGTACAGCCCGCTGACATCGTTATACGAAATTCCCACGGCATCCTTAAGGCTTTCCCATGAAGCATAGTCATTTGACAGCGCTTTGTATGCCGATGCCATGGCAATGGTTGCAGGGACAACCATCAAAGCAAGGACAATGGAAAATATCAGAGAAATGCGTCCGAGCAGCCTGAACTGCTTCAAAGGGATCTTCCTGAGGGACAAGTGCTTTGCCTTGGGCTGCACAAATACAGATATCAGCAGCACAACCCCAGCCGACACCGCGATAAATGTGATTGCGGCCAAAATAAAGGGCCGCAGCATAATGGGAAGCTGATCGATCCCGGAAACAATGCCCAAATATATGAAAAATGCCGCGCACCCGGCAAAAAAGCCCTGGGAAGCCAAGCATACAAGGGCCAGCGTATCCTCAGCATGAATACGCAGCAGCGGGATACCGCCAAGCAAGCGCAATGCCCTTGATTTCGCGTGCGTTACAAACCAGACGATAACTGTCGTCAGGAATAAAAAGAATGAGATTAGCACAGCGTTTCCGATTCCATGCTGGACAAGGTATCCAAGGAACACTGCCGGGAGCGGGTACTGTTTATAGAAGTCAATGCTCATCTCATTTTTATTGCACCATTCTATCAAGGCAGCCTTAAACTCTGCATTTCCGCGCATCGAATAGCTTCCGTACAGCGGCCTTACGCCCATATCGGAAGAATGAATCAGTTCACCGCCGGCAGACGGTTCCAGCCACGAAATACGGTTGTCCCGGATTCTTGGGCTGGTGCCATCGGGAAGGCGATGTCCAAACCACACGATATCCTTTTGGCTGTCATAATTGTCCTGATTCGGAACGACCTTAACCAGGACGGCGCTGTACCGGTTGACAAGAGCGTTCAGCTCGTTCACAAGTCGGTCTTTCGATATATTTGTTGATAAAACGGTGATGTTGAATCTTTCGGTCGTGTCCAAAGGCTTCTCTTCCTGCATCATGTGCGAATGCTTAAAACACAATATAAGGGCAAACAACGCAAGAATACAACCCGCCAGTCTGATGCTCTGTTTTATCACAAAATAACCTCCCTTCAAGGTGCAGCAGGGATGAGAAAACAACGGAATCCCCCGCAATTCATGGGAAAGCCGAGGCTTTGATTGGCCCGTATGCCGGTGGGGTATGTTTTGGAAACATTCTGTACTTCAATCATTTCGGCACCTTCCTTCCCGCTCTTTTGCTTTGTTTTCTTGTATGACCGCGCAAATAGGCCTGCTCGCCGGATGCTTTCCCTTCCGCATACAGACAGGGATTATACATCAAAAATACCATATATCTCGAAAAAACCACCATGTTTTTTGTTTAAAAAACCATTAAAACCAAAGGTATCCAAGCGGAGGGCCGGCACTTCATCGCTGGGGGGGGGCGTCCCGCGCGTTTCAATAGATTTCTCCCTTGACATCCGGCACAAGATATGGTATAGTCACTTCATGTAAAGCGTTTTGGCTTTACAGTAAATCGCAAAGGAGGTCCTGACCCATGAAAAATCAAGCCTACCGCATGGCCATGCTGTTTGATTTTTACGGCGACCTGCTCACCGACCGCCAGCGGGAGTTCTACGACCTCTACTATAATGAGGACCTCTCTCTGGCTGAGATCGCCGAGAACTACGGCATTTCCCGCCAGGGTGTGCGGGATGTGATCGTCCGGGCAGAGGCCGCCATGACCGAGATTGAGGACAAGACCCACCTCATCCGCCGCTTTTTCACCATGCAGGACGACCTTGCCGCCATTGACTCCGCCGCCGCCGCCCTTCAAGAGGCTGCCGCCCTGGGCACCCTCACCGACGAGCTTGCCGAAAGCGTCTCCCGCACCATCCGGGAGCACGCGGCCAAGCTGATGCAGGAGTAAGCCATGGCATTTGAAAGCTTAACCGAAAAACTCTCCGCCACCTTCAAGCGCCTGCGGGGCAAGGGCCGCCTGAGCGAGGCCGACGTGAAGGAGGCCATGAAGGAAATCAAGATGGCCCTTCTGGAGGCCGACGTCAACTTCAAGGTGGTCAAAAACTTTGTCGCCGCCGTTTCCGAGCGCGCTGTGGGCGCCGACGTGATGGAGTCCCTCACGCCGGCCCAGATGATCGTGAAGATCGTCAACGAGGAGCTCACCGCCCTGATGGGCAGCACCGAGAGCAAGCTGGCCATCTCCCCTGCCCCGCCCACGGTGGTCATGCTGGTGGGCCTGCAGGGCGCGGGCAAGACCACCAACGGCGCAAAGCTGGCCGGGCTGATGAAAAAACAGGGCAAGCGGCCCCTTCTGGCCGCCTGCGACATCTACCGCCCCGCCGCCATCCGGCAGCTGGAGGTGGTGGGCGGCCAGCTGGACATTCCGGTCTTCCAGATGGGCCAGACCAACCCCGTGGACATTGCCCGCGCCGCCGTGGAGCACGCGAAAAAGCACGGCAATGACATGGTCTTTCTCGATACCGCCGGCCGCCTGCACGTGGACGAGGCGCTGATGGACGAGCTGCGCGCCATCAAGGCGGCGGTGGAGCCCACCGAAATTCTCCTGGTGGTGGACGCCATGATCGGCCAGGACGCCGTCACCGCGGCCAAGGCCTTCAACGATGCGCTGGATATCACCGGCGTGATGCTCACAAAGCTGGACGGCGACGCCCGGGGCGGCGCTGCCCTCTCCATCCGGGCGGTCACCGGCAAGCCCATCAAATTCTGCGGCACCGGCGAAAAGCTCGACAATATCGAGGTGTTCCACCCCGACCGGATGGCAAGCCGCATCCTGGGCATGGGCGACATTCTCTCCCTCATCGAAAAGGCAGAGCAGAACCTGGATGCCAAGAAGGCCGCCGAGCAGCTGGAGCGGCTGAAAAAAAACAAGCTCACCCTGTCCGACTTCTACGACCAGATGGTGCAGCTCAAAAGCATGGGCAGCATGGAGGACCTGGCCGCCATGCTCCCGGGCATGGGCGGCAAAAAGATGGATTTGAGCGTGGACGAGGGCCAGCTTGCCAAGACAGAGGCCATCATCCTCTCCATGACCCCCTATGAACGGGAAAACCCTGCCGTGCTCAACTCCAGCCGGAAAAAGCGCATCGCCGCCGGCTCGGGCACCCAGGTGGTAGACGTCAACCGGCTGCTCAAGCAGTTCGAGATGGTGCAGCAGCTCTCCCGGCAGTTTGCCAGCCCCGGCAAGAAAAAGGGGCTTCTCGGCAAGCTCAAGGGAATGGGCGGCGGAATGGGCCTGCCCTTCTGAAATCGTTGGTCTGTGTCCGGGGAGGACATTTGCCATATATAACTTTTTTGAAAAATCTATGGAGGTGAATATACAATGGTTAAAATCAGACTGCGCCGCATGGGCGCCAAGAAGGCTCCCTTCTACCGCGTGGTGGTCGCCGATTCCCGGTATCCCCGCGATGGCCGCTTCATTGAGGAGCTGGGCACCTACGATCCCTGCCAGAACCCCGCTGCCATCAACATCGATGTCGAGCGCGCCCAGGCCTGGATCAAGACCGGCGCCCAGCCCACCGATACCGTGCGCGACCTGCTGAAAAAGGCCGGCCTGTAATCGGATAATTGGAGGCCCACATGAAGGAATTGCTCACATATATTGCCCAGAACCTGGTGGATCACCCGGAGGCAGTATCCGTTGCGGAGTATGAAAGCCCCGCCGAGACGGTGCTGGAGCTCCGCGTCGCCTCCGAGGACATGGGCAAGGTGATCGGCCGCCAGGGCCGGATTGCCAAAGAAATCCGCGCGCTGATGCGTTCTGTGGCCCAGCGCCAGGGCAAGCGAGTTTCTGTCGAGATCATCGACTGACCGGAGAAAGGCGGGGGGCAGCCCCGTCTTTTTTCGTTTTGAGAGGAGAGAGTGCATGGAGCAGCGTTATTTGGAATGCGGTAAAATTGTCAACACCCACGGCGTGCGCGGCGAGGTGAAGATTGTCCCCTGGGCGGACAGCCCCGAGTTTCTCTGCCGGTTTTCCCGGCTTTTCCTGGATGAAAAGCCCCTTGCCGTGCGCGGCGCCCGGGTACACAAGGGCAGCGTCATCGTCCAGTTCGAAGGGGTAGACAGCGTGGAGGCCGCCATGCTGCTGAAAAACCGGGTGGTCTCCATCGACCGTGGGGACGCCCATCTGCCGGAGGGCTCCTTTTTCCTGGCCGACCTCATCGGCCTGAAGGTCATCGACGAGGCCGGCGCGGAGCTTGGAGCTCTGCGGGAGGTCCTCTCCCCGTCCGTACAGCGGGTCTATGTGGTGGACGGGCCCCGGGAGATTCTCATCCCCGCCGTCCCCGAGTTCATTCTGGAGACCAACATCCCCGGCGGCTATATCAAGGTCCGGCTTCTCGAAGGGATGTGAGGGCTTGTACCGCATCGACATCATGACCCTCTTCCCGGACACCGTGGGCGACGTACTCTCCGAGTCCATCCTGGGCCGGGCCCAGGAGCGGGACATCCTGCGCATCGACACCCACCAGATCCGGGACTACACCCGCAATAAGCAGAAGCAGGTGGACGACTACCCCTACGGCGGCGGCCGGGGGGCGGTGCTTCAGGCGGACCCCCTTTACCAGTGCTGGGAGCATATCTGCGCCCAGCACGAAACGCGCCCCCACACCATCTATCTCTCCCCCTGCGGCCAGACCTTCACCCAGGCCCACGCCCGGCGCCTGGCCGCCGACTACGACCACCTCATCCTGGTGTGCGGCCACTATGAGGGCATCGACCAGCGCTTTATTGACGAGTGTGTGGACGAGGAGCTCTCCCTGGGGGACTTCGTGCTCACCGGCGGCGAAATCGCCGCCATGGCGGTGGCGGACGCGGTGTGCCGCCTGGTGCCCGGGGTGCTCTCCGACCCGGAGTGCTTTGAAAATGAGAGCCATTGGGACGGCCTTCTGGAGTATCCCCAGTACTCCCGGCCGGAGGTGTGGCACGGCCGGGCCGTTCCGGCGGCGCTGCTCTCCGGCAACCACAGCCAGGTCAGGCGCTGGCAGCGCAAGGAGCAGCTGCGCCGCACCAAGGAGCGCCGGGGCGACCTCTTCGCCGCCTTCTCCCCCGCCGACAAGCTGGACGAGCAGCTGCTCCGCGAGCTGGAGCGGGAGGAGCTGCGCCCCCGGCTGACCCGCCCCTTCGCCTGCCGCGCCGCCCGGAGCGCCGACCTCCCCGCCATGATGGAGATCGCCGCCCAGGCCCGGGCGCTGCTGCGCGCCCACGGGGTAGATCAGTGGCAGGACGGCTACCCCGCACCCTGCCACCTGCAGGCGGACATCGACCGAGGGGAGTGCCACCTGCTCTTTTACGAGGATGAGCTGGCGGCCTTTTTCACCCTCTCCGCCCAGCCCGATGCCTGCTATGACGCCATCACCGACGGCAAGTGGAGCGGCCGGGAGCCCTACGCCGTGCTCCACCGCTGCGCCGTCCGGGACAGCTACCGGGGCAGCGGCGCCGCCGACGAGATCATCCGGCTGTGCGAGGCCCTGACCCTCTCCATGGGCCGGTGCTGGCTTCGGGCGGACACCCACAAGAAAAACAAAGCCATGCAGGCCCTGCTGCGCCGCAGCGGCTTCCAGTACCGGGGCAATGTGGAGGTGGACGCCGGGCCCGGCCACGACCCCCGCCGCCTGGCCTATGAAAAGCACCTCACCCGGGGCGGCAAGGGCAAACATGTCTAAATCGTAAACCTTTTGCTTTTCGCCCCGTTCGCCTTGACTTTGCATACACCGTCTGTTAAAATCTGATTCATAAAATCAGATTAGGAGATTTTAATTATGCCTTTTTCCATCGTTGTAGACAGCTGCTGTGACCTGACCGAGCGCATGGAGGAAATAGGGCTGTACCGCAGCGTTCCGCTGAGCATTTATGTGGGCGGCCGGGAGTTCCGGGACGATGCGCGCCTGGACGTGGCCGAGCTTGTGGACGCCATGGCCGCCTGCCAGGAGGCGTCCCACTCCTCCTGTCCCTCTCCGGCGGACTATCTCTCTGCCTATGAGTCCTGCGAGGGGGACATTTACGTCGTCACCCTCTCCGCGCTGCTCTCCGGCTCGTGCAACAGCGCATGGCAGGCGGCCCGCCTCTTTTTGGAGGAGCATCCGGAGCGCCGCGTCCATGTGTTCAACTCCTGCTCCGCCTCCGCCGGGGAGACGCTCATTGCCGGGCGCACCGCCCAGCTTGCCGGAAGCGGCCTTCCCTTTGACGAGGTGGTAAGCGGCGTCAACAGCTACATCACCGGTATGCAGACCCTGTTCGTGCTGGACAATCTCGACAACCTGAAAAAAGCGGGCCGGCTGACCAAGGCCCAGGCCCTCATCACCGGTGCGCTGCGGGTGAAGCTTGTGATGGGCTCCACCCCCGAAGGGGAAATCTGCAAGCGGGGCCAGGCCCTTTCTACCCGCCAGGCCCTTTCCAAAATGACCTCCCTCATGGCCGCCGACCCTGGCCACCGTGGCCGCATCCTGTGCATCACCCACTGCCTGTGCCGGGAACGGGCTGACGAGCTTGCTGTCATGGCGCAGAAATACTGTGACTTCTCCCGGGTGATCATCACCCGCACCCGCGGCATCAGCTCCTTCTACGCCAACGCCGGCGGCATCATCGCGGCCTACTGAGCGCCGGGCACACTGTATTTTCGCTGAAGCTCCCCCTTCCCGGGGGAGTTTTTCTTTTCAGCCTGGAATTTCTATGGTATACTCTATGTTACCTGTAAGTAGAGAGGGCCACGCTATGAATCTTACCGACATTAACGACATCCGCGCCCTGCTGGGGCGCCACGGCTTCCGCTTTTCCAAGAGCATGGGGCAGAATTTTCTCATCGCCGACTGGGTCCCCCGGGACATTGCCGACGCCGCCTGCCTTGACAAGGACTGCGGCGTGCTGGAGATCGGCCCGGGCATCGGCCCTCTCACCGTGCAGCTTGCCGCCCGGGCGGGCCGGGTGGCGGCGGTGGAGCTGGACCGCTCCCTGCTGCCCATCCTGGAGGAAACCCTTGCTGGCTGCGGCAACACCCATGTCATCCCCGGGGATGTGATGAAGCTGGACCTGGCGGCGCTGTGCGCCCGGGAGTTCCCCGGCATGACGGTGCGCGTCTGCGCAAACCTTCCTTATAATATCACCACCCCGGTGATCACAAAGCTGCTGGAAGCGGGGCTGTTCGCCTCCATCACCGTGATGATCCAGCGGGAGGTGGCCCTGCGCATCTGCGCCGCCCCCGGAAGCGCCGACTACGGCGCCTTCTCCCTGTTCTGCCAGTACCACGCGGAGTGCCAGCGGCTCTTCGACGTGCCGCCGGAGTGCTTCCTGCCCGCGCCTAAGGTGACCTCCGCTGTCATCCGGCTCACCCCCCGCGCAGTCCCACCGGTGGACACCCCGCCCGACGCCCTCTTCCGGGTGGTGAAGGCCTCCTTCGCCCAGCGGCGCAAGACGCTGCTCAACGCCCTCTCCGCCGCCTACGGCAGCCGGTATTCCAAGGACGAGCTGCGGCAGATCATCGCCGGGTGCGGCCTTCCCGAGGACGTGCGGGGCGAGCGGCTGGGCCTTCCGGAATTCGCCGCCCTGGCGGAAGGGCTGGAACCGGCTGGAAAATAACCGGAACTCCGGGGGCGGGGAAAGATTATGCTTGCTTTTTTCTCCGCTATCCCCTACACTGTGTTTAGCTGATTAAAGTTTTATAGGAGGCATCCAAATGGCACCCACCCAGAACAAGGCCGTTCTCTCGTGGATTGACGAGATGGCAGCCAAGACCCGCCCCGCCAGCATCGTCTGGATCGACGGCAGCCAGGAGCAGCTTACGGCGCTGCGCGCCCAGGCCGTGGCCGACGGCACTCTCATCCGGCTCAACCAGGAAAAGCTCCCCGGCTGCTATCTCCACCGCACCGACCCCAACGACGTGGCCCGGGTGGAGGACCGCACCTTCATCTGCTGCCGCCGGGAGGAGGACGCCGGCCCCACCAACCACTGGATGGACCCCAAAGCGATGTATGAAAAGCTCTACACCCTCTTTGACGGCTCCATGGAGGGGCGCACCATGTACGTCATCCCCTACTCCATGAGCATTGTGGGCTCCCCCTTCGCCAAGTACGGCATCGAGCTTACCGACTCGATCTATGTGGTGCTCAACATGGCCATTATGACCCGGGTGGGCTTCGACGTGCTGGACGCCCTGGGCGAGAGCGAAGACTACATCAAGGGTCTGCACTCCTATGCCACGCTGGACAGCGAGAACAAGTACATCGTCCACTTCCCTGAGGACAACACCATCATGTCCATCAACTCCAACTACGGCGGCAATGTGCTGCTGGGCAAGAAGTGCTTCGCCCTGCGCATCGCCTCCTTCCTGGGCCGGAACGAGGGCTGGATGGCCGAGCACATGCTCATCCTGGGCATCGAGAACCCCCAGGGCGAGGTGCGCTACCTCTCCGCTGCCTTCCCCTCTGCCTGCGGCAAGACCAATCTCGCCATGCTCATCCCGCCGGAGGGCTACAAAAAGGCGGGCTGGAAGGTGTGGTGCGTGGGCGACGATATCGCCTGGCTGCGGGTGGGCCCCGACGGGCGGCTGTGGGCCGTCAACCCTGAAAACGGCTTCTTCGGCGTGGCCCCCGGCACCAACGCCAAGTCGAACTTCAACGCCCTGGAGTCTACAAAGCAGGGCACCATCTTCACCAATGTGGCCTACAATCCCGCCGACGGCACCGTCTGGTGGGACGGCCTGACCAAGGGGGACGCCATTCCCGAGCATCTCATCGACTGGAACGGCCTTGACTGGCATCGGGGCGATGAGAAAAAGCCCGCCCACCCCAACAGCCGCTTCACCGCCCCGGCCAAGAACTGCCCCTGCCTGTCCCCGGAGTTTGACAATCCCAAGGGCGTGCCCATCTCCGCCATCGTGTTCGGCGGCCGCCGGGCCAAGACCGCCCCGCTGGTCTACCAGTCCCGCAGCTGGGAGCACGGCGTGTTCGTGGGCTCCATCATGGCCTCTGAGACCACCGCAGCCGCAGCCGGCGCCGTGGGCGTGGTCCGCCGGGACCCCATGGCCATGCTGCCCTTCTGCGGCTACCACATGGCTGACTACTGGCAGCACTGGCTGGATATGGGCGAAAAGATTGCCCGCCAGCCCAAGATCTTCAACGTCAACTGGTTCCGCACCGATGAGGACGGCAACTTCATCTGGCCGGGCTTCGGCGACAACCTGCGGGTGCTGGAATGGATTATGAAGCGCTGCTTTGGCGAGGCAGAGGCGGAGGAGACCGCCATCGGCTACATGCCCCGCCCCGAGGACATCAACCTGGAGGGCACCGATGTGTCCCTCGACACCCTGCGCCAGCTGCTCACCGTAGACCCCGAGCTGTGGCGGCAGGAGACCGCCGGTATCCGGGAGTTCTACGCGAAGTTTGCCGACCGGCTGCCCGCCGAGCTTGTCCGGCAGCTGGAAACCCTGGAGAACAACCTGAAATAAGTCCCTTTCGGAGCCGGGCGCGCGCGCCCGGCTCCATTTTTCCCCGGCAGCGCCGCCGTGCGTTCCTGCCCGGGGCGGCGACCTGTTTTGTAATCATTTGTTTCCGCTTTGTTGTTGCCGGCCCGCGGCACATCTGATAGGATTACCCTGTAGTAAAAGACATTCTGCCCCGACCTCACCGGAAAAGGACAAAAGAAAGGTGGTTTTATGAAAAAGCTGTTCGCAATATCTTTGGCTGCGGCCTTCGCCCTGGCCCTGTGTGCATGCACCGGCAGTACCGCGGCTCCCTCTTCGCCCCCCTCCGCCGCCCCATCCGCCCAGGTCTCTCAGCTTCCCCTCCCCTCCCAGACAGTGCCGGAGTCGGAGCTTCCCTCCTTTGTACGGGATTGCCGTTTCGACCTGCTGCGGCAGAACGCCGACGATGGCGACAGCCGCCTGTCTGCTGTCCGCTCCCTCAGCACGGTGCAGGCAAATCAGCTCAAGGCAGCCCTGGCCACAGACGGCTGGCGTACTGTTGACAGCCTGCCCGCGGAGGGCTTTGAGCTGTTCGGTGTTTTTTCCGATGTCGACGGCAACGAGCTCCATCTGGCCCCCTGGGACGAATCCGTCTGCCTTGTAAGCTGCTACCCCGCGCAGGGCGGCGTGCTGCGCTACTGGGCAAACGCTTCGGCGCTGGATGCTGTAAAGGCGTTATCCGGTACACTTACTGAGCTGGGCCGCATCGATGCTCTGGCGGAGGAATACTTCGATCTCTTCTGGGCCGACTCCGCCCTTACTCCCCTCATCTGCCTTGCCCCGGAGGGCGGCGACGGCTCCTTCTCAGATGACCAGCTTGCCGCCTATGCCATCCACGCCCTGGCCCTCACCGGCGCATACGACCATACGGTCGGCCTTTCCAAGGATGAGCTTGACGACCTCACCATGGCCCGCTTCGGCCGCACCATTCAGAACTACGACAACTCCATGAGCCGCACCCTTCCCAGCGGCCGCGTCACGGCTACCGGCTGGAGCTTTGATTGCGGTGTGTTCCTGGTGCTCTCCGGCGACGCCCCGCAGGCGGATCAAGACGGCGCCCTCACCGCACGCTTCAAGTGCTATATCCTCCCCGACAGCCTGTGGCTGGACGAGGAGCTGCCTGCTGAAAAGCGGGCCCATTTCAAAGAATACCTGCTCACCGGCAATGGCGAGGGTTTTCCCGCCCCCCTGACGGCGGAGCTCACCTTCCGGCTCCAGACGGAGGCTGCCGGCGAGGCGCAGGTCACTTATCAAAGCCTGAAGCTTCTCCCCTGACCCGCACCGAAAAGCGCCCGGATCCCACGGTCCGGGCGCTTTCCCTTTCTTACATTAAAAAAAGACGGGAGCGGGAATCATTCCCGCTCCCGTCATTTTATTAGATGTAATAAACACGCGGCCCGCTTGGATCATGCCGCGCGGATGATCCTTCTTTGGGTTGTGTCAACGAAAAAGCGTTCTTTTTCTGAAAGAAAAAGAACGCCGGAGCAAAGCGGACTTTGCTCCGGCGAGGTCGGAGTGTAATTATAGGATTTCAGACTCCCAACTTGGGCTATACCAAATCGAAGCCCAGCGCAGCGGGTTCGATTTGGAAGGGAGGAGCAGCGGCGTGAGTGTGCTCTGACTTATAAAATAAGTCGGAGCAAGCGATACAAAGCTTGCTCCGACGTGGTCCGAGTGACAGGACTTGAACCTGCGGCCTCTTGACCCCCAGTCAAGCGCGATACCAAACTTCGCCACACCCGGATATTGGCGCCGTAAGAACGGGCCTTGAGTATATTAACATAGTACGCGCTTTTTTGCAAGAGCAAAATAAAAATTTTTTCTCTCTTTCTGCGCAGCCACTCAAACGCCGCATAAGCAAATCCCCGCCGGCTGCGCCGGCGGGGATTTGCCATCGGTTCAAAAAAGAGAGAGGGGAGGATTTGTCATTGCTCTTGACAGTGTTTACTGTACCATATCACAAGGGAAAGTGGTGTCCATTTTATAAATAGACTATAAACAAACTATGAACCTTATGCCGAATCCCCGCGAAACTGCGCCCGCTCCCCCGGCGGGCCTAAATAAGGGTGATGAAGTCCCGGCTTGCGTAGCCCACCACGCCGCCGAACTCCACCAGATACCAGTTTTCCCAGCTGCCCCGCACAGTGAGAGCCGCCCCGTCATAGGCCTTGGCAATCACCGGCGCCGCGGTGCTGGGCCGCGCGCGGATGTTCAGATAGCCCCAGCTCACGTCCACCACCGCCGGGCGGGGCGTTGTGGGATACAAAAACGGGATGTCAAAATACTCGGTGAGCGAGAGCACGATGTTGCGCGCAATGGCGTCCAGGTTGCCCTTGATCCACGCGGCGTCGTCCGCATTGTCGTGATAGCCCAGCTCGATAAAGACGGAGGGCGCCCGGGGCTGGCGCACCTCGCCGATGGCGGTGGTCCCCTCCGCGCGGACCCGGTTGGGCAACGGATAGATGGTTTTCAGGTTGTCGGCGGTAATCTGGGCCGCCCGGCGGCCGTTAACGCTGCCGGGATAATAAAAAACGATAATCCCCCGGGCGCTGCCATAGCTCTGGGGCGGCGCGGCGTTGGAGTGCAGGGCCAGGTGCAGGTCATAATTGCCTGCGTTGGACGCCCGGATAGACGAGGCCGCCGTCATATCCGGCGTATTGCGCACATAGCGGATGCCCGAGGCGGTGAGATAGGGCTCCATGGCGTCGGCCAGGTGGTTCATCCACTCCTCCTCGCTGCCGCCGCTGACATACATGTTATTCTCCTGTGTGGACGGCGAGAGATAAATGATCGGCATACAACTACCTCCTTTCCCCTATGATATGCCCTCCCCTGCCCTTCTGACAGCCGCGGGCGCGCGCACGCCCGCCTCGCATCGATTTCGGGTATTCCCTCCTCGGCTTATTTGTGGTACAATGTGAATATCCGAACAAACAGACCGGCAACCAAGAAAGGAGAACCACATGGAACTTTTACTCAAGCTTCTCCCCGTAATCATCGTCGCCATCATTCTGATTCTGATTTTTCTGCTGGGCTATGTCAAGGCGCCGCCCGACGTGGCGTACATCATCTCCGGCCTGCGCCGGCACCCGAAGGTGCTCATCGGCCGCGCCGGCGTCAAAATCCCGTTCCTTGAGCGGGTGGATAAGCTCGTCGTCCGCCAGATCTCCATCGACATCAAGTCCGAGGGCTACATTCCCACCCAGGACTTCATCGGCGTGGATGTGGACGCTGTGGCGAAGGTCCGCGTGATGACCGACCCCGACGGCATCCAGCTTGCCATGCGGAACTTCCTGAACATGACGGAGGAGGACTTCAACCGCGCCATTGTGGACTCCCTCCAGGGCAACATGCGTGAAATCATCGGCACCATCACCCTCAAGGAAATCTGCAACGACCGCAAAAAGTTCGGCGACGAGGTGCAGGCCAAGGCCCAGACCGATATGAACGCCCTGGGCATCCAGATCATCTCCTGCAACATCCAGCGGGTGACCGATGAGAACAGCCTCATCAACTCCCTGGGCCAGGACAACATGTCCAAGATCCAGAAGGACGCCGCCATCGCCAAGGCCGAGGCCGAGCGGGACGTCGCCATCGCCCAGGCCCAGGCCGCCAAGGCCTCCAACGACGCCAAGGTGGAGTCCGACATGGAGATTGCCCAGAAGCGCAACGACCTTGCCATCAAGCAGTCCGAGCTGAAGGTGCAGGAGGACACCAAGCGCGCCGAGGCCGACGCAGCCTACACCATCCAGCAGCAGGAGCAGCAGCGCTCCATCGAGACGGCCACCGTCAACGCCCAGATCGCCAAGGCAGAGCGCGAGGCCGAGCTGAAGAGCCGCGAGGTGGAGGTCAAAAAGCAGTCGCTGGACGCGGAGGTCCGCGCCGCGGCGGACGCTGACCGCTACCGCAGGGAGCAGGAGGCCCAGGCCGCCCTCTTCCAGCGCCAGAAGGAGGCCGAGGCTGTGCGCTATGAGCAGGAGCAGGCCGCCGAAGCCGCGAAGCGGGCCGCTGATGCCGCCCGCTTTGCCCGGGAGCAGGAGGCCGCCGGTATCGCCGCCGTGGGCCAGGCGGAGGCCGAGGCCATCCGCGCCAAGGCCCTGGCCGAGGCCGAGGGCATCGACAAGAAGGCCGAGGCCATGAAGAAGTACGGCGAGGGCGCCATCATCGAGCTTGTGATGAACGCCCTGCCGGAGATCGCCAAAAACGTGGCCGAGCCCCTGAGCAAGGTGGATAAGATCACCATGTACGGCGAGGGCAACAGCGCCAAGCTCCTGGGCGACATCATCAACGGCACCACCCAGGTCACCGAGGGCATCACCTCCGGCATGGGCATCGACATCAAGAGTCTCATCGCCGGCGCCCTGGGTGGAAAGCTCGCTGCCGCCCAGCCCACCCAGGTCATCGTCACGCCGAGCGCCCCGAGCGCAGCCGACGCCGGTAAAGAGCCCGCAGCTGCTGCCGCTGCCGCCCCCGGCGAGCAGCCGGCTCAGCAGGTGTAATTTCAATCTTATTCCAGCCAATACAGCAGCGCCCGCAGAAGGATGTAAGCCTCCGCGGGCGCTGCTTTTTCTTTCTCAAAATATGCCCCCTTATTCCCCCTTCCGCAGCGCTATCGTCAAGCAGCAGCACCGATGAAGGTGCCGAAAAAGCAAAATCCCGGTTGGCAAACGGCAATTGATATGCTATAATTGGTATGCATATCAGTTTGTGAAGGGAGGCATGCATGCTTTCATGAGAAAAGACGGTGCCAGAACGAAGCAGAAAATCCTCTCCACCTGCGTCCGCCTGTTCCTGGAGCAGGGCTATCACAGCACCACCATCACGCAGATCACCCAGGACGCCGGCATTACAAGGGGCAGCTTTCAGAATCTGTTCCCCACCAAGGACTCTGTTTTGATGGAGCTCGTTGGAACCATGTTCGGCGGGCAGTTCGGAGCTGCCAAGCGCATTGCGGGCCGCGATCTGCCGCCGGTCTACACCTACGCGGTGGAGACAGCCATCCAGCTCACTCTCACAGAGCTCAACGAAAATCTGCGGGAGGTGTATCTCGAGGCCTACACCCTGCCCGACACGGCGGAATATATTTATCTGCACACCACGGCAGAGCTCAAGGAAATTTTCGGCGGGGCGTTCCCCGGCTATGCTGAGAGCGATTTTTACGAAATGGAGATCGGCACGGCGGGGCTCATGCGCAGCTACATGGCCAAAAAATGCGGCATTCACTTCCCTCTCACGCATAAGCTCAACCGTTTTCTCACGGCGGCCATGCGCATCTACAAGGTGCCGGAGGCGGAACAGGAGCAGGTGCTCGCCTTTGTCGGGGCGCTGGACATCACGGCGGTCGCCATGCAGGTCATGCACAGGATGTTTGCCATGCTGGAGATGAAATACGAGTTCAAGCTGTCGTCCGACGGCGAAAAGGAGGAATAGCACATGAAAAAACTATCGGCAGTATGCCTGGCGCTTGTGCTGACGCTGTTTGCCGCGGCGGCCACCGCCTATGCGGACGGCGAGGCCGCCCGGGGGCACAGCCACTGCATATGCGGCAAGGCCGACTGCACGCAGAGCCACCTTGTATGCGGCAAAACAAGCTGCAAGACCCACAGCGGCACAGAAGCAGCCGGAAATGTGCAGTGGAAGGCCTGGGACGGCGACACCAGCGCGGGCAGCGCATCCGACGCTTCCGCGGGCGCTGTCTATCTGTATCTGGAAAATGACGTCACCATCCAGGACACCCTCTCTGTCGCCAACGTTACGGTATACCTTTGCCTCCACGGCAAAACGCTGACGATTGAAAAGGCGGGCTATCCGGCCATCCGGGTGGAGGCGGGCAAAAAGCTCGTGCTCTGCGACTGCGTGGGAACGGGCAAAATTACGGGGGCCACGGGGTCTGCCAAGGGCGACACCACCCGCGCCGGCGCCATCAACGGCCAGGCGGGCAGCACCATCGTGATGTACGGCGGCAGCATCGTCAACAACGAGGTGGCCGCGGCAAACGGCGGCGGCGTCTCTGTCTTTGGCGGGGCCTTTGCCATGCACGCCGGGTCCATCAGCGGCAACAAGGCGCCGGGCGGCTCGGGCGGGGCCATCGCCGTACAAAACGGCGAGCTGGATATTTACGGCGGCGAGCTCGCGGGCAACAGCGCCATCAACGGCGGCGCCATCCATCTTGCCGGCGGCACGAAGGCGTATCTCTATGACGTCAAGGTCGACCGCAACAGCGCGTCGAGCCGGGGCGGAGCCGTCCACGTGGAGGGTGAAAACACCTACCTGCGGCTTCACGGCGCCGAGCTGTCGTACAATACCGCAGTCAAGCACGGCGGCGGCGTTTACGGCTGCGGCGACTACAATCTGGTGGTCGATCTATACGGCGGAACCATCCACGGCAACCGCACCACCACCGGCAGCGGCGGCGGCATGTATATTGAGGACGCCTCCCTTAACATGATGGGCGGCTCCATCAGCGACAACCGCTGCGATTCCTCCAGCGGCAACGGCGGCGGCATCTGTCTTGTCGACGCCAACATGTCAAGGTCTAGCGGCTCGGACCCCAATTATGATTCCAGCATCGTCGGCTACATCAGCGGCAACACCGCCGGCGGCCGGGGCGGCGGAATCTACGTCTCCAGCGGCCAAATCAGCTATACCAAAAAGCTGGAGATCCGGGGCAACACCGCGGCGAATGAGGGCGGCGGCATGTACATCCGGGGCACCTTCCAGTGGCTCATCCTGGGCGAGACGACCATCACGGAAAATACCGCCCTCCAGGGCGGCGGCGTCTACCTAAACAACGGCAACAGCGGCCGGGAGCTTGAGTTCTACCGCACCGTCTCCATCCTCGGCAACACCCTGGCCGCCGACGGCGCGGCAAATAACCTCTATCTCAACAACGGCAAGATGTTCCAGTTCCGCTCCGGCATGGGCGGCGAGACGAGAATCGGCGTATCTGTGAGCAACGCCCCCACCGTTGACGAGCCCACGGGCATCGTATACAAGGGCGATATGAGCTGGAGCGACGGCGGCGACCACACGAACCTCATCGTGCCGGACAGCGGCAGCTATATGGTCGTCTACAACAGCCAGAGCCAAATGCACTATCTGGCCCCCTGCTGCACCGTTACCATCGACCCCAACAACGGCGACGAGCCGCAGGCGATCAAGGTGAAAACCGGCGGCGCCTTGAGCCAGGAGCAGCTCACCTCCCCCACCCACCCCAGCGGCTACGACTTTGACGCGTGGTACGCCGGCGGCGCGCCCTACGACTTCACCCAGCCCGTGACGCGAAACATCACCCTCACCGCAAAGTGGGTCGTCCCGAATGAGACAAAGCTGACCGTCACGGCGGAGCAGATTGCCGTTTTGAACCTGGATCGCCCGGCGGTGCTGTATGCGGCGGCCTATCGCGGCGGCAGGCTTCTGGATGTCAAGCTGGTGACGCTGGGCGAAGCGGCCCAGGAGACGGTCATTGCCATCAACACCGCCGGTACGCAGGGCGGAATCACGCTGAATACGGAGCGCGCGACAAAAATCGTGGTTTTCCTGTGGGATGGGAATATGGTCCCGCTTTGCGGCTGCGCGGCAGCCCAGCTCACCGCGGGGTAATCGATAAGCACACAAGCAAAAGGCCCGCCAGCTGTGTCGGCTGGCGGGCCTTTTTGTATGAGCAAAACCACGCGATAGTCACGTGTTTTTGCTCATACAAAAAACGTCGGAGCAAAGCGAACTTTGCTCCGACGTGGTCCGACTGTAATTATAGGATTTCAGACCACCAAGTTAGGTCATACCAAATCGAAGCCCAGCGCAGCGGATTCGATTTGGAAAGGAGGAGCAGCGGCGTGAGCGCGCTCTGACTTATAAAATAAGTCGGAGCAAGCGATACATAGCTTGCTCCGACGTGGTCGGAGTGTAATTATAGGATTTCAGAAAACGCAGATATATCAACGGTTTTCTGGCAGTCGGCAAGAGGTATTCATCCTAAAAATCTTAGAATTTGAGAACAACGCCGCCCAACAGGACAACGGGCGGCGTTGTTCCTTTCTCAACGTCGGGACAAATTGTCCCAAACTCGTTCCCCTAAAACATGGCCCGGGTGGTATATCCCCCGTTGCCGCATATCGTTCAGAACAGCCGGGAGCCGTCTGTCAAGGGTGCATCACACCGATGTTTATCGGCGACTTGCCCTTGACTGGTGCCCCCGGCTGTTCCGCTTTCTGTTGTAAATTATAGTTTGTTCGGCGGAATTACAAATCCAGCGGAACAAAGTTCTTTGTACAGCAGAGTTTTGGCATCCTCCACGTTATCGGCAAAAGGAATATACATCAACCCGTTTATATCTGAGGGCTTTTCCATATTTTTCTGCCCCTTTATTAGAATAGCAACTTTCTGTCTCCCCAAGGTTGCCAACAGCATTCCCAACTCAAGAACAACGTTTTGACGTGCTCGACACTGCCTTTCATCCGGTTTGCCTACAGGGTTTCCTTCGTCATCCGGAGTAGCCAAAACCACAGCGTAGTGTGCTTTCTGGGTGTAGTTCTCTAATTTCTCGATAACTGTTTGACCCTCAGAAGGCAGTTGATCGAGAATTAGCGGCTCGATATTCCACCGCCGGAGCATCGCCTCTAACTGGGTTCGTGCAGTAATATCATGCCCGTAAACCACGAACACTTTGTCAGGGTGTTGAGCCGTCGCGCCACCAACATCGCCGGATTGTAATAGTTCCTTTGTTGGTGCTGAATTCTTGCCTTGAACGCTATAAGTGCCTTTATCAAAAATGTTAACAATCTCCCCAGCTGTAAATACCAGTTGGTCACCCAGATTGTTGCCAAGTCGTTTTTGTTCCTTAAGAACATATCCCGCATTAGTCAAAATTGTAATGGCCTGTTCAGCAGTCATAATACACCCACCTTTGTGTTAGTTGTTCGCGACCTATACCAAAGTTGCTTCTGCCTTATTTATAGCTATCTCTGACCGTTTCCATGTTAGTGCGACCATGAGGACGAGTTCCGCTACCATCGACGATGTAGTAGTCCCTCCCGTTGAGTATCGGCTTCAATCGACCATTTCCCCAATCTGTCACGCTAGATGTTGACGGAATTTTGCGTTGATACTCATAATCATCTACCAAATCAGTCTGTGGAGCACGAACTACAACGCGAATGCCCTCTGTCGTCCAAACCTTATCCTCTAATTCAGCCACCGTAATTTTTCTACTCACATTAACCCCTGCCTTTCTGGATGTTTTCACCAGTATAATACAACTTTATTTTGTTCTTGTCAACGAGTTATTTCTGGTTTATTTTCAAGTTACTAAATCTTGTTAGAGCTTTGGGACAAATTGTCACAAACCGCTTCCCCCAAACATGGCTCTGGGTGGTATATCCCCCGTCGCCGCATATCGTTCAGAACAGCCGGGAGCTGTCTGTCAAGGGTGCATCAGCACCGCCGTTTATCGGCGGCCTGCCTTTGACTGGCGGCCCCGGCTGTTCTATTTCCTAGCAGCGAGACGGGGGTATATCCTCCGGAGGTGCACCCTTTCCCATGATTGGAAAAGGGCGGGGGATTGGGTTGAATATGAACGGAGGTTTACTTATGAACTTTACCAACAGTCCCTATGAGCGCATGATGAAAGAGATCTCCCATGCAAAAACACCCATACCGCAGAAGGCACCGGAAAGATCGCCTTGTGCGAGGTGTCCTTATTGGCGGGGGATTGCCTGTGTTTTCTGTTACTGGGAACGCCTTAAAAAGCAGGGCTGATGTGTGACCATTTAGCCCGAAAAAACGCCCTGTTTTCAAGGGTTTCCAGCCTCGTTTTATGAGGGGGTAATACGATTATATGTCCTGCACGGGTATTGCTAAATACTTTCCACATTTTCAATCTGCCGGGCAACAGTTTTGTGCTGTTCCCCGGCATTTCTGCTTTGGGACATTTTGTCCCAAAGTTAAGGCCCGGAGCATCAGCACCGGGCCGCAGCCGATGGGGTTCCCGCGCAAGCCCAGCGAAGCGGGTTGCGCGGGGAGAGGAGCAAGGAAGCGCGTGCAGTTTTCGCCGCAAGGCGGAAACGGAATAGAGCGGACTTTGCGACGACGAGGGTTTGGGGAGGCTCCCCAACAAGCGTTTTTGCAGCCCGCAGAATTGCAAAAATAGCAAGTGTGGCTACACTTGCCCTGCTTGCCATTAGTGCGTTCCCCGGAAATCCCACGGAAAAACGGAGGCAGCGCCGTTTCTTACGCTCCCTCCGTTTCTCTGGCTTTTTGTATACCCTCTGCGGTGGCTTCCATGATCGTCAATTCGTTCTCGTCCATTGTGTTTAGCATCCTGTCAATGTGCTGGCGGCA
>CAKUIM010000028.1 GCA_934660965.1 uncultured Oscillospiraceae bacterium | reverse complement strand
CCTGCCCTACGGCCAGAAGGACTACCTGGAGCTTAACGGCCGGGAGCTGGTTGCGGTCAACTACATGAGCCGCGAGATGATTCAGGAGACCCAGCAGCTCTTCGTGGAGGCCGCCCGGCGCTGCGCCGAGGCGGGCACCGACATGATCGAGTGGCACATGGCCCACACCTATCTGCCCGAGCAGTTCTACAGCCCCTACTTCAACCGCCGCACCGACGAGTACGGCGCACAGAACGTGGAGAACGCCATGCGTTTCTCCCTGGAGACCATCGACCGCATCCGCCGTGAATGCCCGGACATCGAGATTGTGGCCAAGATGAACGGCACCGACTGCCACGAGGGCGAGGCCGACATGCAGTGGCTGGGCGACGCGGCAAGCCTTCTCGAGCAGCACGGCGTGGCCCTCATCACCGTCAACGGCGGCGGCGCCATGGCAAAGCTCACCGGCATGAGCGCCGACGGCACCAAGGAGGAGGGCTGGAAGGTCCCCTACGCGGAGGTCGTAAAGAAACGGGTGAACATCCCCGTGGCCGCCTGCGGCTCCCTGCGCCACCCCGACTATATGGACCGCATCATGAGCGAGGGCAAGTGCGACGCCATCGCCCTGGGCCGCGAGCTGCTGGCCGACCCCGAGTTCTGCAACAAGGTGGCCGAGGGCCGCGAGGATGAGATCCGCCACTGCATCTCCTGCATGTACTGCTTCATCCGCCGCCCCGCTGACCCCACCATTTCCGGCTGCTCGGTGAACCCCCGGGCCAAGCGGGAGTACGCGGTGTCCGAGATCCTCAACGTCAACGGCGACGAGCAGCCCGTTGTGGTCGTGGGCGCGGGCCCTGCGGGCCTGGAGGCCGCCATCACCCTGCGCCAGCGGGGCTTTGACGTGACGGTCTTTGAAAAGGACAGCAAGCCCGGCGGCATGGTGAACCTGGCGGTGGTGCCCGACCACAAGTACAAGCTGGGCTGGCTCACCGAGTACCTCGCCCACATGGCCGACAAGCTGGGCGTCAAGATTCAGTACAACACCCAGTGCACCTCCCTGATGATTCAGCGGATGAACCCCTACGCGGTGTTCATCGCCACCGGCTCTGACGAGGCCATCCCCGGCGTGTTCCGGGACGGCGTGGTGCCCGTGCGGGACTACCTCACCGAGCAGACCCCCTACACCGGCAAGAAGATCGTGGTGCTGGGCGCCGGCTCCACTGGCCTTGAGACCGCCCAGATGCTGGCAAAGCACAACGCCGTCACCGTGGTGGACATGATTCCCGACAAAATCCCCGAAGAGCGGCCCCGCACCCTCAACTATTTCTACGCCCTGGATGCCGGCGCGAAGATGCTGCTCAACCACAAGATCACGTCGGTGGAAAAGACCCGGGTGAACGTGCTCAACCTGGCCGACGGCACAGAGCGGGCTCTGGAGTGCGACGTGGTCATCTGCGCCCTGGGCGTGCGGCCCAACAACGCCCTCTACCAGGCGCTGGAGGGCAAGGTCCAGAACCTCTACAACATCGGCGACAGCAGCGCCACCGGCGTCATCTCCGGCGCCATCTCTTCCGCCTACGACGCGGCCTGCGCCCTGCCCGGCAAGCCCTGGGTGGATACGGGCCGGTATCTGTACGACGAGATGCGCGAGGAGGCCGTCAAGCACTTCCGCTACCCGGTATACAACTGACCCCAAATCAACGATAAGAGGAGAGAATTCGCATGTCACCCTCCGTCATTGGTCTTTTGATCCTGGCAGTAGTCATCGTATTGTTCTTGACCGGCTGGATTCCCAGCGCCCAGGCCGCCGTGCTGGGCTGCATTCTCTTTGTGCTGACCGGAATCTGCTCGGCAACAGAAGTTTTCTCCTCCATGGCGGACTCTACCGTGATTTTGGTGGTGGGCATGCTCATCGTGGGCGAGGCCATGTTCTCCGTGGGCCTTGCCTACGATGTGGGCAACTTCATCCGCCGGGTGACGGGCAACAACGAGCGCCGACTCATCTTCGCCGCTGGCCTTATCTCGGCGCTGCTCTCGTCCTTCCTGTCGAACGTCACGGTCATCGCCATGGCCATCTCCATCATCAACAGCATCGTGCGTACCTCGAAAAACTTCCGCAGCAAGCAGCTCTACCTACCCATCATCATCGGCGCGTCTTTCGGCGGCATCCTGACCCTGGTGGGCTCCACCCCCCAGGTCACCGCCATGAATATCCTCCAGGAGACGACAGGAGCCACCCTGAAGATCTTCGACTTTACCGCCATCGGGGCCATCCTCGTCATCACCTACCTGCTCCACGCCACCTTCACCGGCTACAAGCTGGGCGATAAGATCTGGGGCAGCCGCCCGGAGGAAGACGAACGGGAGATTGCCGAGGACGCGAACATGTCCTTCGTTGCTGAGGTCCCCCAGTATAAGAAGATTATGATGCTGGTGATCTTCTTGGGCATGATCGTGCTCTTCGCCACCGGCGTCATCCCCGTGTCCCTCACCGCCGCCCTGGGCGCTGTGGCCTGTGTGGCCCTGCGCCTTATCGGCGAGCGCAAGGCCATGGCGGCGGTGGACTGGCGGATCGTCATCCGCCTGGGCGGGTGCCTGGGCATCGCCAAGGGCCTGAAGGCCAGCGGCTTCGGCGACCTCATCTCCGGCGGCTTCATCAAGATCTTCGGCGACCAGGTCTCTCCCATGGTGCTGCTGGCGGTGGCGGTGTTGCTGGTGATGATCATCAGCAATTTCATCACTAACTCCACCGCGGTGGTCATCGTGCTGCCGCCGGTGCTGGCCATCTGCACGGCCCTGGGCTACAACCCCGTGACCTATACCATGGCCATCGCTTACGGCGCCAACCTTTGTATCTGCACCCCCCTTGCCAGTGCCCAGATGGCCCTTGCCATGGCCGGTGGCTATAAGTTCTCCGACTATGTGAAGTACGGCATTCTTCTGGAAATCCTGGTGTACATCGAGATCGTTGCGCTCACTCCGCTGTTCTTCCCGTTCTGACGGGGCAGCGCAGCACAGAAAGTTAGGAGGTGAATGAGATGGACGCAGTTTTTCAGCACATTCTCTTCGAAAAAAAGAACCACGTGGCCTACATCACCCTCAATAACCCGGAGAAGAAAAATCCCGTGGGCAACGAGGTCAAGGCCGAGCTCATCCAGGCGCTGAACATCTGTGATTACGACGATGAGGTGCGGGCCATCACCCTGCGGGGTGCCGGCGGCTGCTTCAGTGCCGGCGGTGACCTGAAGGCCATGAAGGAGCGCATCGAGCGCGGCGAGCTGGGCACCCGCATCAGCTGCCGCCTGGCCGGCGAGCTCAATACCCGACTGCGCAGCATCCGCAAGCCCACCATCGCCTGTGTGGAGGGCGCGGCGGCAGGGGCCGGCATGTGCCTGATGCTCAGCTGCGACTTCCAGATTGTGGCGGAGGACACCAAGATGGTGTTTTCCTTCGTGAACATTGGCTATGTCCCAGACTCCGGGGCCACGTACCTGGTCACTCGGGCGGTGGGCACCACCCGCGCCACAGACCTTTTGATGAGCGGCCGGCGCTTTACCGGGAGGGAGGCCGCCCAGTGGGGCCTTGTCACTGAGGCGGTGCCCCGCGAGCAGCTGGAGCAGCGTCTCCAGGCGTACCTGGACAAATACGCCAACGGCCCTACCGCCGCCTACGGCAGAATCAAGGCCATGATCAACGCAGCCCAGTTCGACCGCTTCAACGACGGCATTCAGAACGAGATTTTCTATCAGGGCGAATGCGAGGAGACGGAGGACCACAAGCGGGCAGTGCTGGCCTTCTTCGAGAAAAAGAAACCGGAATTCATCGGAAAATAATGAAAGGAATCAATCGCATGGCAGGAGTTTTAAGCGGCGTCCGAGTACTGGATTTCACAGCGCATACATCCGGCCCTGTCGCCACAGCGGCTATGGCCGACTGCGGGGCAGAGGTGATCAAGGTAGAACCCCCCATCAAGGGGGATGATACCCGCTCCCTCTCCCCTCGGCTGGACGGCCAGGCCATGACCTACATGACCAACAACCGCGGAAAGAAGTCCATCACCGTCAACATGAAGGACCCCGAGGGCATCCGCATTCTCAAGGAGCTCATCAAAATCAGCGACGTGGTGGTGGAGAACTTCCGCCCGGGCATCATGAAGCGCTACGGCCTGGACTACGAGTCCATCCGGGATCTGAATCCCGGCATCGTTTACTGCTCGGTGTCGGCCTACGGCCAGTTCGGCCCCAGCTATACAAAGCCCGGCTTTGACGTGGTGGTCCAGGCCCGCAGCGGTGCCATGGACCTCACCGGCGAGCCCGACCGCGCGCCGGTCAAAATCGGCATCGTCATCGGCGACATGGTGGCCGCCAAGGACGCCTTCGGCGCCATCTGTGCGGCGCTCTACCACAAGGCCGTCACCGGCGAGGGCCAGTACATCGACATCTCCATGCTCGAGTGCATGACCAGCATGAACCTGTACATCGACCACGTCATGATCGGCCTGCACCCCGCCCGCCGGGGCAAGCACCACATCAGCCTCTCCCCCTACGGCATCTTCGAGGGCAAGAACGGCCAGACCATCGTCATCGCCGCCTTCACCAACTACCACTTTGGCATCCTCTGCCGGGAGGTACTCCTCCGGCCGGAGCTGGTGGACGACCCCCGGTTTGTCACCCCGGAGGCCCGGGTGGACCACTACCTGGAGGTGGCCGACGCCATCGAGAGCTGGCTGAAGACCTTCGACGACATCGACGATGCCCTGCATGAGATGGAGGCCCACGGCCTTGTGTGCACCCGCATCCTCACCCCCGAGCAGGTGGCAAACGACCCTCAGCTCATCGCCCACGGCGGCATTACCGAGATCGAGGCCATGCCCAGCATGAAGAACGTCCGCTCCTTCAAGACCCGCGCCCACTGGGCCAAATACTCTGCCACCCCCGCGGTGTGCGGCCGGCCGCCGGAGTTGGGCGAGCACAACAGCGAGGTGCTCTCCATGATCGGCATGACCCCCGCAGAGATCGAAGAACTGGAAAAGAAGTGGAACGCCAAGAAATAAAAGGAGGATAACACATGAAAACGAGCTTTAACCTGCTCACTCCCGAGCAGCAGGACCTGCGCTTGATGGTCCGGGAGTTTGCCGACAAGGAGATCATCCCCACCGCCAAGGAGCTGGACGTCACCGGCGGCTTCCCCACCGAGCTCTACCGCAAGGCGTTTGAGATGGGCCTGACCACCATGACCCTGCCCGAGGAGTACGGCGGCATGGGCCTTGACATCTTCACCTACAGCCTCATCAAGGAAGAGATCGCCCGCGGCGATGCCGGCTTTGCCGGTGCGGTGGCAGGCAGCTTCATGGGCAGCCTCCCCGCCCTTTTGAGCGGCACCGACTACCACAAGAAGATGGTGGCCGACTGCCTCACCAGCGGCGGCATCATGGCCTTCGCCCTCACCGAGCCCGAGTCCGGCTCCGACTCCGCCGCCATGCGCACCACCTATGTGGACGACGGCGACTCCTACATCCTCAACGGCCGCAAGTGCTTCATCTCCAACGGCGGCGTGGCCGACATTATCCAGGTCTGGGCCACCAAGGACCGCTCCCTGGGCAGCAAGGGCATCTCCTGCTTCCTGGTGGATATGAAGACCCCCGGCGTGAGCGTGGGCAAGCACGAGGACAAGATGGGCTACCGCACCTCCGCCACCACTGACATCGTCTTTGAGGACGCCCGCATCCCCAAGGCCAACATGATCGGCGGCGAGGGCGAGGGCATGGCCATCATGAACAAGGCCCTCAACCGCACCCGGCCCACCGCCGGCGCTGGCGCCATCGGCAACGCCCAGTACGCCTACGAGTGCGCCGCCGAGTACAGCAAGACCCGCACCTCCTTTGGCGGCAAGCCCATCCGCAAGTTCCAGGGCGTGGCGTTCATGGTGGCCGATATGTATACCCAGCTGGAGGCTGCCCGTCAGCTGGTGTGGCACGCCTGCCGCTGCGCCGACGCGGGCATTGTGGACCGCAAGCTCTTCTCCGCGGCCAAGTGCTTTGCCGCCGACGTGGGCATGAAGGTCTGTGAGGACGCCATTCAGGTCATGGGCGGCTACGGCTACAGCCGCGAGTACCCGGTGGAAAAGCGCTTCCGTGACGCCAAGCTCTATCAGATCTTCGAGGGCACCAACCAGATTCAGCGCGTCATCATCAACAGCGACATCTGCAAGGACTGACAGCTCTTTACCGCCGGGCACCGCCCGCCCCCCCGTGCCGCGCAGCGGCGCAGATCGGGCCGGAGGCCCTCCGCCGCGGCCATAACGCCCTGCCGTGAGGGCCCTGCCCCCGATCGCCTCTTACCCGCAAATAGAAAGAGAGGAGCTTTGTAATGAAAACGTCCAAACGCTCGACATACGCCCTGAAATGGGCAGTCGCGGTTCTCATTTGGGTCCTGTTCAAGTGGGTTCTTCCCGCCCCTGCTCCCATTACCCCCTTCGGTATGGAAGTCATCGGCATCTTCATTGACATCTGCTACATGTGGCTGGTCTTTGACATCGGCATGTCCAGCCTGCTGCTTCTGGTCATGGTGGTGCTCTCCGGCGCCTACTCCGCCACCGAGACCATCAAGCTCTACTTCGGCGACTGGATGTTCTGCTTCCTGTTCGGCTGCCTGATGTTCGCCCAGGCCATGCAGAAAACGGGCCTGACCCGCCGCATCGCCATGTGGTTTATCACCCGCAAGTTCTGTAAGGGCCGGCCGTGGCTCATTATCGTGATGTTCTTCATGGCCATGTGGGTGCTGGGCCTTGGTATGACCGGCCAGGCCATTGAGACCATCTTCTGCCTGCTGCTCACCGAGATCATCATCGCCGTGGGCTACAAACCGGAGGACAAGTTCTCCCAGGTGATCTTCGGCGCAATCTCCATGTATGCCATCTACGCCAACGGTATGTCCGCCATTGGCCACGGCAACTTCATCACCGGCATGAGCTGGGTCGAGGACGCCACCGGCGCCTCCATCAGCATCGCCCAGTCCTTCCTCATCTGCGGTCCCACCGGTCTGGTGGCCGTGCTGCTGGGCATCCTGGCCATCAAGTATGTCTACCGGGTTGACGCCTCCAAGCTGGTGTCCCTGGACATCGACGCCCTGAAGGCCTCCGTGCCCAAGATGAGCCGCGAGGAGAAGTGGACGCTGCTTGCCTTCATCATCTGCCTGTTCCTGTGGGTCAGCAACGACGTCCTGGTTCCCATCCTGCCCTTCCTGGCCCCTGTGGGCGCGTTCTGCAAGAGCCTGGGCTCCGCCATCCCCATCATCATTGCCACCCTCATCGTGTGCATCATCCGCGTGGACGGCAAGCCCATCCTGAACTTCAAAGAGGCGTGCAGCCACGTTGGCTGGTCCGGCTGTCTGATGGTTACCGCCATCCGCAACCTGGGCCCCCTGTTCTCCTCTGAGAAGGCCGGCATCTCCGCCTGGCTGGAAGGCGCGCTCGGCCCCATCGTCAAGGGGATGAGCCCCATGCTCTTCGTCATCGTCACCATCGCCATCTTCACCGTGATGACCAACATCATCTCCAACTCCGTGGTCATGACCCTCTACAAGGTCCTGGCTCCTCTGGCGGCTCTGATTCCCGGGCTGAATACCGTGGCTATCGGCATTATCCTCATTGCCTCCATCCACATCGGCTACTCCATGCCCGCCAACAACCCCTGCGCCGCCCAGATTGTGGGCAACGGCCACATCACTGCAAAGAACCTGATGAAGTACGGCCCGCTGCTGTCCCTGATCTGCATGATTATGCTGATCGTTATGGCCTACCCCATCGCGTGCCGCCTCTATCCGACCTTCTTCGTGGTGGGTTAAAGACGCACTGCATGCCTGGCTTCCCGCCCGCCCCGGGGCGGCGTGAGGGCCGGCACCCTGCTGCTGAAAGCAGCTGCGATTTCCTCCGCAGTCCGCAGGCGTCTGCCGGCGGCATGGGGGAGGCGCTCCCCAAGCGGTAAAGCCTTGCAGTTCCTAATGGCAAACGCCATATTGTGTACAAAAGCTACAGAGAATTGTCAAGCCGGCAATTCTCTGTAGCTTTTTGCCCGGCAGAAGGGGAACGCGGCCCGCAGGCCGGATTTTTTCTGCCGGAAGCAGGCCTGCACCCCTGCGCAGACATTGACTTTTTTTGTAATTTTAGGTATTATTGACGTAAAGAGCGCGATTGAGAGAGACGGGTATACGGTACTATGACCAACGGCACAGCCAATGGTCCAGGGGCACAGGAGGTTTTGCGTATGGATTTGAGCATTATTGAATTGCAGTATGTGGTGTCGGTTGCGGAAACGGGGAGCTTTACCAAGACGGCGGAGCTTTTCTACACCACCCAGTCTACGGTCTCCAAGCGGATTGCCATGATTGAGAGCCGGCTGAACGTGGCGCTTTTGAAGCGCAGCGGCGGCCGGGTGACTCTCACCCCCGCGGGCGAGCTTTTCGTAGACCACGCCCGGCGGATTGTGGACGAATATGATATTCTCAATTCCTCTATCTCCCGGTACCTCCAGCGCTCCGGCCGGAAGATCTCCGTGGGCATGCACTGCCTTGCCTCCCACTACAATACCATCCAGGCCATCCACACCTTTGAGGAAAAGAATCCCGAGGTGGAGATGCGGCTCTTTTATCTGAGCAACTGGGACGTGTACGACTCCCTGGCCTCCGGCAGCTGCAACATCGGCATTTTGTATGACGAGCGCCTGGACGAGACGAAATTCACCGCCATCCCCCTCCTGCGGGACCACCTGGTGCTGGCGGTTTCCGACACCCATCCCCTTGCCAAGCGCAAGTCCATCTCCCTGAAAGAACTCAAGGACGAGCCCATGATTATCACCTCCAACCGCACCCAACTCCAGGCCATCATGAAGCGGGCCTGCAAGGAGGCGGGGTTCGAGCCGAACATCAAGGAGATGCTCTCCTTCCCGGAGCCGCTGCTGTCCTACCTCAAGCTCCAGAACTGCTGCACCCTCATCCTGGAGGGCGCGCTGCAATACTACGCCCTGGAGGGGATCACCCTCATCCCCCTGGAGGAAAATATCGAGACCCACCTGTCCATCATCGTGCCCAACAACGGCCGCCTGTCCGACTCGGAAAAGAAGCTCATTGCCTGTCTCAAGGAGCATGTGGCCAAACCTACAGGCCGGTAAATAACGAAGAAAGCGCTGCCCTCCGGAGTACCGGGGGGCGGCGCTTTGGCGCTTTTGACCGTTTCTGTGCTTCAAGGGGGGGCGCGGGGGCGTTACTCGTCGCTGCCCTCGGGCAGGGCTACCGCCGGCAGCACCAGGGTCATGCGGGTGCCGGCGTTCTGCCGGGAGGTGACCTCAATCCAGCCGTCGTGGCGCTCGGCAATCCACTTGGCGATGGAAAGGCCCAGGCCGGAGCCGCCGGTCTGGCGGGTGCGGGACTCGTCCGCCCGGAAAAAGCGGTCAAAAATGTGGGGCAGGGCCTCGGGGGAGATGCCGATGCCCTCGTCGGCCACCGACAGCCGGGCATAGCCTCCGTCCTGCCCCACCTCCACATGGATGCCGCCCCCGGCGGGGGTATATTTCATGGCGTTGTCCATGAGGATGCGCACCGCCTGCTTGATAAGACCCAAATCGCAGTTTACATAAACCGGGCCGTCCCAGCGCACGTCCATGAGGTGGGTCTGGTCGATGACCTGGCTGTCCCGCACCACCTGGCCGGCCACGGCGGTCAAATCAAACAGCTCTGGCTCCACCGCCAGGGAGTCGTTGTCCCCCCGGGCCAGGAACAGCAGCTGCTCCACCAAATCCGTCATGGACTGGGTCTCCTGCAAAATGGCGTCGATGGCCTCCTGCATGGCCGCCGGGTCGTCCTTGCCCCAGCGGTTGAGGAGGTTTGCGTACCCCTGGATGACGGCGATGGGGGTGCGCAGCTCGTGGGAGGCGTCGGAGACGAAACGGGCCTGGGCCCGGTAGGCCTGGTCGATGCGGTCGAGCATGGCGTTGATGGACATGCAGAGGGCCTTGAGCTCCCGCTGGGTGCCGTCCACTGGCAGGCGGGCGTCTAGGTGGGCATCGTCAATGCGGCCAAGCTGCTGGGTCATGGTCTGGAGGGCCTCGGTGCTGGCGCTGCCCAGGCGGTTGGCGGCGTCGGCCAGGTCCTGGATGGGGTGGAGCACCCGGCGGATGGCGGCAGCGTTTTTGAAGAGACTGGTGAACAGCCACAGCGCCTCACACAGCAGCAAAAGCTCCATAACCAGGGCAAGGCAGCGGAAGGGCAGGGTGATGTCTGCCGTGACGGCGTAGGCCGCCCCGCCGCCTTGCAGCTCCACTGTGTAGCGCAGCGCGCCCGCGCCGGTGCGCCAGAAGGCCAGCAGGGCGGGGAAGCGCTCTGCGGAGATGCTGTGGGAAGCGCGGCGCACAGCGCCGGGCAGGGGCAGGGCGCTCCAGTCCCACCCTTCAGGGGCGCGGTCCAGGGCGGTCACGGTGCAGCCCCCGGCGCCCGTAAGCCACTGCCCGGCGCTCTCATCGGGAAGTCCGTACTCTTCCACCAGGGCGGCGGTATCGGCGCACCGGCGCTGGGCGCAGTAGAGAAGCCCCCCCGCGCCCAGCGCAAGGAGAATCAGATCCAGGCACAGGAAAATGCCCAGCAGGCGCACCCAGAGCCTGGCGTTGAGCCGGGCCGCCAGGGAGGAATGCTGGGCCTGGGTGATTTCCGCCATGGCGCTCACTCCTCCCGGATGGCGTAGCCCACGCCCCGGACGGTGTGGATGAGCTTGATGGAGAAGCGCTCGTCAATCTTGGTACGCAGGAAGCGGATGTAGACGTCCACCGTGTTGGTCTCGCCCACAAAGTCAAAGCCCCACACATGGTCGAGCAGCGCCTCCCGGGAGACCACCTTGCCCTTGTGCTCCAGAAGGTAGCGCAGCAGGTCGAATTCCCGGCGGGTGAGCTCCACGCTCTGGCCGTCCACCTCCACCTCGTGGCGCTCCACGTCCATGGTGAGGGGCCCGGCGGTGAGCTTGCCCACCTGGGCGGGGGTATCGGCAGCGCCCTCGGCCTTGTTGCGCAGGGCTGCGCGGATGCGGGCCAAAAGCTCTTCAATGGCGAAGGGCTTTGTGATGTAGTCGTCCGCCCCGGCGTCAAGCCCGGCCACCTTGTCCATTACCGTGTCCCGGGCAGTGAGCATGATGACCGGCACCAGCGACTCCCGCCGCAGTCGGCGCAGCACCTCCATGCCGTTGAGGGCGGGCAGCATGATGTCCAGCAGCACCAGGTCGTAGTCCCCGGTGAGGGCGAGCTCCAGCCCGGTGCGGCCGTCGGCGGCCTTGGCCACCTCGTAGCCCTCGTATTTCAGCTCCATCTCCACCATACGGGCGAGCTTTTCTTCGTCCTCCACCAGGAGTATTTTTTCAGCCATGGCCTGTCATCCTTTCTTGCCGCGCTTGCCCCGGCGCAGCTGAGACACGGCGTCGTTTACGGTGTCGGCCACCTGGTCTGCGGCCTGGTTGAGCTTCTCACCCCAGCCCTCGGTGCCCCGGCCGGAGATGTGGACGCGGTAGCCCATGCACAGCCCCACAAGGGCCAGGGCCAGGATGGTGTAGGGGGTGACCAGAATGAGAATGAGCGCCGCGATGAGGGGGACAAGGCAGGTCATGCGCCCGCCCTTCCACACCTCCAGCGAGATGGCAAGGCAGTTGCGCGCGATGCTGCGCAGGGCGCTCCACGCCCCGCTCCAGGTGATGCGGGGGCGGCTCTCACTCCATGGCGGCGGCGCGGCGGAGCCGGTGCGGGTGGAGTAGCTGCCCCCCGCAGGGCGGGACTTGCCCTCCTGCTCCAACAGAATCACCGCGTCCAGCACGCTCCCGCCGGATCGCTCCAGGGCGTCCTTGGCGTCCTGGTAAGAAACGCCGGTGCAGCTGCGCACCTTTTCCACCTGTTCCAGTGTGATGTCCGTGGGAAGCCCCCCTTTGCCCATGATTCCTGCTTTAGTATAGCCCCGCCGGGCCGTGCAGACGATTGACGAAACCTTAAAATCCGATTAAAAGACAGACCGGCCTTGCTGTGCGGCGCTATCCGACACACTTTTTGCAGGGGGTGAGGCCCCGGGCCAGGGCCTCGTCCAGGGTGCTGGCGTAATAGGTGCCGCCGTTGCAGGTGCTGCTGTAGTGATAGCGCTTGCCGGTTTTGGTGACGAAGACCGTCCGGCTCTGGGGCCGGGCGGTCTCGGGTGCGGGAGTGGCCGCCGGTGCAGGGGTGGGGTGCGGCGTTTGGGTGGGAACGCGTTCCGGGGCCGGGGAGGGAGCCGGCGCGGCGCGCACCGGGGCTTGAGCGGGTTCCGTCGTTGGTGCGGGGGCCTGGGCCAGGGCCTGGGAGGGGGCCGGACTTGGGGCGCGTTGAGCGGTGCGCGCCGGGGCAGACGGAGAGAACACGATGGCCGTCAGGATCAGCGCTGCCGCCGTGCCTGTGCGGAAGGGGGCGCGGATGCGCAGCCGCCCGATCCAGAGGGCGGTGAGGCAGGGCAGGGGGGCGCAGAGCAGGGCGAAGAGGAGCAGCAGCGCGCTGGTGACGGAGGGCAGAAAGACGACGGCGATGAGAACGGCGAAGGCCGTCAGCACCCAGCGCAGAACCGTCAATATCTTTTTCAAGGGGCCCACTCCCTTCCCGATGGGGCAGTTTTTTCCTTATTATACCCAGCGGTGGGCGGGAAAAGAAAGGGGGCGGGGCAGTGCGCCGCCGGCCAAAATATTTTGGGATCCGGGGGCCGGACGCGTTGTGCTTTGTCCCGGCGCCCTCGGCCTCTGTGCCGGAGGAGACGCCCGGCGAAGTACCCAGCGGAGTACTCAATGAGACACCCAGCGGGACGCCCGCCGAGGGAGGCAGGCTTCTGGTTGCCTATTTTTCCGCCACCGGGAACACGGTGAGGGCCGCTTCGGCGATGGGCGTCCCCTCAGCCCAGCATCGCCAAAAGCTGCTCGGGCGTGACGCTCTCGGTGATGTCGTGCCGGCCCAGGGCGTACAGGCTCTCCGGCCGGTCGGGGATGATGCGGTTGACCTTTGCCCCCTCGGTGGTGAGGGTGACGGAGAAGCCCAGGGTGTGGAGCACCCGCTCGCTCAAGGCGCTGTAAACGCCGGTGGGGTAGGCCAGCACCCAGGCGCGCCGGCCCAGGGCGGCCTCACACTCGGCCTGGAAGCGCTCGATGTCGGCGGTGAGGGCGGCGGTGTAGTCCGCCTCGCTCTCGCCGGGCAGGGGAAGGATATTGGGCCGGGCCTCTCCTGCCTCATAGGGGGCGTACTGGTGCATGTCATAGGTGTGGCACTGGATGTCCACCGTGCCGGAGGCGAGCATTTCCTCCGCCTGGGCCCAGGAGAAGTGGGGGATGATGGGGTAGTCGGTGTCCTTATAGCGGCTTCGTCCCACCGAAGAGCCGATGACGAAGATGGTGGCCTTCATGCCGTACTGCTCCAGCAGGGGCCAGGCCACGGTGTAATTGCTTAAATAGCCGTCGTCGATGGTGATGCACACCGGGCGGTCCGGGAGGGTGCCGTCCTCGTTTACATAATCCAGAAGCTCCTGGAAGGTGACGGCGGTATAGCCCGCCTCGGAGAGGGCGGCCAGGTGGGCCTCAAAGGCGGCGGGGGTCATGGTGGCGTCGCTGGAGACGGCGTCGTCAAAGTGGTGGTACATTAAAATGGGGACCGCCGTCCCCCTCGGGGCGAGGAGCAGGGGCAGGAGCAGAACGGCGGCGAGCAGCAGGGAAAGGCCCAGCAGGGTCAGCAAGGGCCGGAGAGATTTTGGCTTCATGGCAGACATTCACCACACATTAAAATAGAGAAGTGGGCCGGGCGGTCAGCCCCCGGCCGCGCCGGCGAGCCGGGTGGGGCGGTACTGGAGGGCCTCGGCGATGTGCTCGGGGTGGATGGCGGCGCTGCCGTCCAGGTCGGCGATGGTGCGGGCCACCCGGAGAATGCGGTCGTAGCTGCGGGCGGTAAGGCCCAGCCGCTCGTAAGCCCCGCGCATGAGGGCCTGGCAGGACTCGTCCAGCGCGCAGCAGCGCTCCAGCTCCGCCGGGCCCATGTGGGCGTTGCAGGCTGGCCCCTCGGGCCCGAACCGGGCAGACTGCACGGCCCGGGCGGCGTTTACCCGCTTTTTGATGTCGGCGGAGTGCTCCGCACCGCCGGGGCGGCTTGCAAGCTCGTCATAGTTGAGGCTGGGCACCTCCACGCAGATGTCGATGCGGTCGAGCAGCGGGCCGGACAGGCGGGAGAGGTATTTGTGGACCTGCTGGGGGGTGCAGGTGCAGCGGTGGTCCGGGTGGCCGTACCAGCCGCATTTGCACGGGTTCATGGCGCACACCAGCATAAACCGGCTGGGGTACACCACCGAGCCGGAGGCCCGGGTAATCTGGGCCTGGCCGTCCTCCAGGGGCTGGCGCAGCACCTCCAGGACGTTGGCGTCAAACTCGGGCAGCTCATCTAAAAAGAGCACCCCGTTGTGGGCAAGGGAGATCTCCCCCGGCCGCAGGGCTGCCCCGCCCCCGGCCATACCCACGGCGGACACCGTGTGGTGGGGGGAGCGGAAGGGCCGGCGCAGCACCATGGGGTGCTCCCGGCTGGTAAGGCCCATGACAGAGTAGATTTCGGTGCAGGCAAGGGCCTCCTGCCGGGTCATGTCGGGCAGGATGGAGGGCAGGCGCTTGGCCAGCATGGATTTTCCCGAGCCCGGCGAGCCGCTCATGAGGATGTGGTGGCCCCCGGCGGCGGCGATCTCCAGCGCCCGCTTGACCTGGGCCTGGCCCTTCACGTCGGCAAAGTCGAGGGCGGGGGCCTGTTCGGCGGCGGGCTCCCACACCTGGGCAGGGGGGATGGCCTCTTCGCCGGCGAGGTGCCGGGCAAGCTGCCGGATGTCCGTTACGGGGATGACCTCCAAATTGCCGGCCAGGGTGGCCTCGGGGGCGTTGTCCGCCGGGACGAACAGCCGCCGGATGCCGAAGCGCCGGGCGGCAAGGGCCATGGGCAGCATGCCCCGCACCGGCCGGAGCTGGCCGGAGAGGGACAGCTCCCCAAGAAAGGCGGCGTCAGGCTCCCCTTTGAGGGAGAGCTGCCCGGCGGCGGCCAGGGTGCCCACCAGAATGGGCAGGTCGTACACGGTGCCCGCCTTGCGCCGGTCCGCCGGGGCCAGGTTCACCGTAATGCGGGACACGGGGAAGTCGAAGCCGGAGGCCTTGATGGCCGAGCGCACCCGCTCCCGGGACTCCTTCACCGCCGCATCGGGCAGCCCCACTATATCGAAGGCGGGCAGACCGCCGGTGAGGCTGCACTCCACGTCCACCGTATAGCCCTGGACGCCGTACAGCCCCAGGGAGGGTACGTTGCAGACCATGCCATTCTCTCCTTTCCCGCGCGCGGGGCCGGGGCGCGCACCCCGGCATATTTTCCCGATTATACCATAATGTGAAGCGTGTTTCAACCTCTGCGCGCCGGGCGGGGGCGGAAAGGACGGGGAGAGAGGAACCTGAAAGAGTGTGAAAGAATCGGCAAAACCCATCAGCTTTGCCGATGGAAAAGGAAAAACCAGGCAAATTTTACAACAACATGAGAATTGCCAAGACCGCGTGGAAATGGTAGACTGTTATTGAACAATGGATAGTTGTACGCAGGACAGATACGAGGCGCAGATAGATGTCTGCAGGAGAGAAAATCAAGTCCCCCGCTCCCTGAAAGAGCAATGACGCCCGCTTAGATAAGCCGGGAAAAGGAGGAAAAATATGGAACGCAAGTTTAAAAGTATGGACGGCAACACCGCCGCGGCGCATGTGTCCTATGCGTATACCGAGGTGGCCGGCATTTACCCCATCACGCCATCCAGCCCCATGGCCGACAGTGTGGATCAGTGGTCCGCTGCCGGGCGGAAGAATATTTTCGGGCAGGCGGTGCGCGTGGTGGAGATGCAGTCCGAGGCCGGCGCTGCCGGCACGGTGCATGGTTCCCTGGCCGCCGGCGCCCTGACTACCACCTATACCGCATCCCAGGGCCTGCTGCTGATGATTCCCAACATGTACAAGATGGCAGGCGAGCTGCTGCCCGCCGTGTTCCACGTCTCCGCCCGGACGGTGGCCACCCACGCCCTGAACATCTTCGGCGACCACTCCGACGTGATGGCCTGCCGCCAGACCGGCTTTGCCATGCTGTGCGAATCCAACCCCCAGGAGGTCATGGACCTTGCCCCCGTGGCCCATCTGGCCGCCATCCGGGGCCGGGTGCCCTTCCTGAACTTCTTTGACGGCTTCCGCACCTCCCACGAGATCCAGAAGGTGGCGGTGTGGGACTATGCCGACCTTGCTGACATGGCGGACATGGACGCCGTGGCCGCCTTCCGCGCCCGTGCCCTCAACCCCGATCACCCGGTGATGCGCGGCTCCCACGAGAACGGCGACATCTTCTTCCAGCACCGCGAGGCCTGCAACAGCTACTACGACGCGGTCTCCGGCGTGGTGGAGGAGTATATGGGCCGCGTCAACGAGAAGCTGGGCACCGACTACCGCCTTTTCAACTACTACGGCGCGCCCGACGCCGACCGGGTCATCATCGCCATGGGCTCCGTCACCGACGTGGCGGAGGAGGTGGTGGACTACCTCAACGCCCACGGCGAGAAGGTGGGCCTGGTGCGGGTGCGCCTGTACCGCCCCTTCCGGGCGGACCGCCTGCTGGAGGCCATCCCCGCCTCCTGCAAGAAGATCGCCGTGCTCGACCGCACCAAGGAGCCCGGCGCACAGGGCGAGCCCCTCTATCTCGACGTGGTCACCGCCCTTGCCAACGCCGGGCGCACCGGCATCACCGTGTGCGGCGGCCGGTACGGCCTGGGCTCCAAGGATACCCCGCCCGCCAGCCTCTTCGCCGTCTACGAGGAGCTCTCCAAGGCAGCCCCCCGCCGGCAGTTCACCATCGGCATCGTGGACGACGTGTCCGGCTTATCCCTGGAGGAGAAGAGCGCCCCCAACACCGCCGCCCCCGGCACCATCGAGTGCAAGTTCTGGGGCCTTGGCGGCGACGGCACCGTGGGCGCCAACAAAAACTCCATCAAGATCATCGGCGACCACACGGACAAGTACATCCAGGCCTACTTCCAGTATGACTCTAAAAAGACCGGCGGCGTCACCATCAGCCACCTGCGCTTCGGCGACAAGCCCATCCGCAGCCCCTACTACATCAACCAGGCCGACTTCGTGGCCTGCCACAACCCCAGCTATGTCATCCAGGATTTCAAGATGGTCAACGACGTCAAGCCCGGCGGCGTGTTCCTCATCAACTGCCAGTGGGACTTTGACGAGCTGGAGCGGCACCTGAGCGCCCGGGCCAAGCGCTATATCGCCCGCAACAGCATCCGGCTCTATACCATCAACGCCATCGACCTTGCCATCGGCATCGGCATGGGCAAGCGCACCAACACCATCCTCCAGTCCGCCTTCTTTGCCCTCACCGGCATCATCCCGGAGGACGAGGCCCTGGGCTACATGAAGGATGCCGCCACCGCCTCCTACTGCAAGAAGGGCCAGGACATTGTGGACATGAACCACAAGGCCATCGAGCTGGGCGCCTCCGCCGTGGTGAAGATCGACGTGCCTGCGGCCTGGGCCGACGCCGAGGATGAGAAGAAGCCCTCCGCTCTCACCGGCCGCCCGGCCGTGGTGGAGATGGTGGAGAGCATTCTCGCCCCCGTGGACCGGATGGACGGCGACAGCCTGCCCGTGTCCAAATTCGTGCCCCATGTGGACGGCACCTTCGAGCTGGGCGCCTCCGCCTATGAGAAGCGGGGCGTGGCCGTGTCCGTCCCCGCGTGGGACAGCGCCAAGTGCGTCCAGTGCAACCAGTGCTCCTATGTCTGCCCCCACGCCACCATCCGGCCCTTCGCCCTCACCGGGGCGGAAGCTGCCGCTGCCCCCGCCGGGGCCCAGATTGTGGACATCAAGGCCGGCAAGGGCAAGGGGGTATACAAGTACACCCTGGCCGTTAGCCCGCTGGACTGCATGGGCTGCTCGGTGTGCGTGGGCGTGTGCCCCACCCACAGCCTGACCATGGTCCCCCTGGAGCAGGAGGCCCCCCGCCAGAACGTGTTCGACTACATGGTCAGTTCCGTCTCCGAGAAGCGGGACATGGAGGGCGTTTCCAACATCAGGGAGAGCCAGTTCAAGAAGCCCCTGCTGGAGTTCTCCGGCTCCTGCGCCGGCTGCGCCGAGACCAGCTATGCCCGCCTGGTCACCCAGGTGTGCGGCGAGCGGATGTATATCTCCAACGCCACCGGCTGTTCCTCCATCTGGGGCGGCCCGGCTGCCACCTCCCCCTACGCCGTCAATCAGGACGGCAAGGGCCCGGCCTGGGCAAACTCCCTCTTTGAGGACAACGCCGAGCACGGCCTGGGTATCCTCCTGGGCCAGAAGACCATCCGTCAGGGCCTGGTGGATAAGACCCATGAGCTGCTTGCCGGCCACTGCACCGACGCCATCCGGGAGAGCGCCCAGCGCTGGCTCGACACCCTGGAGGACGGCGCTGCCAACTCCGAGGCGGCGGATGCCTACATCGCCGCGCTGGAGGACGGGGTCAACTCCATTGACGATACCATCGCGTTCCTTGGAAGCGACGCTGCCAAGGCCATGCTGGGCGGCGCCCAGAGTGCCATGCTGGAGGGTGCCCGGGCCCACAAGGCCGCCGGCGGCAAGTGGTGCACCTGCCCGGCCTGCACCGCCGCGCTGGAGATTCTCTCCAAAAAGGACTACCTGCGCAAGAAGTCCGTCTGGATCTTCGGCGGAGACGGCTGGGCCTACGACATCGGCTACGGCGGTCTGGACCACGTGATCGCCTCCGGCGAGGATGTGAACATCTTCGTGTTCGACACCGAGGTCTACTCCAACACCGGCGGCCAGGCGTCCAAGGCGTCCAACATCGGCCAGGTGGCCCAGTTTGCCGCCGCGGGCAAGGCCATCGGCAAGAAGAGCCTGGCGGAGATCGCCATGCAGTACGGCTATGTGTACGTGGCCCAGGTGGCCATGGGCGCCAACCCCGCCCAGACCCTCACCGCCATCCGGGAGGCCGAGGCCTACCACGGCCCGTCCCTCATCATCGGCTACGCCCCCTGTGAGATGCACTCCATCAAGGGCGGCATGGCCAACTGCCAGAGCGAGATGAAGAAGGCGGTGGACTGCGGCTACTGGAACCTGTTCCGCTACAACCCCGCCAACAAGGCCCAGGGGAAGAACCCCTTCACCCTGGACTCCAAGGCCCCGGCCGGCGGCTACCGCGACTTCCTGATGAACGAGGCCCGGTATTCCTCCCTGACCATGTCCTTCCCCGAGCGGGCCGACAAGCTCTTTGCCGAGAGCGAGCGGGAGGCCATGGAGCGCTACGACCACCTTCAGAAGCTCATTGCCCTTTACCAGGAGTAAGGCGCTGTAATCCGACCATGAAAAACCCCCGGCCTGCGTTTGTGCAGGCCGGGGGTTTTATGCTGTTCATGCGGTGAGAATGGCCTCCGCTACCTTGATGCCGTCCACCGCGGCAGACGTAATGCCGCCAGCGAATCCCGCGCCCTCGCCGCAGGGGTACAGGCCAGAGAGGGCGGGGGACTGGAAGCGCTCGCCGCGCAGGATGCGCACCGGCGAGGAGGAGCGGGTCTCCACCCCGGTGAGGACGGCGTCCGGGCAGGCAAAGCCGCGCAGCTTCCGGTCAAAGACGGGCAGAGCCTCCCGCAGGGCGGAGAGCACGTAGCCGGGCAGGGTGCCCGCAAGGCTCCCCCAGCGCACGCCGGGGCGGTAGGTGGGCAGGATAGCGCCGGGGCCGGCGGAGGGGCGGCAGGCCAGAAAGTCCTCCACGCGCTGGGCGGGGGCGGAGAAATCACCGCCGCCGGCAAGCCAGGCCGCGTGCTCCCACGTCTCCTGGAAGCGGACGCCGGCCAGGGGGCCCTCCCCGCCGAAGTCGGCCGGGGAGACGCCCACGAGAAAGCCGCCGTTGATGTTGGCCCCGTCCCGGGCGCGCAGGCTCATGCCGTTGGTGACCACCTGGCCGCAGTCGCTGGCCGCGGCCACCACCTGGCCCCCGGGGCACACACAGAAGGTGAAGGCGGAGCGGCCGCCCGGCAGGTGGCAGGCGAGCTTGTAGTCGGCGGCGGGCAGGCGGTCCCAATAGGGGCCGAACTGGGCCTGGCTGACCGCGCGCTGGCTGTGCTCGATGCGCACGCCGATGGCAAAGCTCTTGCGCTCCATGGGGACGCCCGATTCATAGAGCATCCGGAAGGTGTCCCGGGCGGAGTGGCCCGGGGCCAGCACGAGGGTGTCGCAGGGCAGCTCATAGGGGCCGGCCCCGGTCATGACGGTGACGGCGCGCAGCGCGCCGTTTTCCCCGTGCAGGGCGTGGAGCCGGTGCTCGAAGCGCACCTGGGCGCCCAGGGCAAGCAGCTCCTCCCGCATGGAGCGCACCACCTGCCGCAGCACGTCGGTGCCGATGTGGGGCTTGTGGGACCAGCGGATGTCCTCCGGCGCGCCGTGGGCGGCGAAGGTGTCCAGTACATGGCCGATGCGGGGGTCGTGGGTGCCGGTGGTGAGCTTCCCGTCGGAGAAAGTGCCAGCGCCCCCCTCGCCAAACTGCACATTGGAGATGGGGGAGAGCTGCCCGGCGCGCCAGAAGCGTTCCACGTCGGCGGCGCGCTCCTCCACCCTCCTGCCCCGCTCCAGCACGATGGGGGCAAGCCCAGCCCGGGCCAGGGTCAGGGCGGCGAAAAGTCCCGCCGGGCCGGTGCCCACCACCACCGGCGGCAGGGAATGGGGCCGGGCGGGGCGGGAGATGGGCTGATAGACGGGGGCCTCCGCTCTGGAGACGGCCTTGCTGCCCCGGCGCAGGGCGGCGGCCTCATCACGCACCTCTACCTGGACGGAGCACACCAGATGGACGTCGTTTTTCTTCCGGGCGTCAATGGACTGCCGGGTGAGACGCAGGGACACAATGTCCCCCGGCGCACTCCCGATGGCCCGGGCGGCGGCGGCGCGCAGCGCGCCCTCATCCGCGTCCACGGGGAGACGTAAATTTGTCAGATTGAGCATATGATCACCAGGGAATATTGTACCACACGCCGCCCCAGCTGAAAAGTAAAAATAAGCGGGCCGCGGGAGAAGAGGCCTCTAAAACAGTTCCACAAGATACAAAATAATCCCGTATGCCACGCTGGCGCTGATGCCGTAGGCCAGCACCGGCCCGGCCACGGAGAAGAGCTTGGCGCCGGTGCCGGTGACCAGACCCTCGCTTTTGAACTCCAGCGCCGGCGACACCATGGCGTTTGCAAAGCCGGTGATGGGCACCAGGGTGCCCGCCCCCGCCCGCTTGGCGATGCTGTCAAATACCCCCAGGCCGGTGAGCAGCGCCGCAAGGGCGATGAGGGTCACCGAGACCCAGGTGCCGGCGTCCTCCTTGCCGGCGCCAAGGCGCTGGTAGAGGTTAGAAAGGCCCTGTCCCCCGGCGCAGATGCCGCCGCCCACAAAAAACGCCCACAGTATGTTTTTCCAGATGGGGGAGGGGGGCGCCTTTTCGCTGACATAGCGGTTATAATCCTGGTTGGACAGCTTGGAAAGATCCATACACGCATCACCTCGCCGTTAGGGTGCGCAGCGGGGCGCTAAATATACCCCTGTCCCCGCAGATAGGCAAGCAGGGTGTCCGCCCGGTTGTCCTCCGGCCGCTCCAGCACCCGCTGGAGCATGGCCCTTTGGGCCCGGCCGATGGCCGCCCCCCGCAGGCCCAGACGATAGAGCGCCCCGCCGGTAAGGGCAAGGTCGGCTGCGTGCAGGCAGGTCCCCTCCGGCGCCGCCGCGGCAAAGGCAGCGCGCTCGCCCAGCAGCGCCGCCGCAGCTGAGGCCGCCCCCCGGCCATAGCGGACGATGGCGCAGCGCCAGGCTTCGCCGCTGCTCGGCGCACCCCGGGCGAGAAGAGACAGGGCGCCGGTGCAGGCGGTGACGGTCTCCCGGCTGCGGCCCAGGGCGGAGAGAAAGGCGGCAGGGTCTGCAAGGGATCCTGCCCGGGAGAGGGCCGCGCACAGCCACGCCCAGCGCACCGCGCCCTCCATCGGCAGGCCCTCTCCGCCGGAAAGGCGGACCCTGTCGGCCCCGGCGTCCAGCCAGCGCCCCAACAGCCCCAGGCGCACGCAGGGCTCCAGCCGGCCCGGCGCGGGGGAGAGCAGCGCGCCCTCCAGCTCGCCTCCCGCCCGCTCCCCGCTCACGTGCTGCGCCATAAAGGCGCACTGCCCCAGGGCGGCAAGGGTCTTCCCCTCGATCTCAAAATCCAGCTGGGCGGAAAACCGGGCCGCCCGGAACAGCCGCAGCCCGTCCTCCCGGAAGCGTTCTTCCGCCGCCCCCACGCACCGCACCAGCCGCCGGGCAAGATCCTCCATGCCGCCGAAAGGGTCGATGACGGCGCCGTCCTCCCCCAGGGCCATGGCGTTTACGGTAAAGTCCCGCCGGCGCAGGTCGTCCAGGAGGGTTGCCTCAAAGGACACATAGTCCGGGTGCCGCCCGTCGCGATAGGGCCCCTCCCGGCGGAAGGGGGTGATCTCGATGGTGCCGCAGCGCGCCGCCATGCGCACCGTCCCATAGTCCCCCGCGGCTTCGGCGGCGGGGAAGAGGGCGCGCAGCGCCCCGGCGGGTGCGGCGGTGCAGATGTCCCAGTCGGAGCACGGCCGGCCCAGCAGACCGTCCCGCACGCAGCCGCCCACCGGGTAGGCCGCAAAGCCTGCCCGGCGCAGCCGATCAAGGCACGCCGCCACATCCTCCGGAAGTCGGATGGGACTCATATTGCTGCCTCCTCTCTGGCGCCCGCAAGGGCGGAGCTTCCGCCTTCGCGGCGGCACGCTTCCTCTCCCGGGGCATATTTTCTCACCCCCGGGCGACTATTTCCGCCGTAAAGGCGGCTATACTATACTATCCCCGGCCTGTCCGCAGCCCCCCGGCGGCGGAAACGGCGATTATCATTGACAGTGTGCCGCCGATTCTGTATAATGAGTTGCTTTAAGCAGTGCTTTTGGACTGCCTGCCCGCCCCCATCCGGCAGCGGCAGGCAGCTATGATACATGATTATATGGGGTATGATTATGATAGTCAACATCAGCGATTATCTCCGTCCCGGCCGCCGGGCCCATCTGGTGGGCATCGGCGGGGTGTCCATGGCGCCGCTGGCCGAGGTGCTCCACGGCGCGGGGATGACCATTACCGGCTCAGACTGGCATGAGAGCGATAAGGTGGACCATCTGCGCTCCCTGGGGATCCGGGTGTTCGTCGGCCCCCAGTGCGCCGAAAATATCGAGGGGGCGGACTGCGTTATCCGCACCGCCGCCGCCCACGACGATAACCCCGAGATTTCCGCCGCCCGCGCTGCCGGCATCCCGGTGTTCGAGCGCGCCCAGGCCTGGGGCTCCATCATGCAGGGCTATAAAAACGCCCTTTGCATCTCCGGCACCCACGGAAAGACCACCACCACCTCCATGTGCACCCACATCATCATGGCCGCCGGCATGGATCCCACCGTGATGATCGGCGGCACCCTGCCGCTGCTGGGCTCCGGCCACCGGGTGGGCCGGGGGGACACCATCATTCTGGAGTCCTGCGAGTACTGCAACTCCTTCCTGTCCTTCTTCCCCACCATCGCCGTCATCCTCAACATCGAGGCCGACCACCTGGACTTTTTCAAGGACCTGGCCGATGTGGAGCACTCCTTCCGGGCCTTTGCGGACCTGGTTCCCCCCGGCGGGCTTATCGTGGCAAACTGCGAGGACGCCAACACCATGACCGCCCTGGCCGGCGAGACGCGGCCCATCCTCACCTTCGGCGTGGAGCGGGGGGATGTCCATGCCGAAAACCTCACCTTCCGCCACGGCTGCGGCGAGTTTGACGCCGTCTGTCAGGGGCAGGTCTACGCCCATATCTGCCTGTCCGTGCCCGGCATCCATAACGTGAAGAACGCCCTGGCCGCCGCGGCTGCCGCCAAGGCGCTGCGTGTGCCCGGCATTGCCGTGGAGCGGGGGCTGGCCGCCTTCCGCCTGCCCGGCCGCCGGTTTGAGTACAAGGGGGAGTATAACGGCGCGAAGGTGTACGACGACTATGCCCACCACCCCGGAGAGCTTGCCGCCCTGCTGGACACCGCCTCCACCCTGGGCTACAAGCGGGTGATCTGCGCCTTCCAGCCCCACACCTATTCCCGCACCTATGAGCTCTTCGACGATTTTGTCCGGGTGCTGCGCCGGCCGGACGTCACCCTTCTGGCCGAGATCTATGCCGCCCGGGAGACCAACTCCCTGGGCATCTCCTCCAGGGACCTGTCCGCGCGCATTCCCGGCAGTGTATACTGCCCCACTCTGGACGACGTCACCGCCGCGCTGCGGCGCCTGGCCCAGCCGGGCGACCTGATCCTGACGGTAGGCGCCGGCGATATCTATACTGCCGGAGAGAAGCTTCTCCAGGAATGACCGCAAAAGCAAAGCGGCCCGGCACATCGTGTGCCGGGCCGCTTTTTATACCATTCTGACCGCATGGACATGTCCTTGTGCCGCGCCTTTGTCCGCTGGCCGGAGGACCGCGTCTACTTCGGGCCGCCGCCTCCGGGCGGCATGTCCAGGCGGCGGATTTTCTCCCCGCTGCGCTGGGGCAGCGCGCCTGGGTCGCCCCCCGCTGCCCGCCAGCCGGCGGCATAGGCCTCCCGGACAAGGCTGTACAGGGCGTCCTGCCCGGCATCATAGTCTGCGCCGTCCAAAAAATCGGAAAAACCCGCTTCAAACCGATCTGAATTCATGTCCTCACACCTTCGACACGATTTTACACTAATTTACACGATTTTCCATGAACAGTCAAATGGAATTCGTAAAAAATAGTATGATTGGCCGAAAGGGGTGATCGGAACATGAAGCCGCTGAAGAAATCCGTCAGCATCGTCCTGGACCTGCCCGTGCTGGAGCAGACGCGACAGCTTGCCGAAACGGAGGACCGCTCCCTGTCCAGTTACATCAATTTGGTACTCAAGGCCCACCTGGAGCGAATCGCCCGGCAGTACGGGACGATGGAGGAGTAAGCCGCCCGGCACAGCCCCGCCCGGATGCGCCGGGCGCCGATATGCGTACACCTTGTTATTTTGAATCCGCGCCAGGATCCTCTTTTTGCCGCGCCAGACCGCCGGAGCCGCCGCTCCGGCGGTTTTTGTTGTGCGGCGGGGCGGTGCTGTGGTAGAATAAGAAAAAAGGCCGCGCCGCGGCCGGAGAGGGGGGAACCATGAAAAAACTGACCATCGGCATCCTGGCCCACGTGGACGCGGGCAAAACCACCCTCTCCGAGGCCATCCTCTACCGCTCCGGCGCCCGGCGCAGCCTGGGCCGGGTGGACCACGGCGACACTCTGCTCGACAGCGAGGCCCAGGAGCGGGAGCGGGGCATTACCATCCTCTCAAAGCAGGCCCGGGCGGTGTGGAAGGACGTGGAGCTCACGCTGCTCGATACCCCCGGCCACACGGACTTCTCCGCCGAGATGGAGCGCACCCTGCAGGTGCTCGACTATGCTGTGCTGGTGGTAAGCGGCGCGGACGGCGTCCAGGGTCACACCCTGACCCTCTGGCGCCTTCTGGAGGGGCAGGGCATCCCCACCTTCCTTTTTATCAATAAGATGGACCAGCCCGGGACCGACCGGCAGGCCCTTCTGGAGCAGCTGCGCCGGCGGCTCTCCGACGGCTGCGCGGATTTCAGCGGCGGCCGGGACGCCCTTTTGGAGCAGGCCGCGCTGTGCAGCGAGGAGCTTTTGGAGCGCCACCTTGCCGGAGAGGGCCTTGACGACGCAGACCTTGCCGCCCTCATCGTCCGGCGGCAGCTGTTTCCCTGCTTCTTCGGCTCGGCCCTCCGGCTCGACGGCGTGGACGGGCTGCTCGACGGCCTGTGCCGCTATACCCTGGAGCCCGACTGGCCGGAGGCCTTCGGCGCCCGGGTGTTCAAGATCAGCCGGGATGAGCGGGGCGAGCGGCTGACCTGGCTGCGCGTCACCGGCGGCACGCTGCGGGTGCGCACGGCGGTGCGCGGCGGCGGGGAGCCGGGGTGGGAGGAGAAGGTCAACCAGCTGCGCATCTACTCCGGGGCGAAGTATGTCCCCGTGGAGCAGGCCCCGGCGGGGGCGGTGTGCGCCGTCACCGGCCTTAGCCAAACCCGGCCCGGCCAGGGCCTGGGGGCGGAGGGGGCCTGCCCGCCGCCGGTGCTCGAGCCGGTGCTCACCTGTCAGGTGCTGCCCGCGGCGGGGGGAGACATCCACGCCCTGCTCGCCGCCCTGCGTCAGCTGGAGGACGAGGACCCGCAGCTGCGCGTTGCCTGGAACGAGCAGCTTGGCGAGATCCATGTGCGATTGATGGGCGAGATTCAGCGGGGAGTGCTCGCCCGCTTTTTGGCCGACCGCTTCGGCCTTTCCGTGCAGTTCGGGCCGGGCAGCATCGTCTATAAGGAGACCATCGCCGCGCCGGTGGAAGGGGTTGGGCATTACGAGCCCCTGCGCCACTATGCGGAGGTCCATCTGCTGCTGGAGCCGCTGCCCCCCGGCTCGGGCCTTGAATACGCCACCATCTGCCCGGAGGACGTGCTCTCCGGCCACTGGCAGCGGCTCATCCTCACCCACCTGGCCGAGCGGCAGCATGTAGGGGTGCTCACCGGCGCGCCCATTACGGACATGCGCCTTGTGCTGCTCACCGGCCGGGCCCACCTCAAGCACACCGAGGGAGGCGACTTCCGCCAGGCGGTATACCGGGCGGTGCGCCAGGGCCTGCGCATGGCCCAGAGCGTCCTGCTGGAGCCGTGGTACGACTTTACGCTGGAGCTGCCGGAGGGGAGCCTTGGCCGGGCCATGACGGACATCCAGCGCATGGGCGGCCGGTTCGAGCCCGCCCAGCGCACGGAAAAGGGCGCGTGCCTGACCGGCAGCGTCCCGGTGGAGGCCCTGGGGGATTACTGGACCGAGGTGGCCGCCTATACCCGGGGGCTGGGGCGGCTGACCTGCGTGCTGCGGGGCTATGAGCCCTGCCGGGACGCCCAGCAGATAGCCGTGCGCATCGGCTACGACCCCGACCGGGACCTTGAAAACCCCGCCGACTCTGTGTTCTGCTCCGGCGGCGCCGGGGTGACGGTGCCCTGGAACGAGGTGCGCGCCCATATGCAGGTGGACAGCGGCTGGCGCGCCCCCGGGGAGAAGCCGGCGCAGCCGGAAAAGGCCCCGGCCGCGCCGCAGCGCCGGCAGGAATCGGGCTATGAGGCAAGCGCGCGCATGGAGCGGGAGCTGGAGGCCATCTTCGTGCGCACCTACGGCCCCATCAAGGCCCGGGCCTTCGACCCCGCCCCCCGGGCGCCCAAGCGGGCGGAAAAGCCCTGGAAGGGCCTCAAGCCCCGGCAGGCGGGGGAGGAGTACCTGCTGGTGGACGGCTACAACATCATCCACGCCTGGGACGAGCTCAAGATCCTCGCCCGGGACGACCTGGACGGCGCCCGGCAGCGGCTTATGGACATTCTGTGCAACTATCAGGGCTGGCGGAACTGCCATGTGATCCTGGTGTTCGACGCTTATAAGGTAAAGGGCAGTCCGGGCAGCGCGGAGAAATACCGCAACATTCACGTCATCTACACCAAAGAGGCGGAGACGGCGGACATGTATATCGAAAAGGCCACCTATCAGATTGCCCGGCAAAACCGGGTGCGGGTGGCCACCTCCGACGGGCTGGAGCAGCTTATCATCCTGGGTCACGGCGCGGTGCGTGTCTCCGCCCGGGAGCTGGAGCACGAGATCCGGGAGGCCCGGCGGCAGATCGGCGCGCATCTGAGCGCCCCGCCCGCCCAGAATTGAAAGAATTGCATATTGCTGGATTCTGAAGACTATGATAATATATGTGTATCACATATTTTTCGTGCCGGACGGCATCGCCCCCCGCACCGCGGGGAAGCGGGAGTTCCGGGCAGGAAAGGAGCAGACCTCTTGCAGGCATTGATCGGTAAAATCAAGGAATCCCTCTCGGCGGTGCTGCCCATTACGGGCATCGTCCTGGTCATCAGCGTAACCATTGCCCCCCTCACGCCGGGCACCCTGGTTCTCTTCCTCTTCGGGGCGCTTCTGCTGGTGCTGGGGATGGGCTTTTTCTCTATCGGCGTCGACATGTCCATGATCCCCATGGGGGACGGCATCGGCGTGGAAATCAGCAAGTCCCGGCGGATCGCCATCCCGCTGGCGGCGTGCTTTGTGCTGGGCGTGGTGGTGACGGTGGCGGAGCCCGACCTTCAGGTGCTGGCCCAACAGCTGCCCACGGTGCCCAATCTTCAGCTGATTCTGGCGGTGGCCCTGGGGGTGGGGGTGTTCCTGGCCCTTGCCCAGGCACGCATGCTGCTCAACATTCCGCTGTCCTATACCCTGATTTTCTTTTACGGGCTTGTGTTTGTGCTGTCCATTTTTGCCCCAGGGGATTTTGTCCCCGTGGCCTTTGATTCGGGCGGCGTGACCACCGGGCCCATTACCGTGCCCTTTATCATGGCCCTGGGTATCGGCATGGCCGCCATCCGAAGCGATAAAAACGCCGGCAGCGACTCCTTCGGCCTGATCGCGCTGTGCTCCATCGGCCCCATCCTGGCGGTGATGATTCTGGGCATCGCCTCCCCGGGGATGGACGCGGCCTATACGCCGGTGACGGTGCCCGAGGTGGCCACCACCCGGGAGGCCGCCGCTTTCTTCCTGCGGGAGGGGCCGGTCTACATCCGGGAGGTGGCGCTGGCGGTGCTGCCCATCGTCGTGCTCTTTGCCCTGTTCCAGCTGGTGTTCCGGCGCTTCCGGCCCCACCAGCTCGGGCGGATGTGCGTGGGCCTTATGTATACCTATGTGGGCCTTGTGCTCTTCCTTGTGGGGGTGAACGTGGGCTTTATGCCCGCGGGAGCCACCATCGGGGCCACGCTGGCCGCCGGGCGCCTGCGCTGGCTGCTGGTGCCCATCGGGGCGCTGGTGGGCTACTTCATCGTCCGGGCGGAGCCGGCGGTGCGGGTGCTGGCCCATCAGGTGGAGGAGCTCTCCAACGGCGCCATCACCCAGAAGTCCATCAACGCGGCCCTCTCCGCAGGCATCGCGCTGTCGGTGGGCCTTGCCATGGTGCGCATCCTCACCGGCATCTCCATCATGTGGTTTCTGGTGCCTGGCTACGCCACCGCCCTGGCGCTGACCTTCTTTGTGCCCCAGATCTTCACCGGCGTGGCCTTCGACTCGGGCGGCGTGGCCTCCGGCCCCATGACCACCACCTTTCTGCTGCCCCTTGCCATGGGGGCCTGCGAGGCGGTGGGGGGCAACGTACTCACCGACGCCTTCGGCATTGTGGCCCTGGTAGCCATGACGCCGCCGTGTACCATTCAGCTTCTGGGGCTTTACAGCCGCCTCCGCGTCCGGAGCGACCAGCGTGCCCTGCGCTCGGCCGTCCGGGAGGAGCTGGAGCAGCTGGAGCACGGCGTGATCTATTGGGAGGAGTGAGCGGCAATGGCACAGACAATCGACGCGATGCAGCTTCTGATCTCCATTGTGGAGCGGGGCAAGGGCAGCGCCCTGATGGAGCGGTACCGGCAGTATAAGGTGAGCTACCACATGCAGGCCGCCGGGCGGGGGACGGCCTCGTCCCACCTGCTGGACACCCTGGGCTTCGGCACGACGGAGCGGGACATTGTGGCCTCCGTCGCCCCCAAGGACATCATGCGGCAGCTCATGCGCTACCTCAAGGACGACGACCGGCCCAAGCTGGGCGCGCCGGGCATCGCCTTTACACTGGACATTTCCGGGATGACCGCCATTCTGGCGGTGGGCATTTCCCGGCTTGAGCAGATAGAACCGGAAAGGGGAGAGCAGATTATGGAGCAGGGAAATCATCACAGTCTCATTTTGGTGACCGTCAACAGCGGCTATACCGACGCCGTGATGGACACCGCCCGCGCCCAGGGCGCCCGGGGCGGAACGGTCATCCGTGCCCGCTTTGCCGGCGGCGGCGAGGTGGAGAAGCTGGCGGGCATCACCCTTCAGGCGGAGAAGGAGGTGCTGGCCATCGTGGCCCCCAACAAGCTGCGCCGGGGCATCATGGAAGAGATCGACCGCCTTCACGGCCTGCGCTCCTCCGCCCAGGCGGCGGTGGTGGCGCTGCCCATCGACCACACCGCCCGGCTGGACTGACCGGCCGTCCGCAGACAGAACGAGAGCCGTCCGGCTGTGCAGCCGGGCGGCTCTTTTATAAAAACATTTGGAATATTTCGCTAAAAGGTGTTGACAAAACCGTGCGGCTATAGTATATTATAGCCAGAAAGGGGAGGTGAGTCCAATGTACCGGTTAAATTGGAATCCCGAATCTTTCGCCATTGGGAGCGCGGATTGAAACGCAGCCTCAGAAAGTTCCAAACACGCTTGAGTAAGCAAAAGAACAGTTGATCGACCCTCGAAGCAAAAGCATTGCAAAAGACGGAAATCAGAGATGTTCACAGTTTGAAGAAACGATGAGCAGGCGGTTTCAGGCGGACCCCCAAGGCAAATCGCAGGAAAGAGTAGGTAGTGTCCATTGGAACATCAGAACCACCAGGAGTAGGCCCCCAGCCGCGATGTAGGACGGCTGGGGGCCTGGTGTTTTTTGGAGAGGGGCCGCTGCCGCCGC
>CAKUIM010000027.1 GCA_934660965.1 uncultured Oscillospiraceae bacterium | reverse complement strand
CTCATGTGGCCCCTGCGCATCGCCGTGGCCGGCAAGGCCGTCACCCCCGGCGGCGCGGTGGAGCTGTGCCGCATCCTGGGACGGGACGAGACGCTGCGCCGCATCGCCCTGGGCATGGACAAGCTGAAATAAGAAGCAAAAAGACACGCCCCCTCGGCATGAGGGGGTGCGTCCTTTTCTGCACTCGAAGCCCTCCGGCCGGGCCGGAGGGCTTATATCAATTCCGGGAGCACTTCTCCGCGTCGATGGCCAGCACCACCATCAGCGCGCGCAGGGCATCCGCCGGGTCGGTGACGTCAATGGTATAGGTGTCTGTCCAGTGAAAGAGCTCCTTGCTGATGACGGCCACCAGGTTCCGGCGGGCGTCGGTAATGGTATAGTCCCACTCCATGAACTCCCCCTGGACCTCCCAGCCGCTGCGGTCGATGCGGTAGCGGGGGCGGAAGAAGGTGAACTCCTTTTCCAGGGTGCCCACCCGGAGGGCCCCCTCATAGAGCTCAAACTTGGGCAGGAGGGTGAAAACGCGCTCCTGTACCGTGCCGATATGCCGCCCGGCTCTGTCCAGAATGTGCAGGCAGTGACCCCAGCTGAGCTGGCCCTCCACGGTGAAGAGAACGTTTTCATCCTCGTCATAGATGTCATAGCTGTCAAACCAGGAGAAAAAGCGCTGCTTGAATCTCATTTTCATAACTCTTTCCTCACTTGACCCGCAGTTTTTTCACAAGCGCCTCATCAGGTGTCACGTACAGGGTGCGGTAGGTGGCGTACACCACAAAGCCGGGCTTTGCCCCGGCGGGCTTTTTCACTACCCGCACCGGCGTATAGTCTACCGGCACCTGGGCGGAGTCCTTGCCCTGGGAGAACCAGGCCGCCAGCATGGCCGCCTCGGTGAGGGACTGGCCGTCCGGCTCGGCGCCGCCGGTGCACAGGATGACATGGGAGCCGTGGAGCTTCTGCACATGGAGCCAGATGTCCCGCTTGTCCGCCTCCCGGAGGGTCAGGCGGTCGTTCTGGCTGTTGTTCTTGCCCACCAGGATGGGCAGCCCGGCGGTGGAGCGAAACTCCATGGGCTTAGCCCGCACCACCTTCTGCTTGCCCTTGGCGGCGAGCTTTCGCTTTTGCTGCTTGAGGTAGCCGTTGTCCATGAGCTCCTGCCGGATCTCCTGAAGATCCCGGTCGCCCTCGGAAAGGCCGATCATTTGCAGCACGCTGTCGAGATAGTCAAGCTCCCGCCGGTTCTTCTCCAGCTGGATGGACAGCATCTCCTCCGCCTTTTGGGCCTTTTTGTACTCTTTATAGTACTTGGCGGCGTTCTGCTGGGGGGTAAGAAGGGGGTCCAGAGGGATCTCCACCTCGGCGCACGCCGGGTCGTAGTAGTCCTGGGCCCGGAGCAGGGTCTGCCCCTTGCGCATCTGGTAGAAGTTGGTGGTGATGATGTCGCCGAAGCGGCGCAGCTGCTCCCGGTCGGCGGCCCGGCGCAGATCCTGCTCCTGGTTTGCAATCTTCCGGGCGGTGCGGGTGCGGGCCTGGGTGACGGAGCGGATAAAGTCCTGCCCCCGCTGCTTGACTCGCTCCTGGGCCTCCTTCTCGGCGTAGAAATCGTCCAGAAGGGCGGAAAAGCTCTGGCAGCGGACAAGCTCGGTCTCCGGGCCGTACTGGAGGGCGGGCATGAAGGTAAAGTCGATGGGCCTGCCGTCCCGGCGGAGGATGATGGGAGTATAGTCCCCGGCGGCGATGCGCCCGCGCAACTGCATAAGCCGCTCGCGCAGCCCTTCCCGGCTTCCCCCGCCCTGGAACACAAGCTCCCGGGCTATCAGGGGCGAGACGCCGGCAAAGGTGTCCAGCAGCCAGTCAGTCTGCCCCTCTCCCTCCGGTGCGCCGGAGACGAGGGCGGCAAGCTCCCCCTCGTCCATAGCGGTCAGGTCGGCCTTGCCGGTGGGGGCGGGGGGCTCGTAGAACATGCCGGGCAGGACGGTGCGCTGGGCGGACAGGTCCCGGTCCACCCGGCGCAGGCTCTCAGTAATGCGCCCGGCGCCGTCGAGCATGACAAGGTTCGACTTGCGCCCGATGCACTCGAGCACCAGGCGGCGCTCCATGCGGTCGCCCAGCTCGCTCAAGGTCTCGAACCGGAAGTCCAGCAGCCGCTCCATAGAGGGCTGGCGCAGCTCCAGCAGCCGCCCGCCCACAAAGCTCTTGCGCAGCAGCATGCAGAACATGGGGGGCGTGTCCGGGTTTTCCCGGGTGATGGCGGTGATGTGGGCCCGGGGATGCTGAGGGTTGGCGGAGAGCAGCAGCCTCACGTTCCCCTGCCCGGTGCGCATGTGGAGCACCACCTCGTCCCGGGTGGGCTGATAAATTTTGTCGATCTTGCCCCCCAGCAGGGTGCTGCGCAGCTCCTGCGCCAGGGCGGTCATGCAAATTGCGTCCAGCGGCATGGTCAGTCCTCCATCATGGCGGCAAAAAGCTCGTTGAGCCGCTGCGTCCGCCCCTTGAGATAGAGCCAGCCGAACAGCGCCTCCAGGGCGGTGGCGGCGTGGTACTCCCCCACGCTGGCCCCACGGGGGATGGCCGCGGTGTGGGTGTTCCGGCCCCGGCGGTAAACCGCCTGCTCCTCCTCGGTGAGGGTAGGCAGGATTTTCTGGGCCCGGCGGGCCTGGGCGGGGGCGGAGACATAGGTAACAGCCGCCCGGTGCAGCCCCTTATTGGTGGCCTTCCCGTGCAGGCACAGCCAGGAGCGCACCATCAGCTCATACACCGCGTCCCCCAGGTGGGCAAGGCCCAGGCTGCTGATCTGGTCGATGGTATCCTGCCCGGCGGCAAGGTGAAAATAGTCCATGATTGTTTCTCCTAATGCTGGTAAATTGGCCCCTCGGGCGCGTTGCGCCCGGGCCGCGCTTTGTGTTACAATAGAATGGCAAGGTTTTGCTCAAAGGGAGGTGCCCCCCCGCCGATGAATTATACCTATATCCTCCGCTGTGCAGATGATACCCTGTACACCGGTTGGACCAACGACCTCTCCCGGCGGCTGGCGGCCCACAACGCCGGGCACGGCAGCAAATATACCCGCGCCCGCCGGCCGGTGGCCCTGGTCTACTGTGAGGCCTTCGGCACCAAGGAGGCCGCCATGGCCCGGGAGTGGGCAGTCAAGCAGCTCTCCCGGGCGGAAAAGCTCGCCCTCATCGCCGCCTGGGACGGCGTACCCGGCAACGTCCTTCCATCCGAATGACACAAAGAGCCGCCAGCGGGCGGCCCTTTTTTCCTTATTCCGGCGCGCGCTCGTCTCCGAAGAAGAAGGCCGCCACCGTGCCCGGCCCGCAGTGGGAGGCAATGATGGTGCCGATGTCGCAGATGCGCACCTCGCCCTGGAGATTGGGGAAGTGGGCGCGGATAGCGTCCCGGGTCTCCTCCGCCTCGGCCAGGGCATTGGAGTGGCACACCCAGCACTTTCCGGCATAGCCCGCGCCGCCCGCGGCGTGCTCCTCCATGGCCTGGACCGTGGCGGCGACGGCGTTTTTCTTGCCCCGCACCTTGCTGTAGGCGATAATCCTGCCCCGGTCATCCAGGCGCATGAGGGGGCAGATGCCCAGGATGGTGCCAATGGTGGCCGCCGGGCCGGACACCCGACCACTGCGGCGGAAATACTGCAGGTCGGTGGAAAAGAACTGGTGATGTACATGCTGCCGGTTGGCAAGGAGCCACTGCTCCGTCTCATCCAGGGAGCAGCCCGCATCCCGCAGGTCGGCAGCCCCGTCCACCAGAAGGCCGTATCCGGAGGAGCTGCACAGAGAGTCCACCACCACAAGCTTCCGGTCGGGGTACTTGGGGCGCAGCAGCTCTGCTGCCTCCACAGCGTTGTTCACCGACGGCGTCATGCCCGAGCCGAAGGCCACATGAAGCACGTCGCCCTGCTCCAGCAGCTGCTCGAAAAAGTCGGTGTACTGGAACACGTTGAGCTGGGAGGTGGACGGCATCTTTCCGTCGGCCAGGAAGCCGTAGAACCGGGGCAGAGCCTGGCTGTCCCGGCCCATATCATCGGGATACACCTGCCCGTCCACCACATAGGAGTAGAACAGCACCGGGACATTCCGCTGCTCCATATAGGAATAGGGAACGTCCACCGTGGACTCACAGGACAAAATAAACTGCTCGCTCATCGCTGCGCTCGCACCTTTCTTTCATGATTTCGAACTGATGCGGCCCCTCCCCCTCCCTTCCGGCGGGGAAAAGCCGCGCATTTGAGAAAAGGCCATATGACCCGCGCCGCGCGCAGGCCATATGGCCTTAAAAGCCGGATATCGCCGCCCGGGGGCGGAGCAAAGCCATGGGCCTCGCCGCCGGCAGTGCCGTAGCTTATTCCTTCTCCTCGTCCTCGCCGCAGCCGCAGCAGCACTCGCCGCCGCACTCGTCCTCATCGTCGAAGGAGAGAGCGAATTTCTCGCCGCAGGCGGGGCAGTCCACGCTGCCAGCCTCCAGGACGTTGTCGTCAATCACAAGGGTCTCGCCGCAGTTGGGGCAGTCCACCTCGAAGAAGTCCTCGTCCAGGTCCTCTTCCTCATCATCGTCCTCGTCGTCCTCATCCTCAAAAACGGCGTCCTCCACGTCGGACAGGTCGTCGGAAATGGCGTCGATCTCCTCGCCGAACTCGTCCAGAGTGGCGTCCACCTCTTCGAGCTGAGCGCCCATCTCCTTCATGACATCCAGCATCTCGCTCAAAACGCGGGCCTCGCCGCTCTCGGACTTGTCAAGGCCCAGGCCGTCAAACAGGCCCTGAATATAGGCAATTTTCTCGGTGATCGTCATGATAATCCTCCTTATCTGGCGGTGGTTGTAGGTTGGCTCTATCGCTCCGCGCTTAGCCTTTAACTCTGCTCATATACTCGCCGGTACGGGTGTCGATCTGGATCTTCTCGCCCTCTTCGATGAACAGGGGCACCTTCACCTCGGCGCCGGTCTCCAGTGTGGCGGGCTTGAGGGTGTTGGTGGCGGTGTTGCCGGCAAAGCCGGGGTCGGTCTTGGTGACCACCAGGTCCACAAAGTTGGGGGGCTCCACGCCGAACACGCTGCCCTTGTAGGAGCGGACGGTGCAGACCATGTTCTCCTTGACGAACTTGAAGTTGTCGCCCAGCACGCTCTTGCTGATGGGGACGAGCTCATAGCTCTCCGGGTCCATGAAGTAGTAGAGGTCGCCGTCGTTATAGCTGTACTCCATGTCCTTGCGCTCCACGAAGGCCTGCTCGAACTTGGCGGTGGGGTTGAAGGACTCCTCGCGGATGGCGCCGGTGATCACGTTCTTGTACTTGGTGCGCACAAAGGCAGCGCCCTTGCCGGGCTTAACGTGCTGGAACTCGATGACCGTCATGACCTGACCGTTCATCTCGAAGGTCACGCCGTTGCGGAAGTCGCTTGCTGTAATCGTTGCCATGGGTCTATTCCTCCTAAATATGAAAAGTTTCAGCTGTAAAATTTTTTCAGGTTATTATACCGTATTTCCCCGATAATTGCAAGGGCTTTGCGGAAGTTGGGGGCAGAAATCTCAGTCATTGAGCAGCGCGGCGGCGGCGGCAAGCTGGGTGTCCTCGCCGTCGGCAAGCGCCACCTCCACGTCAGGAATGATTCCCTCCCCGATGAGGGATTTTCCGCTGCCGGTGAAGTACTTTGCCGTGGACAGCCCCATGGCCCCGCCGTTGATGAGGGGGAAGGTCAGCTGGGAGTAGCCCTTGCCCGAGGTGCGCTCCCCCACCACCGGCGCGCCGGAAAACTCCCGCAGCTCCGCCGCCAGAAGCTCCGCCGCCGAATAGCTCTCGGCATTGACGATGGTGACAAAGGGCAGGTCGATACAGTCGGCATCCGAATGGGTGACGGACTCGAACCACCAGCGGGCGCGCTGCCGGAACACATCCCCCTCGGGGAGCAGATAGTCGAGGATGTCGGTCAGCTCCGCGATGTAGCCGCCGGGGTCGTCCCGCAGGTCGATGACAAGGCCCGCCGCCCCCTGCTCCACCAGGGCGTCCACCTCGGCCCGAAAGCTGTCCGCCGCGCCGGTATAAAAGTTGGAGAGCCTGACGTAGCCGATGTTCCCCTCCAGCATCTCCCCCCGGGCGGAGGGGTTGGAGAGGGAGCGCCGGACGCACTCCGCTGTGCGCTCGGCGCCGTCCTCCCCCAGGAGGGTGAGGGTCACCCGGGTCCCCTCCTCGCCGGTGATGCGCTCGGAGGCGGCATAACGCGCCTCGCCGGCGATGCCCTCGCCGTCCACCGCTGTGATGACGTCACCCGCGCGCACCCCGGCCTCCTCCGCCGGGCCGCCTGCCGTGACGGAGAGCACCAGCAGTCCCTCCTCCCGGGTGTAGTTGACGGTGACGCCCACCCCCACATAGCGGTTGGCCCGGCGCTCCTTCAGGGCGGCGTACCCTTCCGCGTCCCGGTAGTAGGACCAGCGGTCCCCCAGGCCGTCCACCAGGGCGTTCAGGGCGCTGTCCACCGCGCCGGAGAGGTCTGCGTCCTCCTCCACGAAGGCGAATTTGGCCAGCAGGTAGCCCTCCATCAGGGCAAGGCCGGACCGGCCCAGCACCAGGCACCAGGCCCCGGCGGAGATCGCAAGGGTCAGCACCACTGCCAGCAGCACCTTCCACCAGGCGCCTCCCCGCCGCTTTTTCGCCTTTTCCTCTGTCAGCGCGCTGTTTTTCTGCTCCATACCTGCCTACGTCCTTTCTGCCGTGCCCGGCCCGTTCCAGGGAAAATCAAAGGGCCGCGGGGAATCTCCCGCGGCCCCTTTGCTCCCGCAATCAGTCTTTCATCAGTCCTTGATGGTGAATTTCATGTTCTTATAGTAGTCCAGCGCGTTCTTCCGGGTGCCGTTCACCCGCACCTCAAAGTGCAGGTGATTGCCCGAGGACCAGCCGGTGGAGCCCACGTAGCCGATGGTCTGGCCCCGCTGCACGGTGGTCCCCTCCTTCAGGGTGGACTTCTTTTTCATATGCGCGTAGAAGGTGGAATATCCGTTGCCGTGGGAAATCTGGATATAGTTTCCGTAGACGCTGCTGTAGCCCACCTCGGTGACGATGCCCGCCTTGGCCGCGCGGATCGCCGTGCTGCTGGGGGCGGGGATGTCGGTGCCGGTGTGGTGGCTCCACTTGCCGGTGATGGGGTGATAGCGCCAGTCGAAGGTGGAGGTGATGTAGGTGCGCCCGGGCAGGGGCCAGTACCACTCGCCGTTTTGGGCCGCCAGGGCGGCCAGCTGCTCCTTGTACTTTTTCTCCGCCGCGGCAAGCTCCTTGTCAAGGCGCTTGTCCTCCTCCTCAAGGCTTGTAAGCTCGCTCTGATACTCCCGCTCGGAGCTCTGGATCTCCTTGATGAGCCGGGCAACCTCCGCCTCCTGGACCTCCAGCTCAGCCCTGTTGGCCTCCTGCTCCGCCTTGAGCTCCTCCTGGGCGCTCAGGTCCGCCTCCAGCTCGGTTTTCGCCTGCGCCAGCTGATTGCGGGTCGCGGTGAGGGCCTCGATGACGCCGTCGTGATAGTCCATCACCTCGGAGATCATCATGGCATAGTCCAGCAGCTCGGTAAAGGAGGCGGCGGAGAACAGGATGGACAGGTAGGACACGCTGCCCGTCTCCTCCATGTCCCGCACCTGGCGGCAGAAGAGGGCGTACTGGTCGGCCTCCTGCTCCTCTAAGTCGGTGATCTCCGCCTCTTTCTCGGCAATCAGGCCGTTATACTCCTCAATGGCAGCGTCGGTCTGGTCGATCTGGTCATTCAGAAGGGAAATCTTCTGATCCAGCAGGCTCTTCTCATCCAGGGCCTTCTCCTTCTGGTTGCGCACGCTCTTGAGCTTGGCCTCGACCTCCTTGATCTGGCTGGCCGTGGAGCTGATTTTGTCCTTGATCTTGTTGATGTCGTTTTTGGTGATGGTGGTCGCCCCGGTAAGCATGGAAATGGCCGGCAGCAACACCGACAAAAGCATCACCACCGCCAGAATGATGACGATGATGCGCTGCGTCCGTTTTTTCACCGATTATCCTCCTTCCGATCGCGCAGAGGATGGCCCCGCGCCGGTCCAACGGGCGTTTCGCCCCGCTTATACCTGCAAAAACTTCCGGATCGCCAGCACCGAGCCGCAGCCGCCGATGGCCGCGCCGGCAAGGAGGAAGCAGCCGAGCACCCTCCAGGCGATGGTGGAAAAGGCGATGAGGGGGAACAGGGTCAGTGCGCCGCTGTGCTCCACCGCCCGGAACACCAGGGTGTAGATCCCCCACTGAAGGAAAAAGGCCGCCACCGCGCCGGCAAGGCCCAGGATGAGCCCCTCCACCACAAAGGGCCAGCGCACAAACCAGTTGGTCGCGCCGCACATCTTCATGATGGCGATCTCCTCCCGGCGGGTAAAGGTGGCAAGCTTGATGGTGTTGGAGATGATGAAGAGCGAAATGACCACCAGGATGACCACCAGGATGGTGGCCAGCACCGACGCCACGTTGCGCACCAGCACAAAGCCGCCGGCGATCTCCGACTCCGCCCGGTAATTCGCCACCCCCGGCAGCGCCGCCACCTGCTTCACCGTCTGATCAAAGGCGGTCAGGTCGGAGACGTGGATGGCGAAGCGGTCCCGGAATACGGTGTCGGGAAGGCTGGCGTACAGCCCGTCTGTCCTGCCCTTGAGATACTCGGCCTTGGCCTCCTCCTTGGAGTGGAAGGTGACGGTGCTGACGTTGGGGATCTGCTTGATCCGGGCTTCAAGGGCGGAAATCTGCTCGTCGGTATAGCTCTCGTCGATATAGGCGAGAAATTCGTTTTCGTTTTCCAGCTTGCCCATCATCCTGTCTGCGTTGATGGCCACCAGGGAAAAGGAGCCCATGATGATCAGGCACGCCACCGTCATGCACACCGCCGCAAAGGACATCAGCCCATGGGAGAGGATGCTGCGGCCGCCCTCCGCGATCAGGTATCCAGCGTTAAACCTCTTTCTCATTGCCGTAATAGCCCCCCTGCTCGTCGCTGACGATCTTTCCGGCCTCGATGGCGACCACACGCCGGGAGAACCGGTTGACCAGCTCTTTCTCGTGGGTCACCACCAGCATGGTGGTCCCCATGGAGTTGATGCGCTCGAGGAGCGTCATGATCTCAAGGGAGCGCTGGGGGTCCAGGTTGCCGGTGGGCTCGTCGGCGATGATCATCTGCGGGTTGTTCACAAGGGCCCGGGCGATGGCCACCCGCTGCTGCTCGCCGCCGGAGAGCTCGTCCGGATGGGCGCTGACCTTGTCCTTGAGGCCCACAAGGTCCAGCACATAGGGGATGCGCCGGCGCATTTCCCGGCCGGAGGCGCCGATGACCCGCATGGCAAACTCCAGGTTCTGCCCCACAGTCTTTTTGTCGATGAGACGGAAGTCCTGGAAGATGACCCCAAGGGTGCGGCGCATATAGGGGATCTGCCAGCGGCGGATGTTGCTCAGGTTATAGCCGTTGACGATGACCCGGCCCTCGGTGGCCTGGGTCTCCGCCGTCAGCAGCTTGATGATGGTGGACTTGCCGGAGCCGGAGGGCCCCACCAGAAAAACAAACTCCCCGTCCTCAATGCGCAGATCCATCCCCCGCAGCGCCTGGGTGCCGTTGCTGTATTCCTTATATACGTCCGTAAGTCGTATCATCGCAAACCCCGCCCTGTGCCGTGTGTTTCGCCCCCCCGAGCCGGGCGGCATGATTATGTTTATTATATCCGCTCCGCCGCCTACTGTCAACTTGATTCCCCACCTCTCCCCCCTTTTCGGCAAAATTTATGTAAACAAGGCCGGGCTGCCGCCGGGTATGAAAGCGCCCCGCCCGGAGGGCCCGGGCGGGGCGCTTGACATCAGTTTTCTTTGGTATCTGGGGTCAGGACGCCTGCTCGAACTGGCTGTTGTAGAGCTCGGCGTAGAAGCCGCCCCGGGCCATCAGCTCATCGTGGGTGCCGCTTTCCACTACGTCGCCCTCCCGCATGACCAGAATGAGGTCGGCGTTCTTGATGGTGGAGAGCCTGTGGGCGATGACAAAGCTGGTGCGGCCCTGAGTCAGGCGGTCCATGGCCCGCTGGATGAGAAGCTCGGTACGGGTATCCACCGACGAGGTGGCCTCGTCCAGGATGAGCATGGGCGCATTTTGCAGCATGGCCCGGGCAATGGTGAGCAGCTGCTTCTGCCCGGCGGAGATGGAGACAGACTCCGAGAGGACGGTATCAAAACCCTGGGGCAGTGTGTGGACGAACTTGGAAAGGCCGCAGGCCGCGCACACCGTCTCCAGCTGCTCCTGGGTGACGCCCTCCATGTTGTAGACAAGGTTCTCCCGGACGGTGCCCTCAAAGAGCCAGGTGTCCTGCAGGACCATGCTGAACAGCTCGTGGACGTTCTCCCGCGTCAGGTCCTCAATGGGCACGCCGTCAATCTTGATGCTGCCGCTGTTGACCTCGAAGAATCGCATGAGCAGGTTGACCATGGTGGTCTTACCCGCGCCGGTGGGGCCCACGATGGCCACCTTCTGCCCGGGCTGCACCTGGGCGGAGAAGTCCTTGATGATGATCTTGTCCGGGGTGTCGGGGTAGCTGAAGCGCACGTGCTCAAAGCTCACCCTGCCCTGCACGTGGTCCAGGCGGACGGTCTTGCCGCTCTCATCAGGCAGCTCCTCGCTCTCGAGGAGGTCGAAAATGCGGTGGGCCGCGGCGGAGGAGGACTGGAGGTTGGTCATGCCCTGGGCGATCTGGGTCAGCGGGGCGGTGAAGAGGCGCACATAGAGGATGAAGGAGATGATGACGCCGAAGTCGATGACCCCGCCGATGGCCAGGGCCGAGCCCAGCACGCACACCGCCACGTAGGAGATATTGCCGATCATGTTCATCAGGGGCTGCATGATGCCCGAGAGGAACTGGGAGCGCCAGTTGGCGTCGTAAAGCCGGGCGTTGAGGGCGTCAAACCGGCTTGTCACCTTCCGGCCCGCCTGGCTGATGCGCACCACCTCGTGGCCGGAGTACATCTCCTCCACATAGCCGTTGAGCTTGCCAAGGCTCTTCTGCTGGGCGGAGAAATAGCCCTGGGAGCGCAGCATGATGACCACCATGACGGCCATGCCAACCAGCGTCACAACCAGGGACACCAGGGCCAGGCGCCACTCGGTGACGAACATCATCACAAGGCAGCCCACGAACTGGGTGGCCGCGCTGATGATGGTGGGCAGGCTGTTGGTCAGCCCCTGCTGGAGGGTAAAGACGTCGTTTGTGATGCGGCTTAGAATATCGCCCTGGGAGGTGGTGTTGAAATACTTCTGGGGCACGCGGTTGATCTTTTCCGACAGCTCCCCCCGCATGCGGTAGGACATATTGAGGGTGGTCACCGCCATGATATAGTGCTGGATAAAGCCGAACAGGGCGCTCAGGCCGTAGATGACGGCCAGGAAGATGCCGACCTTGGCGATGGCCCCCAGATCGATGCCCCCCGCAAGGCCCTGGGACATGAGGTTTGCAATCTCACCGATTTTATCCGGGCCGATGATGGTCATCACCGCGCTCAAGGCGGCCAGCACCAGCGCCACAACCATGATGGGCAGGCTGCGGCGCATATACCGGGTCAGCCGGGGCACGGCCTGGCCCATGGATTTGGAATCTTTGGAGCTGTGCGTTTCGTTCTGTCTCATGTGTCTCATATTCATGGTCCATTCCCCCCTTATGCAAGCTCCGACGCGCTCAGCTGCGACAGGGCAATTTCCCGGTAGACATCGCAGGAGTTCATCAGCTCCTCGTGGGTACCCATGCCCACCGCCTCGCCCCTGTCCAGGACGATAATCTTGTCCGCGTGACGGATGGTGCTGATGCGCTGGGCCACGATGATTTTCGTGGTGTCCCGGAGGCTGTGCTCCAGCCCCTCCCGGAGCTTCGCGTCCGTGCGGTAGTCAAGGGCGGAGAAGGAGTCGTCGAAAATGAGGATTTCCGGGCGGCGGGCCAGGGCCCGGGCGATGGACAGCCGCTGCTTCTGGCCGCCGGACACGTTGCGGCCCATCTGGGCGATATGATAGTCCGCGCCCTCGGGGAGCTTGTCCACAAACTCGCCGGCCTGGGCAAGGTCGATGGCGGAGCGCAGGGCGGCATCGTCGTCGGCGGCGCTGCTCTGGCCGAAGAACACGTTGTCCCGGATGGAGCCGGAGAAGAGCACCGCCTTCTGGGTCACATAACCCAGCTTATCATAGAGGGCGTCAAAGGTGTAATCCTTCACGTCCACCCCGTCCACCAGCACCTGGCCCTGGGTGGCGTCATAAAAGCGCGGAATGAGGCTGATGAGGGTCGTCTTGCCGCTGCCGGTGGCGCCGATGATGGCAAGGGTTTCCCCCTGCCCCACCCTGAAGCTGATGTGGCTCAGCTCGTCCTCACTGGCGTGGGGGTAGCGAAAGGAGACGTCCCGGAACTCCACCGTCCCGCGCTGCGTCCCCTGCTCCGCCGTCCCCTCCCGGATGGAGGCCGGGCGCTCGAGCACCTCGTTGATGCGCTCCGCCGAGACCTGGGCCTGGGGCAGGAACATGATGATCATGGTGAGCATCATAAAGGACATGACGATATAGGTGGCGTAGGTGCTGAATACCAGCACCTCGCTGAAGAGCGTGAGCCGGGCGGCCGGCTCCGCCAGGGCGTTGACCAGCGCCGCGCCCAACCAGTAAATAGCAAGGGCCAGGCCGTTCATCCCAAGGGTCATGATGGGCTGCACCAGGGCGAAGAGCTTCTGGTTCTTCATCTGGAGCTCCATCATACCCCGGCTGGGGCCGTCGAACTTCTGGTTCTGGAAGTCCTCGGCGTTGAAGGCGTGAACCACGTTGATGCCGGTGAGATTTTCCCGGGCCACCCGGTTGATGGCGTCCGTCATCTTCTGCACCAGGCGGAAACGGGGGATGCAGCTGCCCATGATGAGCAGCATGGCGATGCAGATGGCCACCACGAAGGCCGCCGTCACCGCCGAGAGCTGCCAGCTCTTGCCCAGAATCTTGGCGATGGCCCACACCGCCATAATGGGGGCCTTGAGGACCATCTGGAGGCCCATGGCCACGATCATCTGAATCTGGGTGACGTCGTTGGTGGTGCGGGTGATGAGGCTGGGCACGGAAAAGTCCTGCATCTCCTCGCTGCCGATGTCCATCACGTGGTGGAAGAGCTTCTCCCGCACGGCAAAGCTGAAGCCCGCCGCCGTCTTGGCCGCGAGATAGCCGCAGCCCACCGCCAGCAGGGCGCTTGCCAGGGCGCAGCCGAGCATCTGAAGGCCGATGTGCAGAATCTCCCCGGTGGTGCCGGAGGTCTTGATGAGTACGGTAAGCTGCGTCATATAGTCGGGCAGGCGCAGGTCGAAATACACCTGCGCCACCACCAGGACAAGGCAGGCAAGGGCCATGCCCATCTCCCGGCGGCGCATGTTTTTCAAAAGCTTGATCATAGTCTCTCCTATCCGGCGCGCCGCGCGCGCCTGTCAGATTCCATCCCGGCGGATGCTGTCGATGTTGCGCTCCAGGGCGGCAAGGCAGCGGCGGAACGCCGCAAGCTCTGCCTCCCCCACCCCCTCCAGCAGCCGCTCGCCGAAGGCCTTCTGCAGCGCCCGGCCCCGCTCTACAAGGCCCGCCGCCCCGGGGGTACACACAAGGCGCACCTTCCGGCGATCCCCCTGGGCGCTCTGGCGCTCTAACAGGCCCTCACACACCAGCCGGTCCACATGAACGGAGACGATCCCCGGCTTGAGCCCGCGGCAGCGGCAGATGTCCCCCGCGGTGCTGCTCTCCGGGTTGTTTGCCACATACATCAGAATGTCCACCGCCATGGGCGGCAGCCCGGTCTCCCGGCACAGCGGCTGGAGAGCCGTGTGGTACGCCTCAATAAACCGGTTGGCGTGGGAGAACATCCCCGATGCGGTCATATTCCATTCCAGCATAGCTTCCTCCTGTTTTTTATTTTAATATTAGATTATCTATGATTATAGTATTCTGCCCGAAAAAGTCAATGAACAGTCCGTAAACATTTCCTGCGTCCTACAGCTCTTTTTGATGCAGTATGCCCAGGGCAAAAGAAAGCCCCCGCAGGACACGCCTGCGGGGGCTTTGGATGCTTTATGGAATGGATTCAGGAGTCGATGCCCCGGGAGACCAGGTATTTTTTGACCATCAGGGCCACCTTGAAGGTGATGGCGTCGTCAAACTCCCGCAGGTCAAGGCCGGTGATCTTCTTGATCTTCTCCAGGCGGTAGACCAGGGTGTTGCGGTGGACGAAGAGCTTGCGGGCGGTCTCGGAGACGTTGAGGTTGTTCTCAAAGAACTTGTTGATGGTGAAGAGGGTCTCCTGGTCCAGGGCGTCGATGGGGTTCTTCTTGAAGACCTCCTGGAGGAACATCTCGCACATGGTGGTGGGCAGCTGATAAATCAGCCGGCCGATGCCCAGGTTCTCGTAGTTGATGATGAGCCGCTCGGTGTCGAACACCTTGCCCACGTCGATGGCCACCTGGGCCTCTTTGTAGGCCCGGGCCAGGTCGCGGATGTGGCCCACGATGGTGCCGATGCCGATAACGGTCTTGACCCCCAGCTCGCGGGAGACCGTATCCTGGATGGACTGGGCGATGCGCTGGAGCTCCCGGGCGTCGGCAGACTCGCCCAGCTGCTTGACAAGGGCAATGTCCGTTTCGTTGATGGACAGGACATAGTCGTTCTGCTTGTCGGGGTACATGCCGGAGATGACGTCGAAGATGGCGGGGTCGGGCACGCCCAGCTGACGCACCAGGATGACCGCCCGGGGGGTCTCGGCCACGAAGTGGAGCTCCTTGGCCCGGACGTACAGGTCGCCCAGGAGAATATTGTCGGAGATGATGTTCTTCACGAAGGTGGCCTTGTCGTGCTTCTCCTCGTAGTAGACCTTGGCGCCGTTGAGGGCGATCACCGCCATGGAGCAGATCAGCGCGGCCTCGCCATCCTCCCCCTTGACGAAGGCGGCATAGTCAAACTGGCCGTTCCAGCCGGGCAGGGGCTTGAAGGTGTAGCCGCTGCTGACCACCACGGCGTCCTGATCCGCGGAAAGGGCCATCGCGGCGCCTGTCCAGCGCTCACCGATGCAGGGAAGGTCGTTGCAGGCAATCACCGTTCCCTGCTCGTCAATGACGCCCACCACGCGATCGGTGCACTCTCTCATCTGTAACACGATACCCTGGAAAATTCGGCTGGACATAGCGTTTTTCCCCTTTCACTGCGGAGGGCGGGATTCCCGCCTCCGGTTTTTTGTTGTGCTTTTTATTATAGCGGACTCCCTCGCCAGGTTCAATAGTTTTTTTATCTTTTTTTGTTGAATTTGACATATTTTTCGTCATTGAGACGAAATCAGCGCCGTCCGCTCCTGATCTGTCAGTAGTCTCCAACAGCCCCGCGCCAGCTCCGGGTCCAGGGTAAGGCTGCCCATACGCAGCCGTTTGAGGTACTCCACGCGGTTTCCACGGGCGGCCATCATCCGCTTGATCTGGTGGTATTTCCCCTCCCGGATGGTGACAAGGGCCTCATTGCCCCCGGGCAGAATTTCCAGATCAGCCTCCTGGCAGGTATAGCCGTCCGCCAAAGTGACCCCCTGCCGGAAGGCAAGGCTGTCTGCCGGGGTAAGGGGGGCGGCGGTGCGCGCCAGATAGACCTTGTCCACGTGGCGCCGGGGGGAGAGCATGGCGTGGGCAAGGGCGCCGTCGTTGGTGAGCAGCAGCAGGCCCTCGGTATCCTTGTCAAGCCGGCCCACCGGGAAGAGTCCCGCCCTGGCATACTCCTCCGGCAGCAGGTCGAGGACGGTTTTCTCACGCTGGTCCTCCGTGGCGGACACCACCCCCGCGGGCTTATGGAGCATGATATAAACGGAGCCGGGCCCGCCCAGCGCCTCGCCGTCCACGGTAAGGCGGGCGCCGTCGTCCACCTTGTCCTCCGGCGCGCGGGCCGGCACGCCGTCGATGCACACCCTTCCCGCCCGGATGAGCTCCCGGGCCTCCCGGCGGCTCCACCGCCCGGTGGCCGCAAGGCGTTTGTCAAGGCGCTCCATCCGGCACCTCCCCTTTCCTCTTTTCATTTGCGCAGCGGCAGCCGCCGCGGGTACGTCCATTATACCACGTTTGGGGGCGCAGGGGTAGAATATCGGGAAATATGCCCGCATAGAAATGATTGAACGCCCGCCGGACTTCATGTGAATGGGAGTGTATGCCATGTTCATCTATACCGCACGGATACCAAAGAAACGGCTGCTGGCGGGGGGCATTACCCTGCTGTGCTGCCTTGCGGTGGTCCTGACCGCCGTGCTGCTGCTCTCCGGCAGCCGGGCAGCCTCCGCCGGGGCGGAGGTGAAGGGCATCCGGGACAATGACGACCGGGTCTCCTTCCTCACCGGCCTGGGCTGGGAGGTGTCTGACACCCCCATTGCCTCGGAGGAGCTGCTGGTCCCCGCCAAATTCGACGAAAACTACGCCGATTATCTGGCCCTTCAGGCCCAGCAGGGCTTTGACCTGACGAAATACTGCGGCAGGAAAATCCAGCGCTACACCTACGAGGTACGAAACCACCCCTCCGGCGAGAGCGGCGTGCAGGTCTCGCTGCTTGTCTACCGCAGCACCATCATCGGCGGCGAGGTGGTCTCTCCCTCCGCCGGCTTCCTCCACGGCCTTGTGTATCCCCAGGGCGCCGCCCCCTCCCCGTCCCAGAGCGTCCTGGCCCCGGACGATGCGGACATTCTCGTCCTCCGGGACAGCCGCGGCCACGATGGGCTCCTCGCCGCCTGACCGGCGGGCTCCCCTGCCCCATTCTCTGCCCGATTCCCTGGTGCGGGCAGGGTGCACCGCCGGGGACGGCAGGCCCGAGAGGCCGCCTCTCCACAACACGAAGGCCCGCGCCGGAGCTCCGGTGCGGGCCTTTTCATGCGGAAAAAGCGGGTTTACAGGACCTTACAGCTCCCGTAGAGGAACATCAGGTACAGGATGTAGCCGATGAGCTGCACGATCACCATGATGATGGAGGCGGCCATGGCCAGCACATTGAGGATGGGGATATACATCAGAAGGCTGATGACAACGCCCACCACCGTGCAGATGAGGTTGATCATCCACACCGTGCGGCCGCGGCTGGAGAGGTTCTCCTCCCCGATGGAGTGCAGGAGATTGGCCGTGGTAATGCACACATAGTAGACGATCAGCAGGGACAGCACGCTGCTGCACAGGCCGATGAGGGTGGCAAGGAACCCGTCGCCCACAAAGAGGACCACGATGCTCAGCACCAGGTTTACGATGGTCAGCACGAAGGCGGTGCGGTAGCCCGCGTCGTCGCTGCCGGCCTGATTGAGGCCCACCAGGCTCAGCACACCGCCGATGAGGATCAGGATCGTGCCTACCCAGGGCACCAGCAGGAACAGGGCGGCAATGATGGTGAGAATTTCACCGTAAAACATCAGCTTCAGGCCGTTTGCCGCATTGGGATACTGCTTCACAAAAATTCCTCCTCTTCTCTTTTATCATTACGCCCCAGGGCGAAACGATCACTTCATGTGGACGTTGAGGTGCGGGTAGGTCATCTCGATGCCCGCGTGGTCAAAGGCCGGCTTCAGGCCGTCCATCAGGTCATAATAGACCGTCCAGTAGTCCTTGTTGGCGCACCAGACCCGCACCAGGTACTCAATGGCGCTGTCCTGATAGCTGCGCACATGGATGGTGGGCGCGGGGGTGGCAAGGGTGAGCGGGTGCTCCCCCACCAGCACCTTCAGGGTGTCCATCACCGTCTCCACCGGCGCGTCGTAGCTGGCCGTGACGCGCAGCTCCACCTGGCGCAGCTCCTCGCTGGTGTAGTTGATGATGTTGCCCGCCACGATGGTGCTGTTGGGCAGCTGGATGAGCTTGTTGTCGATGCTGTCGAGCTTGGTGTAGACGAGATTGATCTCCACCACCTTGCCGGAGCAGCCGCCGGCATCGATGTAGTCGCCCAGCTTGAAGGGCTTGGAGACCAGCAGCTGCAGCCCGCCGGCCACGTTGGCAAGGAACCCCTGAAGGGCCAGGGACAGGGCAAGGCCGGCTACAGACAGCAGCGCCACCAGGGAGGTGGACGGAATTTGCAGGCACTCGAGCACCACCGCCACGGTGACGATGACCAGCACCGCCTTGCACACGCTGCGGATGGGCCGGCGCAGCAGCGGATCGATACGCAGCCGCCCGGTGGTCCGGTCCAGCAGCGTCAGCAGCACCTTCATCAGCAGCAGGCACACCGCCACCGCAATCAGGGCGGTGAGGATCTTTTCCACGGTAAACCCGGCGATTCCCTTTTTCAGCAGGTCCTCCACGGTGGCGCCGGCGTCAATGGTCAGTGCAGTTTGAAGCTTCACAGGCTGTCCTCCTGTTCTTTTCTGTCGCATTGAGGCACATTATAGCACGCCCCGCCCCCTTTCGCAAGGGGGGGGCACACGGCGTGCCGCCGCAGAACGGACGGTCAGTTCTGGAAGCGAATCTGCTCGTCCCGGATGAGCGGATAGGCAATCAGCGCGCTGCCGGCAAGGTCCTCCCGGTGCATATCCACGGCGCTGATCTGGTGGTTTTCATAGGTGGTATAATAGTAAATTCCCTTCGCGGCGTTGCAGCAGGAGGTATAGAGGGTGATCTCATATTTGCCCGGCTCCACCTCGCAGCAGCCCCGCTGCTGGTCCACGCTGCCCAAGATGTGGAAGAACTGGCTGACGCTCTCCCCCTCCGAGTCGCCGGACCGGGCGTTCATTTTGGTAAACGCCACCCGCACAAAGCGCGAGGGGGAGGACAGGTCGCCCGGAAGCCCCAGCGCCCCCATACCCCGGCTGTAAGGGGCAAGGGAAAGGCCCTCGGCAAAGGTGTTGGCCGGCTGGCGGGGCGAGAGGTGCAGATAGTCGTTGAGGCGGAAGAGCTGCTGGGGGAAGGGCGGGTTGTTGGTGAGCACCCCCACCGGGTTTTCATAGACATGAAGGCCGTCCGCTGTGGACTCCACGGTAATGGCCTCCTCCCGGTCGGCAATAAGCCAGTGGAGCTGAGCCAGGGGGAGCTGGTCGCTGAAGGGGGTGTCAACCAGGTTCACGCGCCCGAGAAGGCCCCGCACCTCGCGGACGCTGGCACACTGCCCCAGCACCCAGGGGATAAACTCGAACTGGGCGATGTTGTCCCGGCCGGGCCGCACCTTGGCATAGGCGGCATTGCCCACAAAGTTCAGCCCCGCCATGCCCACCCCCTTTTCATTGACAGCGTCGTAATAGAGGGGATAGTCCCCGGCCACGTGGGCCATGCCGATAATGGCGTAGTGGGACTCCAGCGCCCCGGCATGGCGGAAGGAAAACGGGAAATTGCGCGGGGTGACGGTGATCTGGTCTCCGTAGGAAAACTCATAATCCAGCGTTCTGCCAAAATAGAAGTCCTTCGTCTTGTAGGTCGCGGCTGTGCACATAGCCGGCTGCCCCCTTTCTTTTGCTGTATGCATCATAGCATGCTCCGGCCGTCTCGTAAAGATACGCATTCGCATTCGCCCGTCAGGAGCTCCAGCCCTCCGCATGGCAGGCAAAAAGGAGAGAGGCATCCTATGGCAGGATGCCTCTCCCTCTTTTATATATTTTGCAGAAGCTGCCCGGCGGCAGAACGGTTTTCGGATCACACGTCCTCGCAGCGGACGGTTTTCAGATAGGGGCGCTGAGAGGCAGGCAGCGGAGCGCTCTCGCCCTTCTTTCCGATGCGGTTGCGGAGGATCCCCATGCCTTCGGCCTCCAGCTCGATGACGCCGCCCTGGGGAATCCACTTTTTCAGCTCGCAGCCCGCGCCGAAGGGCAGGGTGCCGCTGGTAAATACATCGCCGGGGAAGATCGTCTGGACCTCGCTTACATAGGCCACCAGATGCTTGAGGGGGAAGTGGAAATCCACCATGGTGCGGGACCACTCCTCTCCGTTCACACGGATGGTGAAATGGGCGTTGTAGAGGTCGTACTCATCCCGGGTGACAATGCAGGGGCCCAGAGAAGAGGCGTTGTCCTTGCAGAGGCTGGGCCCCAGGTTGATGCTCATCTCACGGTTCTGGAAATCACGGGTGCTCCAGTCATTGTAGAGGGTCCAGCCGTAGATATAGCTCTCGCCCTCCTCCTCGGGGATATGGCGGCCGCGCTTGCCGATGATGGTGGCGATCTCCAGCTCATAGTCGAACTTATCGGTCAGCTCGGGCCAGGGCACCAGCTCGTCAGGGCCGTAGATCTCCGTGGTTCCGGTTTTATAATAGGTGGGCAGGTTATACCACTCATCGGGCAGCTTGGTCAGAGAGGGCTTCACGCCGCCCCAGGCGGCTGTGTCCTGCATGGACTTGATGCCGTTGAGCATGTGCTTCTCGCTCAAAGAGAAGCAGCGGACCGTGTTGGGCCGGGGAATGGGGGTGAGCAGGGTGACACAGGCGGGATCATACACCACGGTGAGGCCGTCTACCTTCCCTGTGCCCATATCGGCGGCAAAGTCAAGGACCTCATAGCCGGCCTTCAGCGCCGCATCCCCTGCCTCGATAAACTGCAGCATATCGCAGGGGCAGTCTGCCTGAGCCTGTTTATAGGCCTCCTCAACCCCTCTGCTCTTCAGCAGAGCCTCGCGCCCGGCGGCCAGGTCTACATAATAGCCGTCCTTCCGGATGGCACCCACACGGCGAAGCTCACCGACAGGGGTGTCAATGGCAAAGGTAACCAGTTTCATAGTGCTCGGATCTCCTTTCAAAATGCGCGTGGAACACGGAGCGTTACATCTCCTTGTCGATCATGTTCTTATGGCCCTCCTCCGGCTTGGCGTCGGTGCGCAGCTCAGAGGAATAGCACTCATGGCAGAGGCTGGCGCGAATATCCTTCATAAACGCCTCCCGAAGAGACTGCGTAAAGGTCTCGCGGGTCATGCGGCGCACCATACGAGAGGGTACGCGCCTGAGCAGGTCCTCGGCAAACTCCCAGGCACGCTCCAGCTCCTTGCCGTGGGGAACAACCTCGGCGAAGATGCCGATCTCCTTGCCCTTCTGCGCGTCAATGACACCGCTGTTGAGCAGCAGCGCGCGGGCGGCGTTGGGCCCCATCAGCTTCTCATACAGAATGTTCACGCCGTCAATGGGGGCGCAGCCGGCGTCCTGGATGTGGCGGTCAACGGTGTAGGCGTTCTCACCGGCGATGATATAGTCGCTCAGCAGGACGGACTCAGGATGGATGGTGATGGGGCCGTTGAGGGCGCAGATCACAGGAACGGGAATGTCCAGCCAGGCCAGGGGAACCCGCGTAGCCGTGAGATACCACCAGTCATAGGTGACAGAGGAGGTATACTGGGGGAATACGGTGGACATTTCAGGGTCGGACAGGGCTATAAAGCTGTCGCCGGTGCCGGTAAGGATCACGATCTCGTTGTCGGGGTCGTGGCTGATATCGTGACACAGACCCAGATAGCCGGAATGGATCGCCTCGCAGAAGCGGACGGGGCCCTCATCGGTGTGGAAGCGAACCTCCAGGATGCCGTCCTTGCGGCGCAGGTGAGCCATGCCGTCCCACTTGGGGGCATACTCTTCCAGATAAGTACGGTACGGCTGATACTTGTTATACTGATAAGCCATAATAGTGTCTCCTTTAAGCAGATTGTGGCAGATGCGCAGTATATTGCACGGATGCGTTTCGGGGTTCAGGCACTCCCCTTGGAGACCTCCTCCGCGCCCACAGAGGACGCGGAGGAAGAAGCTGCGATCGGAGCTCCGATCAGATCACGGCGTTGGGATCCTTCTTAAGCAGGCTCCGCTTGCCGAGCACGCAGGCAATAAAGGAGCAGGAGGCCGTAATGATCATCATGATGCCCATGTACTTACCCACGGAGCCGCCGGACTTGACAGAGGCCAGGATGGAGGTGGTGATGGAGGAGAACAGATACTGGACAAAGCCCATGAACGCAGCGCCGGTGCCGGTGGCCTTGCCGGAAGCATTCATGACCTGGGCCATGGCCACAGGAAGGACGATGCCCTGCACCGCGGGCAGCACCCACAGCATGTACTGCATGTAGTGCCAGTCGGCAAAGCCGCAGAAGAAGGCCAGGGCGAAAAACAGGGCGAAGGCGACCTGAATGGCATTCAGGGTCTTGATGATCGTGGAGGGGTTTACCTTGGGGGCAATAAAGGTACGGCCCAGGAAGGCGAAGATCGTCATGGCAACAGCGCCCCAGGCATAGACGCTGGCATAGTGGCCGTTGTCCATGCCCAGCTCGGTGACCATGGCAAAGGACATGGAGCCGGCATACAGGAAGAAGGTCGCCATATTGAAGGCAAAGCAGAGGACAAAGAACACATACTCAGGAGTGGCCAGGCAGGACTTGACCTCGCCGCCGATCCGCTTGAGGCAGCCGCGGCCGGCAATCTCGGAGGTTTCACGGACAAAGATCAGGACCAGGATACAGAGGACGGCGCAGATGATGGCCTGCAGCCAGAAGATGGCGGGCCAGCCGAAATCGGTGCCGACCCACTTGCCCAGCAGAGGCAGCGCGATGGGGAGAGCGGCGGACCAGATCTGCATGAAGGTCAGGGCCATGGCGGACTTGCGGCCCTTGCCGGCATCGCCGCCGACAGCGCGGGCAGCATTGGAGGAAGCGGCGCCGCCGATGCCCTGGAGCAGGCGGGCGGCAATCAGGCCGCCCAGCGCGGTGGACTGAGAGCCGATCACAGCACCGACAATACAGATCACAAAGCCAAAGACCATGGTCTTCTTCTTGCCGATCATGTCGGAGAGCGGGCCAACGATCACATGGCCGATCATCATGCCGTAGAAGAAGCCGGAGGTCACCATCAGGGTGCTGTTGCCGGCAGCCAGATCCTTTGCGATGGTCGGCAGGATCCAGTTGATGGTATCCATGTGAATGGCGCCCATGGAAAGAATGACGCCGCACACAATGGACATGATCACGCCGGCAGACATTTTCTTGTTGTTTTCAAGATTGTTTGACATGTTTCATTATCCTTCTCTCTAAAAATGATTGGATGCCTGAAAAGCCTGTTTTCGCACCGTCCCCTTTCCGTCTGGCTCGTGTATATCATACACTCCATACGAACTCGGTATTTTGATTGTATACAATCTGCATCCAATTGTCAAGCTGTCATTCAAAAAATGGGATTTTGCAAAAAAATCTCATTTCAAACTTGACAATCTGCACAAAAATCAGTTAAAATACGGATGGTATGCAGCAGTGCATGCATCCTGCATTTTAATTTAGGGGCCCTCTGATATGGCAAAAAAAGGTACAAGAATCAACAAAAACAACGAAATCTACTATACGCTGCGCGATGATATCATCCACGGAAAATATCCCGGCGGCACCTTCCTTGTGGAGAGTGACCTGTGCGAGCAGTTTTCCGTAAGCCGCACTCCGATCCGGGAGGCTCTGATCCGGCTGGAAAACGACCAGTTCATCCGGCTGATCCCCAATCGCGGGGCCTATGTCCCCCACATAACCATCAATGATATTGTCGAGCTCTACCAGCTCCGCAAGGTCAACGATGGTCTGGCCGCCTATCTCTCTGTGGAACGGCAGACCCCAAAGCTGGTGGCTGCGCTGGAGCAGTCTGTCGCGCGGGAGGAGGCCCTGATTCAAGCCGGAGATGACCCCGCGGCCACCTCTGCCGAGGATTTTAATTTTCATGATCTGCTGCGCGCCCAGTGCGGAAACCGCCGGCTTATCACCGTGATCGACCAGATTCAGAACCAAATGAAGCGGGCCACCACCCTCTCCATCGACCAGTACGCCTTCGAGACCCTGACCATCAGCCTGGAATTTCACAAAACCATCCTGGCCGCCTTCCATGAGGCTGACTGCGCCAAGGCCCGCCAGGCCATTGAGAACCACTGGACCGCTATGATCGAGGGCTTTATCCGCCGGGATCTTCAGGGGCGGCTCCCTGCAATTTTGTGACACGGGACAAATATGGGAAAAGCACGATTTGACACTTTGTCAAATCGTGCTTTTCTTTTTGCCGGCGCCCTATGCCGCCCTTCACTCCCAATAGCGCCTGGATCGGCTTCCGTCTGCCTCCCTCGGCCGATGGCGCTGAAGGGACAGGCGCACTGCTGCAATGGCAATTATCACATAGGGCAGCCAGAATGCGGCATGAAAGCGCTCATAAAGCGGCTGGTCCATGCTGCCAAGGCGCACATACCGCCCCAGCGCCGGGATTTCCACCTGTCCCTGCTCCCTGATGTGCGCGCAAAGCAGCTGCGCCGCCGTTCCCGCAGAGGACTGTGCATCAAGCCCCTCCAGGTCTGAAAACCCCAGCGAGCCATCCAGCATGGAGGCCGGCACGGCTACCGTAAAGCTGCGGGCACCGGCCCTTGACAGGGCTGTCCCATCGTCCATGGTAATAGAGCGCACCCGCCGCCCGGAGCGCTGGGAAGCGTCAAAGACAACGGAAACGCCGGATATCTGAAGAAACCCATCCGAACCGGAATCAGGGTCCAGCTTTTCCTCCTCCGAAAGGGAAAGGGTGCCCACCCCTTCCTCCAGCAGGGCAAAAAGCTGTTCCTCCGTCCGCTCTATGGTACAGACCGCCTGACTCACTTCAAATACGGCCTCGGCATCCTCCGCAGTCAAATCGCCGCCGGGCAGGCTTTTGGCCAGCATCCCCCCCGGGACAAGCGCGACAGCTGCGCCTGTCCCCAGGCGAAAGGCATCCGCCACATAGTCCCCCAGTGCAGTTTCCTCCAGGCGGGCGCCAAGGGACTGGCTGGTGGCGTTGGGTGACATGGCCCGGGTGCTGACGCCGAGCTTTTCCGCACCGGCAGCCAGGGCCGGCCGGCTCAGCAGGAGCAGCACCGCCAGAACTGCCGCAGCGCCGCGGCAGATGCGCTTACGGCGTCCCATACAGCTCCTGCACACGGTGGCAGGCCACAAAGTGATTCGGCCGGAATTCCACCAGGGGCGGCTGCTCCCGGCGGCATTGCTCGCAGGCATAGGGGCAGCGGGCTGCAAAATGGCAGCCCGGCTTCAGATCAATGGGCACGGTAATCTCGCCCTCCATGATGATCCGCTCCCGCTTATGATGGATATTGGGGATTGGAATGGCCGAGAGCAGGCCGGTGGTGTAGGGATGAAGGGGCATCCGGAAGAGCTCCTTCGCCGGAACCTTTTCCACCATCTGGCCCATATACATGACCAAAATATCGTCAGAAATATGCTTTACCACCGACAGATCGTGTGTAATGAACAGGTAGGTAAGGTTTTTTGCCCGCTGAAGCTCCCGCAGCAGGTTGAGCACCTGGGCCTGGATCGACACGTCCAGGGCGGACACCGGCTCATCGCAGACCACAAATTCCGGGTCAAGGGCCAGCGCCCTGGCGATGCCGATACGCTGGCGGCGTCCGCCGTCCAGCTCGTGGGGATAGGCATACATCATATGCCGGGATATTCCCACCAGATCCATCAGCTCCCGGACGCGCGCTTCCCGGCAGGCACGGTCCGGGCAGACCTTATAGATGCTCAGGGGCTCTGCAATCAGATCCGCCGTGCAAAGGCGGGGATCCAGCGATGACATCGGGTCCTGAAAGATCATCTGCATCTCCCGCCGCAGCTCCTTCCGCCGCCGGCGGTCCGCATGGGTGATATCCCGGCCCTTGAACAGGACCTGGCCGTCTGTCGCATTCTGCAGGCCCACGATAATCTTGCCCAGGGTGGACTTGCCGCAGCCGGACTCACCCACCACGCCCAGGGTGCGCCCCTGTGCCAGCGTGAAGCTGATGTGATCCACCGCATGCAGGGCCCTGCCGCCGATGTCAAAATTTTTGGTCAGGCCTCTGACCTCCAGGAAGGGCTCCACGCCTGTCACTCCTTTCATAAATCGCTCCCCGCGCCGCAGCGCAGGCATTTGACCAAATGGCCCGGCCGATACTCGGTCACAGGCGGGTTTTCCTGGGCACAGCGCTGCGTTGCATAGGGGCAGCGGGGGTGGAACTTGCACCCGGCGGGAAGCTCAGTGGGATTCGGCATCAGGCCGGGAATGGGCCGGAGCATGTCCACATCCTCATCCAGGGCCGGAATGGACTGGAACAGGCCCACTGTATAGGGATGGGCCGCATGGTCAAAGACGTCCTCCAGGGTGCCGCTCTCCACGATCTCGCCGGCATACATCACTGCCACCCGGTCACAGGTCTCGGCCACCACGCCAAGGTCGTGCGTGATAAGAATCATGCCGGTATTGTACTTCTGCTTCAGCTGGTTCATCAGGGCCAGCACCTGGGCCTGAATGGTCACATCCAGGGCGGTGGTAGGCTCGTCCGCCAGAAGAAGGGCCGGGGAGCAGGCCAGGGCGATGGCAATGACCACCCGCTGCTTCATGCCGCCGGAAAACTGGTGAGGATATTCGCCGCCCCGCTCGGCGGGGATCCCCACCAGCTCCAGCATCTCAAGGGCGCGCTTTTCCGCCTCGGCCTTGCTGATCCGATTGTGGAGCAGGATCACCTCGGCGATCTGTTCCCCCACCCGGATTACCGGGTTGAGCGCTGTCATCGGATCCTGAAAGATCATAGATATCTGGCCCCCGCGGATCCCGTGCATCTCCTTCTCGCTCTTCTCCAGGATGCTCTCACCCCGGAAGCGGATGTCGCCGCCCACAATCTTGCCGGGCGGGTCGGGCAGCAGGCGCAGGATCGACAGTGCCGTAGTGGTCTTGCCGGCGCCGGTTTCGCCCACCAGTCCCAGGGTCTCGCCCTGATCCACCCGGAGGGAAATGGAGTTGACCGCCTCCACCACACCATCACAGGTAATATACTGCACACGGAGATCTTCAATCTCCAGCAAAGGCTCCATTGCGTTCCCTCCTTACCGTTTCAGCTTCGGATCCATGGCATCCCGCAGGCCGTCCCCCACCAGATTGAACAGGATCAGGGTTACAACGATTGCCACGCCGGGAAAGGTCACCATGGGCCAGAAATCACGCATATAGGTGCGGCCGGCCGAGAGCATAGAGCCCCACTCCGGCGTGGGCGGCTGGACCCCAAGGCCTACAAAGCTCAGGCCGGAGATCTGGAGGATCGCCGTGCCGATGCCCAGGGTCACGTTGACGATGGTAGAGGACATGGCATTAGGGAACACGTGGCGCAGAATGATGCGGGCCTCGGATGCGCCGCAGGATCTGGCCGCCTCCAGATACTCATTGCCCTTGACCGCAAGCGTCTCCGCCCGCATAAGGCGCACAAACCGGGGGATATTCGTCAGGCCCACTGCCAGGGCGGTATTCATCAGTCCGGTGCCCAGGGCGGCGGAAACCGTCACCGCCAGAAGAAAGGCAGGGATCGCCATCATGATATCCGTAAGCTTCAGGATGATAAACTCACATCTGCCGCCGAAATAGCCTGCCACAGCCCCCAGCAGCGAGCCTGCCACCGCGGACAGCGCCACAGAAATCACTGCCACCAGCAGCGACACCTTGCCGCCCACCAGCACACGGGAAAAAATATCCCGGCCCAGGTTGTCCGTGCCGAAGATGTGCCGGGTGGAGGGAAATGCAAAGGTATTGTCCAGATCGCGCTGGTTATAGATATAGGGAGCAAGCTGCTCTGAGAAAACAATCGCCAGCAGGATTAGAAGCAGCAGAATCATGGCGGCCAGCGCCACCCTGTTGGCGCACAGCCGCCGGAAAATATCACGCCATCGGCCGCGCTTCTTCGTCTTTACTTCCATTGCCTTTCCCCCACCCATCGTTTTGTCAATGCCACAGTAATCATCGTACCTTCACCCTGGGATCAATCCGCACATAAATGATGTCCACCAACAGGTTAATCAGGCACACCACCCCGGAGAGCAGCAGCACAACCGCCCGGATGGTATTGTAATCCTTATTGTTGATCGCGGTCATCATCAGGCTGCCCATGCCGGGGAAAGAGTGAACCGCCTCAATAATGGCGGAGCCGGCAATTACGGCGCCGGTCTGCATCCCAATGAGCGTCACCACAGGGATGAGCGCGTTGCGCAGGGCGTGCTTTCGGATGACGACGCGCTCGCTCACACCCTTGGCACGCGCCGTGCGGATGTAGTCCTGCCGGATGACCTCCAGCATGCTCGAACGAGTCTGCCGGGTCACAGATGCCACATATTGGGCAGAGCTGGCAATCACCGGCATGATGTAGCAGGTCCAGCTCGTCAGGCCCGATGAGGGCAGCCAGCCCAGCCGGCTGGAAAAAATCAAGATCATGATCATAGACAGCCAGAAGCCTGGTACCGCTGCAAAGAACAGCGACACAAAGGTCACCGAATAATCCAGCAGCGAATACTGCTTTGTAGCCGATATGATGCCAAACGGCACGCCGATGAGCACCGTCAGCACCACCGAAATAAGGCCCAGCTTCAGAGATACGGGAAATCGTGCGGACAGCTCTGACTTGACGCTTATGCCGCTATAGTAGGAGTAGCCGAAATCGCCCTTGGTAACGATATTTTTGATATAATTGAAAAACTGCTCAAAAAACGGCTTATCAAGCCCCCACTCGGCGGCCTTTTCGGCATACTGCTCGGGGGTGTAGTCAAAATCGTAAAACACCGCCACCGGATCCCCCGGCGTAAAATAGTTAATGGTAAAAATGATAAGCACCACACACAGCATGGTCGGGATTACCATAAGGACATTTTTCGCAATATATTTCGCCATCGTCAAGATACACCTCACATATTGTTCGGACAGGTATGCCCATCAGGAAAGCAGATCCAGATTTCGGATATCCCGTGTGTGCATCAGGTTATAGAAGCTCGAGTCATCCACGTAGTCCCGACAGATAAAGGCCGTATTATACTCCACCATGGGGATGTACCACATATTTTCATCCAGCCAATCCTGAACGCGGGCATAGATCGCTTCCGCCTCCGCCTCGGATTGGGTGCGGCGGCCATTCTTCAGGTCAGCGGCCAGCTGCTCGCTCAGCTGGGTCAGCCAGGCCGCCTTGTTATAGCTGCCCTCCGGGAGCTGGATGAAGCAGCCGGAAATGTCGTTATTCATCGTATAAAAGGTGGTGATGCAGAGGTCGACCTTGCCATTGCGCTGCATCTGAATGGCGGTGGGGAAATCAAAGGTGTCAACGACCAGCTCAATGCCCACATCACCCAAAAAGTCCTGAATGATTTCCGCCAGAGCCACACAACAGGTGTCGTTGGAGGAAACCACCGTATAGAACCTCAAGTCCCCGGGCTGATAGCCCGCCTCAGCCAGCAGCTTTTTGGCCCGCTCCGGGTCGTATCTGTTGGTCTGGTATTCCTTCCGGAACGGGGCCATGGCAGATACATAGGCATCCATCTGAATCCCCAGGCTGCCGTAAGCCGCCTTCGCCGCGGCATCAGTGTCAATGGCGCAGAAGATGGCCTCCCTTACGCGGATATCGCTGAATGCCTCTACATAGGTGGGCAGGCAAATCACAGTGTAGTTGCCGGAGGAAACCACCTTTGCCTTGCTGTGCTCCATGCCATTGGACAGGACCCGCCGGGTATCATTAAAGCTCAAGCCGATACAGGCGTCCACCGCTCCCCGCTCATAGTCGATCATCATAATGGAGGCCTCGGAGTAAAACTTCACGGAGAGATAGTCGAAATTTGGCCGCTCGTCAATGACGCCCCACCCCCAGTACTGATCATCCACCCGCAGCAGCACAGAGTCTCCGGAGATCTGCTCCTCCACGATATAGGGGCCGGAGCCGTCCACCTTGTCCCAAAAATCATCATCGGTGGCCGTTTCCTCAAAGCTCTGATTCCCGATATTCAGCCACTGGCAGGCAAGGCACTCCAAAATCGTTCGGTCATAACAATTCATTTTGATGTAGAGGTCCCGCTCTCCCTCGTAATAGGAATGCTTCACATCCACAACACCGCTCAAATAGGTGCGCACGATACCCACGGTCTCCACCCTTCCCACCGTAGAGGCAAAGCAGTCATAGGCCGTGATCGGATCTCCGCTCTGGAAATGGGCGCCGTCCCGGATGACGATATGGAGGGTCATGCCCTCCCCCTCCTCATCCGGGATAAACTCATAGCTCTCGGCCACGCGGCAGAGAATCTCGCCCGTCTCAAAATCTTTGGCAAACAGTCCGTCGTATATGGTGGAAATTGCGATTAGATTATTGTAGCCTACCGTAGAGAGTGTGCTGGTGACAAAGTTCTCCCCATATGCGCCCAGCCGCAGCGTGCGATCTGAGCGCTTTTTCTCCGCCAGGGAATCCTCAAGACTCTTGACACAGGTCACCACCTGACCGGTGCCCAGCTCATAGGTTTCCTCCTGTATCTCCACCTCGCCCGCTGCGAAACCGGAACAGCCTGCCAGCAGCAGGCCAAGGGCAAGGGCTGCGGAAATCAGACGCCGGGCTCGGTTCATCATTGCTGTATCCCCTCTTCTTTGATTACGCGCGTCTGCAGGCTCATCATAAAGGAAGGACCCCGATGCGCTTCACATTGTATACACTTGATATACCGATAATATATAACATCATTCTGAAAAAGTCAACAAAAACCGATGGCCGGGGAGCGTCTGAATTGGTCCGCTTGCAAACAAGTCCGGATGCCCCATGCAAAAAGGGGCTGTCATGCTCACTCCCGGCAATGCCTGTGGAGCGCTTGAGAAAACAAAAAAGCCCCCCGCCCAGATGGGCGGGGGGCTTCCGATTTCAGGAAATTACTCCTTGATGTCGATGACGACGCCGGAACCAACGGTGCGGCCGTCTCCCCCATGAAATAGCCATTTCATGGGGACCCCCTTGGATTTTAATGCTCGGCGGAACTGAATTCCGCCTGCGCAAATGGTTTTGCCGGCAAACCCATTTTACGCGCCGCCAGGCGCGATGAGGGCGTCCGCACAAGAAAAGCCCCCCGCCCAGATGGGCGGGGGGCTTCCGATTTCAGGAAATTACTCCTTGATGTCGATGACGACGCCGGAA
>CAKUIM010000026.1 GCA_934660965.1 uncultured Oscillospiraceae bacterium | reverse complement strand
CGACAGCCTTGCCGATCTTGAATAGGTAGGTCTGGTCGGCAACGTTGCCATCGGCCCACTTGGTGTTGGCCGTGTCCTTCAGGGAAACGGTGACGGTGTAGCCCGCCTCGTTGGCGGCGGTCTGCCGGTCACCGGTGATGGTGTAGGCAGCGTCCGCGGTGAGCTGATAGGTCTGCTCCTGGCCGTTGTAGGTGTAGACCGTGGTGTCCTCCGCGGGGGCGGCGATGGGCTTCTTCCCGATGACGAACCGGTAGGTCTTGTCGTCGGTGGTGCCGTCGGCCCACTTGGTGTTGGCCGTGTCCTTCAGGGAAACGGTGACGGTGTAGCCCGCCTCGTTGGCGGCGGTCTGCCGGTCACCGGTGATGGTGTAGGCAGCGTCCGCGGTGAGCTGATAGGTCTGCTCCTGGCCGTTGTAGGTGTAGACCGTGGTGTCCTCCGCGGGGGCGGCGATGGGCTTCTTCCCGATGACGAACCGGTAGGTCTTGTCGGCAACGGTGCCGTCGGCCCACTTGGTGTTGGCCGTGTCCTTCAGGGAGGCGGTGACGGTGTAGCCCGCCTCGTTGGCGGCGGTCTGCGTGGTGTTGCCGCTGATGGTATAGTAGGCGTCGTTCGCCGCGAGGGCGTAGGTCTGGGGCTGGCCGTTGTAGGTGTAGACCGTGGTGTCCTCCGCGGGAATGGCAATGGGAAGGGCCTCGATGGTGACCTCCCAGTTGGCCGACACGGCCTTGTACTGGGCGTTGCCGGGCATGGTGGCCGTGACGGTGACGGTGCCCACCTGCGCGGGCGTGAGCACGCCGTTTTCGTCAATGGACGCCTTGCCGGTGCCGTTTGCCACCGCCCAGGTGACGGCGCTGCCGGTGGAGCCGCCCTCGGCGGCCAGGGTCAGGGTGCTGCCGAAGGTGACCTTGGCGCCGCCGGTGATGTGCAGCGCCTGCTGCTCGTCCTTCTCCCGGAGCTTCACGGTGAGGGTGACGGTTTTGGGCTCGTAGTTGCCGCTTGCCTCGGTAAAGGTCAGGGAGATCACGCCGGAGGCCGCGGCGGAATAGGTCAGGCCGTCCTTGAGCTTCACCGCGACAGCCCCGCCCACAAGCTTGGGATAGCCGGAGGCAAGGATGTCGCCGCCGGTGACGGCGCCCAGGGTGAGGGTACCGGCGCCGGTAAAGCCGAAGAAGGCGGCGTCCTTGGTGTGCTCGGCGGTGTCGCTGTAGCGGATGGCGAATTCCTTGTCCTCACCCTCGGACAGCTCGGCCTGGGTGATAGCGAATTTCACCGGGGAGGCGGCCAGCGCCAGGGTGTAGTTGCCGGCCAGGAAGCTGCCGCTGTCAACCAGGTGCAGGCCGCCGATGGTGATGGCGTACTCGCCCACGTCCTCGCCCTGCTCTCTCGACAGTGCGCCGTCAAAGGCGGGCACCTCGCCGGTGATGGGGGCGGTGACATCATAGGTCAGGGTGGGATCGTCCCCGCCGAAGGTCTTGCTCTGGCCGGAGCGCGGGGAAACAGTGATAACGGCAGGGGCGATGCCGGCCGTCACGCTCTCGGGCTGGGCGGCGAGGGTGTAGTTGTCCGCCCCGGCTCCGGTAAGGGTGTAGCCGGTGAAGGAGACGGTCTTGTTCTCGCCCGCGTCCTTGCTGTCGAAGGCGGCGGTGCCGGCGGAGACTGTCACAGCGTCCCCGACCACCAGGCCGTCGATGACGGCGGTGCCGGTGACGGTGGCGGCGGCGCTGCCGTCATAGGTCTTATCCTCCGCGCCAAGGCCGGTGATGGTGACGCCCTTGGGGGAGATGGCGAAGTCCTTCCAGGCGGTGTAGACCTCCCAGCCGGTCTCGCAGGTGACGGTGACGGTATAATTGCCCGCGTCCGCGGGGACGCCGGTGATGGGGCTGCCGTTCTCACCCTCGTAGGCGATGGTGGTGGAAATGGTGCCCTCCGGCTCGATATAGGCGGGGGCATTGGCCGCGTCGCCGTAGGTCCAGCCGGACATCGTGAGGCCCTGGAGGGACTTCGTGGTCTTGGCCACGACGGTCACGGTGAAGGTCCGGGGCGACAGGTCGATATAGTCGGAGTTTGCCCGGGCGGTGACCCGGACGGTGATTTCGGTGGCCAGCAGGACAGTGCCGGGCACCGTGAGCTTTTTGTCCGCGCTGAGCGAGACGCCCACGGGGGCGTTCACCAGCTCGCAGTCCACAGAATCCTGCTCGTTCCCCTGTACGTCGGTCCAGTAGGCCCGGCCGATCTGCTGGGCGATGCCGTTATTGATGACGGTGGCATCCTCGGGGAGGGTGAGGGTGCGGTCAGCCCTGGCAACGGTGACGGCCCACTCGTCCTTCGTCAGGCAGACGGTGGAGGCGTTGAAGTTGTCGCCCTCGGCCACCTCCACCCGGACGGAGTAATCCCCGGCGTGGTTCAGGGTCTGGCTCTCGGAGCCGCCCAGGCTGTACCGGACGGTGATGTCGCCCATGCCGGTGAGGCCGGACTTCAGGCTGATGGGGCTGGGGATGGTCTGCTCCTCCGCCCGGTAGACAAGGCCGGTGGGGGCGGTGAAATCGAAGTGGTCCGCCGTGGGGGCAGCCTTTTGGATCTCATAATCCACCCGGAGGGTGTAGCTGCCGACCTCGACGGTGGCCCTGTAATCCCCGGCATCGGTGGGAAGATAACCGGCAAGGTCGGTATAGCCCTCCGCTTCCTTGCGCGCATAGGCGGGGCCAATCACCGTGGCGCCGGTTGCCAGGGTGTTGGTGAACACCGCCGCTTTCCCGTTGCCGTCGTAGACGAGGGTGCTGCTGTCGGGGGCGGCGATGGAGACGCTGCCGCCGCTCTCCTGGCAGTCGGTACACTGGGCGGAGATGGAGGCACCATCGGTGCTGAGGGTATACTCCCAGGTGTGATTATGGAGGGAGAGGTAGAGGCTGCCGCCTGTCTGGGTGACCCGATAGGCCTTCCCGCCGTCGGGCGTGAAGATTTTGGTATAGTCCACCGCGTCAAAGGCGCCCTCAGCGAACTGGACGTCGTGCCCGGCGGTGGGCTTAAGTTCGGTGGTGATGCCAATGCGGGCGTCCTGGGTCAGGTCATCGATTTTGATGATGACGCCGGAGAGCGGCGAGACGTTGCTGGCGGTGCCGCCGGTATATTTCTCCGCGCCCACGGCCTTGGTGCCGCCCACGACGTTGTCGATGATCCTAGCGTCTTTGCCGACGGTGCAGTTGCCGTTACGGTAGATGCTCACGCCGCCGCCCAAGTAGTAGGCGTTATTGCCGGAGATCTCGCCGCCGTACATATAGAAGTGGCCGCCGTCTACAAACACGCCGCCGCCGGAGTAGTCGGCGGTGTTGCCGATGATCTCACCGCCGTACATCTTGAAGACGCCGTCCACATTCACAGCGCCGCCATAGCCGTTGTGGCCATCGGTGACGGTGGCGTTGCCGGAAATGGTGCCGCCATACATGTAGAAGCTGCAGCTGTAGCCGCCGACGTTGGAGATATATACGCCGCCGCCCTCTGCGACGTCGTAAGAGTCACTGCCGACAGCCTTATTGTTGGTGATGGAACCGCCGTACATATAGAAGTCGCTGCTCTTGTCGCCGCTCATGCTGATGAACACGCCGCCGCCGTTGCTTGTGGCGGTGTTGCCGGTGATGTCGCCGCCGTACAGATAGAATTTTGCGCCGCCATTGATGAACACGCCGCTGCCGCGGCCGCTCTTCTGGGTGACGACGCCGTGACCGGCGCCGCTGCCGTTGCAGTCGGTGAGGGCAAAGGTCTGGTCATTCTCAACGATGAGGTTGCCGAAGAAGCCATCGCCGCCCGCATAGGTGATGCCGTAGCCGTTGAGGCAGAGGTTCACGGCATACTCGCAGCTCCAGGCGTAGGGGAGCTCCACCTCTTGTGTGAGGTAGTAGCTGCCGGCCCCGGTGATCTCATCCAGGGAGGAGATGGGCTTCCAGAGCACGTCGTCGTGGGCGTCGGAGCCGGTGTGGGCGCAGTCCGTGCCGCAGACGGGGTGGAGATGGAGGGAGCCGTTATAGAAGATGATGCTGTTGCCCCGCCGCTGCTTGGGGTAGCCGCCGGCGCTGACAAAGGCGTTCAGGTCGCTGTCCTGGATGGAATAGCTGTCGGTCCCGCGGGCGATAATGGCGCGGTCACCGTCGGCGATGTCAGCCGTGCTCACGACGATGTTGGCACCGGCGCTCAGCGCCCCGCCCACGGTGATGGTCTGGTTATACCCCAGGAAGAGGTCGCGGTTGGTGTTGCCGGTGATTCTGGGGGAGCCGGACAGGGTGATGGTGATGGCCTTGCCGAATGCCGCGTACACGCCGCCGACGCCCAGGGCGGAGGTGTTGCCGGTGATGGTGCCGCCGGTCATGGTGAAGGTACCGTCACTGATGTATACGCCGCCGCCGTAGCCGGAGCGGGTGCCCCCCCAGCTCGCATCGGTGGTCGTATTGCCGGAGATGGTGCCGCCGGCCATGACGAAGGAGCTCTTGCTGGATACGCCGGCGCCGTTGCCCATGAAGGTGTTGCCGGTGATGGTGCCGCCGTACATGGTAAAGGCGCCATCGGAGTCTACGCCCCGGCCCTTGAAGGTGTCCGCGTGGGTGATGATGCCGTTGCCCTTGCCGCTGGCATTGCAGTCGGTGAGGGTAAAGCTGCTGTCACCCGGCACGGTGATGACGGCAAAGTTGCCCTTCGCCGTAATGCTGTGGCCGTTGAGGCAGAGCACCACCTCGCTGCCGCTGATGGGGGAATTCCAGGAGTTACTGATCTCCACATCCGCCTTCAGGTAATAGCAGCCCGTCTTTTTAATTTCGGAGAGGCTGGAGACGCCGACCCATTCCACCTCGGCGTGCCCGCCGCCGTGGGTGCAGCTGTCGCCGCAGATGGGGTGGGCGTGGCCCTTCATCTGCACCTCGCCATTCGAATTGAGCACGGCCTTTCCGCCGGTATCAGAAACGAAATACCGGGAGGGCGTCACGCCGCCCATATAGGTGCTCCAGCCTTCGGTGATGACGCCCTTGTGGCCGTCTGCCAGGGTCACACCGATGCGCGCCGCGTCATTCAAAGCGCCCGCGATGGTTATGGTCCTGTCAGTGGCACTGACCAGGTAGACATTGTTGGGCGTATCGCCGATATATTTGCCGTCCGACCATGTGCCGCCCTTGACGTTGCCGGTGATGGTCACATTGCCGCTGACGCTCATGACGCTGGAGCGCACATACACGCCGCCGCCCTCGCGATCTGCCGCGTTGCCGGAGATGGTGCCGCCGGTCAAGTTGACCTCGAGCTCGCCGCTGTAGTTTTCTGCCAAGCCCACACCGCCGCCATCCGCCATCGCCTTGTTGCCGGTGATGGAGCCGCCGCTCATGTTGAACTTGGTACCGCTCAACCACACGCCGCCGCCGCCGGCTGCATAGGTAGTGGCCGTGGACGTGGCCGTGTTGCCGGTGATGGTGCCGCCGTACAGGTTGAACACGTCGCCCATCACGCACACGCCGGCGCCGCTGGGCGCTGTGTTATTGCTGATGGTGCCGCCGTACATGTTGAACGTGCCGTAGTTTACAAACACGCCGCCGCCGTTGGTGTCCTTCTGGTTGCCGGTGATGGTACCGCCGTACAGATTGAGCGTGCCGCGGTACACATTCACGCCGTCGCCGGTATTGCCGGCTTTGTGGGTGATGGTGCCCGTACCCTTGCAGTCGGTGATGGTGAGGGTGGGTCTCAAGGTGGTACTGGGATTGTCGTTATAGAGCCTGATGGCGGACTTATCGGCCGCGCAGGTGATGGTGTGGCCGTTGAGGCAGAGCACCACCGTGTTGTACTTGATGGGGAGCTTCCAGGAGTCGGTGAGCTCGACATTCGCCTTCAGGTAGTAGTTGCCCGCCTTCGTAATTTCGGAGAGGCTGGAGACCCCCTTCCAGTCTTCCTCCGTTTCGTGGGCGCCCTTGCCGGTGTGGGTGCAGGAGGCGCCGCAGACAGGGTGGGACCGGTGCTCGACGGCCACCTCGAGGTAAATGTCGCTGGTTTCCGCATGATAGACGACCTCGTAGCCCGTGGCGTCCGCGTGGAACTTTGCCGCGTCGGCCGCCGTTGGGGTATAGGCGCCGCCGTAGATGCCCTCGGCGGCCAGCAGGGGGTAGGTCGCATTCCAGGGGCTGGCAAGGCCGATGTAGGAGCCCGTCTCCAGGGCGCCTACGATGGCGGCGGCGGTGCCGAGGCTCACGTTATCCGCCGTGCCGTCCGCCTGCGTGTTGCCGGAAATGACCGGCTTGCCGGAGAGGTTGAAGTGGCTGCCGGCCTCGGAATGGGCGACGCCACCGCCGCCGTAGACGGCGATGTTGCCGGTGATGGTGCCGCCGCTCAGATTGAAGGTGCCGTAGGCAGTGCTGACGCCGGCGCCGTTGTTGGCCCTGTTGCAGCTGATGGCGCCGCCGGTCATGGTGAAGGTGCCATGGCCCACGTCCACACCGCCGCCGCCGCTGTTTTCGGCGACGTTGCCGTCAGCGGCCGATGCGCCGCCTATGGTGCCGCCGCTCATGTTGAATACGGCGCTCTCCCCCGCCACGTACACGCCGGCGCCGTTGCCCTTGGGGAGGGTGTTGCGGGAGATGGTGCCGCCGGTCATGGTGAGGGTGCCGCCCTCCACGTACACACCGCCGCCGCTGGCCATGGCATTGACGGCGGAGGAGGCGCTGTTGTTGGTGATGGAGCCGTCATGCAGGTTGAATGTACCGTCGGCCATGTATACGCCGCCGCCGTTGTCGGTGGCGGTGTGGCCGGTGATGGAGCCGCCGTACATGTCAAAGGCGCCCCCCGCCATGTACACGCCGCGCTTGGTGCCGATGTCGATGCCCGTTTCATCGGAAGCGGCGAGGGCGCCGCCATACAGGGCAAAGCGGCCGCCGGAATACACACCCACGCAGGCATCGTTCTGCTTCGTGCGCACAACCTTGCCGGTGTGAGCCGTGCTGCAGTCGCAGAGATTGAGCACAGCGCCGGATTCGATTTCGATAAACCAGCCGCTCTTGCCGCTGCCGATGGGCTGGATGCTGTGGCCGTTGAGGCAGAGGTTCACCGTGCCCCGGATGAGGATCCCGGCGTCAACCGCAATATCCTCATCCAGATAGTAGCTGCCCTCAGACAGGATGGCGGAGCCATTCGCGCCCGAGGTATAGTTGGACAGCCGCACGCCGTCCACATACAGGTCATTGCTTTGGACCGTCAGCGCCTTCTGGGACGCAAAGACATCCGCCGCCCGGGCCTCCGCCGGGCAGATGGCGCAGCCCGACCCGTGGGGGCAGAGGGCATGGGCGGTGTGGCCCGCGCCGGACCTTACCTGCACCTGCCCGGACTGCGCGGCGGCAGTTTCGCTGCTGCCGGTCTGCTGCTGCGCGTCCGCCGGCTGCGCAAAGGCAGGCGCGGGCAGCAGCGCCAGGCACAGGGCCAGGGCCGTGACCAGACTGATCAAACGTTTCTCCATAGGTAATCCTCCTCTGGTGATTTTCTCTGCCCGGGCGGCTACGGAGGGCAGATGGGCATCCCGCAGGGGTCCCCCCTGCGGGCCGGGGGCGCCCCCCGGCAGGTTTTATGAATTTTGCTTTATGATACTACCTGCGCCCGGCCTTGGGGGACAATCTGCCTGAAATGTATGGTTTTTCCGCCTGAAATACACGCGCGGGGCGGCGGGGCGGCGGAGAAGGGCAAAGGGCCGGCGGCAGCTGCCGCCGGCCCTTCTGCCGGGCTGGTGTTTACTTGCTGTACGCCCGCCACAGGAAGGTGACGATCTGGGCGCGGGTGCAGGGGTCCTCGGGGCTGAATCTGCCCTCGCCGGTGCCGGTGGTGACGCCGTTCTCCAGGGCCCAGGCCACCGCGTCTGCAAAGTAGCTGCCCGCAGGGACATCGAGGAACGCGGCGGCGCCGGCCGCCTTCGCCTTCAGGGCGCGGGAGAGGAGGGTGACGGCCTGGGCGCGGGTGCAGGGGTCCTCGGGGCTGAACCTGCCCTCGCCGGTGCCGGTGGTGACGCCGTTCTCGATGGCCCAGGCCACGGCCTTCTCATAGTAGCTGCCGGCCGGAACGTCGGTGAAGCTCTGCGTACCCACGGGCTCGGGGGAGCCGGCGGCCCGCCACAGGAGGGTGACGATCTGCGCCCGGGTGCAGGGGTCGTCGGGGGCGAAGAGGCCGCCGCCCACGCCGCCGGTGATGCCAAGCCCGGCGGCCCACTCCACGGCCTCGTAATAATAGGCGTCGGCAGGCACGTCGGCAAAGGGCTGCCCGCTCTCTCGGACAAATACGGCGCTGACGGTGACGCCGCCCGCGGGCATGGTGAAGGAATAGGCGCCATTGCCACGGTCGGCAAGGGGCAGGGGGCTGCCGCTACGGTCGGCGGCGGTGAGGGAGTCAAGACGGAAGCCGGGGTCGGGCTTGACGGTGATGATGACGGCAGAGCCCGCGGGGGCGCTCTTCGCGCTGGCGGACACGGCGCCGTTCGGCGTGCCCTCCGGGAGATTCACAGGGTAGGCGGGAGCCGGGACAAAGGGGATGTCGGGGACGGCGCTGTCCCGGGCGGTGACGGTGATGGTGCCGGTCTTTTCGCCGCTGTAGTTGCGGTCGGCGGTGAAGGTGTAGCCGATGTCCAGCTTCTCCCCGGCCTTCAGCGCCTTGAGGGCTTCGCCGAGCTGCGCCGCGGTCTTGGCTTCGCCGCCCAGCGTATAGGCCACATCGCCGGTGACCGCCTCGGGCGCGCCGTTCACGGTCACGCCGGTGAACCTGGGCGCTTCAAAGCTGTCCCCGCCCACGTAGATGGTCTGGTTTTTGTCGGTGGCGTCGGTGAAGTCAGGGCAGGCGGTGATGTCGGCCTTCAAATCGGTCAGCTCGGGCTGTGTGAGGGCATATTTATAAGCATCCCTGCCAGTCAGCTTGAGGACGCCCTTGACCGTGACGCTCTGATCGGCCCCCACATCTTTGCTGTCAAATTCCGCTTTTGCATCAGAGAGATCGAGGATCACCTGGTCGTTTGCTTCCACGCCATCCAGCGTACCGCCGGTGAGGGTGGCCGCCGTGGTGCCGTCGTAGGTCTTGCTTTCAGCGGTAATGCCGGAGACGGTGAGCTGAATGGCGGGGGTGATGTCACAGCTCACGCGCACCTCCTTTGCGGTAAAGCGGTCTCCATAAAAGAAGAGCGCGTTGGAAACCTCCGCCGCCTTTCCGTTATAGGTCACGGTCACCGTGCGGCCAAAGTAATAGCCGGACTTGGCGGTTATATGGAAGCTCAGTTGATTAACATAGGAGTAAAAATAGGGACTGCTGATGGTTACAGGGTCGCTGGTTTGGAAGGCGGTGGGGTCGCTGGTGTCGATGGTCCCGTTCTGATACTCCGGGCCGGTGACGGCGACCTGGGTGATCGGCGTCTGCGCCGCATCGCCCACGGTGTACCAGATATCATACCGCTTCACAGAGGCATTGTCCTGCACACACTCCAGCCGGGCGCAGCCGATGTCTGCGCCGCTGCGCTGCTTGAAGGAAACCGTGAAGTTATCGTCAAATCTTCTGTTGTTGTCTCCATCAGCCCGCAGCCACATGGGCGCATAATAGACCTTGCCCGCCTCAAAGGCATCGCCCTTCGTCAGCTTTTTGAGGCTGTAGCTGCTGCCCACGCAGGAGACCTCATGCCATTCGTAGGTTCCCGTGGCGCCAGACAGGCGGATCGACTCCCCATCGGGAGAAAATGCGTCGTCCGTATAGCCTGCTCCCGCCACGGGATCGTCCCGGTAGATCGTAATGCCGTTGATATGGTTGTTGGGATCGTTGGCCGGGAAGGTATAGACCGGGTCATAGACCGCGCAGGTGCGGGTGACGGTGCAGGTCTTGCCGTTATCCGTGACCTGGCACACCGTGCCCGAGGTGCCGTTGAAGCTGCCGGTGACGGTATCCGCGAAGGCCGCGTAGCTCTTGGCCTTCAGCACGGCGGTGACGCGGTAGTTGTTTTGCCAGCTGAATGTGGTGTCGGCAGCGGTCAGATTCCGATACTCCCCATGCCCTTTGTCCTGAATCTGGAACTGCGCGGATTCCAGCGTGTAGCCGCCGTAAGCGCTGCCGCCGCTAAAGTTTTCCGGGCCGTTGCGGATGGGGTTGCCGTCGATGGGCCAGGTTTTGCTGGACACAGAGACGCTGCTGACGGTCACAGTGCCGAAGGGGACGAATATCTCCACCTCGTCCATGCTCTGCGCCGTGATCTCGGCCGCCTCGCCGTTGACGCCGGCGGTGACGGCAGCCCCAAAGGCATGGCCCGGCAGGGGGCTGACGGTCAGCCGCGCGCCGTAGACCTTGCCGGCGTCGGTGGACTCGTCGCGATAGCAAATGCTCCAGTAGTTCTCCGCGCTGTCCCACGCGTAAAGGTACGCGTCGGAGATCCTGCAGCCATCGCTGACCGCCGCGGCCTTGATGGCATTCGTCCAATCGGCGACCTGCTCCACGCGGGCGGTGGGCACATTGGAGACCTGGACGCTGCCGATCTCCGCTGCCGCCGCCGGGCTGCCCACCTGGAACCACGCATTGACATAGACGGTATCGTCCCCATCGCGCTCCACCTGTACCTGTGCCGGATTCGCGCCGGAAATCTGCGCCGTTACGCTGCCGGCATAGACATAGCCGTAATCGAGCAGCAGCTCGATGCTCAGCCAGTACCAGCTGTCAGCCTGAAAGCTGCCGTTCCAGGCAGTCCAATCGTCGGCGTCCGCCATGCCGCCCTCGGCGACCACACGGGTCCAGCGGCTGCTGCTGACGAAGTAGGGCGCGCCGCTGGCTGCCGCCGGCTTCGCCTCTCCTAATTTTCCGCCGGCCGCAGGGGCCGGGACGCTGAGAGAGACCGCGCCGACCTCTATCGGCGGCGTATAGGCCGCCCCTGCCGAAACCGGCAGCAGCGTCAGGCACAGGCAGAGGGCCAGCAGGGCGCTCATCACTCGTTTTTTCATGTTCTTTCCTCGCTTTCTGTGGTTCCGACATAGCAAAACATCTTATTCTGCATTATATCAAGGGCGCAGGCGGATTTCATCGGCCGTTTCCGTCTTGTCACGGACTGGGCGGAAATCTCTTTTCTTTTTGGGGAACAGCCCTTATAATAAAATTGCTTAAAGTTTGCCGCCTGCAAGGAGGACACCACAAATGTTCAAGGACCAGCTCAACGAATATATGACGCGGCTCGCCTGCTCCGGCCGGGAGCTGGCCGAGGCAAGCGGCCTGTCCCCCGCCACCGTCAGCCGCTACCGCAGCGGCGAGCGCAGGCCGGAGAGCGAGGGGGAGCGCGCAAAGCTCATTGCGGGCATCGCCCGGCTTGGTGCGCAGCGGGGCGTTCCGGGCCTGACGGAGGAGGCGGTGGCCGACGCCTTCCGGCCCTTCTTCCCGGAGGACGACTTTGACGCCGAGCACCTGTGCGCCGCCCTGGGCACCCTGCTGTCCACCTTCTCCATCAGCGTCTCAGACCTTGCCCGCAGCACCAACTACGACGCCTCCTTTCTCTCCCGCGTCCGCAGCGGGCAGCGCCGCCCGGCAGACCCCGAGCGCTTCATCTCCGCCGTGGCCGACTTCGTGCTGCGGCGGTGCGACGCCCCGGCGGAGCGGGACATCCTCGCCGAGCTCACCGGCGCGGGGGACGAGCGGGACGAGGAGACGCTCTACGCCCGCCTGGTGCAGTGGCTGGGCGGACACGACACCAAGCGGGACGCAAGCGTATCCGCCTTTTTGAAGCAGGTGGATGAATTTGACCTAGGCGAATACATCCGCGCCATCCGGTTTGACGAGCTGCGGGTGCCCACCGCGCCCTTCCAGCTGCCGCTGAGCCGCACCTACTACGGGCTGGAGGAGATGCGCACCGGGGAGCTTGACTTTCTCAAGGCTACCGTCCTGGGGCGGTCCCGGGAGCCGGTCTTTCTGTGCAGCGATATGCCCATGGACGATTTGGCCGCGGACGAGGACTTTAAGAAAAAATATCTTTTCGGCCTTGCCATGGTGCTGAAAAAGGGGCTGCACCTGAATGTGGTGCACAACCTGGACCGCCCCTTTTCCGAGCTGATGCTGGGCTTGCAGGGCTGGGTGCCCATGTATATGACCGGGCAGATCTCCCCCTACTACCTCAAGGGGGTGCAGAACAATGTCTACTGCCATTTCCTCAATGTCTCGGGCAGTGCGGCCCTCTCCGGCGAGTGCGTTGCCGGGGCCCACGCCCAGGGGCGCTACGAGCTTGCAAAGGGGGGCGAGGCGCTGCGCTATTACCGCAGCCGGGCCGCCGCCATCCAGAAAAAGGCACTGCCCCTGATGGACATCTACCGGGAGGAGCAGGCCGCGGCGCTGCGGGCCTTTCTGGCCGCCGACGTGCACAGCGCCGGGGCGCGCACCCGCCTGCTGTCCGCGCCGCCCCTGGGCACCCTCCGGGAGGAGACGCTGCGCGCCATGCTGGACGCGCGGGACATCCCGGAGGACGAGAGGCAGCACATCCTCGGCCACGCCGCGGCCCGGCGCGGCCGCCTGGAGAGCATCCTGGCCCACAGCAGCGTCTCCGACGCCTTCCCCGCCCTCACCCGGGAGGAGTTTTCCCAGTATCCCCCGGCCCTGCCCCTGTCGCTGCTCTTCTTCGGCCGGGACATCCGCTACACCTATGAGGAGTACTGCCTGCACCTGGAGCAGACCCGGGACTATGCCCACGCCCACAGCGGCTACGCCGTCCGCCCGTGCGACGCGGCGTTCCGCAACATCTCCATCTCCGTTCACAGCGGACAGTGGGCCATGGTCTCCAAGGGCCGCTCCCCCGCCATCCACTTTGTCATCCGCTATCCCAAGCTGCGCAGCGCCATCGAGGCCTTTCTCGAAACATCGCAAGCCCCATAGGCGCGCCGCCCCACAAACGAAAACGCCGCCCCTGCCCGCGCACACCGGCGCATGGCGGGGGCGGCATTTTTGCCCGCTTTCCCTTATATGATCTATTCGCCCGCGTCCTCCTGATTGGTGCGCACGTTGATGAACTCCGCCCGGAGCTTGGAGTAGAGAATGGTCTGGCTGCCGTAGAGGCCGCAGTAGCCCGAGAGCAGGTAGCTCACAGCGCAGACCACGGCAAAGTACACAAGGCCGCCGGCGCCGAAGAGCTCGATGCTCAAAAACACCGAGGCGATGGGGCAGTTCACCGCGCCGCAGAACACCGCCGCAAGGCCCAGGGCAGCGGCAAAGCCTGCGGGCAGGCCCAGCAGACCGCCCACCACACAGCCAAAACACGCGCCCACGAAGAAGGAGGGCACCACCTCGCCGCCCTTGAAGCCGAAGCCGATGGTCACGGCGGTGAAGAGGAGCTTCAGCGCCCAGGCCCAGGGGAGGGCCTCGCCCCCGATGGCACGCTCCACCACGTCCATCCCCGCGCCGTTATAGTCACCGCTGCCCGCAAGCAGGGTGAGCGCAATGAGCAGCGCGCCGCCTGCCGCCGCGCGCACAAAGGGGTCGGGCAGGAATTTCCCCGCCAGGCGCCCCGCCCCGTGGAGAACATGGCAGAAGAGGACGCTCACCGCCGCGCAGGCTGCCGCCAGCACCGCCGCCAGGGCCACGGTGCGCACTTCCAGGGCCGGGGCGGCTACAACAAAGCGGGTGGGAGGCACGCCCATGAGGACGCTCACCCCATAGCCCGTGAGGGCGGCCGTGAGGCAGGGAATGAGCCCGGCATAGTAGAAGGCCCCTACGCTGACCACCTCCATGGCAAAAACCGTGGCCGCCACGGGGGTGCCGAAGAGAGCGGAGAACACGGCGCTCATGCCGCACAGGGTGGCAAGGGGCAAATCCTTCTCCCCCAGGTGCAGCAGCCGCCCGGCCCGATAGCCCACGCCGCCGCCGATCTGAAGCGCCGCGCCCTCCCGCCCGGCGCTGCCGCCGCCCAGGTGGGTGAGGACGGTGGAGGCGAAAATCACCGGCACCAGCGCGATGGGGACGTCCTTGCCGAAGTGGACCGACTCGATTACGGTATTGGTGTCCTTCCCCTCTACCCCGGCCAGACGGTAGAGCAGCGCGATGGCGGCGCCCAGCACCGGCAGCAGGTATAAGATCCAGGGGTGGTCCGCCCGGGCCTGGGCGGCATAGTGTACCCCGATGTGAAAAAGTGATCCGATGGCGCCGCCCACGCCGCCGATGAGCGCGCCCACCGCCAGCCACTTGCCCAGAGCGGCAAGGTAAGCCCCGGCGTGCGCCGCGGCCTGTCTGCATGTTTTCATTGTCTCTCTCCATCCTCCCGGGCCCGCGGGCCCACTGCGCGAAATTTTTGTCTCTCCCGTTATAACGCCTGCGCCCGGGATCGTCAAGAGGCCGAGCAGAAGGGCAGGAGCCGGCTGGGGCTTATACCAGCCGGCTCCTGCCTTTTTGTGTTCCTATGTCGATCGGTCCGGTTCCTCCGCGCCCTTGCGGTAGCGCAGGGGAAGGCCATACTGCCGGGCCTTGCGCTCCAGGCTGGAAAGGCTGATGCCCAGGCTGTCGGCAATGTCCTGGAGGCGGCGGTCGGACTGGAGTGTCTCCCACAGAAGGCGCTTTTCCACCTGGGCCAGGACGGTTTTGAGGGTTTTGTCGCCGCCCAGGATGTCGGGCAGAGCCTCCACCGCTGCGGCGGACAGCTCGGGCGGGAGCATCTCTACCCCGATGACCTCCCCGGGGGTGAGGACGTACATGCGCTCCACCACATTTGTCAGCTCCCGGACGTTGCCCGGCCAGGCATAGCGCTTGAAGGCGGCCATGGCATCATTGCTGAACACCTTTTTGGCGTTATAGGAGGTGTTGAGCTTGCGGAGCATATCGTCCACCAGAAGGGGGACGTCCTCAATGCGTTCCCGCAGGGGCGGAATGTGGACGGGGATGACGTTCAGGCGGTAATAGAGGTCCCCCCGGAAGGTGCCGGCGGCTACCGCCTGCTTGAGGTCCTCATTGGTGGCGGCCATGATGCGTGCTCGCAAAGGGATCTGCCGGGTACCGCCCACGCGGTAGTACCAGCGATCCTGCAGGAGAGTGAGGAGCTTAGACTGGAGGTGCATGGGCAGGGTGCCCACCTCGTCGAGAAACACGCTGCCGTCCTCCGCCTGCTCGAGAATGCCGGCCTTGCCCCGGCGGCTGGCCCCGGTGAAGGCTCCGGGCTCATAGCCGAAGAGCTCGGACTCCAGCAAATTTTCCGGGATGGCGGCACAGGAGATCTTTACATAGGGCAGCTTCTCGTTGCCCAGATGGTGCACCAGGCGGCAGAACACATCCTTGCCCACGCCGGACTCGCCGGTGATGAGCACGGTGGAGCCCACGCTTGCAATGCGGCTTGCAAGCTCCACCAGGTTGCGCACCGCCTTGCTCCGGCCCACCATGCCCACGCTGCTCATATCAAGCTCCGCGCTGGACAGCCGGGCGCGCAGGCGGTCGAGCAGGTCCTCCTTCTGGGCGAGCATGGTACGGTACTCAAGGTCGGTCAGCTCCATGCCGGCCCGGCTGTTGTTGAGGTCGGTCAGGTCCCGGAAGTTGGTCACAGAGCCCAAAAGCACCCCCGTCTTCTCGTCAAAAACCGGGGTGGAGGTGACCAGGATCTCATTGCCCGCCGGGGAGTAGCGGATGACCTGGGAGTGGGGGCGGCAGGTCTCGTGGACGCGGATGGTCAGCTCGGACACAGGGAAGCCCAACTTCACCAGCTCATAGACGCTGTAGCCAATGAGCTGCTCCCGGCGGATGCCGGTGATGCGCTCGTAGGCGGGGTTGCAGTAGACGATGACCCCCTGGTCGTTGACATAGGCGCAGCCGTCCTGGGACGCGGACAGCAGGGCGTTGACCACGTTCTCCCCAAGGTCACGCAGCACGTTCTCCTTCTCCACGGCTCTCCCCCCTTCGCCATCAGCGTACCATAAATCCCGCCCGGGGGCAAGAGCGCAGATTCCGCCGGAAAAGGAACCGCCCTGCGGCGGCTCCGGGCCGCCGCAGGGCATATAGGAAGCGCAGCACATCCGCGCCTTACCGCGAGAGCCCCATCTTTTCGGGGCGGAAGAGCCTGGGGTCCATGGGCTTGAGATCGGGGGCGATGAGGGGACGGAAGGCCATGTGGGCAAGGATGTCCCGCTCCAGGTCCGCCCCCGGGGCGATCTCGGTGAGCATGAGGCGCTCCGGCGTCAGGCGGAACACCGCGCGCTCGGTGATGTACCACACCTCCTGCCCGGAGGTGCAGGCGTAGTCCGCCGAGAAGGTGATCTGCTGTACGGCGTCCACAAACTTCATGCCCGCGCCGTCCTCCACGATGTGAAGCGCACCGTCCGCGATGTCGAGCTTACTTTTGCCCGCAGTGAAGGTGCCCAGGAAAAAGACCCGGGGGGTGTTCTGGGAGATGTTGATGAAGCCGCCCGGGCCGGTGCAGCGGGTGCCGAACTTCGACACATTCACGTTGCCGTGCCGGTCGATTTCGGCCGCCCCCAGGAAGGTCATGTCAAGGTAGCCGCCGTCGTAGAGGTCAAAGGTGTCGCACAGGGAGTTGATGGTCTCGGGGTTCACCGACGCGGCAAAGCCCAGCCCCTCCACCGGCACGCCCCCCAGGGGGCCGGACTCCAGGGACAGCAGGGCGGTGATGCCCTCTTCGTTTGCCACGCTCCCCACCCCCGAGGGCAGGCCGATGCCCAGGTTGATGACACAGCCCTCGCGCAGCTCCATGGCCGCCCGGCGGGCGATGACTTTGCGCACGGTAAGCTCCATGGGCTCCAGGGCGTCCACCGGGCAGCGGACCGTGCCGTCCAGCTCCGGCCGGTAGGCCGCGGCATAGCTCTGGCCGGCGGGCGCCTCCACCACGTAGTCCACCAGCGAGCGGTGGATGCGCACCCGCCGGGGATGGAGGGAGCCGCCCTCCACAATGCGCTCCACCTGCACCACCACGATGCCGCCGCTGTTGCGGGTGGCGGCGGCGATTTCAAGCTCCGCGCCGGTAAGGGCCTCCCGCTCCACCGAGATGTTGCCCTGCTCATCGGCGTAGCTGCCCCGGATAAAGCAGATATTGATGGGGAAGGCGGGGTAGAAGAGCTGTGCCTTGCCGCCCAGCTCCAGCAGCCGCACCACCTCCCGGCCCTGGGCCCGGGCCTTGCCGTTGATCTTGCAGCCCTCCACCCGGGGGTCTGCATAGGTGCCCAGGCCCACGCTGGTGAGAACGCCGCTCTTTTTGGCGGCGATGGCCCGGTAGAGGTTCATCACCACCCCCAGGGGCAGGCAGTAGGCCGCCACCTTGTCCTGGGCGGCCAGGGCGCCCAGCCGGGGCGGGTTGCCCAGGTGGCCGGCGATGATGGTACCCAGCAGGCCCTCATAGGCCACCTGGTTCATGCCCACCTCGCCGCCGGAGTTGTCGCCGCAGCTGATGCCGGTGACGCTGGTGAGGTTTGTGGGCGCGCCGGTCTCCCGGAAGCGCGCGCCCAGGGCGGCGAGCAGGGCGTCGGGTCCGCAGTACGCCCCAAAGCCCCCGAAGGCGACGGTGTCCCCGTCCTTGACCAGCTGCGCCGCCTGGGCTGCTGTGATGAAGTTTGCCATAGCAGATACTTCCTTTCTCGTTTTTCCTCGTTTATGATAGGAGGTCAGCGGAATGTGACCACCCGGCGGCACAGGTCCAGCTGCTCCGGCTTTTCGTAGGCCACGCCGAAGGTCTCCGCCTCCACCCGCTCCAGCACCGGGCGGAAATAGGGGCGGTTTGCGCCGTCCCGCCGGACCATGGTGATGGCCCGGACTGCATCCAAGCCCTCCGTCACAGCGCCGAACACCGCGTGGCGCCCGTCCATAGATGGCACATCATCGGCCAGGATGGCAAACTGGCTGCCCGCACTGTCTGGCAGCTCCCCGCGGAGCATGGTCAGCGCCCCCGCCGTGTGGAGCAGGGGGTTGGGAAAGCCGTTTTCCGGAAATTCCCCCCGGATGCCGTAGCCCGGCCCGCTGATACCCCGGCCCATGGGACAGCCGCTCTGGAGCATGTAGCCCGGGATGACCTGGTGGACCCGCAGGCCGTTAAAGTAGCCCCGGCGGATGAGATGGAGAAAATTGCGCACCGTCTCCGGCGCGTACTCCGGGAAGAGCCGGGCGCGCACCGCGCCGAAGCGCCTGAAATAAAAGGTCACGATGGGGTTTTCAACCATAAGACCGCTTCACTCCTTTCCTGTCCCTAATGATAAAGCAAGCCCCATGCCAGCTTGCCCCCATTCCGGGGCTGCGGCTGCCAGGAGCGGCAAAAAGCATGCATTTCTCAGCGGAAAAGGCCGCTTTTTCCCCGCCAGGCGGGACAGGCCGGCGGGTCTGGCTGCTCTCGAATTTCCTAAAAACAATAAATTTACGTCAGTTTTAGGAAATTTATACCATGGAGAGCCAGGGTTGGTCCGGCTAAATAGACAGGCATCGCCCGGATTTTTCGTGTATTTTCAGCAAAACATCTCCGCCTCCGCAGGGTTGGCACGCGGCTTGCTAGAATCTATGGCGAACGCAGGCGAGCACCGGGCCGCGCCGGCGGGACATCCGACAACACAAGGAGGGGGAAACGGCAAAGCGCAAAAGCCTGCATCCAACCAGCTCAGAGAGAGACCCTGCCGAGATTCATCAGAAAAGGAGAGATTACAAGAATGGGAAACAACCTAGTTGCTTTTATCGTCCTGATCATCTACTTCATTGGTTTGTTTGTTCTGGCGGCCATCGCCAACGCCATGCAGAAGAAACGGGCCCAGCAGATGGGCACCGACGGCGCAGAGGGCTATCTGATGGCCAGCCGCTCCATGGGCTTCGGCACCATTATGTGTACCATCATGGGCGTGGCCATCGGCGCCAACGCCACCACCGGCGCCGCCCAGGGCGGCTATCAGTACGGCCTGGCCGCCGGCACCCACCCCCTGTGGCTGGGCCTGGGCGTGACCATCGTGGGCCTCTGGCTGACCAACCGCTACCGCAACACCAACATGTCCACCGTGTCCGGCTTCTTTAAGGACGCCTACGGCAGCTCCACCGGCATCATCAACGCCGTGGGCCAGATCTTCATGAACTTTGTCATCATGGTGTCCCAGTTCATCGCCGGCGGCGCCATTCTGGCCACCCTGCTGCCCCAGTACTTCACCCAGACCACCGGCATGATCGTCTCGGCAGTGATTTTCCTGCTCATCGCGCTCTTCGGCGGCTGGATGTCCTGCGGCGTAACCAACATCCTGAATATGATCGTGTGCTACCTGGCCGTGGCTCTGGCCCTGATCGCTGTATTCACCAACCCCGACGTGGGCGGCTGGAGCGGCATTGTCAGCAACCTGGGCGACCGGGCCGGCACTTTCTTAAGCCCCGTAAAGGGCATCGGCTGGGGCATCTGGCTGGTGTACCCTGTGATGATGATCCCCTGTGTGGCCACCGGGCAGTCCCAGGTGCAGTGCATCACCACCGCCAAGAGCAACTCCACCGCCCGCTGGGCCTTCATCATCGGCGGCCTGCTGGTGGCCCCCATCGGCTATCTGTGCGCCATCGTGGGCATGGCCGCCCTGAAGCTCCACCCCGATCTGGCCGCTGCCGGCGCCACCGCCCAGGCCATGCCCCTGGTACTCAATACCCTCTCTCCCGTAGCTGCGGGCATCGCCGTGGCAGGTATGTGGGCCGCCTATGTGTCCACTGCCACCAACCTGTCCGTGTCTGCCTCCACTGTGTTCCTCAACGATATCTACAAGCCCCTGATGAAGAACGCCGGCAAGATTGACAAGGTCACCCCCAAGCTGGAGAACAGCCTGGGCCGCTGGGGCATCATTCTGTTCACCGTGGTGTCCTGCTTCTGCTCGTTCTACGTCAAATCCCTGCTCAACTTCGCCCGGGCCGGCCTGGGCCTGTCCGTACCCTTCTTCTTCATTATGGTGGTGACCATGTTCTTCCCCAAGCTGGCCACCAAGCACTATGCCGTGGCTGAGATGATTGTTTCCTACATCGCCATGCTCGCCTGCACCCTCATCCCTGCCGTGAAGCGCTTCTTCTTCGGCGATGTGGTGTGGTGCCTGGCCATTGTGGGCATTGTGAGCACCGTCATCATCCTCGTTGTCGATCACAAGAACCCCGCCTACTTCCGCAGCGAGGAGTTCCTCTCCACCAAGGGCTCGCTCTACATGAAGGGTACCAAGGAGTACGAGCACGACCCCTGCAAGCGGGAGCTTTGATCCCACCTCTCACAGAAAGGAAATGCTACTATGGCCAGAAAGATTATTGTGACCGCGGCCCTCACCGGCGCCTTCCAGGGGAAGGCCCAGTGCCCCGGCCTGCCCGAGCAGCCTGACGAGATCGCCCAGGCCGCACTGGAATGCTACAACGCCGGCGCAGCGGTGGTTCACCTCCACGCCCGGGACAAGAACGGCGTGAATGTCACCGACCCGAAGATTTTCAGCGAGATCAACAGCAAAATCCGCGCCAAGTGCCCCATTATCACCCAGGACTCCACCGCCCCCGCCACCCGGGCGGGCTTTGACCCGGACTACTGCCGCTCCTCCCTGGAGATTTTCGACGCGGAGTTCCTGCCTGAGATGGCCTCACTGGACGTGGCGCTGATGCACATCCTGTGGCAGGGCGACCAGATTATGTACGGCTGGACCCGGGAGATCCTCAAGGAATGCGCCCAGAAGATGCAGGAGCTGAAGATCAAGCCGGAGATCGAAATCTTCAGCCCCACCAACCTGGAGGATGTGGAGGACTACCTCATGCCCTACATGGAGGCCCCTCTTTCCTACACCATTGTGCTGGGCATGTCCATCACCCAGGGAGCCATGCGCTTCTCTCAGGACAACCTCATCGACACCTGGCGGCGGCTGCCCAAGGGCTGCGACTTCACGGCCATGCACGTGGGCGGCCGGGAGCTGGAGGGCGTCACCATGGGCATGCTGCTGGGCGGCGGCGTCCGGGTTGGTCTGGAGGATAACATCTGGTACAAGAAGGGCGAAAAGGCCAAGAGCAATGCGCAGCTGGTGGAGCGCGCCGTGCGCATCATCCACGAGCTGGGCTTCGAGGTGGCCACCCCCGACGAGGCCCGCGAAATGCTGGGCATCCCGCCCCTGTCCGTCAGCGGCCGGTAAGGCCCAAGCCCATTCCCGATTCCAAACAACCTTTCTCCTGCTTCGTCCGATGGGAGGGCGGGGCGCAGCAATGCGCCCCGCCCTCCCCCTTTTCTCAGAAAGACACCGGCGCAAAAATTTTTCCGAAGGGGAGCGGCGGCATTGCATTTCCGATATGCCGGTGATATACTATTCCCGAATAAATTCAAGACTGCCATATTCTGCCGGGGGAGAAGGCCCCGCGGGCAGGACTCCGGGCAGTTTCAAACCCTATCGCAGCGCCCCCACCGGGCAACGGCGCCCGCCGGGAGCACAGAAAGCAGGAGGAATCAGGCTATGAAAAAACGACTTGCCAGCATGTTCCTTGCCCTATTCATGCTGCTGACCCTTGTGGCTTTGCCGGCACGGGCCAACTATGAGCCGCCCACCATGGTGTATGTGGCGGGGGTAAACGTATTCGACGGGGGCTACTGGCTCAACGACGGCCAGGGCGGCATCACCGCTGAGGGTGCGTCGGCCTCCAACTTCAACGTGGCCTTTGAGCCGTCCACCTACACCCTGGCCCTCAACGACGCCCAGATCAGCAAGTACAGCTGGAATGTCGCCGGTATGAACGCCTGCATCTGGGCCAACGGCACGCTGAACATCCTGCTGATGGGCAGCAGCAGCGTAAACCAGGTCCTCGGCTCCAGCGACACTACGTACCGCTGCGCCGGCATCTCGGTGTATGCGGCCAGCTCCAGGGTCTATCCCTTCCTGACCTTCCAGGGCAGCGGCAGCCTCACCGTCCAGGCCGGCAGCACCAATAACCACAGCGACGGCATCTACTGCGTGGGCGGCATCAACATGAACGCCACCGGCACGGTCACGGCCCTGGGCGGCGCGTGCTCCGCCAACTCCGGAAGCTGCGGCGTCCACCTGGACGGCACCGACGATGATCTGGAGAGCTGCCTCGATCTCGCCAGCGGCTCCTTCACTGCCGGCACCCTGTACGGCGGGCCCAAGAGCTACGCCGTTTACGGCAAGATCGGCTTCCCCACCTATGACACCTACACCGGCAGCTTTACCGCCTATTGCAGCGCCGACGCGGTGAGCGCCCTGGCCGCCGCGCCCCTCTACATGCCCAAGGGCGCCGTTCTGGCGGGCTCTGCCAGCACCGGCGGCGCGGGCCTTGAGGCCTACAACGCCGAGCACAACAACACCTACCTCTATGTCACCACCAGGAGCGCCAGGGCGGGCGCAGCGGTGTCCGGCAACCCCACCCTGAAAAGCCGCACCGGCTACACCCTGGAGGTCAACCCCGTGACCGTCTCCGGGAGCAACCCGGGCGGGCAGGTGGTGGAGTACGCCGTGGGCGCGTCCTACAGCGCAGACGTCCCCGTCTCCGGCTGGCAGACCAGCACGGTCTTTGTAGGCCTTGCCCCCAGCAGGCAGTACAAAGTGTGGGCCCGGTCGGCGGCCACCCTTGACTACGCCGCAGGCACGGCCCGCTCGTCCGAGATCGTCGGCACCAAGGACGACGGCTTCTCCTCCGGCGTGTCGGTGGGCGGCATTGAGGTGGACACCAAGTCCGCCTCCACCACCTTCTCCGTGGGCGGCGGCACGGCCACCTATGTCCCCTCCACCCACACCCTGACCCTGAGCGGCACCATCCGCATCACCGAGGGCATGACCGAGCCCCACGGCCGCCTGGTGGGCATCTTCTCCACCGGCGACATGAACATCGTGCTTGCCGACGGGGCGGACGTGTCCATCGAGCTTCACAACACCGAAAAGGACTTCCACCTGGTCACCAATCTGGCCGCCTCGAAGGCGATCATCTCCAGCAACGCGACGGGCATTCTCTCCGCGGGCAGCCTGACCATTTCCGCGGCGGAGGGGTGTGAGACCGTGCCGAAGCTCTCGGTGCGCGTCACCGGCGGCAAGTCGGTCTACGGGCTGTACAGCGATGAGGGCTCCGTCTCCGTCGCCGCTGACAACGGGGTGGACGTGGACGTGTACGCCGCCGCCACCGGCAAGGAGGCCAGCGCATACGGCGTGTACGGCGCGCAGGGCATCTCCGTGGCCTGCCGCACCGCAAATGTGACCGTCAGCGGCGCCACCACCAACTATTGGGGCGCGGCCATGTGCACCGGAGAGATCCCCACCTTGTGGCCTGTGAATATCCAGGCCGGCACCGTCACCGTCCAGAACCTCACCCGGGTGAGCGGCTTCACCACCGTGAAGGGCAAAGTGGTCATGGCGGACGGCTTCATCGCCCAGGACGCCGCAGGCAACATCCTCACCGATGAGGACGACATTGTCTTTGGCCACCATAAATACGTCACCTTTATCCCGACGGGCAACGTGCCCATCACCGGCAGTGTCACCGTCTCGGGCACCTTCCGGGTGGGCTACGCCGTCTCCGCCGCCGTCAGCGCCGACGCCAACATCCTGGGCGCCCCCATCTACGCCTGGTACCGCATCAGCGAGAGCGGCGAGGAGACCCTGATCCGCTCCGGCGGCGGCGAGACCTACGCCTCGTATAAGCTGGTGCCGGCCGACCAGGGCTATCGCATCCAGTGCCGGGTGAGCAGCGCCGGGCGCAAGGGCGAGATTATGAGCACCGTGAGCGAGGCCGTTCTGGAGAGCCTGTTCCCCAGCCTCTATGTGAACAACAAGCCGATTACGGCAGAGAACTACACCGACGTTCTTGGGGACGGCGGCAGTGTCTCCTACGACTGCACCACCGCCACGCTGTTCCTCAATAATGTCACCATTGACGGCAGCAGCCTCAAGAACAAGGTCAGCCTCATTTACGACAACAAGGACACCGACCTTGTTCTGACCATCCACCTCACCGGCACGAACACCCTCTCCGCTCTGGCCAACTGCAGCGCCATCAAGAATGCCGGCAGCCTGCGCTTTACCGGCAGCGGCTCGCTGACGGCAAGCACCGTCTCCTTCGAAAACGGCTACACTGAGGGCGTCATCACCGCAGGGGGCAGCGTCACCTTCGAGGACAGCTGCACGGTGACCGCTACCTGCCAAAGGGGACGCATCCTGTCCGTCGGCGGCGACCTGACCTGCTCGGGAAGCAGCTCCCTCACCGCGGATAATGTCTGCAACGGCAACTATACCACCATCGCGGTGACCAGCGGCACCACCACCGTGGAGGACAGCGCCAGCATTGTAATTCGCGGCAACCGGGCGTATGGGCTGGACACCGAGGCCCTTGTGGTGACCGGCGGCACGGTGGACGCGGAAAACAGCGCCAAAGGCTTCGGCACCCCCACCGCCGCCCTGAGCGCCACCGTCTTCACCATCCGCGGCGGCAGCGTCAGCGCCCATGCCACCGAGGGCTACGCCATTTCGTCGGGCAGTACCTTTATCGTCGCCGGGGGCACCGTCATTGCCCGCAACGATGTCACCAATTATCAGCCCATCCGGCTCGACTACGGCGCAGCCCCCACCTTTGAGGGCCCGTATCAGATGTTTATCAGCACCGACAAAGACGGTGCTGCCCGGTCACCGGTGACCGGCTCCCCTTCCACCTATTTCTCGTCCTTAAGCACGAGCAAGGCCAACTGCTATATCGCCATCCTCACCGAGTTTGAGCCCACGGTGACGGCCAAGATCTCCAAGGGCAAGGTGACCGCCACCATCCGGAGCGACGGGCGCAGCATGACGGCCCTGGCGTTCATCGTGCGCTACAGCAGCGAGGGGAGGTTCCTGGGCAGCTACTGCAAGGCAGTGACCTTCAGCCGGGAGAATGCCTCCGACACCGTGAGCTATACCTTTGCCGACGCCGCCACCGGCGACACCTACAAGGTGTTCCTCTTCGATGCGGGCAGCTACCGGCCGCTGTGCGATGCGGCCAGCCTCTGATTGAAGCCAAAGGCATAAAAAAGTCCCCCTCCTGCCGGAGGGGGACTTTTTGCGTCTGTTTACCGCCGCTTTTCCGGCAGGCGGGAGAAGAGGCTGAGGACGGACACCACGGCGTTGGCGATGCCCATCACGAGGAAGGGCAGGCCGTAGCTCCCGGTGGCGGCGGCCACGGCGCCGGTGATGGCCGGCCCGCAGGAGGCCACCACGGTGCTCACCGGGGAGAGGGCGCCGTAGATGACGGAGAAGTGCTCCGGCCCGAAATAATGGGTGAGGTACATGGAGCCGTTGACCATGGAGATGCCGAAGCCCAGCCCGGCGCACATGCTGCCCGCCACAAAGCAGCCGAAGCCCCGGCCCAGGAAAAGCAGCAGGCCGCAGGCGGCCATGGACAGGCCGGAGAGGAACAGCAGGGTCCTGACCTCCATCCCCGCCTTGTGGAGCACGCCCACCATCAGCCGGCCGGCAAGGCTTGTGATGGAGATGGCGGACACAAGAAGGGCCGCGCGCGCGCTGGGGATGCCGCTGGTGGCGGCGTAGACCACCACGTAGCCCAGGACGCTGTAGTAGAGGGCCAGGCGGAAGATGCTCATGCCGGTGGAGATATAAAACTCCTTGGTGCGCACCGCCTCGCCCAGGGTGAGGCTGGGCAGGGCGGACATGGGGGCGGGACCGTTATGATGGGCGGGGCCGGCATGGCGCTCGGCATAGGCGCGGCCGTCGGGCACCTCGCCGATGTCCGCAGGCTTGTCCTTCACCAGGAAGAGGGACATGAGCAGGGCGGCCACCGCACCCGCGCCCACAAGGGTCCAGCCAGGGCGCCAGTCGCCGCTGCCGGACAGGGCGTTCATGATGACCGGGCCGATAAAGCCGCCCACCGCACCGGAGGTCAGGGCCAGGGAGAGGGCCACCGCCTGGTTGGCATCAAACCAGCGGATGATGAGGGACTGGGTGGTGAGGGTGCCGCCGATGCCGATACCCAGGGCGGCCAGCACGCCGTAGCACAGCACCAGCTGGAAGCCGCCGGCCGGCAGCAGCACGAAGCCCACCGCGGCACCGAGGGCAAAGAGGCTGCCCACGATGAAGGCAAGGCGGGAGCCCCGGCACTTGACCACATAGCCCACCAGCGGGGAGAGGACGCCGGTCATGGCGGTGTGTACGGTGGCGGCAAGGCCAAGGGTCTCCTCCTTCACGCCGGCCTTGAGCACCACAAGGGAGTTGAGTACGCTGCCGCCGTAAAGGGGGAGCGCCGTTGTAAACATATAAATAAGCCATACCACGGCCACCATAATCCAGCCGTAAAAAATCCGGCTGCCGCCCGACTGCATTTCATTCTCTGCCTGTTTTCTCACAAGTTCCTCCTGATATTCGCTGTGCTTTATTGTCTGCCGCTGTGCGGCCTTACTCGTCGCCGGAGACCACGGCCCCGCTGCGCTCCAGAAGGGCGATTTCCTCCTCGGAATAGCCGCAGCGGCGCAGAACGGCCCTGGAATTGCAGCCGATGCCGCCCACCGCGCCGGTGAAGGCGGGCTCCGCCCCCTCAAACTTCACCGGGGTGTTGGGCAGGACGGTCTTGTTGCCGGTGGTGGGGTAGTCCACCTCGGTGAGGTAGCCGTTGACCCAGGCCTGGACGGAATCGGGGATCTCCCCGGCGCTGACCACCTTCTGGGCCACCACGTCGGCATCCAGGAAGAGCTTGACCCACTCCTCCGCCGTTTTGGTGCGAAACAATGCCTCGCAGCGCTCGGTAACGGGCTGGCCGTTCTCCCAGAAGGCCTGCTGGGTGTTGTAGCGGGGGTCGTCCAGATACTCCTCCAGGCCCAGCACCTTCAGGCCCTTGGGCCAGGCAATGCGGAAGTTGATGCCGCCCAGCAGCACCCGCGCGCCCCCCTTGCACACGTAGGTGCGGGAGAAGGGGTTGGAGGTGTGGCCGGGGATCACGTGCCGGGGCTTGTTGTACTGGGGCTGGCGGCAGATGATATCCGCATGGTTATACCACAGGGAGGCGGCATAGAGGGAGGTGGTGAGGAAGCGGCCCTTCCCCGTGCGCTGAGCGCCCAGCAGGGCCGCCAGGATGCCGCTTGCCACCGTGGCGGACACGGAGGTGTCGCCGAAGGCGGAGCCGGGGGCCATGGTGGCGCCCTCCACCGACGGCCAGTCGGCCATGCCGCCCCCCGCCGCCCAGAAGGCGGCCACGTCGAAGCCGGGCATCGACGCCTGGGGGCCCTCGGTGCCGTAGGCGGTGAAGTGGAAGTAGACAAGGCGGGGGAAGGCGTCCTTCAGGCGGTCGTAGTCCAGGCCCAGCCGCCGCAGGGCGTCCCCCCGGACATTGGTCATAAAGACGTCCGCGTCCTCCAAAAGGCGCAGCAGCACCGCCTTGCCCTCCTCGCTCTTGAGGTTGAGGGCAATGATCTCCTTATTGGAGTTGGGGATGCTGAACACCGGGTTCTCCTCATCGGTGACGGGGGCGTTGCAGTTGACGCCGAACTGCCGCCACAGGTCCCCCGTGGGGCTCTCCACCTTGATGACCCGGGCGCCCCAGTCCGCAAACAGCCGGGCCGCCGCCGGCACCGCCACATGGGTGCCCAGCTCTACTACCTTGATGCCTTCCAGCGGTCTCATATCATAATTCCTCCCTGTTTTTTGAAAAAAGCCCCGCAAAAGCCGAAAAGAGGCAGGGGCCGGAGTGGCCCCCGCCTCTTTCAGAAAGTCTGTTTTTCAGTTCGATCAGGTCATGGTCGCGCCGTTGACGGGCAGGACGATGCCGTTGACGAAGCTGGAGTCATCGCTTGCCAGGAAGTAGGCGGCAGCGGCCAACTCGTCCACAGTGCCCAGACGGCGGGCGGGAATGCCCTTGATGTACTTCTCGAGAATCTCGGGGGGCACGCCGCGCATCATGTCGGTGTCGATCATGGCGGGGGCGATGGCGTTGACGGTGATGTTCTTGGGGGCCAGCTCCTTGGCCAGGGTCTTGGTCAGGCCGATGATGGCGGCCTTGGTGGCGGAATAGTTGGCCTGGCCCGCGTTGCCGTTGGCGGAGGAGGAGGACAGGTTGACGATCTTGCCGTAGCCCTGCTCGCGCATCAGGGGCACCACGAACTTGCAGCAGTAGTAGACGCCGTCCAGGTTGACGGACATGACCTGACGCCACTGGTCGTCGGTCATCTTGTGGAACATCACGTCACGGGTGATGCCGGCGTTGTTGACCAGGATGTCGATGCGGCCGAAGGCCTCGAGCACCTTGTCCACGGCGGCTTTGACCTGGTCCTCCTTGGAGACGTCACACTTGATGGCGATGACGTTGCCGCCGATCTCGTCCGCGGTCTTCCGGGCCAGGGCCTCGTCATACTCCAGAATGGCGACGCCGGCAGCCTGCTCGGCAATGAAACGCTTGACGATGGCGGCGCCGATGCCCTTGCCGCCGCCGGTCACAATGGCGTATTTTCCGCTCAGATTCATTTGAAAAACCTCCTAATTTATCACACGCATATAGTTGCCGCCCCGAACGCGCCGGACCCCGCAGCTCGCAGCGCTTCCCGGGCCGCCCGCCTTGGCGGACTGCCCCTCGGATTGGCTTTCGTTATGAATTATAGCAAATTCTGTGCCAACTTTTCACATTTGCGCCCCGGCGGGTCGAAGATCAGGCAATGCCCTGATTCTGCGCCGTTTTTCGCCCTCTCCCCCGCCCCGGTGCCCCTCCGGCGGCCAGCCTTCCCGTAAACGTGCGTTTATGCACCGTGCGTTTTTGCCCGAAACATGTGCGTTTTCGCCCACCTTTTCAAAAAAAGGGGGCCGCCAGGCAGGCAGCCCCCTAAAATGTGCGTTTTTGCATCACTTGTGCCATCCGGCAACACGTCCAGCCCCATCCGGCGGCAGGCCGATGGGCGGGAGCGGCATCACTTCCGGAGAGTGATGCCGTAGCGCTTGAGCTTGCGCCCCACGTTGGTACGGTCGATCTTCAGGACGGCGGCCATTTCCGACACGGTGCGGCACTTTTCCGCAAGGCCCCGCAGCAGCCGCTCCTCGGTGGCGTTCATATAGGATTCCAGGGAAAATTCCTCCCCGGGCAGCGCGTTTTCCTCCGGCCCGCGCTGATCCAGGACGATGACGGAGGGCAGGCTTCGCTCCGCAGGCTCCTGCCGGGCGGCGCCGAACATCTCCTCGGGGATGCGGTGGATCTCCTCCGCGCCGTACTCGCCGCTGACCACCATGCGCTCCACCAGGTTGCGCAGCTCCCGGACGTTGCCCGGCCAGCTGTACGCCTCCAGCTGCCGCTCCACTTCGGGGGACACCCGGGGGGCCCGGCCATAGAGCTTCCGGAACTCCTTCAAAAACTGGTCCGCCAGGGGCAGGATGTCCTCCCGGCGCTCCCGCAGGGGGGGCACCCGGATAGGGATGACATTCAGGCGGTAATAGAGGTCCTCCCGGAAGCGGCCCTCGGCGCACAACTTCTGGAGGCTGCGGTTGGCGGCAGCGATGAGGCGGAAGTCCACCTCGGTCTCCTCCACCGCGCCCAGCCGGCGCACCCGCTTGGTCTCCAGCACCCGCAGGAGCTTGCCCTGGATGGACATGGGCAGGGAGTTGATTTCGTCGAGAAAGAGGATGCCGCCGTCCGCCTCCTGGATGAGGCCCGGCTTTCCCCCGGGGGCGGCGCCGGTGAAGGCGCCCTTCACATAGCCGAAGAGCTCTGCCTCCAGAAGCTGCTCAGGCAGGGCGGCGCAGTTGATCTCCACCATCTTCTTGTCCGCCCGGGCGCCGCTTTTATGGAGGGTGGTGGCGATGACCTCCTTGCCGGTGCCCGACTCGCCCTCGATGAGCACGGAAGCCTCCACGTCGGCAATGCGCCGCATAAGCTGCACGATGGCCCGCATCTGGGGGGAGCGGGCCACCAGCTCTTTCCCCGGCTCTTCCTCCTCGCCGTCCACGTCCGGGGGGATAGACAGCTCCAGGCGGCTCTGATCCAGGGCGGCGGCGCTGCCCATCCGGCGGGTGAGGCTGGACAGCTCCTCATTGACGGCGATGATGTATTTGATCTCGCCGTGCTCGTCAAAGACGGGGATGGAGGTGATGAGCTGGCGGTAGGTGCGCTCCTGGGCCTTGATGGTCTGGTAGAGGGACACCGTCTGCTTTTTGTTCTGCACAAGCTCGGTGGCGGAGGGCTGGAAGTTGCGCCTGGTGAAGATGGAGTAGCCGATCATCTTGTCCCGGGGGATGCCGGTCATGGTGACCATGGTGTCGTTGACAAAGAGGATGGTGCCCTCGCTGTCAAGAATATAGATGCCCACGTACAGCTTGTCGTACAGCGCGACGATGGCCGCCGGGTCCAGATGTTCAAACATGGCCGCGCTCTCCTCTCGTGTGTTGTTCTGCCCGCCCCGGTCAGACATGGGCCTCCAGCCAGGCGAGCACGTCGGCGTACACCTCGGCGCGGTTGGTCTCGTTGAGCATCTCGTGGCGGCCTCCGGGGTAGAATTTCAGCGTCAGGTCCCGGGTGCCGCGGTCCTTGAAATAGCCGTAGACCTTGTTGACCCCCTTGGTGTTGCCGCCCACCGGATCGCACGCGCCGGAGAAGAGGTAGATGGGGGTGTCGGGGTCCATCTGGGACAGGGCCCGGGGGCTTGCGATATACTGAAGGCCGCCCAGCATGTCCCGGTACATCCCAACGGTGGGGGTGAAGGAGCACAGCGGGTCGCAGACATAGGCGTCCACCACCGCCTGATCCCGGCTGATCCAGTCGGCGCTGGTGCGGTTGGGGGCGAACTGCTTGTTGTAAGCGCCCAGGGAGAGGTTGTTGACCAGCTGGCTCACGGCGTCGGCCCCGCGGAAACGGCAGATGAGGCTTGCCAGGGCCTTGCCCCCCGCCACCAGGGCGGGGGCCTCCTGCCCGGTGCCGGAGAGGATGGCCCCGGACACCGTGCCGGGATAGCGGCACAGGTAGGTACGGGTGAGGAAGGAGCCCATGGAGTGGCCCAGCAGGAAGTAGGGGATGCCGGGGAAGCGCTCCCCCATGAGCGTGCGCAGCTGCCGCACGTCCGCCGTGACCAGGGTCCAGCCGTCGTGGGCGCCGAAGTAGCCGAATTTGCTGTCCTGCTTGGCAGTATTGCCGTGGCCCAGGTGGTCCTCGCCGCAAACGGCAAAGCCATGCTCCGCCAGGTACCGGGCGAAGGCCTTGTACCGGCCCACATACTCCGCCACGCCGTGGACGATCTGCACCACCGCCCGGGGCGCACCCTCCGGCAGCCAGAGGCCCGCCCAGCACTGGTGCTGTCCGTCGCTGGAGGGGAAGGTCAGTTCCTGAAATTCTACCATGTTCCGTTCGACTCCTTTTCCCGTTTTTCCGCACCGCCGCCGCTCTGGCGGGCGGCGGGAGGCGCGTTGCAATCCTTACCAACAGTTTACCCGCTTTCCCTCCGCTTGTCAATTTTACCTCGGCGCAGCGGTTGCATTTCAAGCAGAAAATGCTATACTTATAAAGAAAAACGGAGCTGTCCTATTAGAATGGTAGGGGCTCCCTGCAAAGGATCTGATGCAATATGGCAAAGGTAGACATTATTTCCGGCTTCCTGGGCGCGGGCAAGACCACCCTCATTCAGAAGCTGCTCGCCGAGGCCTACAGCGGCGAAAAGGTGGTGCTCATCGAGAACGAGTTCGGTGAGATCAGCGTGGACGGCGGCTTTCTCAAGGGCGCCGGGGTGGAAATCTCCGAGCTGTCCTCCGGGTGCATCTGCTGCTCCCTGGTGGGCGACTTCGCCCAGGCCCTGCACGACGTAATCTCCCGCTACGCCCCCGACCGGGTGCTCATCGAGCCCTCAGGCGTGGGCAAGCTCTCCGACGTGGCCGCGGCGGTGGAGCGCGCCGCCCGGGACGATGGGCGCATTGTCCCGGGCAGCGCCGTCACCGTGGCTGACGCCACCAAGGTCAAGGTATATCTGAAAAACTTCGGCGAGTTCTACTGCGACCAGGTGGAGCACGCCGGGGCCATCATCCTCTCCCGCACCCAGAAGCTCTCCCCCGAGCGGCTGGAGCAGGCCGTAGCACTGCTGCGGGAGAAAAACCCCCAGGCCGCCATCCTCACCACCCCCTGGGATGAGCTGTCCGGCGCGGCCATCCTGCGCGCCATGGAGAGCGCCAAGCTCTCCGACCGGCTGCTGCTCTCCGCCCAGGAGGAGGAGCATCATCACCATCATCATGACCACGAGCACGACCACGAGCATGAGCACGAGCATGAGCACGAGCACGACCACGAGCATGAGCACGAGCACGAGCATGAGCACGAGCACGACCACGGCCCGGAGTGCTCCTGCGGCTGCCACGACCATGACCACCACCATCACCACGGCCACGACGCCGACGAGGTATTCACCAGCTGGGGCCGGGAGACTCCCCGGCAGTTCGAGCGCACAGCCCTGGAGCAGATGCTCGACGAGCTGGACAGCGGCCATTACGGCACCATTCTGCGGGCCAA
>CAKUIM010000025.1 GCA_934660965.1 uncultured Oscillospiraceae bacterium | reverse complement strand
CCCGGTGCAGGGGGACGCGGTGGACGTGATGGCGGCGGCCCGGGGGGCCCTGCGCCGGGCGTACCAGATGGCGGAAGAGGAGAAGAAGGAATGAGTATCGGGCTGCCAAGCATGGTGAACGCGGACGGGATCAGCAAGCGCAAGCAGGTGAAGTTCGGAGGCTACGACCACACCGTGGCGGCGAGCAACGGGGACATCTGGGACATGGAGAACCTGACGGGGGACTTCTACCCGGTGCTGGGGACGCGCTCGCGGCGGTGGAGCTGCAGGACGCTCACCAAGCCAAACGGCCTGTATGCCCACGACGGGCTGTACTGGGCGGACGGCACGGGCTTTTACGCCGACGGCGTGCTCAAAGGCACGGTGACGGACAGCCGCAAGCGGTTTGCGAGCCTGGGGGCGTACATCGTCATATTGCCGGACAAGAAATACTACAACCGCCTGACAGGGGACTTCGGCGCCCTGGAGAGCAGCTGGAGCGGCAGCGCGAAGATTCAGGACGGCACCTACGGGGGGGAGGCGGCCAAGGGCAACACCATCACCGCCGCGGGGGCAGGGGCGAAGTTCCGCGCGGGGGACGCGGTGACGATCACCGGCGCGGCGGCCCATCCGGAGAACAACAAGACCGCCGTCATCCGGGAGATCGACGGAGACAACCTGCGCTTCTATGAGAACACCTTCACGGCGGCGGAGGGCGGGGACACGGAGACCCTGCAGATCAGCCGCACGGTGCCGGACATGGACTATATCTGCGAGAACGAGAACCGGCTGTGGGGCTGCAGGGGAGACACCATCTACGCCAGCAAGCTGGGGGACATCTTCAACTGGAACGTGTTCGACGGCGTGGCTACGGACAGCTACAGCGTGAATGTAGGCAGCGCGGGAGACTTCACCGCCTGCTGCAGCTACCTGGGGTATCCCTGCTTCTTCAAGGAGGAGCACATCTACAAGGTGTACGGGGACAAGCCGTCCAACTTCCAGGTGATGGGCAGCGCCAGCATGGGGGTAGAGAAGGGGTCGGACGGGAGCCTTGCCATCGCCGGGGAGACGCTGTTCTACCTGAGCCGGACGGGCATCACGGCGTGGAGCGGGGGAATCCCCCAGAGCGTGGCGGCGGCCTTCGGCACGCAGCGCTTCCAAAACGCCGTTTCGGGCAGCGACGGGACGAAATACTGCGTCTCCATGGAAGACGCGGCGGGGGCATATCACCTGTTCGTGTTCGACACCCGCACCAGCCTGTGGCACCGGGAGGACGCCACCAAGGCGGTGGGCTGGGGCTGGAACGGGGCCCTCTACTGCCTGACCGCGGCGGGGGCGCTGTGGGCGGACGGAAACGCCAGGAGCGCGCCGGCGGGCGCGGTGCGGGAAGGACAGGTGGCCTGGAGGGCAGAGTGGGCGGACTTCTACGAGTACACCACCTATTCGTCCTCCTCCACGGCGACGCCGGAGAAGAAGGGCATCGGGAAGCTGCTGCTGCGGCTGGAGCTGGACGAGGGGGCAAGCGTGCAGATCGACATGCAGTTTGACAGCGACGGCGTGTGGCGCACGGTGAAGACCCTGCCGCCGTCGGTAAAGCGCAGCTATTACCTGCCCATCATCCCGCGGCGGTGCGACCACTTCCGCATCCGGATGACCGGGACAGGCGGATTCAAATTATATTCGCTGGTGCGGGAGGTCTACAACGGCAGCGAGCTATAAGAGAAGGGCTCTCTCCCTCCGTCAGCTTCGCTGACACCTCCCTCGTCAGAGGGAGGCTTGAAGGGCGCCGCCATCGTCAGAGGGAGGCTTTGGAGGGGGGGAAGGGCTCTCTCCCTCAGCCTCGCTTCGCTTGGCAGCTCCCTCGTCAGAGGGAGCCTTGAAGGGCGCCGGCCTCGTCAGAGGGAGCCTTGAAGCGTACCATCGTTTGATATGGGGAAGGAGAGACTATGGCAAACAGATACACCTACGACGATTTTCAGAGGGCCATGCAGAGCAGCGGCCTGGGCGGGCAGTTTTCCGACGCAGACCTGCGCCTGGCCCAGCAGAACCCGGACGCGGGCATGAGCATCCTCAAGTACAAGCAGGACTACGCCAACGCCGCAACGGACGAGGCGCGGGCCCTGGCGAATATGGGGGCGGAGGGAATCCGCAGCAGCTACGGCGGGTACACCGGCGGCACGCAGGGCAGCCAGTATTACCTTGACCCGCTCTCCCCCCGGGACTTCCAGAGCGCGGCGGCGCCGGCCTATCAGAACCGGTATGACAGCACCATTCAGGATCTGCTGGGGCAGCTCATCAACCGGAAGGAGTTCAGCTATGACCCGGAGACGGACCAGCTCTACAGCCAGTACCGAAAGCAGTACACCCGGGAGGGGCAGAGGGCCACCCAGGACGCGCTGGGGGCGGCGGCCGCGGCAAGCGGGGGCATCCCGTCGAGCTACGCGGTGACGGCGGCCAGCCAGGCGGGGGACTACTACGCAAGCCAGATGACGGACAAGATCCCGGAGCTCTATCAGCTGGCCTACAACAAGTACATGAACGACTACAACATGCAGCTCTCCGACCTGGGCGCGGTGCAGGGGGCGGAGCAGAGCGACTATGAGAAGTACCTCAACGCCCTCAACCAGTACAACGCAGACCGGAGCTTCAGCTACGGCCAGTTCCTGGACGAGGTGAACAACCAGACGGCCAGACGCAGCGAGGAGCTCAACCGGGCGCTGACGGCGGCGGACGTGGGGGACTATTCCTTCCTGCAGAAGATGGGCGTGGATACCTCCAATGTCCCGGTGGATTATGAGCGGCAGCTCCAGCTGGCGCAGCTGGCGGCACAGTACGGGGACTACTCCGGGCTGCGGGAGCTGGGCATCAGCCCGGCGGTGAGCACGGGCACGGGCCGCACCGGCGGCGGGAGCGACGCCGCGGCGGGCAGCAACACAAACGGCGCCGGCATGACCCTGAGCGACAGCGACATCGCGGCCATCAGCGGGATGTTCCCAAGCGGAGTCATTGACGACGCGACCTGGGAGAGCTATGTGCGCTACGGCGTGAGCGAGGAGGCCCTTCGGGCAGCCGGCTTCAAGAAGGCCGGGGACGCGGGGGCATATTCGTCCCCGTTCTACGAGACGACCGGGGCATACCGGTTCGGAGACACCGGGAAGCTCTTCACGGACGGGCAGTACAAGGGCTTCCGGCAGACCGTGGGAATGCAGCGCACGGTGGACGGCAAGGTGGAGATCATCAGGGACGCGGTGTCGGAGGGGAAGATCACCCAGGCCCAGGCGGAGGAGCTGCTCAAGCAGTACGGAATATCCTACTGACGGAGGTTAGGAAATGGCTATCAACTGGGAAAAGGCGAAGGCGAGCGCCAGAGAGCTGGACGGGCGCCGGATCGACTGGGACAAGGCCAGGAAGAGCGCCCGGGAGCTGGACGCGAAGGCAGTCAGCACCGGGAAAAACACCGCCTTTGAGCGCAGCGGAAAGACCAGGGGGGCGTATGACAGCAGCGTGCGGCAGAGCTATGCCGCACGGGCTGGCGCGTCCGGGAAGGTATCGCAGGGGGAGTTCGCGGCGGCGGCAGACCTGCGGGAGAAATACGGCACCTACCAGAACTATCTGGTGGGGGCCACCGCGGACGGGAAATACTACACAAAGCCGGAGATCGGCAGCGCCGCCCAGCGCCTGCAGGACACCTACACCGGATATGAGAGCAAGACCCGGGAGACGATGGCGGCCTATCAGCAGGCCCAGGAGCGGCGGGCGGGGACGGAGGCGGAGCTCGGACGGTTCGAGCAGACCATCCCGGCCCTGCAGAAGAGCTATGAGAGCAGCCCGTCCACCTTCAACCGGGCGCTGTATCAGACGGAGATTGACCGGTACAAGGAGGCCGCAGAGCGCTACGAGCGGGAGGCCAGGGAAGAAAAGCGCCTTTATGACGAGTACGCGAAGGATTATGAGTCGTACACCGCGGCCCTGGAGGAGTACAACAGCTACCTGACCGGGGAGCAGGAGAAGCTCCAGGACTGGCGCAGCCGGATCCGCACTGACAAGGCGGCCATTGAAGGGGACATCCGGGTGGCGGAGACGCTGAAAGCGCAGCAGGAGGAGCTCCGGCGGCAGGCGCAGGGCCTGATGGAGCAGGCAGACGCCTCCGGAAACGGAAGGCCGGAGGCGCAGGAGTGGAGACGGCGGGCGCAGGAGCTGCAGGCGCAGGCCAAGGCCATGGACAGCCAGATCGCGGAGGCGGAGAGCGCCAGGGCGATTGCCCAGGAGGAGCTGGGCTGGGCGGAGTACTACCGGTATGCTGACCTGGCTGACGCCGCAGACTTTGAGGAGAAGAGCCAGTATAAAAGCACGGCCAATGGAAAGAAGCGTTCCAACACCGACATCCTGCTTGGCAACTACAGCGACGATGCAAGCGGATGGGACGACCCTCTGTATGAGTATATCAACGGGAACAGCGAGGCGGGTGCGTACATCAGGAACCGGGCGAGCAATCATGACAACCCACTGGCGGCGCTGTTTTTGGGGACAACGCAGAACAAAACCGAATCGCAGCAGATGACCGACGAAGAAAAGGCCATTTTCAATTACCTGTACGCCTCGCAGGGCAGGGATGCGGCGCATGCCTACTACGACTACCTGTCTGGGGATCTGAACTACCGGCAGAGGCAGGAAGAGGAAGCGCGCTGGAGGGAATATGCCAAGGCATCGCCGGTGGGCAGCAGCGTGTTCAGCGTGCTGACATCGCCGATGAAAGGGCTAAGCTACATCGGGCAGGCGGTGGACTATATCGGGGACGGGGCCATCGACCAGAACGCGGCATATAACCGATTTTCCTACGCCAACAACGCAATCCGCGGGCAGGTGGCGGAGACCATTGAGCGCAGCGGGAAATGGGGGCCGGTAGGGAGCTTCCTTTACCAGACCGGGATGAGCATGGGCGACTTCCTGCTCAACTCCGCGATTACCGGCGGATTCAGCGGCGGCGGTACGATCAGCGAGGGATTGTCCCTTGCCATTATGGGCACCGGCGCGGCGGCAGACGCTACCATCGAGGCGAAAGACCGGGGGCTGACGGATGACCAGGCGTTCGCGCTGGGCACCATTGCGGGCGCGGCGGAGGTATTCACGGAGAAGTTCAGCATTGAGGCGCTGCTGGAAGGGAAATGGGAAGATGGAGCCATCAAGTATATCCTGAAAAACGTCTTTACAGAAGGCGCGGAGGAAGTGGGCAGCGATTTCATCAACCTGTTTGCGGACATCCTCATCGCCAAGGACAAGAGCGAATGGCGGCAGGCCATTGACGCATACATGGCGGAGGGCAAAACAGAGGGCGAAGCCTTCGGCCTTGCGGCGGCGCAGCAGGCGGCGGAGATGGGACTGGACTTTTTGGGCGGCGCACTGTCCGGCGGCACCATGGCCACGGCAGGCGTGGGAATCGGGACGGCGCGGCAAAGCGCCGAATATCAGCGAACCGGGCGCACGCTGCGCAAGATGGGCAGCGAGATGGTGAACAGCATCATCGAGACGGCGGAGACCCTTGACCAGAACAGCGAGGCGTACAAGCTGGGGCAGGAATTGAAGGCCAAGCTGGAGAAGGGGAAGAAGCTGACAGACGCAGAGATCGGCAGGCTGTTTGCGGAGACCGGCGGAGTGCTGGAGGGCACAGAACAGACCGCAGGGCAGGCGGAGACTGCGCAGGAGCCGAAGGAAAACGCCGGGGGCATTGTGCTGCCAACGGCGGAGGAAGCAAGCGGCATCATGCTGCCGACAGCGGAGCAGAGCGAAGCACAGGAAAGACCGAACACAGACGTGCAGAGGCGGCAGGATACGCAGCAGTGGGAGAATGATGTGCCGGGCATGCTGCCTACGGCGGAGCAGACGGAGAGACGGCAGCAGGCGGCCCGGGCCAAAACGGAGACGGAGCGCACCGGCATCCTTGCAGGCGTGGACGAGGACACCATTGCCAAGGTGCGGCGCATCGGGGACATTGTGGGGCGTGAGGTGGTATTCTTCAGCGAGGGCGCGGATGAAGCCGGAGGGATACACAACGGCTACTACAGCCCGGCAGACGGGAGAATCTACATCAACGCGCGAAGCCAGAGCCCGGCGGCACAGATCATCAGCCACGAGCTGACCCACAGCATTGAAGCGAGCGGGAGCTACAGCGACCTCCGGAAACTGGTGCTGCGCCGCATTGAGCAGACCGGCGGAGACTTGCGGGCCATGCGGCAGGCAAAGGGGGAACTGTACGCGAGACACGGCGAGACCCTGACGGACAATGCGGCCATTGACGCCGAGATCGTGGCGGAGTATGTGGAAAAGTATCTGCTGACCGACGAGCAGAGCATCCGCGCCGTGGTGCGGCAGAACCGGACGCTGGGGCAGCGGATTCTGCAGTTCATCGACAAGCTGCTGGCCAAGCTGGGCAGCAGCAGCGCGCAGGAGCGGGCGTTCCTGGCGCAGGCGAGGAACTACTACCAGAGCGCATTGCAGGAGACGCAGAGCAGCTTCACCACCGACATGCAGCAAAGGGCCGCCGCACAGGCGCAGAATCTGGAAACCCTCCAGCAGCAGATGGCGAACGGGGAGATCTCCGACGAGGACGCAGAGGCGGCGTTCAACGACATGTACGACCCGGAGCTTGACATGCAGCAGGGGCTGGGCGAGATGCAGCACAGCTATGCCGGGGCCAACGCCAACGGCGCGAACCTCCAGACGCTGCGGGAAGCCCAGGAGATGGAGCAGGCCGGGGCCGACATGGAGAGCATCCGCAAGGCCACCGGCTGGCACAAGGGCATGGACGGGAAGTGGCGCTTTGAGATCGACGATTCCAAGATGGAATACAACAGAAGAGGAGACAATCACCTTAATGAAAGATATCCGGGGTACAAGAGATACAGAGAACTTCTTGAAAAAGCAAACAGCGAAGCGCTCGGATTAACAACGGGCGGGATGACATCGGAAGAGCGAGAAGAATTTGAAAAACTGAAAAACATCTGGGGAACGACTGTAAAAAACGGGGAAACGGAAGGATGGCAGCTGGAGGATTATCTGTATCACGATGAATTGTTCCGGAACTATCCGCAGCTACGCAAGACAAGATTGGAATTCAGAAACCTCGACAGAGGCACCAAAGGGAGGTACAACAGAGAGACAGACACAATTACCGTGTCCAACGAGCTGCGCAACGCGCCGGAGAGCACACTGGTGCATGAAATCCAGCACGTTATCCAGCGGTATGAGGGGTTTTCTGGCGGCGCGAGCCCGGAATACTGGGCACGCCGGGAGTACGAAAGCGGCGACCTTGTGTCTGAACGGCTCCAGCACGAGTACGACAGGACACTGAACGGGCTGCCGCGCACCGAGCAGAACAAGTATATCCGCTACACAGAGCTTGACCGCGAGTTGGAGCGGCTTTTCCTGTCCGACGAGAACAGCGAGGATGGCAAGCGTTATGCAAAGCTCGAAGCAGAGCAGGACGCGCTTTACGAAGAGCTGTATCCGAACCAGTGGTTCCGCGATCTGCTTGACCTGGGCCGCCGCATGACGGACACACAGGGTGAGTATAGGCGGATGTACCAAAACACGGCGGGCGAGATCGAGGCGCGGGACGCTTCGGCACGGCGCACCCTGACGGCGGAACAGCGCCGGGAGACATCCCCGGCCTACGGCAGCGAGGACACGGTGTTCGCGGACGGCGGGGAGAGCTACAGCATCGACCCATATTTCAGCGAAAACATTCGTGAATGGTACGATGAGGGCCAGAGCTCCGGGGAGCGTTTTACGCTTGGAAGTACTGGCGACGTGCTGCAAGGGCTCGGCGCAATCGAGAGCGACATCTACATGAACGGCGACAAAATAAGCCGAATTTTGAGAGATCACCCAGAAATGACGATAAATGAGATCGGGAAAATCCCAGAGCTTCTGGATGATCCTGTGCTCATTTTGAAAAGCAAGGGGCGCGGCGCGAATAAAGCGAACAGCCGCGTCGTGCTGTATGGTACGATGAAGGCACAGAATGGCGAGCCGGTCATGGCTGTGCTCGACCTGCGCCCGAGCGAAAACGGCTTCGTTCTGGACGATATGCAGAAGGTCAACAGCGCATATACAAAAAAGAATCCCGCGAACTTCGTCGCGGGCAGTGATGTTTTGTATGTGGACAAAAAAAGAACCGCCCCGCTTCTTCGCCGATTCGGGCTTACAATAGCGTCCCGAGAGCTTCTGCGAGATGGTTCTATTGGCAGTATATCATACGAGGACGGAACTGTCAAGCTGGACGGTGTGCCATTTTCTGACATTATGGGGGATACTTCTGCACAGACGGAAGAGGACAGCGTACCCCAGGCGCAGCTGAAAACCTACGCGGAGGTGGAAGCGGAGAGGGAAAAGGCGAACGCCCAGGATATCCGGTATTCCGTTACGGAGGACGAAGCCCAGGCAGCAGAGCTGCCCACGGCGGAGGAGGAAGAGAAGAAGGACAGCATCCGCACGACGCTGCCGAAGAAAGCGCAGGACTACCTGAAGCGCGCGGAGCGGTCTCTTGTGGGGCGCGTGGGGCGCGCACTGGGCGTGCCGCGCTTTGCGCAGCGGGAGTATTTGCAGGAGATCGCGCAGCGGATCAGCGAGGAATACTTGGCCACCGGGCGCGTTTCGGAAGAGACGACGGCGGAGCTGTTCGAGCGGGCATACAGCGAGGGAATTGTGGCGGACGATGAGTTTTACCGGCAGTATAAGGACATCAAGGATCAGCTTCGCACGCAGGCCGTGACCATCTCCGAAGAGGAAAAGCAAGACATCGCAAACTTCGACAATTTCCGAAAGAGCGCCGCCGGGAACCTGCGGATTGTAAACGAGGGCGGGACTCCGGTGGAGGTGGCTTATGAGGAAATGCGGAGCATGGCCCCGGAGCTGTTCCCGTACAACCTGACGCAGCCGGCAGACCAGCTGATGCGCATGTTTGAGGTGGCCAGAGGCATTGAAAAGGCGGAGAAATCCCTGAAAGAGTACTACGGCCCGGATGCGGAAGAGTTCAAACGCTGGGCGAAGAACGACTTTGATTCTGCCATCGGGGACACCATCGGAGACCTGCGCACCGTGAAGCGCTATGCCGACGAGCGCACCGCAAAGGCCGCAAAGGCAGAAGGCGTGCCGGTAACGACAGAACAGGCAGAGGAAGCCTATAAGCAGCTGAAGAAGGCGCGGTGGGAATCGGAGAAGGCCAAGGCAAAGAACCTGCTGACCGACCACGACAATGTACAGCTGGGGCGGCTGCTGAAGGGCGAGATCGAGCTGAAGCACCTCAACCCGAAAACGGACAACGTGAAGGGCATCACCGCCGTATATGAGGCCACGATGGAGTATGAGCGGCTGGTGAAGCTGCTGACGGAGTACAAGAAGAGCCAGCGGGCAAAGCTGCGTGAAACCGCGGATCAGTTCCTGGAGACCGCCAACGACTGGAAGGACAAGCGGGCGGGCATTCTCTACTCCCGCGAGACGATGGAGCGGAACATCCTTGACATCGTGAAGGACAAGAAGCTGGCGCAGTCTATCATCGCGGAATACTTCACGCCGGTGCATGAGGCGCAGGCGCAGTCCACGCGACTGAAAAACAAAATGCGCGAGCGGGTGCAGGGGCTGAACCTAAGCACCAAGGAGACCAGGGCCATGCAGAAGGCGGGGCAGATATCCGAGGCACACGCGGTGCAGCTGTTGGGCGAAGCGATGGACAACATCCGGGTGCTGGAGAACAGCAGGGGCCGCATGGCGGAGCGGGACGGCAAGACCCTAAGCGACTGGCGCGGAATCGTGCGGGAGATGTGGGAGCAGAACCCGCAGCTGGACAAGGCGAAGATCGAGCACGCGGTGGAAGAGTTCCGCCGTATCTACGACGAGCTGTTCCAGAAGATGAACGAAGTCAGAGTGCGCAACGGGTACGAGCCGGTAAACTACCGCAGCGGCTATTTCCCGCACTTCCAGCCGGGGGACGGAGACGGCATCATGGGGCTGTTCGGGAAAGCGCTGGGCATCGACACGCAGGTGACGGCGCTGCCCACCACCATAAACGGCCTGACGCACGCATTCCGCCCGGGCATCCAGTGGTTCGGGAACGCACAGCAGCGGCTTGGTTTTGAAACGGCATACGACGCCGTGGAGGGCTTTGACCGTTACATCGAAGGCGTGGCGGACGTGATCTACCAGACGGACAACATCCAGAAGCTGCGGGCGCTGGCGACACAGGCGCGTTACCGCACCGGCGACGAAGGCCTTAAAAAGCAGGCGGACGCGGTATATGCAGACACCCGCCTGACAGAGGAGGAGAAGCGCAGCAAGATTGACAGCATCTACGAGGGCGGGCGGTTTGCACTGTCCAACTTTGTGGTGGAGCTGGAGGAATACACGAACCTGCTGGCCAACAAAAAGAGCCGCGCAGACCGAAACATGGAGCAAGCGCTGGGCAGAAACATGTACAACCTTGTAAAGGGCCTGGAAAGCCGCGTGGCGGCCAACATGGTAGCCATCAACCCGGCGTCGTGGCTGACAAACTTCATCCCGCTGACACAGGGCGGCGCGATGCTTGACCGCGGGGAGCTGCTGCGCGGTATGTGGCAGACGCTGCGCAGCTTCAAGGAAAGCGACGGCATTGTGGACGCGTCCGCATTCCTGACCAACCGCAAGGGAAGCGACCCGCTGGTGCGCACATGGGTGCAGAAGGCATCGGCCACGATGTCCTCCCCGATGGAATACATTGACCAGTTTACGGCTGGGAGCCTGGTGCGTGCGCGGTACAACCAAAACCTCAAGCGCGGGATGAGCGAGGCTGCCGCCATGACGGAGGCGGATAACTGGACGGCGGGCGTGATGGCAGACCGCAGCAAAGGCTCCACGCCGACGCTGTTCAACCGCAACAACCCGCTGACGAAGGTGTTCACGCAGTTCCAGCTTGAGGTAAACAACCAGCTAAGCTACCTGTTCAAGGACATGCCGCGGGCATATAAGGAGAAAGGGCTGGCGGCCTTGGCGGCGGCGCTGTTCAAGTTCTTCCTTGGGGCCTGGCTGTTTGACGAGGTTTATGAGTATTTCATCGGGCGCAGACCGGCGCTTGACCCAATCGGGATTCTGAATGATACTGTGGGTGATATCACGGGCTATGAGCTGCCGAACCTTGTAGAGCTGGGCGTGGGCGCGGTGACGGGCGACATGCCGTCTTTCCAGACGGAGAAGCAAAACGCATACGATACCGTAACCGGAGTGCTGGGCGATGCAGCAGAGGAACTGCCGTTCATCGGCGGCGTGCTGGGCGGCGGGCGCGTGCCGATCAGCAGCGCGCTGCCGGACTGGGACAACCTGTTGAAAACCGTGACGAGCGACACCTGGAGCACCAAGAAGAAATTGGCGACGGCGGGCAGAGAGCTGATGAACCCGCTGACCTATCTGGCGCTTCCGTTCGGCGGCGGGCAGCTGAAGAAGATCTACCAAGGCTTGAGCGCCACGATCAGAGGCGGCAGCTATTCTGTGGATGCGGAGGGAAACGACCTGCTGCAATACCCGGTGTACAACGATAATGCGTGGCAGGCCGCGCTGAACGCGGGACAGGCTATGTTGTTCGGGAAAACATCACTGAAAACCGGGCGGGAGTGGGCAGAGAACGGATTCGGGAGCATGGGCGCAAAGGAGACCGCGGCCTATCAGGGCATGACGGAGGCCGGAGTGCCGCAGGAGGACGCCTACAACCTGCTTCAGGAGCTGCGCGGGACAAAGAAAACGGAGACAGAAAGCAAGGCAGAGGCAGAGCGGAGAGTGCTGCAAGCGGCGGACATATCGGGCGATGGGAAGAGCGTGGTCTACTATGGCCTGATGGCGACCGACAAGGAGCGGGAGCTGATGGACGCGCTGGCAGACAGCGAGGCAGACATGGGCGCGGTGACGCAGGTGCTGCTGGATGTGAAGAACGCGGGGAGCCTGAAAGGCGCGGCGGCATCCAACACAAAGCGCACGGCATTGGCGGAAAGCCCGCTGACAGACAGCGAGAAGCGGGAGATGTACAGGTACCTGTTCGGCGAAAAGCAGGATGACGGAAGCTACGCCACAAGCCGGGATGACGACATCATGGCATTCCAGCAGGCGGGGCTTGACTTTGACGCCTTCCTGAACGTGCAGAACGAGTACACCACCATCAATGAGAAGTACAGCAAAGCCTCGGAGAAAACGGTGGAGTTCTCGCGCTGGGTAAACCGCCAGAACCTGACCGCAGAGCAGGCGGACACCGTGCGCAGCTGCTTCAAGTATTACAGCCAGATACCGGCGGAGGCTGCGAGGTATGACAGCTTTATTGCGGCGGGGTTGGACGATGACGCGGCATATGAGCTGACAAACAGCCTGAACGCGCTGAAGCCGGAAGAGGGGAAGGAAACCGTCAGCAGTGTGCAGAAGTGGCGGGCGGCCCTTGACGCCGCCGGGAAGAACGGAGACCGGCGCGCGGCGCTGAAGTCCGTCATGACAGACAACGAGCGGGCAAGGTATGAGATTGCGGACAGCTTCGGCGTGGAGCCGGAAGCCTGGGTGCGGCTGAAGGAGATCCTGCCAAAGTACGACGCGGACGGGAACGGGAGCTACAAGAACGCGGAGGTGGAGGCGGCCATTGACGGCATGACCGGCAGCGGCGCGCTGCTGGCGCCGTGGGACGTGGAGGCCGGGAACCATGACCTCTACCTGACCAAGGACGAGAAGGCCGTGCTGTGGCAGCTGTACACCGGGAGCAAGAGCGCGAGCGGGAATCCGTACAGCGTGAGCACCGGATGGAAGGTGCTGGAGGCAAAAGGGACAGGCAAGTGAGACACAGGGGTGCTCCCCCCAGCGCCCCAAACAACAAAAAAGAAAGGAGAAGCTATGAACGATAGGGAGGCCATTGAAAGCTTCGGCGATATGGTAAAGGCCGCCGAACGCTTATCCAGACCGTGGAGAACGGCGTTTTTCCTCTCTAATCTCCTATGGGCTGCGGCATTCCTCATCCGCGCGCTGCTGTAAGCGCGTTCTGCAAGTTCTGGCCGGGCAATGATGAATAGCCAGCACAAAGCCATTCGTGCCATAATCAGCTCCATGAGCCCAAGGCGGGCCATGGAATACATCAAGGCGTTTGAGCTGCCGGAAGATGAGGAAACCGCACTGATCCAGTGCGACGTGCGGAGGAAGAGCTGTGTGCAGGTCGGGATCATGCTGCACGTTGACCCGGATACGGTCACGAGATACCGGCGGCGAGCATACGGAAAAATTGCAGACGAGATCAACAGATGACGAAGGGGCGCACCGTTTTGGTGCGCCCCTTCGTTCTGCTCTATGCCGGTTTCCTGCCGGTTTTGCGCCGGTTTGGCGCAGCCGGATCTTGCTACGATATGTCCATAAGGTGGCCGCCTTAAATCTGAAAAAGGAGCGATCATATGGAAGTCGAGAGAAACAATGGTTTTGCCTCTAAGGGGGTAGCCGGGGCCGGGCTGGGGCTTGGCATTGCTGGCACCGCGCTTGGCCTGCTCAACGGCGGGAACTGGGGCGGCCTGTTCGGCGCGACCCCCGCCGGCGTCGCTGCCGCCATGAATTGCAGCGAGAACACCCCTGTGACCCGGTACGAGCTGGACAGGGAGGGCAAGATCGCGGAACTGCAGTCCCAGATCGCGCTGCGTGACGCCAACTCCTACGGCGACAAAAAGATGCTGGAGCTGTACAAGTATCTGGACGGCGAGCTCAAGGACATCCGCACCACTCTGGGCGGCCAGGCGGTACACAACCAGCGGACGGAGGACAGCTTCGCGCTGGCCCGTCAGGACATCGCCGCCGTGAAGGCGGAACTGCTGGGCGCGGTGGCCAACGAGGCGGAGCGGCGCTGCTGCGCGGACAACGCCATCGTGACCTACGCAAACGCGACCTTCTACCCCAAGATGGTGGCAGACGTGACCACCGGCACGGGCACCACGGCGCAGACCCTGTACAACCCCATCCCCAAGTGCGGCGGGTGCGGGAACTGAAACGGAACGGAGGGGGCGGCAACAGCCGCCCCCGACCTTAAAGGGAGGCTATGGCTATGGTGACGATCACACAGGTACAAAAGGGCCTTACGCGGTTCATCGACAGCGACGTGATGCCGAAGCTATCCGGATGGGAGAAGATCGTGGTGGGCGGAGGCGGCGGGCTGATCGCGTCGAAGCTCCCCGACGTGCTGGGCAGCTACAGCATGATCTCTGCCCTGGGCGTATACGATGCGGAGCGGGGAGAGGTAGACCTTGACGCGATGTATGAGGCGGCAAAGCCATACATCGGAGACGAGGCGATCCCGGTCAAAATCCCTCTGGTGGGCGTGACGCTGAAGCTGACGCAGCGGGAGCTCGACAGCCTGTACAGGTACATTATGGAGGCGTGAAAAAATGAAAGAGATCAAATTGCTGGCGGAGCACATCGAGGACGAGCTGGAGGACGCCCGCACTTACGCGAAGCTGGCGCTGGAGTACAAGACATCCGATCCGGAGACGGCGCAGATCTTCTACAAGCTGTCCGGGGAGGAGATGGGGCACCAGGAGATGCTCCACCGCTGTGCGGAACGCCTGATTGAGGAATACCGCAGGACAAGCGGGGAGGCGCCGGAGGCCATGGACGCCGTGTATAACTTTATGCACGAGCGGTTTGTGGAGCAGGCCGAGCGGGTCATGAATTTGCAGGGCATGTTCAGGAAGTAAAGAGCATTTGAAAGAGAAGAGCGGGCGTGTTGGCCCGCTCTTCGTGTGCATTTCGTGTGCATTTTTGTTTTCTAAATGCCGCTTTTAAGTTGCAAATAATGCAAATGCATTGCGGGAGGCGAAACCCGCAAAGCCTTGGGAGAGTAAGAAAAAATCCGGAAGCCGTTGAAATAAGCGGCTTCCGGATTTGGTGGACGATACAGGACTCGAACCTGTGACCCTCCGCACGTCAAGCGGATGCTCATACCAGCTGAGCTAATCGTCCGTTTTTATTCTCTTTTCCCACAGCGGGCGAATGTTATTATACCCATTAAAGGGGCAGTTGTCAAGGCTTTTTTTCCATGGTATACTGGCACAAAAGGCTGCGCGCGGCGCAGGGCGGAGGAAGCTTATGAAATATGCATTGATCACAGGAGCGGACCGGGGCATCGGCGCGGCCACCGCCCGGGAGCTGGCCGCCCGGGGCTGCGGCATTGCCGTCCACTATCACACCGGCCAGGCGGCGGCCGAGGCCCTGGCGGAGGAGCTGCGGCGCACAGGCGTGCCGGCAATGACCGTCCGGGCCGACGTGTCCCGCCGGGACGAGGTGGAGCAAATGGTTGACAATGTGTTGGGTAATTTTTGTCAACTTGACATTTTGATATGCAATGCCGGTATATCTCATGTGGGATTGTTCAGTGAAATTGACGATGCAGATTGGCGGCGGTTGTTTGCCGTCAACGTGGACGGGGTATACCACTGCTGCCAGGCGGTGCTGCCCCATTTTATCCACCGCAAGGCCGGCAGCATTGTGACGGTGTCCTCCATGTGGGGGCAGGTGGGGGCCTCCTGCGAGGCGGCCTATTCCGCCACCAAGGGGGCGGTGATCGCCCTGACAAAGGCCCTGGCCAAAGAGCTTGGGCCAAGCGGAATCCGGGTAAACTGCGCGGCTCCGGGCACCATTGATACGGGCATGAACCGCCATCTGACGCCGGAGGAGCTGGCCGCCCTGGCGGAGGAGACCCCCCTGGGGCGCATCGGCGCGCCCGAGGAGGCGGCCCGGGCCATCGCCTTTCTGGCGCTGGACGGGGCGTCCTACATCACCGGACAGGTGCTCGCGCCCAACGGCGGGTTTGTGATCTGAACAGAATCGCCGTCATTATACCGTATAATTTTACACGCCCTCCTGTGCGGATTGGACGATCTGACGGTTGACAATTTCCGGAAACGGAAATATAATTGTCAACAATCCAAGGGATGGTTGCCCGCCCCGGAGCGTCCGCGTTGGCCGGGGAGAGGAGCACTGCATACAGGAGGTAATTGAAATGAAAAAGAAAAATGTTTTAGCGATGCTTTTGGCCGGCGCCATGTGCATTGGCCTGCTGGCCGGCTGCTCCGGCTCCGGCGATAAGGTGAGCCAGGCCCCCTCCGCCGCCCCCAGCCAGGCCGCTTCCCAGAAGCCTGCCGAGAGCGGCGAGCCCTCCAGCACTGCCAGCGGCACCTTCAAGCTGGGCCACATCGGCCCCCTGACCGGTGAGGCCGCCATCTACGGCATTGCCACCAACAGCGGCGCCCAGCTGGCCGTGGACGAGATCAACGCCCTGGGCGGCGACATCCAGTTCGAGTTCAGGAGCGAGGACGACCAGGCCACCGGCGACATCGCTGTCAACGCCTACAACTCCCTGAAGGACTGGGGCATGCAGGTTCTGGTGGGCTGCACCACCACCGGCTCCGCCATTGCCGTCTCTGCCGAGGCCTACGCTGACCGGATGTTTGCCATCACCCCCTCCGCCTCCTCCACCGATGTGACCGAGGGCAAGGACAACGTGTTCCAGGTCTGCTTCACCGACCCCAACCAGGGCGTGGCCTCCGCCGACTACATGGCTGAGAAGATGGCCGACGCCAAGATCGCCATCATCTACCGCAACGACGACGCCTACTCCCAGGGCATCCGCGACGCCTTCAAGGCCGAGGCCGAGGCCAAGGGCCTGACCGTTGTGAGCGAGGGCACCTTTACCAAGGACTCCGCCACCGACTTCTCTGTGCAGCTCACCGCCGCCCAGTCCGCCGGGGCCGATCTGATCTTCCTGCCCATCTACTATGGGCCCGCCTCCGTCATCTTCAACCAGGCCAAGGCTATGGGCTACGCCCCCACCTTCTTCGGTGTGGACGGCATGGACGGCATCCTGACGCTGGAGGGCTTCGACACCGCTCTGGCCGAGGGCGTCATGCTGCTGACCCCCTTCTCCGCCTCCGCCGACGATGAGGCCACCCAGGCCTTCGTGACCGCTTACGTCGACAAGTTCAACGAGACCCCCAACCAGTTCGCCGCTGACGCCTACGACGCCGTGTACGCCGTCTACGAGGCCATCAAGGCCTCCGGCGTCACCGCCGACATGTCCAGCGCCGACATCTGCGAGGCCCTGGTGGCCGCCATGCCTGCCCTCACCCTCAACGGCCTGACCGGCACCCTGAGCTGGAGCGCCAACGGCGAGGTGTCCAAGGCTCCCGCCGCTTATGTCATCAAGGACGGCAAGTACGTCGTCTGCTGATAAGCCCCAAACCGAACAGTACCTAGGCAAGGCAGGCTGCCGGGAGAGCATACTCCCGGCAGCCACCCTGTTTTTCTGCACAGGGGCCGCCGGCTGCTGTTTTTGCAGAAAAAGAGCGCGTAAGACGAGAGAGACGAGAGAAAAGAGGTGCCACAAGTGGAATTTTTGAACTACCTCATCAGCGGCATCAGCCTGGGCAGCGTATACGCCATCATCGCCCTGGGCTACACCATGGTGTACGGCATCGCCAAGATGCTCAACTTCGCCCACGGCGACGTCATCATGGTGGGCGGCTACATTTCCTTCTGTGCCATGTTCTATCTGGGCTTGCCCGGGTGGGTGGCCACCATCCTGGCGATGATCGTTTGCACGGTGCTGGGCGTGGTGATCGAGGGGCTGGCCTACCGGCCCCTGCGGGAGGCGGGGAGCCTGGCGGTGCTCATCACCGCCATCGGCGTGAGCTACTTCCTCCAGAACGCAGCCCAGCTCATCTGGACCGCTGCCCCCAAGGTCTATACCCCGGTCATTTCCGGCAACCTGAACATCGGCGCGCTGTCCATCCCCTATGTGGCGCTGCTGACCATTGCGGCCTGCGTTGTCATCATGGTGGCCCTGACCATTTTCACCAGCAAGAGCAAGCTGGGCAAGGCCATGCGGGCCTGCTCGGAGGATAAGGGCGCGGCCCAGCTTATGGGCATCAATGTCAACCGCACCATTTCCATGACCTTTGCCATCGGCTCCGCCCTGGCGGCCATCGCGGGGGTGCTGCTGTGCTCGTCTTACACCGCGCTTATGCCCACCACCGGCTCCATGCCCGGCATCAAGGCCTTCACCGCCGCGGTGTTCGGCGGCATCGGCTCCATTCCCGGGGCGTTTCTGGGCGGCATCCTGCTGGGCATCATCGAATCCATGGCCAAGGCGTATATCTCCATGAGCCTTTCCAACTCCATCGTCTTTGCCGTGCTGATTATCGTGCTGCTGGTGCGGCCGGCGGGTCTGCTGGGCAAGTATGTGCCCGAGAAAGTGTGAGGTGGCGGGCATGAATGTGAGCAAGCTGAAAAAAACCACCCGCGCCGACTTCGCGACCTACATCGGCGTGACGCTGGTGTTTATCCTCATGTACGCCCTGCAGCGGGGCGGCGCGCTGACCAACTCTGTGGCCGGTATGCTGGTGCCCTGCTGCTGCTTTATCGTGATGGCGGTGTCCCTGAACCTGACGGTGGGCATCCTGGGCGAGCTGAGCCTGGGCCACGCGGGCTTTATGAGCGTGGGCGCCTTCTCCGGCGTGATCGCCGCCATGAGCCTGAAGGCCGCCATCCCCTCCGGCACCGCCCGGCTGGTGATCGCCATTGTGGTGGGCGCGCTGTGCGCCGCCGTGGCGGGCATCCTGGTGGGCATCCCGGTGCTGCGGCTGCGGGGCGACTACCTGGCCATCGTGACCCTGGCCTTCGGCGAGATTATCAAGGAGCTCATCAACTGCCTGCTGGTGGGCGTTGACAGCAGTGGGCTGCATATGGCCTTCAACGTCACCGGCCAGAAGAGCATCAGCGACCTGCACCTGGCCGAGGGCGGAACCGCCATCATCAAGGGCGCCCAGGGCGCCGTTGGCACCGCCAAGCTTGCAAGCTTCCCGGCGGGCTTCGTGCTGATCATGGTGACGCTGGTGATCGTTTTGAACCTGGTGCGCAGCCGCACCGGCCGGGCCATCATGGCCATCCGGGACAACCGCATCGCGGCGGAGAGCGTGGGCATCAACATCACCAAATATAAGCTCATCGCCTTTGTCACCTCGGCGGCGCTGGCCGGGGCGGCCGGCGCGCTGTTCGGCCTGAACTACTCCTCCATCCAGTCCTCCAAATTTGACTTCAATACCTCGATCCTGATCCTGGTGTACGTGGTGCTGGGCGGCCTTGGCAACATCTGGGGCTCCATCATCGCCGCCACGGTGCTCTACGTCCTGCCCGAGGCGCTGCGCAGCTTCTCTGACTACCGGATGCTGGTGTACGCCGTGGTGCTTATCCTGGTCATGCTGGCCACCAACAACGCGCAGCTCAAGAGCCTTTTGAGCCGCGCCATTCCCGGAAGAAAGGGGGCCGAGGAAGATGGCTGACAAGAAGTTCAACTACGAAAAAGGGAAAATGGTGCCATTCCCCAGCCACTCCATCATCCCCGAGCGCGACCTTGACAAGGCCCCGGTGCTCGAGTGCAGCCACCTGGGCATCGACTTCGGCGGACTGCGGGCGGTGGACGACTTTAACCTCACCATCGGCCGCACCGAGATCGCCGGCCTGATCGGCCCCAACGGCGCGGGCAAGACCACCGTCTTTAACCTGCTCACCAAGGTCTACCAGCCCACCCGGGGCACTATCCTGCTCGACGGCATGGACACCTCCGGCAAGACCACCGTGCAGATCAACCGCATGGGCATCGCCCGCACCTTCCAGAACATCCGGCTGTTCTCCAACCTGTCAGTGGAGGACAACGTGAAGGTGGGCCTTCACAATCAGGAGAAATACTCCGCCCTCACCGGCGTGCTGCGCCTGCCCAACTACTGGCGGCAGGAGAAGGCCGCCCACGAGCGGGCGCTGGAGCTTTTGAGCATCTTCGACATGCAGGACCTGGCCGGCCACCAGGCGGGCAGCCTGCCCTACGGCGCCCAGCGGCGGCTGGAGATCGTCCGGGCGCTGGCCACCAACCCGTCCCTGCTGCTGCTGGACGAGCCGGCGGCGGGCATGAACCCCTCGGAGACGGCGGAGCTCATGGAGAACATCGTCAAGATCCGCGACACTTTCCAGATCGCCATCATGCTCATCGAGCACGATATGAACCTGGTCATGGGCATCTGCGAGGGCATCTGCGTGCTCAACTTCGGCCAGGTCATCGCCAAGGGCACCGCCGAGGAGATTCAGGCCAACCCCGCGGTTATCGAGGCGTATCTGGGCAAGAAGAAGGAGGGGTGACACATGCTCAAGGTCAACGACATCAACGTCTATTACGGCGCCATCCACGCCATCAAGGGGGTCTCCTTTGAGGTGCAGGACGGCGAGGTGGTCACCCTCATCGGCGCCAACGGCGCGGGCAAATCCACCATTCTGAATACCGTCTCCGGCCTGCTCCACTCCAAGACCGGCTCCGTCGAGTTTCTGGGCAAGAGCCTTGCGGGTGTCCCCGCCCACAAGATTGTGGCCCAGGGCCTGGCCCATGTACCCGAGGGCCGGCGGATCTTTCTGCACATGTCGGTGGAGGAGAACCTGGAGATGGGCGCGTACACCCAGGCCGCGTCCGCCGTGGCCCCGGGGATCGAGCGGGTGTACGAGCAGTTTCCCCGCCTGAAGGAGCGCCGGAAGCAGGTCGCCGGCACCCTCTCCGGCGGCGAGCAGCAGATGCTGGCCATGGGCCGGGCGCTGATGAGCAACCCCAAGCTCCTGATGCTTGACGAGCCGTCCATGGGCCTCGCCCCGCTGCTGGTAGAGCAGATCTTCGAGATCATCCGCTCCCTGCACAAGGAGGGCACCACCATTCTGCTGGTGGAGCAGAACGCCCAGATGGCCCTGTCGGTGGCCGACCGGGGCTATGTGCTGGAGACGGGCAAAATCGTCGCCACCGGCACCGGTGCCGACCTTCTCAACAACGAGGCCGTGAAGAAGGCCTACCTGGGCGGTTAAGCCAATCGCATATAAAAAAGCACCCCTTCCGCCGGAAGGGGTGCTTTTTTATGATTCAGCGCGGCAGCTGGAAGAGGTGGGTGTCCGAGGCGAAGTTGGCCGCGGAGTAGAGCACCAGAACCTGGTCGATCTCATGCTCCTCCACATAGGCGGAGATGGAGGTGAGGTTATACCGGGGGTCGAAGAGGTGGACCTCCTGGTACTGGGTGGACAGCAGGGGGGCCAGGCTGTCGCAGTAGGAGTCCCGGATGACCAGCAGCTTTCCGCCGGCGGCGTCCGGATTCTCAATGACGCACAGGGGCTGGTTGCCGCCCAGGAACATGGCGTACTTGTCCTTGACCTCCAGCTTGGAAAGGTCGTAGAGGGTGCCCGCCTCCGGCTTGCCCGAGGGGTAGCGGGTGACGGTGGTGGCGCCGGAGAGGCCCCCCTCCGGGACAATGGTATAGATGCTGTCCGGCCGGACCCACGCCGCCCCGGAGGACGACCAGGTGGTGCCGTAAAAGCTGTCGCTGCGCAGCTCGGGCTGGGCGGTAAGCTCCGCGTTTTCAAGGCCCATGGCCCGGGCAAGGGCCAGGTAGCCCCGGTAGGCGCCAAAGGTGGACCAGTGGTGGTCGGTGCGGTAGAAGCTGTCCTCCCCGGCAAGGGCGTCCTTCAGGCCGATCCACGTGACCTTGCTGGAGCACAGCGCCCCGGCGGCGGAGAGCATGGAGCCGTCGTCCACAAGGGGCGCGCCGTCAGGCAGCAGCCCGGCCCAGACATAGCTCTTGTCCGGAATGAGGGAGAAATATACCGGGACGGTGAGCTTCTCCGCCATCCGGTTTACATAATCAACGCGCTTGGTCAGCTCCTCCGCCGAGGGGGCGGTGAACTGGGCGAAGAGGGTCTGGCCGTCGGTGCCGAGGTAGACAGAATTGTTTTCCTCCTTGCCGGTGAGCCGCTCCGCCCAGGCCTTGAGGTTGATCCAGCGATCCCGCAGGGGGAACTGGTCGGTGACATAGTCCTCAAAATCCGTCATGAACTTGCCGGATTTGACGCTCTGGAGGGTGGGGGCCTTGAACTGGGCGAGGTAGCGGTTTTCTTGCTGGGAAAAGCTGCGGTCTGGCAGGAGGAAGAGGGCTGCGCCGAAGCCGAAGAGGAACAGGCAGAAGAGCGCGGCGATGAGGACGGGATAATTTTTTTTCATCGTGTGCACCCCCTTAAAAGCGGAAGTAGAGGAAGGGATTGTAGGTGCCGTCCACCAGGTACGCGGTGGAGAGGATAAGCCCCAACAGCATCAGCACCGGGAAAACCGCCCGGCGCGCCCGCTCCGGCACGCGCCGCCACAGACCCGCGGCCAGCGGGGTGGCCGCCGCGGCAGCGATGAGCAGGGTGGGCAGGTAATTGCGCAGGTAGTAGAGGAAGCTGCTGTCCAGAAGGCCGGCGCCCATGCCGAACATGGCCTTGAGGTAGAGCCCCATGGCGGAGAAATCCTCCACGGCGAAGATAGCCCAGCCCACGATGACGATGAGCAGGCCGTAGAGGTGGCCCACGGCGGCGGGGGCCTTCTTGAGGTATTTCCCCAAAAACAGCTTTTCCAGCACCAGCCACACAAAGTAGTAAAGGCCCCAGATGAGGAAGTTCCAGCTGGCCCCGTGCCAGATGCCGGTGGCAGCCCAGACGATGAGCAGGTTGAAGATGAGCCGCCCGGTTTTTACCCGGTTGCCCCCCAGGGGAATATAGAGATATTCCCGGAACCAGCTGCCCAGGGAGATGTGCCACCGCCGCCAGAACTCGGTGGCGGACTTGGAGATATAGGGGTAGTTGAAATTCTCCAGAAACTCGAAGCCCAGCATCCGCCCCAGGCCAATGGCCATGTCGGAATAGCCGGAGAAGTCGAAGTAGAGCTGGAGGGAGAAGGCAATGATGCCGAGCCATGCCCCCAGGGTGGTGAGTTCGGAGCCGGGGGTGGCCAGGTACACGTCCCAGAGCTTGCCCAGGTTGTTGGCCAGCAGCACCTTTTTGGCAAGGCCCACGGTGAAGCGCTGGGCCCCCCGGGCAAAGCGCTCGGCGGTGTGGTCGCGGTGGGTGAGCTGCTCGTCCAGGTCCTTATACTGCAGGATGGGCCCGGCGATGAGCTGGGGGAAGAGGGTGACAAAGGTGCCGAAATTGATGATGTTCTTCTGCACCCGGGCGTCCCCCCGGTAGACGTCGATGGTGTAGCTCATGGTCTGGAAGGTGTAGAAGCTGATGCCGATGGGCAGGGTGAAGGGGATGGAGCTGCCCCCGGGCAGGGGCAGGCGCTCGATGATGGGCAGAAAGCCCGCGCCCAGGCCGGCAAGGCTCCGGGCGATGAAGTTCCAGTATTTGAAAAAGAACAGCAGTGCCAGGTTGCAGATCACCGATGAGGCCACCGCGCCCTTGGCAAGGCGGAGGTTTCCGGTGCGCTTGCCCCGCTCCACCAGCATGCCGTGGGTGTAGTCGATGAGGATGGAAACGAACATGATGGCGATATATACCGGCTCGCCCCAGCCGTAAAAGATGAGGTTTACCACCAGCAGCACGGCGTTGCGCCACTTCAGGGGGGAGATATAGTAGAGCAGCAGCACCAGCGGCAGGTAGATGAAGAGAAAGGTAGGGGTGGAAAAGACCATAGGCTCACCTCGGCACGATTTTCGGGGTAAAAAAGCGGAGCGGCTCCCTTGGGCCGCTCCGCTCTGCTCCGGCGCTCGCGCCGCGAGCGCCGGCAAAGGAAGTTTTTCTCAGAACAGGGCCTTGCGTTCACTTGCAATGTCATCGCGGCCCTTGCCCACGACCATCATAACATAATTTTCGGAAGTTACAACCCCCGACTCGCTCTCCCGGCAATCCGCGGCCATGGGGCAGAACGCGCCGCCCGGGCCGCTGCCGCCGCTGCCATGCAGGCGATGCGGGAGCGGAGAATGCCCCGGGTCTTGGCGGCGCCGGCGGTGCTGCTCCGTCTTGTCCGGTCAGCCCAGGGCGTTGAAGGCGGAGACCAGGGCGTCCTTGTTCTCCCCCACAAAAAGGCACACATAGTTGTCGCGCACCACGATTTCGGAGTTCGTCTCCCACTGCTCCATGGTCTCGGGATACCAGGCGCCGCCGGGGCCGTTGCCGTCGCCCACCATATAGTCGATGCGGGCCTGGAAGATCTCTTTGACCTTCTCCACGTCGTCGGCGTTTGCCACCTCCACCATGGCCACCTCGGCGGCGACGGCGGAGATGAGGGCGGTGGCCAGCACGGTCTGCTTGCGCTCAATAGCGGTCAGGCCGGGGTAGAGGGACTCGATCGTCTCATCGTCCTGAAGCTGCTCCATGGCGGGCACATCGTCGCCGGAGAAATTGTTGGCGTAAAAATCGGAAAGATCTGCGGAAAAACCATTGTCCTTGGGCTTGCTGGCGCAGGCGGCCAGAGAGAAAACCATGGCCAGCAAAAGCAGGATGGAAGCTGTCTTTTTCATGATGGACTCCTTTATTCTGTGAATTTGTAGCCGCCGTTTTGCCGGCGACAGTGCTTATGACGGAGGGTACTGCAGAATTGTTCCCCACTTTTTTAAGTTTTCATGCATTTTATGAAAAATGAAGGGAAAAATTCATGTCTCGGGCGGGCGCAGGGCCATCCGGAGGCCGAAATTGGCCAAAATGCTTGCCATGCCGGCAGGAAGGGGCTATAATAACCATGCTGATAAGCCTTTTCAGGATTTGAGAGTGGGGATTTTATGGTTCACGAGATCAACTACACAATGCTCTTTGACTTTTACGAGCTGACCATGGGCAACGGCTATTTCCAGTCCGGCCTGGCCGATCGGATCTGCTACTTCGACGTATTCTTCCGCAATGTGCCCGACGGCGGCGGCTTTGCCATTGCCGCGGGGCTTGAGCAGGTGATCCAGTACATCCGCGACCTGCATTTTGAGGAGGACGACATCGCCTTCCTGCGCACCAAGGGTGTCTTTTCCGAGGACTTTTTGGAGTTCCTGCGCACCTTCCGCTTCACCGGCGACATCTGGGCCGTGCCCGAGGGGACGCCCATCTTCCCCCGGGAGCCCATCCTCACCGTGCGGGCCCCGGCCATCCAGGCCCAGTTTATCGAGACCTATATTCTCCTGGCCCTGAATCACCAGTCCCTCATCGCCACCAAGTCCAACCGCATCGTCCGCGCGGCTCAGGGCCGGGCCGTGTCCGAATTCGGTTCCCGCCGGGCCCAGGGGGCGGCCGGCGCGCTGCTGGGCGCCCGGGCAAGCTACATCGCAGGCTGTGCCGGCACAGCCTGCGCCATGGCCGACCAGATGTTCCGCACCCCTGCCACCGGCACCATGGCCCACTCCTGGGTGCAGATGTTCCCGGATGAGTACACCGCCTTCAAGACCTACTGCCGGATCTACCCCACGGCGGCCACCCTGCTGGTGGACACCTACAGCGTGCTCCGCTCGGGCGTGCCCAACGCCATCCGGGTGTTCCAGGAGCTGGGCATCACCCATGGCGGCATCCGCATCGACTCGGGGGACCTTGCCTACCTCTCCATCCGGGCAAGACAGATGCTGGACAAGGCCGGCCTTCCCGACATCAAGATCATCGCCTCCAACTCCCTGGACGAGTACACCATCCGGGATCTGCTCACCCAGGGGGCGAAAATCGACGGCTTCGGCGTGGGCGAGCGGCTTATTACCTCCAAGTCCGAACCGGTGTTCGGCGGGGTCTATAAGCTGGCCGCCATCGAGGACGAAAACGGCGCGGTGGTGCCCAAGATCAAAATCAGTGAGAACCCCTCCAAAATCACCATCCCCCACTTCAAGAAGGTTTACCGCCTCTTTGAAAACGCCACGGGGAAGGCCATGGCCGACTACATCTGCCTGCACAGCGAGCAGCCCGACTTCACCCAGCCCATGGAGCTGTTCGACCCGGAGGCGGTGTGGAAGCGCAAATTTTTCACCGACTTCACCGCAAAGCCCCTGCTCAAGCCCATTTTCCGGGGCGGCGAGCTGGTGTACGCCATGCCTGAGATTGAGGATATCCGCGCCTACTGCCGGCAGCAGGTGGACAGCCTTTGGGAAGAGGTCAAGCGCTTTGAGAACCCACACAATTACTATGTGGACCTGTCCCAGGAGCTGTGGGACGTCCGGGCCCAGCTGCTCAACAAGAATGGGTAAAAGAGAAAGACCGCCCGCCCCGCGTTGCGGGGCGGGCGGTCTTTACTGCTCTTTATGAATGTGAACGTGGTTGTTGATGTGGTTCATGCAGTAGCAGTAGTAGCCGTCGCACTTGGAGCAGTAGCGGAACTCCATGTTGGGGTCGTCGGCGTCGGTGATGCCGCACACCGCGCACTTGTGGCGGTAGGCCCCCGGGGCGGCCTGCTTCTGGGCCTCCTTCCGGGCGGCCTGCTGGGCCTTGCGGAAGCTGACCACCTTGGGGTCGCTCCGGCGGCGGGCGATGCGCAGCTTGGCGCGCCAGAAGGGCCAGGTGAAGATGAAGTAGTTGACAAAGCTGGCCAGCGGCGCCAGCGCCCCCACCCAGATGCCCGCCCGGGCGTACTGCACCACCTCGACGAGGATGAGGGCCGCGTCCAGCAGGGCCATCCACTTCATCTTGATGGGAATGACGAAGAAGAGCAGCACCTGCATGTCGCCGTAGAGGGTGGCGATGACCAGGAAGATAGACAGGTTTACATAATAAATGTTGGCGTAGCCCAGAATCATACCGGAAACCACAGAGAGCACCACGCCGCACAGATAGAACAGGGTGAACTTGGCGCTGCCCCAGGCCCGCTCCAGCGACTGGCCAATCCAATAATAGAAGTAGCAGCCCAGCAGCAGGTAGAAGGGGTTGTCCTCATGGGGAATGATGACGAAGGTAATAAGGCGCCAGACCTGCCCGCGGAGGATGCCTGCGCGGGAGAAGGCCAAAAGGGCGGTAGCCATGCCGTTGGAGAACAAATCCAGCACGAACACGGCGGCCTGGGCGATGACCAGGCAGAGCATCAGGTTGGGGATGCCGAATTTCGGATGCTTGGAGCAGAAACGGTCAATGGGACCGTAGCCGTTTGAGTAGCGCAAGGCGGATGCCTCCTTTATGAGATCAAAGCTATTGTAACCCGGTTTTGCCGGGAAGTGATAGATAAAATGTAAATTACATCTGATGACGGCATATTTGATGATAGCATATTTTTTCCCGCCGGTAAATCATAAAATTCCGGTATTTCTGCCTGCAGAGGGTTGGACGGGGAGAGGAAAGTGTGGTAAAATAAAAAATCAAGTGTATGCGAGACGCAGCGGGACGGAGGAGAGAGCATGGAGCTTGCGGAGCAGACGGTGAGCAGCGCCCTTGTGTACAGCGGACGGTTTTTGAAGGTCTACCGGGACGAGGCACGCCTGCCAGACGGCGCCGCCGCGGTGCGGGAGGTGGTGCGCCACCCCGGGGCCGTGGTGGTTGTGCCGGTGGACGAGGCGGGCAATGTGCATCTCGTGCGGCAGTACCGCTACCCCTGCGCCCGGGTGCTGCTGGAGGTGCCGGCGGGCAAGCTGGAGCCGGGGGAGGAAGCGCAGGAGGCCGCGGCGCGGGAGCTTCTGGAGGAGACAGGCGCCCGGGCGGAGGAATGGCTTCCCCTGGGGCGGCTGCTGCCCACCCCGGGCTTCTGCGACGAGGTGCAGTATATCTATCTGGCCCGGGGGCTGCATGTGGGCAAGGCCCGGCCGGACGAGGACGAATTTCTGGAGCAGGTGGTCATGCCCATGGACGAGGCCTGCGCCATGGCCCTTGACGGGCGCATTGAGGACGCCAAGACCGTGGCCGCCCTGCTGCGGGCGCGGTATCGGGAGGGAGAGTGAGTTCCATGGACAAGGAAAAGACCATCCTTGTGGTGGAGGACGAGAAAAATATCGTAGACATCCTGGTCTTCAACCTCAAGCGCGAGGGCTACAAGACCCTGGAGGCCTATGACGGGGCCACCGGGCTGCGCCTTGCGCTGGAGCGGGACCCTGACCTGATTCTGCTGGACCTGATGCTGCCGAAAATGGACGGCTTCGCGGTGTGCCGCAGCCTGCGGGAGCAGGGCCGGACCACCCCTGTTATCATGCTCACCGCCCGGGAGGAGGAGACGGACAAGGTTCTGGGCCTGGAACTGGGTGCGGACGACTACATCACCAAGCCCTTCTCCATGCGGGAGCTGCTGGCCCGGGTCAAGGCCAACATCCGCCGCACCGACATGGGGAAGGCAGAGTCCTCTGCGGCCGCCCGGCTGGACCTGGGGCGCATCTGCGTGGATCCCCAGACCATGATGGTCTTTAAGGACGGCGAGAGCCTGGAGCTGACCCAGCGGGAGTACGAGCTGGTACGGCTGCTGGCCTCCCACCGGGGGCAGGTATTCTCCCGGGAGGCCCTGATGGAGCAGGTGTGGAACTATGAGGGCTATGTGGGCGATGTGCGGGCGGTGGATGTGGCCATCCGGCGTCTGCGGGAAAAGCTTGAGGACGATCCGGCGGAGCCAAAATTTGTGGTGACCCGCCGTGGCCTGGGCTACGTATTCGAGGGCTGACCGGGCGCAGAGCGCCGGTTGAGAAAACGGCAAGAGAGGGGGGCGAGGGATGCGCCGGGGGTTGCATATCAAGATGATGATGATCATGGTGCTGCTGATCTTGTCCTTGATGACGGTGGTGGGCTCCTTCCTCATCAACTCCGTCACCAGCTTTTATATGAAGGATTTCTACAGCCAGGTGGCCGCCGCCTTCGGGGAGGAAAACGTGGATTTTGTTCACGACCTTCAGACTCCTAACGAGGGCGAGACGGACGCCGCCGCCGGTATCGACGAGGTGCTCAAGGCCTTTAAGGGCGCCCTGGGGGTAGACGGGCAGAACCGCAACTACTATGTGCTCGACGGCGCCACCGCCGCCTATCTTGCCGGCTCCGCCCAGGAACCGGAGAACGGCCTTGCCATCACCCCCAACATCGAGTCCGCCCTGCTGGGGCAGATCGGTGACGAGAGCGACGTCACCGCGGACTATATGGACGCCGCCGTCCCCATTGAGCGGGGCACGGGGCGCTATATCGTCTACATCCGGGACAACCGCCAGACGGTGCGCAGCCTGACCCAGGAGCTCTTTACCCTCATCATCGAGGCCTTGGTGCTGGGCCTTGTGATCTCGCTGCTGCTGTCCTTCCTGCTCTCCAAGACCATGATCACCCCCATCGAGCGCCTGACCGACGGCCTCAGGCGGGTGGCGGACGGCGACTTTTCCAATAAGATAGAGGTCACCAGCCGGGACGAGATCGGCACCCTCACCGAGAGCTTCAACGCCATGGCCCAGCAGCTGCGGGACACCATCGCCGCAGTGGAGAACGAGCGCAACAAGCTCGATACCCTCTTCCTCCACATGGCAGACGGTGTGGTGGCCTTTGACTGGTCGGGCCACGTCATCCACTTCAACCCCGCGGCCCAGCACATGCTCTCCCGGGCCATCCGCATGGGGGACAGCTACAACCAGCTCTTCGGCGACCTGTTCGCCCTGTCTGAGGCGGCGGCGGTCAACGGCTACCTCTCCGCCGAGCGAACGGTGGAGGGGCGCACCCTGGATTTGCTGCTGGCCCCCTACGACCGGGCAAACCAGGGGGGCGTGCTGGTGCTCATCCACGACATCACCGAGCAGCGCAAGGCCGAGCAGCAGCGCAAGGACTTTGTGGCCAACGTCTCCCACGAGCTGCGCACCCCCCTGACCAACATCCGCAGCTATGCCGAGACTCTCATGGACGGCGCCCAGGACATGCCGCCGGAGATGGTTCACAACTTCCTGGGGGTCATCCTCAACGAGTCCGACCGGATGACCCATATCGTCCAGGATCTGCTCACGCTCTCCCGCTTCGACTCGGGCAAGGGCGAGCTGAACCTGACCCGCTTTTCCTTTGAAAAGGCCGTGCGGGACACCTATCAGGCCGTATTGCTGGACGCCCGCAAGCACCAGCACACCGTGAACCTGTACCTGGAGCCCGGCATCCCCCAGATTCTGGCCGACCGGGAGCGGGTGATGCAGGTGATGATGAACATCGTCTCCAACTCCATCAAGTATACCCCCGACGGCGGCACCATCGTCATCTCCGCCGGGCGGGGGGGCCGCTGGGTGTGGATGGAGGTGGACGACAACGGCATCGGCATCCCCAAGGAGGACCGGGACCGGATTTTCGAGCGCTTTTACCGGGTGGACAAGGCCCGCTCCCGCCAGTCCGGCGGCACCGGCCTGGGCCTTTCCATCGCCAAGGAGATTGTGAACAGCCACCGCGGGCGGCTCTATCTGCTGGACAAGGACACACCTGGCCTGACCGTCCGGCTGGAGTTGCTGGTGGACGGGCCGGAGGAGGCGCGCCATGAAGGCCGCGGATAAGGGCCGCCGGGCGCTGGAGTGGGGCAAGACGGCGCTGATTCTGCTGCTCATGGCCAGCGCGGCGGCGCTCATCGCCCGTTCCCCCCTCATCCGCGGAAGCGGCCTCCAGCCCGGGCAGAGCGCGGCGCAGAACGCGCCGGATACCCAGAGCACCCTGCCCGAGGCGGCCATCCCGGTGCGCATGGCGGCGGGCAGCGGGAAGGGCATCTACGGCGTGCAGTACGACCAGGACGCGGTGGACGGCTTTTTCGCCCAGGCCGGCCCTCTGCTGGGGGAGGTGCTCTCCGCCGCGGCCGCGCCGGAGGGGATTGCCGAGCAGCGCTGGATAGACCTTTTTGACGGGAAATTTCTCTACTTCGACTATGTGGGCGCCATGCCCCTTGAGGTGCTGGGCCGGTGGCTGAAGAGCGGCGGGACGGGCCCGGCGGTGTCGGTGCGGCACATCGTGCTCGCCCCCGGCGCCGGAGACACCCTGTGCCTCTATTTTCAGGACGAGGCGGACGGCGCCTTTTACCAGAGCCGGACGGCCCTGAGCGCCCAGCTGCACCTGAACGCGGCCCTCTCCGGAATCACCCCCAACGGCGCCTCCTTTGCCTTCCAGGACGAGGGGCTGCGGGGGATCCTCACCATGTGTACGCTTCTTACCGACGGCGAGGCCCAGCCGGAAATTTATAACTGTGCAAGCCCTGTTCCCCTTACGGGCAGCACCCAGATTGACTGGCTGCTCTCCGCCCTGAACTTCAGCGACCAAAACCAGGCCAACGTCAGCGGGTCGCTGCTCTATGTGGAGGGGGAGAATACCCTGCGCCTTTTGAGCACCGGCGAGGTGCGCTATCACGGCTCGGCCGCGGGCAAGTACCCGGCGGGGGAGGGGCTCACCGGCGCGGCGGACGCGGCCTGGGCTCTTGCCAGGGCCACGGCGGGCACGCTGTGCGGCCAGGGGCGGCTCTATCTCATCTCCGCCCTGGAGGAGCCGGAGGGGGTCTATACCGTTACCTTCGGCTATACTCTGGGCGGCTGCGAGGTCTATCTCTATGACGAGGGCTGGGCGGCCCAGGTGCGCATTGAAAACGGTGCGGTGTCTGACTTTACGCTGCGTCTGCGCTCCTATGCCGGCAGCGGGGCCACGGCGCTGCTGCTGCCGGCAGAGAAGGCAGCGGTGGGCCTGTCGGCCCTCTCGGACAGCCCCCGGGAGCTGATGGTGCAGTACCGGGATAGCGGCGGGACGGAGCTTGTCCCCAACTGGGTGGGACGGTGAGACGACCCGGCGCATGAGCCGGTCAGACGGCAGGAAAGGAGGGGCCGGTTTTGGAGTGGTCAAAGCTTAAAAATATCATCATCGTCATCCTGCTGCTGGTCAACGGCTTCCTGCTGGTGCTGGTGGGCGGCCAGGAGATCCAGGTGCGGCGGTACGAGCACTCCGCCCTGACCGGCGCGGCGGCCGTGCTGGAGCAGGGCGGCATCACCGTGGAGACAGACGTTTTAAAGCAGGCGAAAAGCGGCCTGACCGCCCAGAGCATCAGCCGGGATATCCAGGCGGAGGCCGACTTTGCCCGCACCCTGTTGGGGGGCGACACCGCCGTGACCGACCAGGGCGGCGGCCTGTATGTCTACACCGGGGCCCAGGGCAGCATGGTGTTCCGCTCGGGCGGCACCGTTGAGGCGGCGCTGACCGATTACCCGGTGGAGCCGGAGCAGCGCGAGGCCCTGGTCCGGCAGCTGCTGGCCGATCTGGGGCTGCGCTGCGAGCTGCTGGGCAGCCAGGGCGATGCGATTGTGTGCCGGCAGCTTCTGGAGGACGCGCCCCTTTTCTCCTGCCGGCTGACCTTCCAGTTTTCCGGGGAGCGGCTGCTCTCCGTCAGCGGCAGCCTGGTATTGGGAAGCCCTGTATCAGAGAGCAGCGCCCAGAGCCTGAGCGTGCCCACGGCGGTTATCCGCTTTTTGGACGGCATCCGGGCCAGCGGCGACGTGTGCACCGCCGTGACGGAGATGCGCCCGGGCTACCGCTCCAGCCAGTCCTTCGATGCTGCCATCCATCTGACGCCGGTGTGGCTGGTGTCCACCGATGTGTCGGAGTATTACCTCGACAGCATCACCGGGCGGCTGGCCCGGGTGGAATAAGACAAAAAGCTCCCCCGCGCTGTAAGCGCGGGGGAGCTTTGGCTTTTGCAATCAGATTTTGCTCTTGGCCAGCTCGGTGAGCTTGGCGAAAGCGGCCTTATCGTTCACGGCCAGCTCGGCGAGCATCTTGCGGTTGATCTCCACGCCGGCCAGCTTCAGGCCGTGCATAAAGGTGGAGTAGTTCATGCCGTTGAGCTTGCAGGCGGCATTGATGCGGGCGATCCACAGCTGACGGAAGTCGCGCTTCTTCAGCTTGCGGCCGGTGTAGGCGTAGGACAGGGACTTCATCACCTGCTCGTTGGCCATTTTGTAATGCTTGCTCTTGGCGCCCCAGTAGCCCTTGGCCAGCTTGAGGACCTTATTTCTGCGCTTGCGCGTCATCATCGCGCC
>CAKUIM010000024.1 GCA_934660965.1 uncultured Oscillospiraceae bacterium | reverse complement strand
GCGCAGATAGAGCGGGTGATGGGGGTGGCCCTTTTTGGAGCGCTTGCCGGCGCAGTACCAGCGGGCGCCGGCGGCCTCCCCCAGGGCGATCATGTCCCGCACGCAGCCGGGCAGATAGGGCCGCTTCTCGATGATGGTGCCCCAGGCGGCCCACACGGCGGGGGCGGGGTTGAGGGACAGGGCGTAGGCGAAGGCCTTCATGTTCTCGGCGTGGAGGGCGTGGTTATAGGTCTGCTCCATGTCGTCCGGGTCGGTGGCGCGCTGGGCGTAGACGTTGAACATGACAAAACTGTCGTAGCCGTTATAGCGGGCCACCCGCTCCACCGACTTGAGGGTGTTGTCCAGATCGTCCGGAGCGGCGGTGGAGGGGTTGATGCCCACGCAGATCAGCGGCCGCTCCCCCCGGGTGCCCAGAATATAACGATACTCTGAGTAGAAATTCGGGACGTAAAGCCATTTTGTATAGTCGTAATCGGGGCTGGGCCGCCGGGCGGCGGCCAGGGCGTCGTCAAAGCGCACCAGGTCGAGCAGGGCGGTCTCGCCCAAGGGGATGTGGGGCATAGGTGTGTCCTCCTTCGGAAGGTCAAACGATGGTATCAACATCATAACAGGAAGCGTGCCCCGGCGCAAGGCCCCTGCGGCCTTGCACGGCCCCTGCGGCTGTGGTAGAATGGAGAAAATTTCCGGTATGCGGCGCCCCCGCACCCCGCCGGCCGGGATGCGGAGCAAGGGAGAACCTATGGAATATCAGCACATTGAGCGGGCCGTCTTTCTCGCCCGGCCCAACCGCTTCATCGCCCGGGTGGAGCTTCGGGGCCGGGAGGAGACCGTCCACGTCAAGAATACCGGCCGCTGCCGGGAGCTGCTCATCCCCGGCCGGACGGTGTGGCTGGAGGGCAGCGAAAACCCGGCGCGCAAAACGAAATACGACCTGGTGGCAGTGGACAAGGACGGGCTTTTCATCAATATGGACGCCCAGGCCCCCAACCGGGTGTTTGCCGAGTGGGCCCGGGCGGGGCATTTTGTGCCCGGCCTTACCCTGCTGCGGCCGGAGACGGTGTACGGCGCGTCCCGGTTCGATTTTTACTGGGAGGCGGGGGAGCGCCGGGGCTTTGCGGAGGTCAAGGGCGTGACGCTGGAGGAGGGCGGCCTTGCCCTGTTTCCCGACGCCCCTACGGAGCGCGGCGTGAAGCACCTGCGGGAGCTGGCCGCCGCGGCGGTGGAGGGGTACGAGTGCGCCGTGTGCTTCGTCGTCCAGATGAAGGGCTGCCGCGCCTTCTGCCCCAACGAGCGCACCCACCCTGCCTTCGGCGCGGCCCTCCGGGACGCAGCCGCCGCCGGGGTGCGGGTGTTCTCGGTGGACTGCCGGGCAGCGCCGGAGGGCCTCTGGGCGGAGGATTTGGTGCCGGTACGGCTGAAAATGCAGGAATAAACCGTCAAACCTGCAAAAATAGGGTGTGGCACCCGAAAATAATTCATCTGACGCAACAAAAATGCAATTTAGCGGTTGACAGCGGGGCGGGGAACGGCTATACTACCCCCATCAGGCAAAGGCGCTGTGAGGAGCAATCCTCGCGGCGCCCTTTTCGTTGCGCGAGGAGGCGTACCTGCTCTGGGAGCGGGGACGCCTCCGATTTTTTGTTTGGGCGGCTTGAGAGAGGGCCGCCGGAGAGGGAGGAAACGGTTATGTATTCATCGGTCAACACAATTTGGGTGCTGGTAGGCGCGGCGCTGGTCTTTTTCATGCAGGCCGGCTTTGCCATGTGCGAGGCGGGCTTTACCCGGGCCAAGAATACCGGCAACATCCTGATGAAAAACCTGATGGACTTCTGCATCGGCACCCCGGCCTACTGGCTGGTGGGCTTCGGCGTGATGTTCGCCGGCTCGGGGGCGCTCATCGGCGGGTTTGACCCCTTTGTCCGGGGCGACTACTCCGCCATTCTGCCCGCAGGCGTGCCGCTGGCGGCCTACTTCATTTTCCAGACGGTGTTCTGCGCCACCGCCGCCACCATCGTCTCCGGCGCCATGGCGGAGCGCACCAAGTTCATCTCCTACTGCATTTATTCGCTGCTTATCTCGCTGATCGTCTATCCTATCTCCGGCCACTGGATCTGGGGCGGCGGCTGGCTTGCCCAGCTGGGCTTCCACGATTTTGCCGGCTCCACCGCCGTGCATATGGTGGGCGGCGTGTCCGCCCTGGTGGGGGCCAGGATGCTGGGGCCGCGGATCGGGAAATACGATGAAAAGGGCAAGCCCCGGGCCATTCTGGGCCACAACCTGTCCATCGCGGCCCTGGGTGTATTTATCCTGTGGTTCTGCTGGTTCGGTTTTAACGGCTGCTCCACCGTGTCCATGACCGGGGACGAGGCCATTGTCTCCGCCGGCTCCATCTTCACCACCACCAATATGGCCGCCGCCATGGCCACCGTCACCACCATGATCTTCACCTGGATCCGCTACAAGAAGCCCGATGTGTCCATGACCTTCAACGCCTCCCTGGCCGGCCTTGTGGCCATCACCGCCGGGTGCGATGTGGTGTCCGTGGCCGGTTCCGCCATCATCGGCATCTGTGCCGGTATCGTCCTGCCCCTGGCCGTGGAGTTCTTCGACAAGGTGGTTAAGATCGACGACCCTGTGGGCGCCATCTCCGTCCACGGCGTGTGCGGCGCCATGGGAACTATCCTCACCGGCCTCCTCTCTACCAGCGAGGGCCTGCTTTACGGCCACGGCTTCCGCTTCCTGGGCGTGCAGCTGCTGGGTGTGGCGTCTGTTATTGTGTGGGTGCTGGCGACCATGACCATCATCTTCACCGTCATCAAAAAGACGGTGGGCCTGCGGGTGTCCGCCGAGGAGGAGATCGAGGGCCTTGACCCCACCGAGCACGGCCTTGCCACCGCCTACGCCGACTTTGTCCCCAGCACCAGCCTCACCGCCATCCCCGCCGCCAACGCCTTCCCCGAGGCCGTCCCCGCCGCGAAAAAGCCGGTGGACGAGGCCGTCCCCGTCCAGATGATGAGCGCTCCGGCCATGCCCGCCTCCGACGTGAAGCTCTCCAAGGTGACCATCATCTGCAATGCGGCCAAGTTTGAGCAGCTCAAGGCCGCCATGAACGACATCGGCGTCACCGGCATGACGGTGGCCCAGGTCCAGGGCTGCGGCGTGCAGAAGGGCAAGACCGAGTATTACCGCGGCGTCGCCATGAGCATGAACCTGCTGCCCAAGCTGCAGATCGACATCGTGGTGTCCAGGGTGCCGGTGGCGCAGGTCATCGACGCGGCCAAGAAGGCCCTGTACACCGGCCACATCGGCGACGGCAAGATCTTCGTCTACGATGTGGAGCAGGTGGTCAAGGTCCGCACCGGCGAGACCGGCTATGATGCCCTCCAGGGCGAGGAATAAGCGCCCCTTCCATTGCTTTCTTCTTTCCTTTCATTTTTCTTCATTGTGCGCGAAACGGCGCGGGCATAGCCCGCGCCGTTTCGCGCGCTTCGGAGCCTTGCGGCTTGTGCCGGGGTATGATAAGATGAGGGCAAACCGGGATTGATCGGGTTCTTTAGGGTATCGGAAGATTAAGGAGATATTTTTATGAGATATGAATGTAGAATAACTGTATTAGAGACAAAGGTATTCCCAGAATTACAGGAAAAGTATTTGGCTGATCCGAAATCAGGTCCGTGTCCTTGCTTCAAAGCGGGAGACACCTTCCTCTTGAAAAGAACGCCGGAGCAGGATGACTTTTACCGCCTGATGAACGGCAAATTCTGCGGAGAGGCATGGGATGCTATCAGCCGATATGTTTATGCGGCGCTGCAAGGCGGCTCTATTATGCGCAAGTGGACAAATGACGATAGGATGATGATAGCCTGCTGCAATGATGGAACACGTCCTGTGATTTTTAAGATTGAAAGAATAGACATTCCGGAAAACGAAGAAGAAAAACAATGGTTGGCAAAACAGAACTTCAAAAATACTGCAGATGATGCTTATACAGGCTGACAGCTTCCAGCTTAACAGCCGCCGTCGGCGGCCCTGAAAAGCCGGCGCGGGAAGAAAGCGGGATATCCGCCCCGCCCTCTGTACTTTTCCCTCGGCTTTTGGTATATTAAAAAGAACCATGCCGATTGAATGAAAAGGACTGATACCATGCTGACCACCCAGGAACAGGAGCAGGCATTCTGCCGCGCCCGGCGCGCGGCCATCGCCCTCAACTATCGAAATCTCAACGCCGAGCAGCAAAAGGCCGTGCTGTGTACCGAGGGGCCGCTGCTGCTGCTGGCGGGCGCCGGCTCGGGCAAGACCACCGTGCTCATCCATCGGGTGGCCAACCTCATGCGCTACGGCCGGGGCTCTGACTCGCCGGAGGTGCCCGGATTCGTCACGCCCGACGACCTTGCCTTTCTGGAGGACTACGCCGCCCGCCCCACGCCGGAGGGCCGCCTCCGGGCCGACCGGCTGTGCGCCCTGGAGCCGGCAGCCCCCTGGAGCATCATCGCCATCACCTTCACCAACAAGGCCGCCGGCGAGCTCAAGGAGCGGCTGGAGCGGATGCTGGGCGCCGCCGCCCGGGACGTGTGGGCCTCCACCTTCCACTCCGCCTGCGTGCGCATCCTCCGGCGGGACATTGAAAAGCTGGGCTTCCCGTCCTCCTTCACCATCTACGACACCGACGACTCCATCCGCGTGATGAAGGACTGCCTCAAGGCCGAGGGCATCGACGACAAGCAGTTCCCGCCCCGGTCGGTGCTGGGCATCATCTCCCAGGCCAAGGACAAGCTCCAGCTCGCCGCCGACTTCCAGCGGGAGAGCGGCAAAAGCGGGGACTTCCGCATGCAGAAGATCGCCCGGCTCTATACCGCCTACGAAAAGCGGCTGTGGGAGGCCGGGGCGCTGGACTTTGACGACATCATCCTCCACACCGTCCGCCTTCTGCAGCAGGACGAGGAGGTGCGTACTTACTACCAGAAGAAGTTCCGCTACGTCCTCATCGACGAGTATCAGGACACCAACCATCTGCAATATCTCCTCTCGTCCCTGCTGGCCGGGGGGCGCGAGAACATCTGCGTGGTGGGCGACGACGACCAGTCCATCTACCGCTTCCGGGGGGCCACCATCGAGAATATCCTGAGCTTTGAGCAGCAGTATAAGGGCTGCCGCACCATCCGCCTGGAGCAGAACTACCGCTCCACCAAGAGCATCCTGGCCGCGGCCAACGCCGTCATCCGCCACAACGAGGGGCGCAAGGGCAAGGAGCTTTGGACCGCCGGGGCCCAGGGGGAGAAGGTCAGCCTCTATACCGCCATGAACGAGAACGACGAGGCCCAGTTCGTGGCCAACACCATCCTCTCCGACTTCCGGGCCGGGCAGCGCTGGAACGCCCACGCCATCCTCTACCGGATGAACGCCCAGTCAAACCAGCTTGAGGTGGCCTTCAAGCGCAACGGCATCCCCTACCGGGTCATCGGCGGCACCCGCTTCTTTGACCGCGCGGAGGTCAAGGACATGCTGGCCTATCTGTGCGTCATCTCCAACCATCAGGACGACCTGCGCCTGAGCCGCATCATCAACAATCCGCCCCGGGGCATTGGCAGCACCACCGTGGAGCGCGCCCGCGCCATCGCCGCGGAGGAGGGGCTGTCCCTGTGGGAGGTCATCGCGGACCCCGCCCCCTACCCTGAGCTTCAGAAGGCGGCGGCCAAGCTCGGGCAGTTCACCGCCATGCTCGAGGCCCTTACCGCCCTGTCCCGGACCATGGACCTGCCCGCCTTTTATGACGAGGTGGTGGCCCGCAGCGGCTACGAGGCCATGCTCACCGCCAAGAACGACGTGGAGAACCGCACCCGCCTTGAAAATGTGCGGGAGCTCTCCACCTCCATCCAGGGCTACATCGAGAACGCGGAGGGCCAGCCCACCCTGGCGGGCTTTTTGGACGAGATCGCCCTCTACACCGACCTTGACAACCACGACCCCAACGAGGACGCGGTGGTGATGATGACCATGCACGCGGCCAAGGGGCTGGAGTTCCCCGTGGTGTTCGTGGTGGGCATGGAGGAGGGGATCTTCCCCGGCATCCGCTCCATCGGCGACCCGGAGGAGATGGAGGAGGAGCGGCGGCTTTGCTACGTGGCTCTCACCCGGGCCAAGGAGCGGCTGTATCTGACCTGCGCCGGGCAGCGCATGCTCTTCGGCCGCACCAGCAGCAACCGGCCCTCCCGCTTTGCAGGCGAGATCCCGCCGGAGCTTCTGGAGCAGTCCGGCCGCAGCTATCTGAGCCGGGACACTAGCTATGGGGCCCGGGAGTGGAGCTGGGACGAGGACCGGGACACCCAAGCGCCCCGGAGCGCCCGGGGCCAGGTGTCCACCTACCGGGACCCGTACAGCCGGGGCGGCAGCGCCCCCGCCTCCGGCGGCTACGGCGGCGGGCGCAGCACCGGCGGGGGCTATCCGGGCCGCGCGGGCGGCACAGACAGTATGGGCGGCGGCACCGGAAGGGGCACCGGCGGCTTTCGCCGGGCGTCGGCCCCAATTTCCCAGCGGCCGGCCAGCGGCTATACGCCCCCCAGCACCGGCAGCGCCGCTGCCTTGCCCCAATTTCAGAAAGGGGACACCCTGGAGCACAAGGCCTTCGGCCGGGGCATGGTGCTCTCCGTGCAGAAAATGGGCGGGGACGCCCTCATCGAGATCGCCTTTGACAACGTGGGCACCAAACGCCTGATGCTCAAATCCGCCGCCCAGCACATGAAAAAGCTCTGAAAGCGCGCAAAAAGGGCCGCCCCCATCTGGGGGCGGCCCTTTTCATGTACATGTATCCGATCAGTCAGCGGGAGCGATAGCACTCATGGGGCAGGTCCCGGCGCAGCTGCCGCAGTCGATGCAGCTGCCCGCATCGATCTCCATGTGCTCGGAACCCATGGAAATCGCGCCCACCGGGCAAACGCCCTCGCACGCGCCGCAGGAGATACAGGTCTCGTTAATCGCGTAAGCCATTGTGTAACACCTCCGAATCGTTATATTTTAGACAATCCACATTATAGCACAGCAAATGGAAATTGCAACTGGAAATTTTACGTTTTTGGGGTATAAATTTCCCAAAAAGCTGCCATGCTTTTTGTGCAAGAACGAAGATGCCCGGCGGCGCGCTTTTCCGGCGCGCCCGCTTTGTGGGCGGCACTGCGGATACTGCCCCCGCCCGGCGGGGGCAGCGCTGCGGAGAGGAGCAAGGCGCGAATGGGATGGAAGCGAGATGACCGCCGGGCCCGGGACTGGGGCATTGGCCGGGGCGGCTGGGACGCAGGCCCCGCCCGCCCGGACCGGGCGGGGGACGGACAGCGGGCATGCAGCGTGCAGGAGGGGGAGAACACGGTGATCGAGCGCTTTTCCAAGGATTTGACCCGGCTGGCCGGCCAGGGTCGCCTGGACCCGGTGGTGGGCCGGGAGCCGGAGGTGGAGCGGACCATCCAGATCCTCTCCCGCAGGACGAAGAACAACCCCGCCCTCATCGGGGAGCCCGGGGTGGGCAAGACGGCGGTGGCCGAGGCTCTGGCCCAGCGCATGGCGGCGGGGAAGGTGCCCGGGCCGCTGCTGGGTAAGCGGCTTCTGAGCATCGACCTTTCCGCCATGGTGGCCGGGACGAAGTACCGGGGCGAGTTTGAAGAGCGGGTGAACACCATGCTCGGCGAGGTGCGCCGGGCGGGGGACATCATCCTCTTTCTCGATGAGCTGCACAACATCATCGGCGCAGGCTCCGCTGAGGGGGCCATCGACGCGGCCAACATCCTCAAGCCCGCCCTGTCCCGGGGGGATCTCCAGGTGGTGGGGGCCACCACCCTCACGGAGTACCGGCGCTACATCGAAAAGGACGCGGCGCTGGAGCGGCGCTTTCAGCCGGTGACGGTGGCCGAGCCCACCCGGGAGCAGGCGCTGGAGATTCTCCGGGGCATCCGCGGCCGCTACGAGGCCCACCACGGCCTGACCATCTCCGACGAGGCGCTGGAGGCGGCGGTGGACCTGTCCCGCCGGTATCTGCCCCAGCGCTTTCTCCCCGATAAGGCCATCGACCTGATGGACGAGGGGGCCGCCCGGCTGCGCATGGAGGGCGGGGAGCCGCCGGCAGCCCTGCGGCAGCTGGCTGACCGGGCGGAGGAGGCGGCCAGGGAAAAGACGGCGGCCGCCGCCCGGGAGGAATTTGAGCGGGCGGCCATGCTCCGGGACGCCGAGCAGGACTTCCGCCGGGAGCTGGAGCGTCGCCAGGGCCGCCGGGGCGGCCATGGGGTGGTGCTTACCGCCGAGCACATCGCCCGGGCGGTGGCCCAGTGGACAGGTATCCCGGTGAGCGCCGTCACCCAGGGGGAGAGCCAGCGGCTTTTGAACCTGGAGCAGGAGCTCCACCGCCGCCTTGTGGGGCAGGACCGGGCGGTGGCCGCGGTGGCCGGGGCCATCCGCCGCAGCCGGGTGGGCCTGAAGGAGCCGGGCCGCCCGGTGGGCGCCTTCCTGTTCCTGGGCCCCACCGGGGTGGGCAAGACGGAGCTGACCCGGGCCCTGGCGGCGGCGCTCTTCGGCAGTGAGGACGACCTCATCCGCTTCGACATGTCGGAATATATGGAAAAGCACGCCGTGTCCCGCCTTATCGGCGCGCCGCCGGGCTATGTGGGCCACGAGGAGGGGGGCCAGCTCACCGAAAAGGTGCGGCGGCGGCCCTGGTCTGTGGTTTTATTTGACGAGCTTGAAAAGGCCAGCGACGAGCTTTTGAACGTCCTGCTCCAGGTGATGGAGGACGGGGTGCTCACCGACGGTCTGGGCCGGAGGGTGGACTTCCGCAACACCGTGCTGGTGATGACCTCCAACGTGGGGGCGAGAAAGCTTGTCAGCCGCAGCCCGGGCCTTGGCTTTGCCGGGGCGAGCGGGGACGGCCAGGCCCGGGAGCAGGTGATGGAGGAGCTCAAAAAGCGCTTCTCCCCGGAGTTTCTCAACCGCCTGGACGAGATTGTCCTCTTCGACCGGCTCGACCTTCCACAGACGGAGGACATCGCCCGGCGGCTGCTCTCCGGCGTGGCCGGGCGGCTCCACAGCCTTGGGGTGGAGCTGGACGCCCCCCGGGAGGCGGTGGCCCTGCTGGCCCGGGAGGGATTTGACGCCGACAGCGGCGCCCGGCCGGTGCGGCGGGTCATCCGCAGCCGGGTGGAGGAGCCGGCGGCCCAGCTGCTGCTCTCCGAGCAGCTCCACCGGGGGGACACCCTGTGCCTTGCCGTGGAGGACGAGCGGCTGGTACTGCGCTCCCGCCGCCGCAGCCGGGAGCTGATCTGACAAAAGCCCTCCGGGCCGCATACTGCGGCCCGGAGGGCTTTTATGCACGATTGCGTGTATAATATGTATATATTGTGAAAGTTACACCGGGATAACGGGGAAAATGGCGAATGTTTATTCAAAAGTGCGGTTGAAATATCCGGCGGAGCGCCGTATACTGTGGGTACATCAACGCTTGGAGGTATTTCGCCATGTCTGATATTAAAAAAGTAGTGCTCGCCTACTCCGGCGGGCTGGACACCTCGATCATCATTCCCTGGCTCAAGGAAAACTACAACAATCCCGAGATCATCGCCGTCTCTGCCGACGTGGGGCAGGGGGACGAGCTGGACGGCCTGGAGGAAAAGGCCATCAAGACCGGCGCGGCCAAGCTCTACATAGAGGATCTGGTGGACGAGATGGTGGACGACGTCATCGTCCCATCCATGATGATGGGCGCCAAGTACGAGGACTATCTGCTGGGCACCGCCTTTGCCCGGCCCATCATCGCCAAGCGCCTGGTGGAGATCGCCAAGGCCGAGGGGGCGGACGCCATCGCCCACGGCTGCACCGGCAAGGGCAACGACCAGGTGCGGTTCGAGCTGGCCATCAAGCGCTTTGCCCCCGAGATGAAGATCATCGCCCCCTGGCGGGAGTGGGACATCAAGGGCCGGGAAGAGGAGATCGACTATGCCGAGGCCCACAACGTGCCCCTGAAAATCTCCCGGGAGACCAACTACTCCAAGGATAAGAACCTCTGGCACCTGTCCCACGAGGGCCTGGATCTGGAGGACCCGGCCAGCGAGCCCAAGTACGATAAGCCCGGCTTTCTGGAGATGAGCGTCTCCCCGGCCCAGGCCCCGGATTCGCCCACCTATGTGACGCTGGACTTTGAGAAGGGCTGGCCGGTGGCGGTCAACGGCGAGAAGATGAAGGCGTCCGACATCATCCGCAGGCTCAACGTCCTGGGCGGCGAGAACGGCATCGGCCTTCTGGACATCGTGGAGAACCGGCTGGTGGGCATGAAGGACCGGGGCGTGTACGAGACCCCCGGCGGCACCATCCTCTACCGGGCCCACGAGGTGCTGGAGATGATCACCATCGACAAGGACACCAAGCACATGAAGCAGAAGCTGGCGGTGGACTTTGCCGACCTTGTCTACAACGGCAAGTGGTTCACCCCCCTGCGGGAGGCCCTCCAGGCCTTCGCGGTGGACACCCAGAAGCACGTCACCGGCACCGTCAGGCTCAAGCTCTACAAGGGCAACATCATCACCGCCGGCGTCACCTCGCCGGAGACCCTCTACTCCGAGAACCTGGTCACCTTTGAAGAGAGCGATTATAATCAGAACGACGCCGCGGGCTTTATCAATTTGTGGGGCCTTCCCGACAAGGTGCAGGCGCTGCGGGAGCAGGGGAAATTATAACTGCGAACGCCTCTCGCCGCGGGTGCGGCGTACAAGCGTTTTCGCATCGCGAAAACCTTGGCGCAAGGGCGAATTCATTTCGCCCGCGCATCAAAATCATGGGGTCCCCATCGGGCCTGACCGATGGGGTGCAGGCGCTGCGGGAGCAGAAAAAACTTTGATTCTAAGGGGGAATCCTTCCCCCTTTATTCGCCGCGGGTGCGGCGTACAGGCGAAAATCGGCAAAACAACGAAAGGCTGTGCTTTTATGAAACTTTGGGCAGGGCGCTTCCAGAAGGAAACGGACACGCTGGTCAACGACTTCAACTCCTCCATCGGCTTCGACGCCCGGCTTTACAGGCAGGACATCACCGGCTCCATCGCCCACGCTGCCATGCTGGGCAGGCAGGGCATCATCGAGGAGAGTGAGGCGGAGAAGATCATCGAGGGCCTCCAGGCCATCCTGGTGGACATCGAGGACGGCAAGGTGGAGTTCTCCCCGGACAACGAGGACATCCACATGAACATCGAGGCGCTGCTCACCGAGCGCATCGGCGCCACCGGCAAGCGCCTGCACACTGCCCGCAGCCGCAACGACCAGGTGGCCACCGACTTCCGGCTGTATGTGAAGGAAGAGATCCCCGTCATCGTCGGCCAGGTGGTGGAGCTGGAGCGAGTGCTGGTGAAGAAGGCCAAGGCCAACCTCGATACCGTCATGCCCGGCTACACCCACCTTCAGCGGGCCCAGCCCACCACCTTCGGCCACTATATGATGGCCTACGCCAACATGTTCCGGCGGGACATCACCCGCCTGGAGGACTGCCTGGCCCGGCTGGACGAGTGCCCCCTGGGGGCGGGGGCCCTGGCGGCGTCCACCTATCCGGTGGACCGGTTTGCCACCGCGGCGGCCCTGGGCTTTGCAAAGCCGATGGACAACTCCATGGACGCCGTGTCCGACCGGGATTACGCCATCGAGCTGCTCTCCGCCCTGTCCATTCTGATGATGCACCTGTCCCGGTTCTCCGAGGAGATCATCCTCTGGTGCTCCTGGGAGTTTAAGTATGTGGAGCTGGACGACGCCTACTCCACCGGCTCGTCCATCATGCCCCAGAAGAAGAATCCGGACGTTGCCGAGCTGGTCCGGGGCAAGACCGGGCGGGTGTACGGCTCCCTTATCACCCTGCTCACCGTGATGAAGGGCCTGCCCCTTGCCTACAACAAGGACATGCAGGAGGACAAGGAGCCGGTGTTTGACGCCATTGACACCGTGGAGCTGTGCGTGCCGGTGTTCACCGCCATGCTCGACACCCTCAACCTCAAGGAGAAAAACATGCTCAAGGCGGCCTCCGGCGGCTTCATCAACGCCACCGACTGCGCCGACTACCTGGTGAAGAAGGGCCTGCCCTTCCGGGAGGCCTACATGATCGTGGGGCGGCTGGTGAATATGTGCATCCGCTGCGGCGAGACGCTGGACACCCTGCCTCTCAAGGATTTCCGCTCCATCTCCGCCCTCTTTGACGAGGACGTGTACGACGCCCTCCAGCTCAAGACCTGCGTCAACGGCCGCAAGGTCTGCGGCGGCCCGGCCGCGGAGAGCGTCCGGAAGCAGATCGACGCCATGGAGACCTTCCTGGCCGCCTACGCCGCGCCGGAGGGCCAGGCATGAAGCCCCGGGTATTCATAGACGGCAAGGAGGGCACCACCGGCCTCCAGATTTACGACCGCCTGTCCGCCCGGGACGACATCGAGCTGCTGCTCATCGACGAGGACAGGCGCAAGGACGCCGCCGCGCGCCGGGCGCTCATGGAGAAGGCCGACCTTGTGTTTCTGTGCCTGCCCGACGACGCCGCCGCAGAGGCGGCCGCCATGGCCCAGGAGGCGGGGGCGAGGGTCATCGACGCCTCCACCGCCCACCGCACCGCGCCCGGCTGGGTGTACGGCTTCCCGGAGCTTCTGGCCGGGCAGCGCCAGCGCATCAAAACTGCCGCGCTGGTGGCAAACCCCGGCTGCCACGCCACCGGCTTTCTCGCCGCGGCGGCCCCCCTCTCCGCCCTGGGCGTGCTGCCGAAGGACTACCCCGTGACCTGCTACTCCCTCACCGGCTACTCCGGCGGCGGGAAAAAGATGATCGCCCGGTACGAGCAGGACAAGACCCCCGACCTCTATAGCCCCCGCACCTATGGCTTGGACCTTGCCCACAAGCACCTGCCCGAGATGCAGCGCTACGCCGGCCTTGCCTTTGCGCCGGTGTTCTGCCCGGTGGTGGACGACTACTATAAGGGCATGGAGACGGTGCTGCCGCTCCACAACCGCCTGCTTCGCGGCACCCCCGCCGCCCGGGATATCGCGGAGATGCTCGCCTCCTATTACGAGGGCCAGGCGGTGGTGCAGGTCCTCCCCTTCGGGGAGCACCCCGGGCAGCTTGCCGCCAACGCCCTGGCCGGGCGGGACAGCCTGCGCCTTGTGGTGTGCGGCAGCGGCGAGCGCACCACGATAACCGCCCTCTTTGACAATCTGGGCAAGGGCGCCTCCGGCGCCGCCGTGCAGAATATGAACTTAATGCTTGGGTTTGACGAGACCGCGGGACTTGTTCTCTGACCCATCTGCAGCATAAAGGAGTGTTGAAGCGATGAATACGATTTCCGGCGGAGTGTGCGCCCCCAAGGGGTTCCGGGCCTCCGGCATTTTCTGCGGCCTGAAGGGCCGGCATTCCGGCATCCCCCAGACCGTGGCCCCCAGCAGCGCCAACGGCAAGCGGGATCTTGCCATGATCCTCTCCGACTGTGAGTGCGCTGCTGCGGCGGTCTATACCCTCAACCGGGTGAAGGCCGCCCCGCTGTATGTCACCATGGACCACCTGGAGGACGGCGTGTGCCGCGGCATTGTGGCCAACAGCGGCAACGCCAACGCCTGCGCCCCCCAGAGCCACGAAAACGCCCAGCGCATGTGCGATCTGGCCGCCCGGGCCACGGGCCTGAAGGCGGAGGACTTCGCGGTGGCCTCCACCGGCGTCATCGGCCAGACGCTGAATATCGCCGCCATCGAGCAGGGGATAGCCCCCCTGGCGGCGGCCCTGAGCTACGACGGCTCCGACGCGGCGGCTGGGGCCATCATGACCACCGATACCGTCAAGAAGGAGATCGCCGTCACCTTCACCGTGGGCGGCAGGCCCTGCGCCATCGGGGCCATCGCCAAGGGCTCCGGCATGATCCACCCCAACATGGGTACCATGCTCTGCTTCATCACCACCGACTGCGCCATCACCCACGAGCTGCTCCAGGAGGCCCTCCATCAGGTGGTGCCCCGCACTTTCAACCGGGTGACGGTGGACGGCGACACCTCCACCAATGACATGTGCGTGGTGCTGGCAAACGGCATGGCGGAAAACCCCCTCATCGAGTGGAAGGACGAGGACTACGAGACCTTCCTTGCCGCCCTTGCCTGCGTCTGCCGGGAGATGGCCCGGGCCATTGCCTCCGACGGCGAGGGCGCCTCCCGCCTGGTCACCTGTACCGTCTCCGGCGCCCGCAGTGAAGAGGTGGCCGAGCGCCTTGCCAAGGCCGTGGTGGGATCCTCCCTCGTCAAAGCCGCCATGTTCGGTGCCGACGCCAACTGGGGCCGCGTCCTGTGCGCCATGGGCTACTCCAAAGCCCCCTTCCGCCCCGAATACGTGGACATCACGTTTTCCTCATCCCAGGGCGACATCCTCGTGTGCCAAAAGGGCACCGGCCTCGCTTTTGATGAGGATCTCGCCAAAAAGATTCTCACCCAAAATGAAGTTGTCATCTCCGTCAACCTCAATGAGGGCGGCAATGAGGCGACGTGCTGGGGGTGTGACTTAACTTACGACTACGTGAAGATCAACGGCGATTACCGCTCTTGATAAAATCCCGTGATACTTCGTCATGAGAACCGTGGCGGCTCGGTCACATATACCCGATATGCTCCCTCACCGCCAGAACCTCATTCCTCGTCTGACGGGATTTTCTCTGCGAGCGGAGTATTCTGTCTGCGCCGCGCCGCCTTGTCTGACAGGATTTAAGAATGTTCCTCGTCTGACGGGATTTTCTCTGCGAGCGGGTACATGCTGTCTGCGCCGTGCCGCCTTGTCTGACGAAATTTTTCCGGCGGGTCAGAGGCAGAACCTCATTTCTCGTCTGACGGGATTTTCTCTGCGGGCGGAGCATTCTGTCTGCGCCGTGCCGCAGCGCACTCGCTTTGCCCGCACGTTTGCGGGCCGAGAAGTATTTTTCGCCATGCGCATGTCATGGCGAAAAATTGATTTCATTTCCTTCACGCCTGCGGGCGTGAACGCTGTGAGACAGTGCGCCGCGTCCCCGCGTCAATTTTTATCACATAAGAAGGTGTGTTCCATGGCCGATTTCCTCGCCGGCCGGGCCCAGGTGCTGGCCGAGGCCCTGCCCTACATTCAGAAGTACAGCGGCAAGACCATCGTGGTCAAATACGGCGGCAACGCCATGGTCTCGGAGGAGCTGCGCCGGGCCGTCATTTCCGACATCGTGCTGCTCTCCCTGGTGGGCGTGCGGGTGGTGGTGGTCCACGGCGGCGGGCCGGAGATCAACGAGATGCTGCGCAAAATCGGCAAGGAGTCCCGCTTTGTGGACGGCCTTCGCTACACCGATGGGGAGACCATGGACATCGTCCAGCAGGTGCTGTGCGGCAAGGTCAACAAGGACCTGGTGGCCCTCATCAACCGCCGGGGCGGCCGGGCCATCGGCCTGTGCGGCATGGACGGCGCCCTGCTCCAGGCCGTATGTCTGGGCGAGCGCTACGGCCTTGTGGGCGAGGTCACCGGGGTGAACCCCCAGCCGGTGATGGACTGCCTGGAGAAGGGGTATATCCCCGTGGTGTCCACCGTGGCCCAGGGCACCGACGCCGACACCGCCTACAACATCAACGCCGACACCGCCGCGGCCAAGCTCGCCGTGGCCCTCCGCGCCGAAAAGCTCATCCTGCTCACCGACGTGCGCGGGCTGCTGCGCGACGCCCGGGACGAGACCACCCTCATCCAGCAGGTGCGGGTGTCCGAAATTCCGGGCCTTATCAAGGACGGCGTCATCCGCGGCGGCATGATCCCCAAGATCGACTGCTCGGTGGAGGCGGTGCGCTCCGGCGTCCACTCCACCATCATTCTCGACGGCCGCATCCCCCACTCCATCCTCATCGAGCTTCTCTCCGACGAGGGCGTGGGCACCATGATTCTCTAACGCGCAGAAGGAGGAATATCCGTGACCTTTGAAGAGCTCAAGGCGCTGGACGGGCAGTATGTCATCCAGACCTACGGCCGCAATCCCATCGCCATCGATCACGGCCATGGGGCCACCCTGTACGACCTTGCCGGCAGGGAGTACATCGACTTTACCTCCGGCATCGGGGTGAACAGCGTGGGCACCGCCCACCCCAAGTGGATTGCCGCCGTCACCGGGCAGGCGGCCAAGCTCGGGCACATCTCCAACCTCTTCTACACCCAGCCCTATGTACAGCTGGCCGAGAAGCTGTGCACGCGCTCGGGCATGGCGGCGGCCTTCTTCGGCAACTCCGGTGCCGAGGCAAACGAGGGCATCATCAAACTGGCCCGGAAGTATTCCTACGACAAGTACGGCGAGGGCCGGGGGACGGTCATCACCCTCAACCACTCCTTCCACGGCCGCACCATCACCACCCTGGCCGCCACCGGGCAGGACGTGTTCCACCAGTACTTCTTCCCCTTTACCGAGGGCTTCCGCCACGCCGACCCCGAGCTTGCAAGCGTCCAGGAGGCGGCGGGCCACGACGTGTGCGCCGTATTGCTGGAGCTGGTGCAGGGGGAGGGGGGCGTGCTGCCCATGGAGCCGGAGTTTGTCTCCGGCCTTGCCAGGCTCTGCCGGGAGCGGGACTGGCTGCTGCTGGTGGACGAGGTGCAGACCGGCATTGGCCGCACCGGCTCCCTCTTCTGCTTCCAGCAGTACGGGGTGCAGCCCGATGCCTGCTCCTTCGCCAAGGGGGTCGCCGGCGGCCTGCCCATGGGCGGCTTCCTGGTCAATGAGAAGTGCCGGGGCGTCCTGGGGCCGGGGCAGCACGCCACCACCTTCGGCGGCAACCCCGTGTGCGCCGCCGCAGGCTGCGCCGTGCTGGACATTCTCGACGACGAGGCCATTGCCGCTGTGAAGGCCAAGGGCACTTACATCCGGGAGAGAATCGAGGCCATGAACCTGCCCTGCCTTGGCAAAACCCGGGGCATGGGGCTGATGATCGGCGTCGCAGTGGCGGACGGGTACTCCAACAAGGCTTTGTGCGCCCGCCTCAACGCCGCAGGGCTGCTGTCCCTCACCGCGGGGGCGGGGCTGCGGTTCCTGCCGCCGCTGACCATCACCCGGGAAGAGATGGACAAGGGACTTGCCATTTTCCGGGCGGCCCTGAGCGAAGTATAAAAGGAGAGGCGCGACATGAAAAAGGACCTTTTGAAGCTGCTGGATTTGTCCCGGGCGGACATCACCGAGATTCTGGACACGGCGGATCAGATGAAGTACAGCCAGAAGCACGGCATCGCCCACGACTACCTCAAGGGCAAGACCCTGGCCATGATCTTTGAGAAGAACTCCACCCGCACCCGGGTGTCCTTCGAGGTGGGCATGTACCAGCTGGGGGGCCACGCCCTGTTCCTCTCCGGCAAGGACAGCCAGATTGGCCGGGGCGAGCCGGTGGAGGACACCGCCCGGGTGCTCTCCCGTTACTGCGACGGCATCATGATCCGCACCTTCGCCCAGAAGGAGGTGGAGGACCTTGCCAGGTACGCCTCCATCCCCGTCATCAACGGCCTGACGGACTTCTGCCACCCCTGCCAGGTGCTGGCCGACCTGATGACCGTGCGGGAGAAGCAGACCCGGCTGGAGGGTCTTAAGCTCGCCTTCATCGGGGACGGCAACAACATGGCAAACTCCCTCATCGTGGGCGGGTTGAAGTGCGGCATGGACGTGTCCGTGGCCTGCCCGGAGGGGTACGACCCCGACGGCGAGGTGCTGGCCTTCGCCAAGACTGTGACGGACGCCAGGTTTGAGCTGTGCCGCGCCCCCGCCGACGCCGTGAAGGACGCCGACGTGGTGGTCACCGACGTGTGGGCGTCCATGGGGCAGGAGGAGGAGAAGGCCGTCCGGGAGAAGGCCTTTGCCGGCTACTGCGTGGACGAGGCCCTCATGGCCCTGGCCCATCCCGGGTGCATGGTGCAGCACTGCCTGCCCGCCCACCGGGGGGAGGAGATCAGCGCCGGGGTGTTCGAGGCCCACGCCGACGAGATTTTTGAAGAGGCGGAAAACCGCCTCCACGCCCAAAAGGCGGTACTGTACCTGCTGATGAAGTGAAGGAACGTGCGCGCGCCCCGGCGGGGCGCGCGCACGTTCCTTCGTGTGGAAAAATTGGAAAACTTTGCGCTTCTTTTTACAAAAAATATTGATCAAAAAAGAATTGGAGAAAAAAGTATTGCAATTGTCCCCTCCGTGCTTTATGATAATAGAGATAAATCAAAGAGAGACGGAGGATATCAATGAAGTGGTTTTGTAAGCCCGACGCCGAGACCATGAAAGGGCGGGGGCTGATTTTTTTGTGGATCGCCCTGTGCAACGTGGCGGCGCAGCTGCTCCACGGGGCGCTGGCAAGCATAGGCATCGCGTCCTGGACGATTTTCCTGGCAAACGTGCTGTTCTTCATTATGGAAAATCCCAACATGAAGGAGCGCTATCTCCAGAGCATCTGCGGCGGGGCCCTGGGCCTTGTGTGCGCGGCGGGCCTTGTGAAGGTGAAGCTGGCCCTCACCGGCGCGGGGCTGCCGGAGATGCCGGCCACCCTTATCCCGGTGATCGCGGTGCTCTTCCTTACGCTGTTTCTCCACCCGGTGTGCCCGTACTTCTGCAACAACATCGCCCTGGCGTTCTTTACCGTGGCCCTCATCAGCGCCAAGGCGGTCTACGCCAACCTCCCCGGGCATCTGCTGGGGATGCTGCTGGGCAACCTTATTGTGAACACCGGGGTGATCCTGGTGGTCCGCTTCCACGCCAAGCGCCAGGCGGCAAAGACCGCCGGCTGAACCGGAACAAAAAGCAGCGAAACGTCGAACGATACAGAAAGGGAGTTTTGTAAAATGGAAAAGCGCAGCATGTTTGATCTCAGCGGCCAGGTGGCGGTGGTCACCGGCGCGTCCCAGGGCCTGGGCGCCACCTTTGCCAAGGCCTATGCCGAGTACGGTGCCGACGTGGCATTGCTCGCCCGCAACGAGGCCAAGCTCCAGAAGGTGGCGGAAGAGGTCCGCGCCTACGGCCGCCGGGCCCTTGTGGTAGCCTGTGACGTGACCAGCGAGGAGAGCATCAAAAACGCCGTGGAGAAGGTCCTGGCCGAGTTCGGCAAGGTCGACATCCTGTGCAACAACGCCGGCATCGCCAAGTGGGGCTGTGTCCACAGCATGGAGCTGGAGGAGTGGAACCAGGTGATGAACACCAACCTCACCGGCACCATGCTCATGTGCAAGTACGTCCTGCCCGGCATGATGGAGCGCCGCTACGGCCGCATCGTGAACATCTCCTCCATCAACGCCTGGATGATGATCAAGTCCGAGCGGGCCTCCCGACCGGCGTACAACGCCTCCAAGGCCGGCCTCAACGGCCTGACCAACTCCATCGCCGCCACCTACGGCAAGTACAACATCACCGCCAACGCCATCGGCCCGTGCTGGATGAAGACCGACATGACCGAGCAGATCTACGCCGACGAGCGCTTCATGCACGAGTTTGTCTACAAGCGCAGCCCCATGAACCGCGCCGGCGAGGAGGATGAGCTCAACTCCACCCTCATCTACCTCTCCAGCCCGGCCAGCGGCTACATCACCGGCCAGTTCATCGTGGGCGACGGCGGCTTCGGCCTGGTGTAAGTAAGGGCCGGTTTCCGTCCCAAGGCCGTCCCAAAGCCGTCCCGGGCCGTCCCGGCTTTGGCCGGGGGCGTCCCGCGTCCCGCAGAAAGAAAAGCTCCGTCCCGGTCTGCCGGGGCGGAGCCTTTTGCTTGTGGGGGAAGGATGGGCGGCTTTCAGGCGCCGCCCTCGGGGTAGAGCCCGGCAAGCTCCCGGGCAAGGCATGCCATGCGCCGGCGCAGCGCGGCCGGGGCGAGGACCTCCACCCCGCCGCCGAAGGACAGAAGGCAGCGGTGCAGCCGCTCTCCGTCCTGCAAGACGGCCTGGACGAGCACGCCGCCGTCTGCCTGCACCTCGGCGCAGGCCGGGTCGAACAGCTCCAGGGCGCGCTGGGCCGCGGCGGGGGAGAAGCGCAGGGTGCAGTCCATGCGGAACAGAGGCGGGATCTCCCCGGGAGCGGGAAGCTCCGGCGGGGTGAGCTGCCGGCGAAGGTGCTCAGCTGTGACGGCTGCCGCCGTCACGCGGCACAGGGGCAGCAGGAGAAATTTTTCCTCATCGGGCGCAAAGGCCTGGAGCAGCCATGCCCCCTCCCGGAAGAGAAGCCGCAGGGGATATACAAGCCGCAGCGGCAGGGCATCCGCGCCGTCGGTACAGGTCAGCTCCACCGCCAGGCGCCGGGCCGCGGCGGTGCGCAGGGCGTCAAACAGCTCTCCCTCGCTTCGGCCGCCCAGCCGGGGCAGCTCTACCTGCAGCCAGTCCTCCTCCCGGCGGAACAGGGTGCCCAGCCGGGCGAGAACGGCATCGTCCGCCCCGTCAGGTCCGGCGTCCCCGCCCTCGCCGGGGCCCGCGGCGGCAAGCAGCCGCTGAAGGTGGGCGGGGGTGAAGGCCGGGTCGTCCAGCACGCCGCCGCCGGTGAGGAATACGCCGCCCCCCTTGCCCGGCAGGGTGGAGACGGGCACCCCGGCGGCGGAGAGGGCCTCCACATCCCGGTACACCGTGGTGGGGGAGACGCCCAGCGCCCGGGCGAGGGCCGCGGCAGTGCACCGGCGGCGCTCCAGCAGGATGGAGAGCAGGGCACAGGCTCGTTGTGCGGACATGGCGATACCTCCTGAACAGAAGATGTGGGGCGGCTGGGGCGGCTTCAGGCCCGGTAGGAGTCCATCAGGGCCCGGAAGGCGGGCAGAGAGCGGCGGATCATCTCCGGCTGGACGCAGAAGGCCAGGCGCACATAGCCCGGCATGCCGAAGCCCGAGCCGGGGACAAGCAGAATGTCCCGCTCCCGGGCCCGGCGGCTGAAGGCCAGGTCGTCGCCGTCGGGGGCGGCCAGGAAGAGGTAGAAGGCCCCCTCCGGCGGGATATAGCGGTAGCCCATGGCCCCAAGCTCGTCTGTCAGCAGGCGGGCGTTGTCCTCGTAGACCGAGAGGTCGGCGGTGAGGGAGCAGCACCGGGCGGCCACCCGCTGGAAGAGGCTGGGGGCGCACACATAGCCCAAGGCACGGCCCGCGCCGGAAACGGCGGCATACACATCGTCATGGTCCGCCGCGGCGGCGGGGACGTACACATAGCCGATGCGCTCACCGGGCAGGGACAGGGACTTGGAGAAGGAGTAGCACACGATGGTGTCGGGGTAGACGTGGGGCACCCAGGGCACCTCCCGGCCGGCGAAGACGATCTCCCGGTAGGGCTCGTCGGAGATGAGATAGATGGGGTGGCCGTACTGCCGGGCCTTTTCCGTGAGCAGCGCCGCGGCGCGCTCCAGGCTCTCCCGGGTGTAGACCACTCCGGAGGGGTTGTTGGGGGAGTTGATGACCACTGCCTTGGTGTTGGGGCCGACGACGGCGGCAAGGCCCGCCGCGTCCAGCTGGAGGGTGCCGGGGTGGGGCAGGGCGGTTTTCATCACAGCCCCGGCGCTCTCGATAAAGACCTTGTACTCCGGGAAATAGGGGGCGACGGTGACAAACTCGTCCCCCGGGCAGGCAAGGCCCCGGAACACACAGCACAGCGCCGCCGCGGCGCCGGCGGTGAGATAGAGGTCCTCCGCCCGGGCGCCGGCGGCAAAGCGGCGGTTGAGGTCGGCGGCGAGCATGCCGCGGGCCGTGCCGTCACCCGGGGCGCTGGTGTAGCCGTGGAGGACAGCGGGGTCCTCCGCGAGCAGCGCCTGCGCGGCTTCACGCACCTGGGGCGGTGCGGGGACGGAGGGGTTGCCCAGGGAGAAGTCGAACACATGCTCCCGGCCTACCTGGGCGGCGCGGGCGTTGCCGTATTCAAAAAGCTCCCGGATTACCGAGCGGGCGGTGCCAAGACGCTTCATTTCCTGTGAGACCATGGCGGATGCCTCCTAAAGAAGGGAGAATGACTGCTCCGGCGGCCCTCTGCCCCCTTGCAGAGCGGGCGGGCCGGGCGTTTTCCTGATTATATCATGTTGGCCCGGCCCCGTAAAGCCCGGGCCTGTTTTCGGAGGAAATGGCCGCCTGGCGGGAAAAGGGCTCGCTTTTTCTGCAATGCTGTGATATAATTACTATGTATGGCCATGCACTGCGGAGGGGAACTCCGTGCTGCTGCCGACCAAAAAAGAGAGAAGAGGAAGCTTTCATGGAGACATATAAACGGCGCCGGGGCGACCGCAGGGACGCGCGCTGGCTCCGGGAGATCGACAGCATGCATGCGATTCTCCCCCACCTGATGCCCAAGCGTACCGATTCCGAGGCATATCTCAACGCCAAGATGGACGTGACCGATGCCCTGGCCTACATCGCGCAGAAGAACGAGGGGGAGGAGGAATACCGGGCCACCCTGTTCCACTGCTTTATCATGGCCATTGCCAAGACCATCCGGTGCCGGCCCGCCCTCAACCGCTATGTTTCCGGCCGGCGGTACTATCAGCGCCACAAGATCACCCTGGGCTTTGTGGTCAAGCGGCGCTTTGAGGATTACAGCCAGGAGACCCTGATGGTGACCGCCGCCGACGAGGACTGGGACCTGACCGCCGTTACCCACAAGGTGGTGGGCAAGGTGCACACCGTGCGCGGCCAGAAGGAGTTTGGTCTGGACGGCGCCCTGGGCATTATGAAAAAGCTGCCCCGGCCCATCATGATGTTCCTGATGTGGATCTTCCGCACCCTGGACTTTTTCGGCCACATGCCCCGGGCCCTCACCGATGAGGATCCCAACTACGCCACCGTATTTCTGAGCAATCTCGGCTCTATTCAGTGCCCGGCGGTATATCACCACCTGAACAACTATGGCACCAACTCCATTATGGTCACCATCGGCACCATCCACAAGGAAAACGTCATCCAGCCCGATGGCACCTGCCAGGTGCGGGACATCGTGGACGTGGGCGTCACCCTGGATGAGCGCATCGCGGACGGCTTCTATTTCGGCCGCTCCTGGAAGATCGTGCAGTACATGCTCTCAAACCCGGCCCTGCTGGACCGACCGCTGAAGGAGGAACTTGACTATGTGTGCTGAAACCGCAGTGAAGGCCCCCTGGCTTTCCTCCTATGGGGAGGTGCCCGCCCATCTCGACTACCAGAGCTGCTCGCTCTACGAGGCGGTGGAGCGCTGCGCCCGGCGCTTCCCCGACAGCACCGCCTATGTGTTCATGGGCAAAAGGACCACCTATAAGGAGATGGTGGAGGAGATCAACGTCTGCGCCCGGGCCCTCAAATCCATGGGTATCCGGCCCGGGGACAAAATCACCGTGGCCCTGCCCAACTGCCCCCAGGCGGTGACGGTTTTTTACGCCATCAATCTTGTGGGCGCGGTGGCCAACATGATCCACCCCCTGTCCAGCGAGGGCGAGATCGAGTTTTTCATCAAGGAGTCCGGTTCGGTCTCCGCCATCACCCTCGACCAGTTCTACCATAAGTTCGAGGCCATCCGCCAGCGGGTGAATCTGGACAATGTCGTCATCGCCTCCATCCGGGACGCCCTCTCCAAGCCCATCCTGGCGGGCTATATGCTTACCGAGGGGCGCAAGCTCCAGAAGATCCCCAAGGACGCGCCCATCCTGCGCTGGAACGAGTTCATGCGCCGGGGCCGCAGCTATCGCTGGAGGTACAAGGCGTCGGTGGACGAGAACGACCCGGCGGTCATCCTCTACTCCGGCGGCACCACCGGCGTGATGAAGGGCATCCAGCTCTCCAGCCGGAACTTCAATGCCCTGGGTGCCCAGGTGGTGGCCACCAACCCCATGTTCCGCCCCGGCGACAAGATGCTGGCGGTGATGCCCATGTTCCACGGCTTCGGCCTGGGCGTGTCCATCCACACCATGCTCATCAACGGCGGCTGCTGCATCCTGGTGCCCCGGTTTACCGCCGAGAGCTACGCAAAGCTCATGCTCAAGTACCGCTGCAACCTCATCGCCGGCGTGCCCACCCTGTACGAGGCACTGCTGCGCCTGCCCAAGATGAAAAACGCCGACTTGAGCTGCCTGAAGGGCGTTTACTCCGGCGGCGACTGCCTGTCGGTAGAGCTGAAAAAGCGCTTTGACAAGTTTCTCTTCGACCACCACTGCGTGGTGCAGGTGCGGGAGGGCTACGGCCTGACCGAGTGCGTCACCGCCTCCTGCCTGACCCCCTACCACATGGCCAAGGAGGGCTCCATCGGCGTGCCCTTCCCCGACACCTACTATAAGATTGTCGCCCCCGGCACCCAGGAGGAGGTGCCCTACGGCCAGGAGGGCGAGATCTGCCTTGCCGGCCCCACGGTGATGCTGGGCTACCTCAACCACCCAGACGAGACCGCCCAGGTGCTCCAGACCCACGCAGACGGCATGACCTGGGTCCACACCGGCGACCTGGGCGTGATGGACGAGAACGGCTTTGTCTATTTCAAGCAGCGCATCAAGCGCATGATTGTCACCAGCGGCTACAATGTCTACCCCTCCCAGCTGGAGAATATCTTCGACGCCCACGAGCTGGTGCAGATGAGCTGCGTCATCGGCGTGCCCGACGAGCTGAAGATGCAGAAGGTGAAGGCGTTTATCACCCTCAAGAGCGGCGTGTCCGCCGGGCAGGACACCAAGGACGCCCTCATGGCTTACGCCCGCAAGCACATCGCCAAATACGCCCTGCCCTACGATATTGAGTTCCGCACCGAGCTTCCCAAGACCCTGGTGGGTAAGGTGGCCTACCGGGAGCTGGAGGAGGAAGAGCTTGCAAAGCTGGCCGCGGCGAAGAAAACGCCGGCCGGGGCGGCGAAGTAAGCCATCTGAAGCAGAAATAAAAAACCGGCCGCCGGAATGTTCCGACGGCCGGTTTTTCATGTAGGTGTTGTCTTATCAGGCCGCGGCACAATGCCGCGCGGCGGGGTGGGCTTCAGGGCCACAGCTCGGCGGCCAGGGCCTTGATCTGGGCGCGGGCGGCGTCGTCCGGGGCGGAGCGGACGGTGACGGTGGTGGGGGCGAAGGTGAGGTTCTTGCAGGGGGCGAGCAGCGCGCGCATCTGCTTTGCGGCGGCGGGGGCCCAGGAGCCGTTCTCCATAAGGCCGACGGCGCGGTTCTGGAAGGCGCGCTCCGAGAGCTCATGGAGGAATTCCCGCATGAAGGGGAAGACATCGCCGTTGTAGGTGATGCTGGCAAGGGCCAGGCGGTCGTAGCGGAAGGCGTCCTCCACCGCCTCGGCCATGTCGCAGCGGGCAAGGTCGGTCACAGTGACCGCCTCGCACCCCCGGGCTCGCAGCTCGTCGGCCAGAAGCAGCGCGGCGGCGCGGGTGTGGCCGTAGGCGCCGGCGTAGAACACCGCCACGCCCTGGCTCTCCGCCTGGTAGGAGGACCAGGTCTGGTAGAGGGAGAGGTAGGGGGTGAGGTCGCCGGTGAGGACGGGGCCGTGAAGGGGGCAGATGGTCTGGATGTCCAGCGCCCCGGCCTTGCGCAGCAGGGCCTGGACGGGGATGCCGTACTTGCCCACGATGCCGAAGTAGTACCGCCGGGCCTCGCAGGCCCAGTCGTCCTCCGGGGCGTCCAGGGCGCCGAACTTGCCGAAGGCGTCGGCGCTGAAGAGCACCTTTTCGCTGCTCTCATAGCTGACCATCACCTCGGGCCAGTGGACCATGGGGGCCAGGACGAAGTGCAGGGTGTGCTGCCCCAGGGCCAGGGTGCTCCCCTCGGCGGCCACCACCTGGCGCTCGGGGAAGTCGGTGCCAAAAAACTGCTTCATCATGGCAAAGGCCTTGGCGGTGGCCACGATTTTTGCCTGAGGATAGGCGTCAACAAAGGCGGCCACGTTGGCCGAGTGGTCGGGCTCCATATGCTGCACCACCAGGTAGTCCGGCGTGCGCCCGGCAAGGGCCCCCGCGATATTTTCAAGCCACTGCCCGCCGAAACGGGCGTCCACGCTGTCCATGACGGCAATCTGCTCGTCCAGAATCACATAGGAATTGTAGCTCATGCCGTTGGGGACGCGGTACTGCCCCTCAAAAAGGTCGATTTCGTGGTCATTGACGCCCACAAATCGGATCTGGTCGGAAATGGTCATCTTGATAGCCTCCGTCAGGCGGGCGCGGGCCCGCTTATTTTTCTGCCCTGATTATACCCGATGGGGTGGGCGGTTGTAAAGATAATTTGACAAAAAATTATCAATCTTTTCCCGGCGGCGGATTTCGCCGTTGCAGCCGCCGGGGGCTTGTTATATAATGGGGAAAATGATTGAAACCTTCAGGAAGGGAGCTGACCGGATATGAAGATTCTCCACTGCGCCGATCTGCACCTGGACTCCCCCATGGAGACCCACATGACCCGGGAGCAGGCGGCCACGCGCAACGCGGAGATGCTGCGCTCCTTCCGGCGCATGACGGAATACGCATCCCGGGAGGGGGTGCGCCTGGTGCTCATCGCCGGCGACCTCTTTGACGGAGAGCGGGTCACCCGCCGGACGGTGGAGGGAGTACTGGACGCGGTGCGCGCCACGCCGGAGGTGGACTACCTCTACGTCAGCGGCAACCATGATGACAGTACCCGGGCCTTTGCCGGCGAGGATATCCCGGAGAATTTCAAGCGCTTTTCCGACCGCTGGGCCACCTTTGTGTACGGTGATACGGCGGTGTCCGGGGTGGAGCTGACGGCGGACAACGCCGACGGGGTGTACGGGCAGCTGCCCGCCCAGGACCACCGGGTGAACATTGTGATGCTCCACGGGCAGGCCGGCTCCGCCTCCGGGGCGGACTGCGTCAACCTTAATTCGCTGCGGGGGCGGAGCATCCACTATCTGGCCCTGGGGCACATCCACACCTATTCCTGCCAGCGCCTGGACCGGGACGGGGTGTACTGCTACCCCGGCTGCCTGGAGGGGCGGGGCTTTGACGAGTGCGGCGAGAAGGGCTTTGTGGTGCTGGATACCGACGCGCGGCGCGCGGAGCCGGTTTTTGTCCCCTTCGCGTCCCGGCAGCTTCACCGTGTGGAGGTGGATGTCACCGGCCTTGCCACCAACAGCCAGGTCTATCAGAAAATGCGCGAGGCGGCCCGCGGCATCTCCGAGCGGGACATGGTGGAGTTCCTCCTTACCGGCGGGGCGGACCCCTCCGCCCGCATTGCCGAGCGATACCTTCACCACCTGGCGGAGCACGACTTTTTCTTTGTGAAGGTCAAGGATGAGACAAAGCTCGCCCTGGAGCCGCAGGACTATGAGAACGACGTGTCCCTCAAGGGGGAATTCATCCGCCTTGTAATGGCGAGCGACGCCGATGATGAGGACAAGCGCGCTATGATCCGGGCGGGTCTTGAGGCGCTCACCGGGGAGGAGATTACGATATGAAGCTTCTCCAATGTCATGTGGACAATTTTGGCCGGCTTTCGGACTTTGACTATGCGTTTTCCGACGGCCTGACGGTGATTTGCCAGCCCAACGGCTTCGGCAAGAGCACGCTGGCGGCCTTTCTCAAGGCCATGCTGTACGGCTTCCCCAGGACGGCGGGGCGCAGTATCAGCGGGAACGAGCGAAAAAAATACCTTCCCTGGCAAGGGGGCACCTACGGCGGCAGCCTGGATTTCGAGTTTGAGGGGGTGCGCTACCGGGTCAGGCGGACCTTCGGCAGGACGGCGGCCCGGGACACCTTTTCCCTGCGGGACCTGGATCACCGCACCGAGAGCAGCCGCTTTGACCAGCGCCTGGGGGAGGAGCTGTTCCAGCTGGACGCAGACTCCTTCATGCGCAGCGTGTACCTGCCCCAGGGACAGGAGCAGGAGTGGGGGGCCACCACGTCCATCCGTACCAAGCTCGGCGACCTTGTGGACGACACCGACGACCTCAACAATTACGACACCGCCATGGAGCGGCTGCGCGCCTCCCGCACGGTCTACCGGAAGTTCCGGGGCAGCGGCGGCCGGATCGACGAGCTTCAGGGCCAGATCGAGGCCCTGGAAGGCGAGCTTGCCGACGACGAGCGCAGGCGGCCGCTTCTCGCTGCCGCCGCAGACGAGGCGCAGCGGCTCTCCGAGGAGAAAGAGCGGCAGGAGCAGGCCCTTGCCCAGGTCCGCCAGACGCTGACCCGGGCCTCCGCCATGCAGGCGCAGCTGGCCCTCCGGCGAGAGTACGCGGGGCTGACAGGCGAGCTGGAAGCGGCAGAGGGCGCGCTGCGCGCCCTGGACGAGGCCTATCCCGCGGGCTGGCCGGAAAAGGATGCGGTGCAGCGGTGCAGCCGGGACCTCATCGTGGCCCAACAGGCCCGGGAGAGCCTTGCGGCCCTGGAGCGGGAGGAGGAGGCGGCCCGGAGGGCCATGGAGGGCCGGGAGCACTTTGCCGACGAGACGGCGGCGGAGAACGACATCCGGCGGTGCCAGGATGCCTGCGGCGCCCTTGCGCAGGCGGAGGCTCTGGCGGCGGCGCAGATGGGCCGGGAGGAGCTTGCCCGGAGAGATGAGCTGCTGCGCCGCTTTGCCGGCGGCGCCCCGTCCCGGGAGGAGCTTGCGGAGTATGGGCGGGCAGAGGGGCGGCTCTTGGAGCTGCGGGGACAGCGCGGCGCCCTGCGCCTGACGCAGGCGGAGGAGGAGCGGCTGTCCGCTCTGGAACGGCGCTTTGACGGTCGGGCACTGGACGAGGACGAGCTTGCCCGGTGCGAGCAGGCCCTGGGCCGGGCGGAGCTGTGCCGGGAAGGGCTTCGGGCGTGCGCGCTGTCCAAAGGGGAGCAGGCCCGGTGGGAGAGCCTTTCCCACAGCTTTGCCTCCGGCGTGCCGGAGGAGGAGCAGATCAGGCGCAAACAGGCGGACTGCCGCCGGATCGGGGAGCTGGCCGCGAAGAGAAGCGGCGCGGCCCCGGAGCCAGGGAAGCTGTCGGAGGCGAAGAAAACGGGGGGCGCAGCCCCTGCCATTGCGCTTACGGCAGCGTCGGCGGTGCTCATCGCGGCGGGGATCTTGTGCTTTGCCCTGGGGCGGTTTGCCCTGGGCGGGGTGCTGGCCGTGGCCGGCCTTGCCGGCGCGGTGGGCGCGGTATGGCTGCACGCAAAGCGCCTGCTGGGCCGGAGCGCGCTCACGCCGGAACCGGGCGGCGGTATGAGCCGGGCGGAGCTTGCAGAGCTTGACACCCTGCAAAAGGGCGTGTCGGAATTTCTCCTGCGCTATTATGACGAGCCCTCCCGCCCCGAAGAGAAGCTGGTGGAGCTGCTGCTGGATGAGCAGGCCTATGTGCAGCTGCGCTCACGCCGCGACGGGCTCTCCCGGGAGCGGGAGCGGCTGGACGGCGAGATCGGACAGGAGGAGGGACGGCTGCGCGCTGCCCTTGAGAAATACGCGCCGGCAGACGGCAGGAGCGTCCAGGAGCAGCTCAGGGCCCTGGAGTCGGACGTGATGGAGCTTGCGCGGCTCCAGGCGGCGTGGGAGGCGGCCCGGGAGGGCCGGGAGAGCGCCCAGCGCCGCGCGGCGCAGCAGCGGGAGACCATCGAGGCCATCCTGCGCCGGTATGGGGCGTATGATGCGTCCCAGCCCTATGAGGAATGCCTCGCGCAGCTGCGCCGGGCCTTCGGCGCCTATCAGGCGGCGGCGCGCCAGGCGCAGGGGCTTTGCGAAAAGCGGGAAGCGCTTACAGGGCAGATTGCCCGGGCCCAGGAGACCCTGGTGGACTTCGCCCGGTGCTACGGCCTTGCCGATGAGCCGACGGAGGAGACGCTCAGCCGCATGCTGGAGGACGTGGGCGCCCGGGAACTGAAGCTGGAGCAGAGGCGGCAGACGGAGGAGCGGCTGGCCCGGTTCGAGGCGGAAAACCCGGCCTTTGCCGGCGGCATGCCGGCGGGCGAGGAGCCTTTGGAGCTTCCCCCCATGGAGACCCTTCTTCAGCGGGAGGCGGAGATCAAGCGCAGCCTTGGAGAGCTGGAACAGGCCCTCTCCCGGGCCCGGCAGGAGCGGGACGCCCTGCGCCGGGCAGTGGACAAGCTGCCGGAGCTGGAGGACCAGATCGCCCGCCTGACCGAGCTGCGCACCGCGGCGGAGCACAGCTGCACCGTGCTGGACCGCACCATGGAGCTGCTGGAGCAGGCCCGCAACAACCTCTCCAACAGCTATGTGGGCAGCGTGGAGAGCAGCTTTTCCGCCTATGTGCGGGAGCTGCTGGGCGAGGAATTCGGCCGCGCCCTGGTGGATCATGACCTGACCATCCGCGTGGATGAAAAGGGGCAGGCCCGGGAGCTGGACTGCTTCAGTGCCGGCACCGCCGACGGCCTGATGCTGTGCATGCGTCTTGCCCTGGTGGATGCGCTGTTCACCCAGGAAAAGCCCTTCCTCATTTTGGACGACCCCTTCGTCAACCTGGACGACGGCCACGCCGCCCAGGCGCTGGCCATGCTCCGAGAGATCTCCAAAAAGCGCCAGGTAATCTATCTGGTGTGCCACAGCAGCCGCAGCTAATGCGGAAGAAAAGAAGGAGGAGAAATAAAGGAATGAAAAGCGCGGTTTTTTACGGCCGGCACGACCTGCGGATTGAGCAGCGGCAGCGCCCGTCGCCGGGCCCGGAAGAAGTTTTGATTCAGGTAAAGGCCTGCGGTGTATGCGGGACGGACGTGCATATTTTTGAAGGAGATCAGGGTGCGGCGGAGGTGACGCCGCCCACCATTCTGGGTCACGAATTTTCCGGCGTAGTGGTGCAGGTGGGGGCTGGTGTCACAGCATACCGGCCCGGGGACCGGGTGTGTGTGGATCCCAATTGCTATTGCGGCGCCTGCACGCCCTGCCGAACCGGCATGGCCCACTTCTGTGAGCACATGATCGGCTACGGAACCACGGTAAACGGCGGTTTTGCCCAGTACTGTGCGGTGCATCAGCGGCAGGTATACCGTCTGGGCGCGCATACCAGCTTTGAGCAGGGGGCCATGACGGAGCCTGCGGCCTGCTGCCTGCACGGAATAGACCTGTGCGAAATTCGGCCTGGGAACCAGGTTGTGGTCATTGGCGGCGGAATGATTGGGCTTTTGATGGTGCAGCTTGCCAAGCTGGCCGGCGCCGCGCGGGTGGCGCTGATTGAGCCGGTGGAGGGCAAACGGCAGGTGGGGGCCCGGCTTGGGGCGGATGTGTGCATTGACCCGACGGTGGAGGATGTGCCGGCGGCCCTGCGCGCCGGGGGCCTTGACCGGATTGGGACGGTAATTGAGTGCGTGGGGCGGCCCGCCACGGTAGAGCAGGCCGTTGAGCTTGCCGGGCACAAGGCGGTGGTCATGCTCTTCGGACTGACCCGGCCGGATGAGACCGCCGCGGTCAAGCCCTTCACCGTCTTTCGGAAGGAGCTGACCATCCGGGCGTCTTACATCAATCCGTATACCCAGCAGCGCGCGCTGGATCTGATTGACTCCGGCCGGCTGGATGTGAGCAGCATGGTGCATGAAGTGTGCGCCCTGGAGAAGCTGCCCGATATCCTGGGAAAGCCGGAGCTGCGCGCGCAGGGGAAATATATTATCTCGCCGGAGCTTTGACGGCGGATACCGGGCGTATAAAAGGGCCGGGGCATATTGCCCCGGCCTGATGCTTATGCGCCGTTTCGGCGTAAAAACAGAAGCTTACCTCCTGCAAACCGCATCTTACCCGCCCCGATTGACCACTTGCCGATGAATCCAAGACAAATCCGAGTGCTTCCGTTATAATGTGCTTGCAAGGGCAAGAGAAACGAGGTGATACTCATGAAGGTCGAAATAAAGGTGCTGCCCGAAGCCAAAGAGCCGTATGCCGTGATCTATGCCAGCGAGATAACCCCGGAAATCCGCCGCACGGCGGCCCTGCTCGAAAAGAACAACTCCGGCGTGATCTCTGTGATGGAAAACGAGCGCATCATCGTGCTGCGCCCCGATGAAATCTATATGGTTCGGACGGAAAATGGAAAGACGGCCGTATATACCAAAACGAAGCGGTATGACGGCGGCAAGCGGCTTTACGAGTTTGAGGAAAGCCTTGGAAAAGGCTTTATGAGAATCTCCAAAGGGACGCTTGTAAACCTGCACTGCCTTGACTATGTTGAGTCAACATTGGGCGGACTGATGCTTCTGGTTCTGAAAAACGGCTGCAAGGAGTGCATCTCACGGAAGTATCTGCCCGCTTTCAAACAGTATTTAGGATTATAGGGAGGTGTTCAAGGTGAAAAAACTACTGAAACAGATTTATTCGGGAATCGGCATGGGGTGCTTCACTTTTGTCGCTACGCTTTTTCTCGGCCCTGTTTTTGCGGGAGGGACAGACCGCTTCTTTGAAGGATACACAGGGGCAGATTTTCAGCGGTCAGCAATCTGCTTCATCGTTATATCTCTCGGCTTTTTCGTCCCCGCGCTGATTTACGGCAATGAAAAAATCTCATCGTGGCTCAGGACTTTGATACACATGCTTATCGGCACGACCGTCTTTATTCTGACCGCATATTTCGCAGGCTGGATGAAAAGCAGCTCCGGTGTGCTTATGTTTCTCCTGATTGCGGTAGGTGTCGCAGCCGTTTGGTGGCTCTGCATTTTCCTTTGTCTCAAAGCGCAGGCAAGGAAGATGAATCAAAAAATCAAGGAGAAGCAGCAGGAGAAATAACCGCCATCACAAAACAATATCCATCAGCCGCTGCCGGAATCACACCGCAAACGACTCCTGCTCCCGCGGCATTGACGCTCAGCCCCACCGCGGGAAAAACAAGAAATCCGAACTTAATCCCGATCGGGATTGAGTTCGGATTTCTCAAGTATGGCTTGTGCGACCAAAATAGATACCCCGATTTTTTTATATATTATAGCATGTTGCAGCGGAAAAGACGATCATAAATGAGCTGTAATGTCCGCCTTA
>CAKUIM010000023.1 GCA_934660965.1 uncultured Oscillospiraceae bacterium | reverse complement strand
AAAAGAAAAATCCTGAAAAACGCTGTATTACCAACGCTTTTCAGGATTCAGAAAACAAGAAATATTTATTCCCACTCCACCGTCGCGGGGGGTTTGGAGGTAATGTCGTAGACGATGCGGTTGATGCCGGGCACCTCGTTGACGATGCGCACGCTGACTTTATCCAGCACATCGTATGGGATGCGGGCCCAGTCGGCGGTCATGAAGTCCTCGGTGGTCACGGCGCGCAGGGCCAGCACATGGTCGTAGCTGCGGCCGTCTCCCATGACGCCCACGGTGCGGGTGTCGGTCAGAACGGCGAAATACTGGTTCAGGCGCCTGTCCTCCCCTGCCTTGGCAAGCTCGTCACGGAAGATGAAGTCCGCCAGGCGCAGGGTATCCGCCTTCTGCTTGGTGATGCAGCCCATGATGCGGATGGCAAGGCCCGGGCCCGGGAAGGGCTGGCGGGACACCAGGTACTCCGGAAGGCCAAGCTCCCGGCCCAGCTGGCGCACCTCGTCCTTGAAGAGCAGGCGCAGAGGCTCGATGATCTCCTTGAAGTCCACATAGTCGGGAAGGCCACCCACGTTGTGGTGGCTCTTGATGACGGCGGCGTTGCCAAGGCCGGACTCGATGACGTCGGGGTAAATGGTGCCCTGGGCCAGGAAATCCACGGCGCCGACCTTTTTGGACTCCTCCTCAAAGACGCGGATGAACTCCTCGCCGATGATCTTGCGCTTGCGCTCCGGCTCGGAGACCCCCTCGAGCTTTCCGAGGAAGCGCGCCTCCGCGTTGACCCGGACGAAGTTGATGTCCCACTTGTCAAAGGCCTGCTCCACCTCGTCGCCCTCGTTGAGGCGCATCAGGCCGTGGTCTACAAAGACGCAGGTGAGCTGGGGGCCGACGGCCTCGGCCAGCAGCGCGGCCACCACGGAGGAGTCCACGCCGCCGGACAGGGCCAGCAGCACCCGGCCGCTGCCCACCTTCTCGCGCACGGCGGCGATGGCGGTCTTTTTATAGTCGCCCATGGACCAGTCCCCCGCCGCGCCGCACACCTCGTAGAGGAAGTTGCGGATCATATCGGTGCCGTGCTCGGTGTGGTTGACCTCGGGGTGGTACTGCACACCGTAGAAGCCCCGCGCCTCGTCGCAGATGGCCACGTTGGGGCAGTGGTCCGAGTGGGCCACCAGGGCGAAGCCCTCAGGCACCCGGGCCATATAGTCCCCGTGGCTCATCCAGGACACGCCCTGCTCCGGCAGGCCCTTGAAGAGCTTGCAGGCGGTGTCGTAATAGGTGACGGTCTTGCCGTACTCCCGGGCGGTATCGTCCTGGGCGGCGGTCACCTCCCCGCCCAGCGTGTGGGCCATGAGCTGGCAGCCATAGCAGATACCCAGGATGGGCACGCCCCAGGTGAAGATCTCGGGGTTCACATGGGGTGAGCTCTCCAGATAGACGGAATTGGGGCCGCCGGTAAAGATGATGCCGATGGGCTCCATGGCTTTCAGCTCAGGCAGCGGCGTGGTGCAGGGCTTGACCTCGCAGTACACGCCGCACTCGCGCACCCGGCGGGCAATGAGCTGGTTATACTGGCCGCCGAAGTCCAGAACGATGACAGTTTGATGGGCCATGAGACACGCTCCCTCTTTCTATTTTCTCGTCTTGCGCGGCCGAAAGGCCGCTTGTTCTCTATTGCTGTAAAGCAATTTTGCCTTGCAGCACGCGCCGGGTCAGATTTTGGTGATGTCGATGGGTCTCAGCTCGGCGCTGTTGCCCTGCTCCCGGACGGTGAGCATGGCCCGGGCGGTATCGATGGCGGTGACGCAGCCCACAGAGTGCTCCACCGTGGCCCGGCGGATGTGGAAGCCGTCGGTATCCTGCCTGCGGCCCTTGGTGGGGGTGTTGATGACAAGGTCGATGGTGCCGGAGGCGATCATATCGCCGATGTTGGGATGGGCCTCGGAAATGCGGGCCACCTGGCGGCACTCCACCCCGGCGTCCTGCAATGCCTTGCAGGTGCCCGCCGTGGCCAGGATCTCGATCCCCATGTCCGCAAAGCCCCGGGCAATGCCCACAAGCTCGTGCTTGTCCTCGTCCCGGACGGTGGCGATGATGCGCCCGCCCCGCTTGGGCACCTTCATATTGGCGCCCTTGAACGCCTTGAGAAGGGCCTGGGGGAAGGACTCGGCAATGCCCAGCACCTCGCCGGTGGACTTCATCTCCGGGCCGAGGCCGGTGTCCACGTCGGTGAGCTTCTCGAAGGAGAACACCGGCATTTTCACCGCAAAATAGTCTGCCTCTTTGTAGACACCAGTGCCGTAGCCCAGGTCGCGCAGCTTCTGGCCCATCATGACCTTGGTGGCAAGGTCGATGACCGGCACGCCGGTGACTTTAGAAATATAGGGGATGGTGCGGGAGGACCGGGGGTTGACCTCGATAACGTAGACCTGGTCGTTATAGATGATAAACTGGATGTTGATCAGGCCGATGACGCCCAGGGCCTTGGCAAGGTCATAGGTGTAGCGCTCGATGGTCTTTTTGTGCTGCTCCTCCACATGGATGCTGGGATAGACGGAGATGGAGTCGCCGGAGTGGATGCCGGCCCGCTCCACGTGCTCCATGATGCCGGGGATGAGGACGTCCTCCCCGTCGAACACGCCGTCCACCTCCACCTCCCGGCCCATGAGGTATTTGTCCACCAGGATGGGATGCTCCTGGACGGTCTCGTTGATGATGCGCATATAGTCGCGGATGTTGCGGTCGTTATAGGCGATCTCCATGCCCTGGCCGCCCAGCACGTAGGACGGGCGCACCAGCACCGGGTAACCCACCTCGTTTGCGGCGGCGATGGCCTCTTCGGTGGTGAACACCGTACGGCCCTTGGCCCGGGGGATGCCGCAGCGGGCCAGGATGGCGTCAAACCGCTCCCGGTCCTCGGCGGCGTCCACGCCGTCGGAGGAGGTGCCCAGGATGCGCACCCCCATCTCGGTGAGGGCCTTGGCCAGCTTGATGGCGGTCTGGCCGCCGAACTGCACCACCGCGCCCCAGGGCTTCTCCTGCTCCACGATGTTCTGCACGTCTTCGGCGGTGAGGGGCTCGAAGTAGAGCTTGTCCGCCACGTCGAAATCGGTGGAGACAGTCTCGGGGTTATTGTTGACGATGATGGTCTCGCAGCCCAGCCGCCGCAGCGCCCACACCGAGTGGACGGAGCAGTAGTCGAACTCGATACCCTGGCCGATGCGGATGGGGCCGGAGCCCAGCACCAGCACCTTGCGCTTGCCGCTGCCGCTGTCGGCCGCCTCGTTCTCGCCGTCATAGGAGGAATAATAGTAGGGGGTCACCGCGTCGAACTCAGCGGCGCAGGTATCCACCATCTTGAAGGAGGGCACGATGCCCAGCGACTCCCGCAGGGCCTTGACCTCGGCCTGCTTCATGCCGCACAGGGTGCCGATATAGCTGTCGGCAAAGCACATCTCCTTGGCGCGGCGCAGGGTGTCGGCGTCAGGCACGCCCCGGCAGGCCTGGAGGCGGCGCTCCATGTCGATGATACGCTGGAAGCCGTCCAAAAACCAGATGTCCATCTTGGTGATGGAGTTGATTTTCTGGGGGGAGAAGCCCCGGCGCAGCGCCTCGGCCACCACAAAGAGCCGCTCGTCCGTGACCTGGACCAGCAGGTCCTCGATCTCGTCGGTATAGAGCTCCTCGAGCTTATCGAGCTTGAGGGCCCGGACGTTGAGCTCCAGCGAGCGGATGGCCTTCATCAGCGCCCCCTCGAAGGAATTGGCGATGGCCATGACCTCGCCGGTGGCCTTCATCTGGGTGCCCAGGGTGCGGCTGGCGGTGGTGAACTTGTCAAAGGGCAGGCGGGGGATCTTCAGCACGCAGTAGTCCAGGGTGGGCTCGAAGCAGGCGGTGGTCTTGCCCGTCACGGCGTTGGGAATCTCGTCAAGGGTGTATCCCAGGGCCACCTTGGCCGCCACCTTGGCAATGGGGTAGCCGGTGGCCTTGGAGGCCAGGGCGGACGAGCGGGACACGCGGGGGTTGACCTCGATGACCGCGTATTCAAAGCTGTCGGGGTTGAGGGCGAACTGGCAGTTGCACCCGCCCTCGATCTCCAGGGCGGAGATGATGTCCAGCGCGGCGGTGCGCAGCATCTGGAACTCTCGGTTGGCAAGGGTCTGGGTGGGGGCCACCACGATGGAGTCACCGGTGTGAACGCCCACCGGGTCGATGTTCTCCATGGAGCACACGGTGATGACGTTGCCCGCCCGGTCCCGCATGACCTCGAACTCAATCTCCTTCCAGCCGGAGATGCACCGCTCGATGAGCACCTGGCCCACCCGGGAGAGGTGGATGCCCCGGTCGGCAATCTCCCGGAGGGAGGGCTCGTCATAGGCGATGCCGCCGCCGGTGCCGCCCAGGGTGTAGGCCGGGCGGACGATCACCGGGTAGCCGATGCTGCCGGCAAACTCCGCCGCCGCCTCGACAGACTCCACCACTTCGGAGGTGACGCAGGGCTGGCCGATGGACTCCATACAGTCCTTGAAGCCCTGGCGGTCCTCCGCCTTGCGGATGGACTCGGGGCTGGTGCCCAGAAGTCGAACACCGTATTTGGCAAGGGTGCCGTCCTCATGGAGGGCCATGGCAAGGTTCAAGCCCGTCTGGCCGCCCAGGGTGGGCAGGAGGGAGTCGGGCCGCTCCATCTCGATGACCTGGGTGACGGAGACGGTGTTGAGGGGCTCGATATAGACGTGGTCGGCAATGTCCTTATCGGTCATGATGGTGGCGGGGTTGGAGTTGACGAGCACGACCTCCAGCCCCTCCTCCTTCAGGGCGCGGCAGGCCTGGGTGCCGGCGTAGTCAAACTCCGCCGCCTGGCCGATGACGATGGGGCCGGAGCCCAGCACCAGCACCTTTTTGATTCTCGGATCCTTTGGCATTACCGGTCACCTCCCATCATGCTGATAAAACGGTCAAAGAGATATTCCGTATCCTTGGGGCCGGCGTTGGCCTCGGGGTGGAACTGGGTGGTGAAGCAGTTCTTCCTGCGGTAGCGCAGGCCCTCCACCGTGCCGTCGTTGACGTTGACGTGGCTGATCTCGGCCACCTCTGGTGAGACAGTGTCCGAGAGGACCATATAGCCGTGGTTCTGGCTGGTGATGAACACCCTGCCCCGCTCCACGTCCCGCACCGGGTGGTTGCAGCCCCGGTGGCCGTAGGCAAGGCGCCCGGTTTTGGCGCCGGTGGCAAGGGCCAGCAGCTGGTGCCCCAGGCACACGCCGAAGATGGGGATGCCGCTCTCGTAGAGCTTTTTCACCTGGGCGATGATCTCCACGTTGTCCGCCGGGTCGCCGGGGCCGTTGGAGAGCATCACGCCGTCAAAGCCGCCGGCAAGCACCTCCGATGCCGGGGTGTGGGCGGGCAGCACCGTCACCGTGCAGCCCCGGCGCACAAGGCAGCCGATCATGTTCTGCTTCACGCCGTAGTCCATCATGGCCACCCGGAAGCGCTCCTCCCCCTGGGCGGGGAAGGTCTCGGGCTCGGCGCGGGTCACCCGGTCCACCGCACGGCCCACCCGATAGGCGCGCAGCTTTTCCATGACCTCGCGCATATTAAAATGCTCCGCACAGGTAATCATGCCGTTCATGCTACCCTGGCTGCGGAGGATTTTGGTAAGGGCACGGGTATCGACCCCTTCAATGCCCACAATGTCATGTTGTCTCATGTAGTCGCCCAGCGAGCCCTCACAGCGGAAATTGCTCCCCCGGGGAGAGAGACGGCGGACGACAAACGCCTCCGCCCAGGGGCGGCCGGACTCGTTATCCTCCCCGTTCACGCCGTAGTTGCCGATGAGCGGATAGGACATCACCACGCCCTGTCCCGCGTAGGAGGGGTCTGTGAGGATCTCCTGGTAGCCGGTCATGGACGTATTGAACACCATCTCGCACACGCGCTCGCCATACGCGCCCGCGGCATCGCCGTGAAATACCGCGCCGTTTTCCAAGATCAGCGTTGCCTTCAAACTGCTCCCGCCTTTCCATATGTCTAATCTTAAATAGTTTACTCCAACTGCCCCAAAAACACAAGGAGCCCCTCCCCTTTTTTTCAAAATCAGAGATTTTGACAAACGGAAAGGATAGTTCCAGGCCCTCCGGGGCAATATGTTCAAGAACGGGAAAAAGGAGGCGGCCGCGTGTTTGTCGTACTGATTCGGACTGTGATTTTATACCTGCTGATCATCGTGGGCATCCGCCTTCTGGGCAAGCGCCAGGTGGGCGAGCTGGAGCCCTCCGAGCTGGTGCTGGCCCTGATTATCGCGGACCTTGCATCGGTGCCCATGCAGGACAACGGCATTCCGCTGCTTGCCGGCATCATCCCCATCATCGTGCTGCTGTGCGTCTCTATGGCCCTGTCCGTCCTCACTGCACGCTCCATCCGCCTCCGGACCCTGCTGTGTGGCCGGCCGTCGGTGGTGATTCTAAACGGCCGGGTGCAGGAGCGGGAGATCCGCCGCAACCGACTGACCCTGGACGAGCTTGCCGAGGAGCTGCGCCTGCAGGGCTGCCCCGACCCCGCCGCCGTCAAGTGCGCCATTCTGGAGACCAGCGGCCGGCTGTCCGTGCTGCCCTACGCCGCCGAAAAGCCCCCCGGCGCCAAGGATCTGGGCCTTTCTGTGGCGGAGCCGGGGCTCCCCACGGTGCTCATCAGCGATGGGCGGCTTTTGTCCCACAACCTCAAGCGCCTGGGCTATGAGGAGGAGTGGCTGCGCCGGCAGCTGGCCCGATACGGGCTCAAGCGCGCCGAGCAGGTCTTTTTTCTGACGGTGGATGAGTCGGGCGGCGTCTACTGCATCCCGAAGGGAGGGGGCAAATGAAGCGATTATGGTGGGCCTGCGGCATCTTCCTTTCCCTGCTCGCCCTCTCCCTGTGGCACACGGCGCACCTTGCGTGTCTGACCGGGCGGCTGGGCGCCGCCCTTGCCCAGGCCCAGAGCCAGGTGGAGGCCGGCGACTGGGCCCAGGCAGAGGCCGTCACCCGGGAGGCGGCGGATGAGTGGAGGCGGCAAGCCTTTTACCTTCACACCACATTGCGCCATGAGGACATCGACGAGGTGCTCGCCTGCTTTCAGGAGACGCTGGCCTACCTCCGGGGGGACGAGCGGCAGCCTGCGGAATACGCCGCGGCCAACGCAAGGCTCATGACGTGCATTTCCCTGCTCGTCGAAGCGGAGCTGCCAAGCCTGAAAAACATCCTATAGCGTGGAAAACGCCGCCGGAGGGAAGCCCTCCGGCGGCGTTTTCCGACGGCCGCTGCGCACAAGTTTTGCGTGCCGGACAAGCCCTAAGCCGCAAAAGCGCCTGCCGGCGCGTTACTTCTCCTGAAGGAGCTTGGTCAGCTCAGTCATGAAGCTGCCGATGTCCTTGAACTGGCGGTAGACCGAGGCGAAGCGCACATAGGACACCTCGTCCACATCCTTGAGCTTTTCCATGACCAGCTCCCCGATCTCGGCGCTGGACACCTCGCGCTCCATCTCGTTTTGCAGCGCCTGCTCGATCTCGTCGGCCAGCCGCTCCAGCGTGGAGACGGGCACCGAGCGTTTCTCGCAGGCCTTGAGCATGCTTGAGAGCAGCTTTGCCTTGTCAAAGGCCTGACGGGTACCGTTTTTCTTGATGACCACCAGAGGAAGGCTCTCCATAGTCTCATAGGTGGTGAACCGCTTGCGGCAGCTCAGGCACTCCCGGCGGCGGCGGATGCTGCTGCCCTCGTCCGCGGGGCGGGAATCTACAACCTTACTTTCCAGATATGCACAATAGGGGCACTTCACATGCATCACCCTTCCAAGCATTTTACCGGCGGAGATACGGCCTCCGCCCGTCTATCCCTTGGATTGTAGCATAATTTCCGGCCTTTGTGTATGGGATTTGAAAAATTTTTGTGATAAGGTATAGAGCGCCTCCGGCCGGGCCATACTTGGGCTGTGAGGTGAAGCACAATGAGCCGTGACAACAAGTACAAAATCGACAGCAAGAAAGCAAACCCCGAAAACAAGAAACCCTCCATGCCCGAGGACAAAAAGGGCGGCGACCCTGAAAACAAGGCCAATCCCCAGGGCCGCTGAAGTCCCCACGCATCCGTCGAGAGGCCGGCATATGCCGGCCTCATCTTTTTTGCATTTTTTCTTTCTAAATCTTGCAAAACGTTTTTTTATTTGCTATGCTAAAGCAACGAAGTATCCAGGGAGGTCATCCTGATGGTCAACATTCAAAATTCCCCCGTCCGCTGGGAAGGCGGACGCTTCACCCCCATCCCCGCCGTGACAGACCGCAGCGGCACCATGAGCGCGCCCATTCTCGCCGCCCACAACAGCTCCGCCGTGCCCGGCCGGCTGAGCCTGCGCTTCGACGCCATGGCCTCCCATGACATTACATATGTGGGCATCATCCAGACCGCCCGGGCCTCCGGGCTCAAGGAGTTCCCCCTGCCCTACGTGCTCACCAACTGCCACAATTCCCTGTGCGCCGTGGGCGGCACTATCAATGAGGACGACCACGTGTTCGGCCTGTCCGCCGCCAAGAAGTACGGCGGCGAGTTTGTCCCCGCACACCAGGCGGTAATTCACTCCTATATGCGGGAGCGCTACGCCGCCCCGGGCCGGATGATTCTCGGCTCCGACTCCCACACCCGCTACGGCGCTTACGGCTGCATGGCCATCGGCGAGGGCGGGCCGGAGCTTGCCCGGCAGCTGCTGCGCAAGACCTACGACGTGGCCTACCCCAAGGTCATGGCCGTCTACCTCACCGGCGCGCCCCGGCCCGGCGTGGGCCCCCAGGACGTGGCCCTCTCCCTCATCGCCGCCACCTTCGGGGACGGCATCGTCAAAAACGCCGTGCTGGAGTTCTTCGGCCCGGGCGTGGGAAGCCTCTCGATGGACTACCGCTCCGGCATCGATGTGATGACCACCGAGACGGCCTGCCTCTCTTCCCTGTGGCAGACCGACGAGCTCACCCGCGCCGCCCTCACCGCCCTGGGCCGGGGGGAGAGCTACCAGGCCATCTCCCCCGCCGTGGGCGCGCAGTACGACGGCGTAATCACTGTGGAGCTTGACAGGGTGGAGCCCATGATCGCCCTGCCCTTCCACCCCTCCAACGCCTACCCCATCCGGGTGTTCCGGGAGAATGCCGCCGATTTGCTCCACAAGGTGGAGGAGGACACCCGGCGCCAGCTGGGCGTGGAGCCCCCCGCCCCCCTCACCGACAAGCTGCGGGACGGACAGTTCTATGTAGACCAGGCGGTCATCGCCGGCTGCTCCGGCGGCACCTATCAGAACCTGCGCCGGGCCGCCGACATCCTGGGCGGGGCGCCCATCGGCTCTGACGCCTTCTGGCTGTCCTGCTACCCCGGCTCCATGCCCATCATGCAGGAGCTCACCCGCCAGGGCGTCATTTCCTCCCTAATGGCCTCCGGCGCGTCGGTGCGCTCGTGCTTCTGCGGGCCGTGCTTCGGCGCCGGCGACGTGCCGGCCAACGGCGCCTTCTCCATCCGCCATTCCACCCGCAACTTCCCCAACCGGGAGGGTTCCAAGCCCGGCGAGGGGCAGGTTTCCTACGTGGCGCTGATGGACGCCCGCTCCATCGCCGCCACCGCCCGCAATGGCGGCGCCCTCACCGCCGCCACCGAACTGCCCGACGTCCCTGCCGACCGGCCGGACGAGGGCTGGGCCTATGATGAGAGCGCCTACCGCGCCCGGGTCTACTTCGGCGTGGGCCGGCCCAGGCCGGAGACCGAGCTTGTATGCGGGCCCAACATCGCCGACTGGCCCGAGCAGATCCCCATGCCGGAGAACCTGCTGCTCACCGTGGCCGCCGCCATTTATGATGACGTCACCACCACCGACGAGCTCATCCCATCCGGCGAGACCTCCTCTTACCGCTCCAACCCCCTGCGGCTGGCCGAATTTGCCCTCTCCCGCAAGGACCCGGACTATGTCCCCCGGGCCAAGGCGGTCAAGGCACTGGAAGCGCTGCGCCGAGAGAATCCCGACGCGCCGGAGGTGGCCGCCGCCATGGCGGGCTTCGACCCCGCCTCCACCGGCCTTGGCTCCCTGGTGATGGCCTTGCGCCCCGGTGACGGCTCCGCCCGGGAACAGGCCGCCTCCTGCCAGCGGGTACTGGGAGGCTGCGCCAACCTTGCCGAGGAGTACGCCACCAAGCGCTACCGCTCCAACGTGGTCAACTGGGGCATGCTGCCCTTCATCTCCAAGGAGCTGCGCACCCTGGATGTCCGCCCCGGCGACCGGCTGTACCTGTCCGGCGTACGCGCCCTGCTCGAGGGCGGCGGCGAAACCCTGGACGCCGTGCTGCTCCGGGGGGAGGAACGCATCCCCATCAGTCTGTCCCTGCCCGGACTTACCCGGGAGGAGCGGGACATCATTTTGGCCGGCTGCCTCATCAACTACTACGCTCAATAAGGTCAAAAGTCCCTGCAGTCCGTGGACTGCGGGGACTTTTTATTGCATTTGACAGCGTATCCGCCCCTCCGGCTCCCAAAAATTCACAATTTGTTCGTTGATTTTTCCCAGGGGCGTGGTATACTGTTTTTGTGCTCAAGAAAAGGAGGTGAGCAGTGTATGCGTATGTATCAAGGTGATATCGACGACATGATCTTTGATGGCAGCAGCGAAGACGGCGTCAGCAGCCGGTAAGCGGCAAAGAAAAAACCCAGGGCAGGGCGGCCCTGGTATTTTTTTATCCTTTTGAGGGCGGGAGAGCCGCCTTTTTGATAAAAATCCCCCGGAGAAAAGCGATGCTTCTCTCCGGGGGATTTGCATGCTCGTGGGATTTCAGCCAAGCCCATAGCCGATATACTTCTCCATCACGTCCAGGCGGCCGCGGCTGCCGGTCTCCTCCCCCACCTTCAAAAAGCCGTAGCGCTCATAGAAGCGGTGGGCCAGGCGGTTTTCCGGCGCGCAGCGCAGCTGGAGCTTCTCCTTGCCCAGGGGGCGGTACTCCGAGACGGCCTGTCCCAGAAGCTGCACACCCAGGCCCTGCTCGCGCACCTCCGGCGCAAGATAGAAGAAGGGGATCTGCCCCGCCCCGTCTCGGGTGTCGTCCAGCTCCAGCTGAAGCACGCCCACCAGGGCATCCTTTTTCATCACGGCCAGCACGCTCTCCCGGTTCATGGCGCTGCTGTCCCTTGCCTGGGCGAGGAAGCCCGGGCCGTCATAGCCCTCGAGGCCGCCATGGATGAGGCGCCAGGCCTCCTCCCGGGCGGCGGCGTAAAAGCGGCCCTCCGAGCCAAACTCAAGGGGCCGGAACCACAGGTTCTCGCTGGAGAAGTCGAAGGGCTTGCCCTCGTGCTTCCACCAGCCCTGGCGCGCCATGGTGGACAGCTCGCCCAGGTGGCTGTTGTCGTTGAAATACTCCACCACTGCCCTGCCGCCGTCAAAGTTCAGCTTGGCCACGCAGGTGTTGTCTCCGTGGGGCACCTTGATGATCTCGTCCAGGCCGTAGCCCATAAGCTTTGCAAGGCTGGTGCGGATGACCGTCCCGTGGGCCACGATGGCAACGGTCTGTCCGTCGTGCCGGGCGGCAATGCGCCGGATGGCGCCCACGGCGCGCATCTGGGTGGAGCCGAAGGTTTCGCTGCCCTGCACCTGCCAGGCCGGATCGCTGTGATTGAAGGCATCAAGCCCGCGGGGGTCCTCCTGCCAGAGCTCACCCCAGGTCTTATCCTCCCAGACACCGCTGTGGATCTCCCGCAGGTCCTTATCGGTATGGAGCACAAGGCCCCGGGGCTTATAGATGGCCCCGGCAGTGGTCATGGTGCGGAAGAGGTCGCTGGAGTAGACCGCGTCAATCTGCACCCCCTCAAACCGCTTTTCCAGCGCGGCAATCTGCCGGTAGCCGTTATCCGTCACAAGGCTGTTGTACCAGCCGTGACAGCGGCGGTACAGATTTCCCTCAGCCTCCGCGTGGCGGATCAAATAAACGCTTGTCATGTCCTTCCTCCTCCCGTGCCGGGGCACACCATAGCCTCATGGGCCCATTATATCTGTAAAGTAAAAGCAATTTACCGCTTCCCTGCCGCAGCGGCTTCACGCTTTGCGCTCTGCCAGGGGCGCACAGCGCCGGTGAGCTGCGCCACACGGTCAAGCCCCTGGGCGCGGGCAATATCCGCAAGGCCGTCACGCACGTGGATGGGGGCATAGGGGTCGGTAAAGCAGGCCGTGCCCACCGCCACCGCGCTGGCCCCCGCCAGCATCAGCTGGGCCGCGTCCTCCCCGGTGGAGACGCCGCCCATGCCCAGGATGGGGATGCGGACGGCATTGGCCGTCTCCCACACCATGCGCACCGCCACCGGCAGCACCGCCGGGCCGGAGAGCCCGCCGGTATCCATTTTCAGAACCGGGCGGCGGGTGTTGACGTCGATACGCATCCCCCGCAGGGTGTTGATGAGGGAGATGGCGTCCGCCCCGGCCCCCTCCACCGCACGGGCGATCTCGGTGATATCCGTTACGTTGGGGGACAGCTTCACCATCACCGGAACACCGGAATGGCGCTTGGCAAGCTCCGTGACCTCCGCGGCCAGCTCCGGCCGGGTGCCGTAGGCAAGGCCGCCGGCCTTGACGTTGGGACAGGAGATGTTCACCTCTATCATGTCCACCCCGGCATCGGTGAGCTTTTCGCACATCTGGCCGTACTCCTCCGGCGTATTGCCGGAGATGTTGGCGATAATGCGGGTATCAAACCGGCGCAGGAAGGGCAGCTCATGGGCGATGAAAGCGTCCACCCCGGGGTTCTGGAGACCCACAGAGTTGAGGATGCCCATGGGCGTCTCGGCAATGCGGGGGGGCGGGTTGCCCTCCCGGCGCAGGGCGGTCAGGCCCTTGACGCAGATGCCGCCCAGCTCGGACAGGTCGTAAAACTGCCCATACTCCCGGCCGAAGCCGAAGGTGCCGGAGGCCACCACCACCGGGTTTTTCAGCTCCACTCCGGCAAGGCTTACCCGCAGATCTGCCTGCTTATTCATCCCAGTCCACCTCCCGGGCGTCAAACACAGGGCCGTCCTTGCACACATGGCGGTACTGCCCGTCCGCTGTTTTGCATGCGCACACAAGGCAGGCCCCCACGCCGCAGCCCATCCGTTCCTCCATGGAGACCTGGCAGGGGACGCCGTACTCCCCTGCCGCCGCCGCGATGGCGCGCAGCATGGGCTTAGGCCCGCACGCCAGAACAGCTGTAAAGTTTTTATCCTTTGCAAGCGTTTCCCGCACCAGCTCGTCCACCCGGCCGTGGTGGCCCAGGGTGCCGTCGTCGGTGGCCACCTGGGGCACATGGCCGCAGGCGGCGGAGAAGTCGTCGAGCAGCATGGCGCGGTCGGCTGTGCGGAAGCCCAGCACAGCGTGGCTGTCCACATCCGGCACCAGGGCACAGCCCAGCAGAGGGGGCACGCCGATGCCGCCACCGGCCAGGAGATACCGCCCGCCCGGCTCCACCGCGAAGCCATGGCCCAGAGGGCCCAGCACGTCAAGGCGCGCGCCGCGGCCCTGCCGGGCAAGCCAACGGGTGCCGCTGCCCCGCTCCTCAAATACCAGGCGCACCCAGCCCTCCCGGGCGTCCCAGGCGCAGATGGAGATAGGCCGGCGAAGCTGTGCGCTGCCGCAGCGCACGTGCACGAACTGCCCCGGACCACCAATCTGCCCGGCAATGGCGGGGGCGGCAAGGCGCATGGACCAGCCACCCGGGTAAAGAGGCGTCAGGTCCAGAATTTCACAGCATTCCACGTTCATCGTATCTTCTCCGCTCTCTCGAAATTGACTCCGCCGGCCAGCCGCCGGCCGGAAGCCTTACAGAATGGCGATCTCCGCCTTGAGCTCGCCGCGCATGGCCTCGGCGGCGGCGCGGGCGGCGTCCTGATAGTCAAGGCCGTCCCGGCCGGTCTTCTGCCAGGCACACATGATGGAGCGGGAAGCGTTGACGATAGCGCCCCGGCCCAGCTCGTCGAAGGCGTAGCGCACATCTGCCGCCGTGCCGCCCTGGGCCCCATAGCCGGGCACCAGAAAGAAGGTCCTGGGCAGGCGGCGGCGCAGCTCCTTGAGGACTGAAGGGTGGGTTGCCCCCACCACCGCGCCCAGGGCATTAAAGCCGTAGCGCCCGGCGGTATCCTTGCCCCAGCGCTCCACAAGGTCGCCCATGACCGTGTAGACAAACCGGTCCCCGGCCACGATGTCCTGAAGCTCTACCGATGAGGGATTGGAGGTCTTGACCAGCACGAAGGCGGACTTGCCCCGTGCGGTGCACTCCTCCAGGAAGGGGGTGATGGCGTCGGAGCCCATGTAGCCATTGAGGGTGACGCAGTCGGCGCCGAACACCGGGCAGCTTGTCCCGGCCACCTGCGTCTCGCCCAGCCAAGCCTGGGCGTAGGCCTGGGCGGTGGTGCCGATGTCCCCCCGCTTGATGTCCGCAATGACATAAAGGTCGTGGGCGTGGGCGCAGGCGATCACCTGCTCCATGGCCTGCATGCCCCGCCAGCCCAGCATCTCGAAATAGGCCGCCTGGGGCTTGACGGCGGGCACTACGTCGGCCAGGGCCTCGATGAGGCCGCAGTCGAACTCGGCCACCGCCTTGGCCGCCGCCTCCAGCGTCTGGCCACACTGTTCGGTGTACTTTTGAAGAATTTGGGGTGGGACATACTCCACCCGGGCGTCCAGCCCGGCCACGGTGGGGTTGCGCTTCTCGCGGATCTTATCCTGCAGAACATCAAACGACATGGTTTTAGCCCTCCTGCCTGTAAATGATTTTTCCTTTACTGATGGTGTATTTCACCCGTCCGCGGACTACGCATCCGCCAAACGGGGTATTTCTGCCCTTGGATGCAAACTGCGCGGGGTCGATGGTCCAGGTCTCGTCCGGGTCAAAGAGAACCAGGTCGGCGCGGCGCCCTATGGCAAGCGCACCCATGGTCTCGCCCAGCCCCAGAACGGCCGCCGGCGCGGCGGACATTTTCTCAATTACCTGGGACAGCGTCAAAAATCCGGCGTGATAGAGGCCGGTGAGGGACAGGGCCAGGGACGTCTCAAGGCCCACCATGCCGCTGGGGGCCTGGGTGAGGGGCAGGGCCTTTTCTTCGGCGCTGTGGGGAGCGTGGTCGGTAACGATGGCGTCAATGGTGCCGTCCATAAGGCCCTCGCGGATGGCCGCCACGTCTTTCGGGGTGCGCAGGGGCGGGTTTACCCGGGCAAGGCTGCCCTTTTCCAGCACCGCGTCCTCGGTGAGGGTAAAATACTGGGGGCAGGTCTCACAGGTGACGCGGGCGCCCCGGGCCTTGCCCTGCCGGACGGCCTCCACGCTGCCGGCGGCGGATACATGGCAGATATGGACGTGGGCCCCGGTCTCGAGGGAGAGGCGCACATCCCGCTCCACCTGCATCACCTCCGCCCGGGCGGGGCGGCCGGGGATGCCCAGCTTGTCCGCCACGGCGCCGGCGTTGACGGCGTAATTTTTCACTAAATCCAAATCCTCGCAGTGGTCAAGAAGCGGCAGGCCCACTGCCTTTGCGCCCAGAAGGGCCCGGCGCAGCAGCGCCTCGCTCTGGATGGGGACGCCGTCGTCCGAGAGGGCAGCGGCCCCAGCGGCCTTGAGGGCGGCAAAGTCGGTGAGATCTTCCCCGCGCAGGCCCACCGTCACCGCACCCACCGGGAGCACTTCTGCCCCGGTACCGGCGGCCAGGGCGCGCACCTGTTCGATTACTTCGGGGCTGTCCGCCGGCGGCTTTGTGTTGGCCATGGCCGCTACCGCGGTCACGCCGCCGCGGGCCGCCGCGGCGCAGCCGGTGGCGACGGTCTCTTTATACTCAAAGCCGGGCTGCCGCAGGTGGACGTGCATGTCCACAAGGCCGGGGGCCACCACAAGGCCCCGGGCCGGGAGCTGCTGCGCGCCCGGGCAGGTCAGCGCCGGGCCGATGGCGGCGATGCGCCCGTCCTCAACGAGCACATCCGCCCGGGTATCCGTTCCGGATGCCGGGTCAATCACCCGTCCGCCGCGGATGAGAAGCTGCATGCCCCTCCCCCCTTTCCGTCTTTCTTCCGATTATACCATATTATAGCGTATTTCTCTGAATTCCGCAATCAACGATTGTGCCCATTCTGCCCCGGGCGGCTGGCGGTTTCTCGGTCAATCCGCGCCACGGGGACTATTTTTTCTTCGCTGCCGCGTCTACCAGCACGATATCCTCCCCAAAGCGCTTGATGGACGCCCAGGGAAACACCTGATCCTCCTCCCGGCCCAGCAGCCCCAGGCCCCGGCAGCGCCCGCGGATGATAACGGAGAGAATCTGCCCGGTGGCGGCGTCAAACTCCACGTCCCCCACAAAACCGTAGCGGCGGCCGTCGGCAATGTCGATCACCTCTTTGTAGCGCAGCTCGTCGATGGTACAGCGCATGCTCCGCGCCCCCTTCCCGCTTGATATGGGGAGATTATGCGCGATGCGGCTTGGCCTATGCCGGGATGGATATGCAAACGCCGCCCTGCCGGGGATTTCCGGGCAGAGCGGCGCGATGGCGTTCAGTCAAGGGCCGTGGAGGCGGCCAGAAGCTTTTTCGTATAGTCGTGCCGGGGGTTATCATATACCTCGTCCACCGTGCCCTGCTCCACTACCCGGCCCTGGTAGAGCACCGCCACCCGGTCGCACAGCTGATAGACCACCGCAAGGTCGTGGGAGATGAAGAGGTAGGAGAGGCCCAGGTGCTCCTTCAGATATGCCAGGAGGCGGAGAATCTGGGCCTGGAGCGTGACGTCCAGGGCGGACACCGGCTCGTCCAGAATGATGAAGCGGCTGCCCTGGATGAGGGCGCCGGCAATGGACACCCGCTGGCGCTGACCGCCGGAGAGCTGAGCGGGGCGGCGGTCGTAATGCTCCGGGGACAGGCCCACCAGCTTCAGCATTTCCAGCACCCGCGCCCGGCGCTGCGCCTTATCCCGCACGCCGATGACCCGCAGGGGCTCCTCCAGAATCCAGCCCACGGTTTTGGCCGGATTGAGGGAGCCGTAAGGATCCTGAAAGACCATCTGAGGACGCTGGGCGCGAAGGATGAGCTGGCCCTCGGTGTCCGTGACCATGCCCAGGATGCACTTGGCGAGGGTGGATTTGCCCGAGCCGGACTCCCCCACGATGCCCAGCACCTCCCCCTCGTGCAGCTCCAGGGAGACGTCCTTCAAAATCTGGTGCCTGCGCTTCCCTTTCCCATAAAAGCTGTTGAGGTGGCTTATCTGTAAAACGATTTCACTTAACACCTTATATGCCCCCCTTCAGCTTGACGCGGCGGGGACGGGCGGCGATGAGCTGCCTGGTATACTCCTCCCGGGGGTGGAAAAACACCTGGTCCGCCTCGCCGGACTCCACAATGCGGCCCTTCTGCATCACCACTACACGCTGACACAGGGCCCGGACGACCCCCAGGTCGTGGGAGATAAAGAGGATGGCTGTCCCCTCCCGGCGGTTGATGTCCCGCAGGGTGTCGAGAATCTGGGCCTGAATGGTGACGTCCAGAGCGGTGGTGGGCTCATCGGCGATAAGGAGCTTGGGCCGCAGCACAAGGGCGGAGGCGATCATCACCCGCTGGCGCATGCCGCCGGAGAGCTCGTGGGGATAGCAGCGGTACAGGCCCGCCGGGTCGGGAAGGCCGGCCAGGGTCATGGCCTCCAGGGCGCGCTGCCGCCGGGCCTCCTTGGAAAGGTCTGTATGCAGCCGCAGGGCCTCCTCCACCTGGGGGCCGATGCGCATGGTGGGGTTGAGACTGGTCATGGGCTCCTGGAAGATGATGGACAGCTCGCTGCCCTGATAGCGGCGCAGGGCCTTGCGGTCCAGGGTGAGAAGGTCGGTGCCCTCAAATTCGATCTTTCCGGACACGGCCACGCCGGAGCGGCGCAGCAGCCCCATGACGGCGTGGGCCATCATGGACTTGCCGGAGCCCGACTCCCCCACCACGCCCACCACCTCTCCCCGGTCCATCCGGAGATTGAAGTCGTTGACGGCATCAAAGGCGGCATCGCCGTCTTGAAAGGCCACATTCAAATGCTCGATCTTCAGCATCATGTCTGCACACCTACCATTTCCCGCAGGCCCTCGCCGATCATGCCCACGCCCAGGATCAGCAATATCACCGTCAGCCCCGGAAAGATGGTGTACCAGGGGGCGGTGAAGAGAAAGCTCTGGGCCTCGCTGAGCATGCGGCCAAGGCTTGCGTCCGGCGGAGTGACGCCGATGCCCAGGTAGCTCATGGACGCCTCGGCCAGCACGGCGTTGTTAAAGCCGATGGTCAGGCCGCTTAAAAGCACCGGCCAGGTGTTGGGCAGGATATGGACGAAGATGATGCGCGCGTTGCGCACCCCCATCAGCCGGGCGGCGCCCACAAAGTCCCGGCCCCGGTACTTGATGAATTCCCCCCGGACCAGCCGGGCGAAGCTGGGGATGAACAGCACGCCCAGGGCGGCGATGACGTTATATTTGCCCGGGCCGATGACGGCGATGACCACCAGGGCCAGCAGGATGCTGGGGAAGGCGGCCACCGCGTCGCAGATGCGCATGCACACCGAGTCCAGCACGCCGCCGTAATAGCCGCATAGCGCGCCGATGAGCAGCCCCGCAAAAAAGCCGATGGCCACAGTGGCCATGGCGATGGTCAGGGTGGTGCCCGCCCCGTCCAGGGTGCGGGAGAAGATGTCCCGGCCCATCTGGTCGCAGCCAAACAGGTGCTGCCAGGAGGGCGGGGCGTATTTGTCCGCCGCGCTCATGGAGGTGGGGTCGTAGGGCGTCCAGAACATGCCCAGGATGATGACGGCCGTCATCACCGCGGTGATGGAGCTGCCCAGCACCAGATACCAGTTTTTCTTTTTCACGCCCTCACCCCTTCCGAAGCCGGGGGTCCATGACCCGGTACAGCAGGTCCGCCGCGAAATTGCACAGCACCACAACCGACGCCACCAGCACGATGATGGCCTGCACCACCGGGTAGTCCCGGTTTCCGATGGACGAGATGAGCATCTGCCCCAGGCCCGGGATGGCAAAGACCTGCTCCACCACGATAGAGCCGGCCACGATGTCCGCCACCGTCATGGCAAGGAAGGTGATGACCGGGATCATGGCGTTGCGCAGCACATGGCGCCACAGCGCGCCGGCGCGGGAGCTGCCCTTGCTGTAGGCGGTGCGGATGTAGTCGGCGCCCAGCTCGGAGAGAACGCTGCCCCGGAGCATCTTCACCGTCATGGCCGTTTTGGGCAGGGCCACCGCCACCGCCGGGAACAGCAGATACCAGAGATAGGGCCCCACGCCCTGGCCGGGCGGCGTGTAGCCGCCGGGGGTGAACCAGCGCAGGATAAGGCCGAACACATAGGTCAGGGCGATGCCCATCAGAAAGCCGGGCACCGACATGGTGATCTGGTTGAAAATCGTCAGCACCCGGTCGATCACACCGCCCTGGTACCGGGCGGCCAGCAGGCCCACCGGCAGTGACACCGCCACGATGAGCACAAAGGCGATGGCGGTGAGGGTGAGAGTAACGCCGATGCGGGGGGCGAGGAGCTGCCCCACCGGGAGAGCAAAGTTGTACGAAACGCCCAGGTCGCCGGTGAGCAGGCCGCCCAGCCAGCCGATGTAGCGCTGCCATATGGGCCGGTCAAGCCCCAGCTGGGCGCGCAGCGCCGCCACCTGCTCCGGCGTGGCCTCGGAGCCCAGGATAGAGGTGGTAGGGTCGCCGGGGATGATACTGAAGGCCAGAAAGGCCAGTGCCGTCACCAGCAGCAGCGTCAAAATCAGCAGGCCCAGCCGTTTTGCAAGGGTCTTGGCCAATGGAAAAGCCTCCTTTTAAGCCGGACGGGGCACCGCGCCGCCGCCCGGGTGAAACGCCGGAAGGCCGGGGCGGCCGCTCACGGCAGCAGCCCCGGCCAGTACCGGAATCAATCTACAAAGTGGATGCAGCTCATGTCCAGCACATAGGTGCGGTAGAAGGTGACGCCCTCCAGCTTGGGATTGGTCACCGTCAGGTCGCACAGATCCTGGAGCCAGATGCTGGCCGCCTGCTCATTCAAGATGCGTTCGGCCTGCTGATAGAGCTCGGTCTGCTCATCGTCGTCAAGGCTCGTCAGCGCGGCGTTCACAGCGGCGTCGTAAGCCTCGTCAGCGAAGTTGATGAAGTTCTTGCCGTTGTCGGAGACGTAGCGGACAAGCATCTCCCGGGCGCTCATGTCGCTGGCGGCGATGCCGCACACGGTGGACATGTAGTTGCGGCCGCGGTACACGTCGCTCACCCAGGTCTCCCACTCCACCGGCTCGATGGTCACGCGGATGCCCACCTGCTTGAGCTGCTCATAGAGCACCTCGGCGGTCTCCACATGCTGGGTGTAGTTGCCGGGCACGGTGATGGTCAGGTCAAAGCCGTTGGGGTAGCCCGCCTCGGTGAGCAGCGCCCTGGCCTTTTCAAGATCCTGGGGGTAGGCATCCGCAAGCTCGGGCAGAAAATACTTGGTGTAGGCGGGGTACATGCTGGTGCCGGTGGCAACGCCCGCGCCATCGCAGACAAAATCGATGATCTCCTGGACGTTGACGGCATAGTACATGGCCTGGCGCACCCGGACGTCGTCCAGGGGCTTGACGGCGTTATTGAGGTAGAGGGCCTGGACAAGCTTCATGGTGTCCTGGTGGACGGTGAAGCCGTCGCCCACGGCGGCGGCCAGGGTGTTGGGCAGGTGGATGACCATGTCGAGGGCGCCGCTTTTCAGGCTCATCACCAGGGTCTCGGAGCTGGTGATGATCTTGAAGGTCACCTGGTCAAGGCTTGCGGGGGTGCCCCAGTAGCCGTCGTACTTCTTGATGACCATGCTCTCCTGGGGGCTGTAGGACGCAAAGGAGAACGGGCCGGTGCCCACGGGGGCGGAGGCCATGTCGGCGCCGCTGCCGGCGGGAATGATGGCGGCGGTCATGGAGTAGATAAACTCCAGGGTGGGTTTTTCCAGGGTGACGGCCACATGGGCGGCGTCGGTGGCGGTAATGTCCGTGACATTAGAAAACGCCGAGATCAGAGGCGTACCATCGTTCTCCGATCCGGCGCAGCGTTCCAGGGAATAGACCACATCTTCGGCCGTGACCGCTTCCCCGTTGTGGAACGTAACGCCTTCACGCAGTGTGAAGGTATACACCTTGCCATCGGAGGAGACCTCGTAGCCGCTGGCGACCGCAGGGGTGACCCCGCCGTCGGGACTGGCCTTGACCAGCCCTTCGAAGATGTTGAACAGCACCTCACTGCTCCCCGCGGCAACCGCCTTGTGGGGGTCGAGACTGTCCAAATCCTGTGCGATACCTACCGTGACTGAGCCTCCGTCGGATGGCTTGCCCGATTGTGCAGATGCCGAAGGGCTGGCGCTGGGCTCCGTATCTCCTGTACAGCCGTACAGTGAGATCGGCAGCATAGCCGCAACGGCAAGCAGCAAAAGGGCCCGTTTGAGCTTCTTGGGCATTTTGCTTGACTTCCTTTCTACTGCATTTCTCGCAACTATATGAAGTTGTCGCCTTATTGTAACGGCAGATGGGCAAAAAAGCAAGTGTTTTCTCCGTTTTTTCCGCCCGGCTCCGAAATTTCCGTCCGGGCGGCTTTTAATGGGAACTATTTACAGCGCCGCTGCGTCAAAGGCGGCAGAAGGATTTTAAGGAAACCTTAACTATTTGTATCCATTTTGTTGTTGTATTTCCTCCTTCCTTCTCTTACACTGGTATCAACAATCCCTTATCATCGGCACACAACCATTACGGAAAAGGAGAGCAAAACCATGGCAGAACTTCAGACACCCAGCGCGCCCGCCCAGACGCCGTCCCCCGCCGGCACCCGGGTCGCGCCCAAGAAAAAGAATGGAAAGAAAACGGTCAAGCGGGTCATTGCCATCATCGTGGCGGCGGCCATCATCCTTGGGATCGTTCTGGGCCTTTATTTTCTGGTGTTTCGGAAGTCCGGTGCCCAGGGCGACATCTACTTTGAGAACGCCTACATAGGCTCTATCCAGAGCACCGTCCAGGGCAGCGGCAACGCCACCTCCAAGGACGCGGCCACCATCACCGTCCCCTCGGCCGGCACGGTGGAGGCCCTCTATGTCACCTCCGGCGATATGGTCACGGCCGGCCAGCCCCTCTTTTCCATCTACAGCGAGGCGGCCCAGGCCAAATTTGACCAGGCCCAGGAGCAGGTCAGCCGGCTCTACGAAAAGATGAATAACCTCACCCTGCGCGCCCCCTTCGCCGGCAAGCTGCTGGACGTCACCGAGTTCAACACCGGCGACACCGTGGGCGAGGGCGCCACCGTGGCCACCCTGGTCAACGACAAGAAGCTCAAGATGTCCCTCTACTTCAGCTACGCCTACGACGGCCAGGTCAAGGTAGGCCAGGCGGCCAACATCTCCGTGCCCGCCGCCATGTACACCACCGCCGCGGGCAAGGTGGAGAAGATCAACCGCGTGAGCTACATCACCCCCGAGGGCGGCATCTATTTTGAGGTAATCCTCTCCTTCGATAACCCCGGCACCCTCACCGCCGATATGGAGGCCTCCGCCGTCCTCTTCGCCGCCGACGGCACCCCCATCTACCCATACAGCGACGGCAAAACCGAGTACTACGAGACCCGCGCTCTGACGACCAAGGCGGGCGGCCCCCTCATCAAGAGCAGCCTGCTCAACTACGCCAATGTCACCTCCGGTCAGGCCCTGCTGACCATGAGCTCCGAGACGCTGGACGCCGAGCTTGCCACCGCCCGGGAGACGCTCGCCGCCGCCCAGGCCGACCTTGACACCCTCAACGCCACCGCCCCCATCGACGGCACCATCATCTCCTGCACCCTGGTGGAGGGCGGCGAGGTGAAGGCGGGCGACGCGGTCATCACCATCTCCAACACTGCCACCATGGTGGTGAAGATCACAGTGGACGACCGGAACATCGGCTTCCTTAAGCTGGGCGACACCATCAACCTGAGCGACTATAACGGCAACAGCTACATGGGCACCGTCACCAACATCGACACCCAGGGCACTGTGGGCCAGGGCATGTCCACCTTCCCTGTCACCCTGGAGGTGGAGAACTACGACGGCTCCCTCTACAGCGGCGCGTGGCTCAACTACTCCTTCGTCACCAGCCAGTCCGATGACTGCGTGCTGGTGCCCACCACGGCGGTGAAGTCCGTGCTGGACACCGAGGGCAACAAGCAGACGGTGGTGTTCGTCTACCGGGATGAGAAGCCGGAGAATACCGTCGAGCTGGACGCCTCCATCACCAACGTGCCCACCGAGAAGGACCACTACTACCCCGTGGCTGTTGTAACCGGCATCTCTGATGCCAAGGCCGTTGAGATCAAGTCCGGCATCCAGGACGGCGACCAGGTGTTCATCAACTACACCGTGTCGGAAAGCAGCAGCAGCTGGGGCAATTATTGAGGTGACGCGGCATGCTCATCGACATTAAGGATATCTATAAAATATATAACGAGGGCCAGGAGAGCGAGGTGCGCGCCCTGGACGGCGTGACCCTCCAGATCGACAAGGGCGAGTTCGTGGCCATTGTGGGCGCGTCGGGCTCTGGCAAGTCCACCCTGATGAACGTGCTCGGGTGCCTGGACGTGCCCACCTACGGGCAGTATTACCTCGATGGGATGGATGTCACCAGCCTGAACGATGCCCAGCTGGCCCGCATCCGCAATCAGGAGATCGGCTTCATCTTCCAGGGCTATAACCTTTTGCAGGAGCTTGACGCCCTGGAAAACGTCACCCTCCCCCTGATCTACCGGGGCACCTCTGTCTGGGAGCGGAACGAGCTTGGCATGGAGGCCCTGAACCGGGTCGCCATGGCGGAGCGGGCGCACCACCGCCCCAGCGAAATGTCCGGCGGCCAGCAGCAGCGGGTGGCCATCGCCCGGGCGATTGCCACCCACCCGCCCATCATTATGGCGGATGAGCCCACCGGCGCGCTGGACTCCAGGACCGGCCGCCATGTGCTGGAAATCCTCCAGCAGCTTTACCGGGAGGGCTCCACCATCCTCCTCATCACCCATGATGACGGCATCGCCGCCACAGCCCCCCGGGTGGTGCGGCTGAGCGATGGCAAGGTCATTTCCGATGCGCCACAGGAGGTGGGATGGCTATGAATTTTGTGCAGTCCTTCAAGCTTGCCTTCAAATCCATCGCGACAAAAAAGACCCGCTCCTTCCTGACCATGCTGGGCATCATCATCGGCGTGGCCTCGGTGGTTATCATGGTGTCGGTGGTCCAGGGCCAGAACCGGAAAAATATGGAGTACTTCGAAAAGATGGGCGACAATAAGATCTCTGTCTACGCCTATCAGTGGTACAACACCGCCGGCGATATCTCCCAGCTGCTCTACAACTACTGCCTGGGCATGCAGGACCTGGTGCTGGGCATCACCCCCGACATTGAAAGCTACAATGAGATGACCATCAAATACGGCGCCAAGACCTTCTCCACCCAGAACTGGGACAGCTGGAAGGACCGGATGAGCGTCAAGCTGGGCTCCGACCAGTACGGGGTGTGCAACAACTATCAGCTTGGCGGCGGCCGGGAGCTTTCCTTCCTCGACATCGACAAGGCAAACCAGGTGTGCGTGCTGGGCAGCGGCGCCAAGGAAAAGCTCTTCGACTTTGTGGACCCGGTGGGCGAGAGCATCCTCATCAACGGCCAGTCCTTCCTGGTGGTGGGCTGGTACAAGTCCATGGAGCTGGAGGGCCGGGAGGATATGGACAACATCATCGTCCTGCCCTACACCTTCAACCGCACCCTCAACAACAACAGCCAGATTGAAGCCTATGTGGTCAAGGCCAGAAGCGCCGAGGCCACCACCCAGGCCATGACCAAGATCACCGCCTATCTCTCTGGCTTCATCAACCAGGACAACGGCTATTTCAACGTCTATAGCGACAACAACTACGCCGAGGACCTGAAAAACCAGAACGCCATGCAGGCCATGGTGCTGGGCGGCATCGCCGCCATCTCCCTTCTGGTGGGCGGCATCGGCATCATGAACATCATGCTGGTGACGGTGACGGAGCGCACCCGGGAGATCGGCATCCGCAAGGCCATCGGCGCCCAGCGCAAAAGTATCATCACCCAGTTCCTCATCGAGGCGGCGGTGATCTGCGGCATCGGCGGCATCATCGGCATCCTCGTCGGATATATCGGGACGCTCATCGCCGGAAAGTTTTTGCTCGACGGCATGATACTCTGGCCGGGGACCGGCATCACCATCGGCGCCTTCGCCTTTTCCGTGGTGCTGGGCATCCTGTTCGGCCTTTACCCCGCCATTAAGGCCTCCGGCTTGCAGCCGGTGGAAGCCCTGCGGGCTGATTAAGAGAGGAGAATCAACGCATATGAAACTCAAACGCATGCTTGCCGCCCTGCTGGCGCTGGCCGCCGTATTCACCCTGGCCGCCGCGCCCGCCCAGGCCAGCTCCTTCCCCGACGTGACCGACCCCGCCATGGCCCGGGCGGTGAGCACCCTGCAGTCCCTGGGCATCGTCAACGGCATGGAGGACGGCACCTTTCAGCCCAACAGCGCCCTGACCCGGGTGCAGTTCTGCAAGATGGCCATCGAGATCATGGGCCGGGGCGACGAGGCCAAGGCCCAGATGAGCCGCACCATCTTCACCGACGTGACCAGCACCCACTGGGGCCGGGGCTATGTGAACCTGGCCGCCACTATGAAGCTGGGCGACGGCAGCAACGCCCGGCTGATGATGGGCACCGGCAGCGGCCGCTTTGAGCCCGACCGGGACATCTCCTACCAAGAGGCTGTCACCCTCATCCTGCGTATGCTGGGCTACAACGACGACGCCAACCGCGCCTGGCCAGTGGGCGCTTTGCAGCTGTCTGTGGAGATGGGGCTGGAAAACGGCCTTGGCATCACCAACCCCGCCGCCGCCCTCTCCCGGGGCCAGGCCGCCATTTTGTTCTGCCGGCTGCTCTCCACCCCCTCCAAGGGCGGTAAGACCCCCTATGCCGCCGGCCTGGGCACCCTGGTGGAGGACACCATCGTCCTCTCCGCCGACACCACCATCAACGGCCAGACCGGCTGGGTGGTGACCACCAGCGGCACCTACCGCGCCGCCGGGAGCGTTGACTCCACCATCGTAGGCCAGCGGGGCGCGGCCCTCCTGAACAAGGACGGGCGCTTCATCACCCTGCTCACCGACTCCTCCCTGTGCGTCACCGCCACCGTGGCCCGGGTGCAGGGCTACTACCTGCACACCGCCGCCGGCGTGCGCTACACCTTTGAGGACAGCACCCCCGTATACACCGGCGCCTCCGGCGAGGTGAGCACCTTTGCCGCCGCCAGCCCCGGCATCCTGGCTGGAGACGCTGTCACCATCTATCTCGACAGCAACGGCAAGGTTATCGGCATGTTCTGCAACCTGGGCAGCGGCTCCGCCGAGGGCAAGTTCCTGGTGGTGCAGGGCCCGGTGAGCTACGCGGGCCTTGCCTCCCTCACCGGCAGCGACTACAACTACACCATCCGCAAGAACGGCTCGGTGATCTCCATGAGCGACATCAACACATACGACGTGCTCACCTACGACGCCGTGTCCAAGGTGCTCAACGTGTGCGACGTGCGGCTGTTCTGCTACTACGAGAATGCCTCCCCCTCCCCCAAGGCCCCCACGGTGATCACCGCCGCCGGCGGCAATGAGTTCACCGTCATGGCCGACGCCATGGACTCCATCGCCCGCTTCTCTCTGGGCCAGTCCTTTACCCTGCTCTTCACCGCCGACGGCCGGGTGGCCGGCGCGGCGGGCGTGGGCACCGGCGGCACCACCGGCGGCTGGGGCACCGGCGGTTGGGGTACCGGCAGCTACTATGTTTCCGGCAATGCCATGGGCCTTGTCTCCGGCAACAACCTGAGCCTGCTGGGCACCCGGGTGACGCTCAAGCTTGACAACGCCGTGCCCTCTGCCTCCACACTCAACGGCCAGCTGGTGTCCGTCTCCTCCGCCATGCGCGGGCAGCTGAGCCTCTCCTCCGCCCCCATGTTCACCGGCGGGGTGTACAGCAGCGCCTCCAGGACCCTGGGCGGCTACCCCGTGAGCGAGAGCGTGCGTGTCTATAAAAAGTCCGCGGACGGCACCCTCACCGCCTCTGACCTGTCCGCCCTGCCCGCCACCGTCACCGGCGGCTACCTGAGCTATCATCTCAACGCCGCCCGGCAGGTGGACCTCATCATCTTCACCGACACCACCGGCGATGGCCTGACCTATGGCCGCATCGACCCCACCTCCACAGTGGAAGAGGTGCCGGTGAAGGGCAAGGATGGCGACAAGATGGATGCTGACGGCAACAAGCTGGACGACAACGGCAAGGTCATCACCGAGAAAAAGACCATCGCCCAGCTGATCTTCACCACTCCCGACGGCCGCAGCACCACCTATAACCTGCTCGACGGCGTATACGCCGCCGCCGGCTTCGGCACCATCACCCTGGGCCACGACGCGGACGGCAACGAGGTGGTCACCTTCTACTCCCTGCTCCAGCAGGTCAACAACGTCCGCTCCGCCGACTTCTATGAGGTCAACGGCGTGACCTACGTTCAGGTCAATGGCCGCACCTACGAGGTGTCCTCCAACGTGATCTGCTACAACGCCGCCGCCTCTTACGGCGTCTGGGGTACCGGCTCGGACGGCCAGCCCACCTACCGGCTCCAGCACGTCTGGTTCAAGAGCCTGCTGGAGGCCCGCAGCTACTCCTCCACCATGGCCATCTTCCTGGACGCCAGCGGCCAGAAGGTCCACGCAGTGAGCGTGGGGGCCTAAACCCTCAGCCGCACACAAAACATGAAAACCCCCGGCCCGCAGATTGCGGGCCGGGGGTTTTGTCGGCAGAAAAGCGTTTTTTTCTCTCCCTCCGGCGCTTCGCGTCACCTCCCTCGTCAGAGGGAGGCGTAAATGCATTCGCTTACGCTGTGCTGCCCTCGTCAGAGGGAGGTTTTCTTCTTCACGCCGGAAAGGCGCGCACATGCTTTCTGTACATCGGCACCAGAATCGCCAGGGCCCCCAGCCAGGCCAGCGGATGGGCAAGGCAGATGCCCACGTAGCGCAGGCCATATGGGGCCAGAAGGGACGCAAGGCCGGCGGTGCCCGCGATGCGCATGAAAAGCTCGATGACGCAGGCGGCAAAGGGGGTGTGGCTGTCCCCCATGCTCTGGATGGCGGTGCGCGTCACCAGAAGCAGGCCCAGCAGCAGGTAGAAGGGCGCCACGGTGAGCAGGTAGGTGCCGGAATAGGCCACCACCTGCGCCGTGGGGGCGTCGAGGAAGAGCAGGACGGACACCTTCCGGGTGGCGACGAGCAGGACGCACATGAGAAGGTTGCACCCCTCCGTCTGCAAAAGGCTTGCCCGCACCCCCTCCCGGATGCGCCGGTACTGCCCGGCGCCGTAGTTCTGGGCCACGAAGCTCGACAGGGCGATGCCGAAGGCGTTGTTCATCAAAACGGACAGCTGATCCACCTTTGTGGCGGCGGTATATCCGGCAATGGCGTCGGTGCCGATGGCGTTGATCGCCGTCTGCATGGCAAACTGCCCGATGCACATCACCGACATCTGAAAGCCCATGGGAAAGCCCACCCGCAGGTGGCTGCGGGCTGTCTTTTTCCAGTTTTTCAGCTCTGCCCGGCCCACGCGCAGCACCGCAAACCGCCGCAGGCCCACCGCCAGGGACAGCACTGCTGAGAGCAGCTGGCTGAGCACCGTGGCCCAGGCGGCCCCCGCCGTTCCCATGCCCAGGGGCACGATGAACGCCACGTCCAGCCCCACATTCAAAAGGGCGGAAAAAATAAGGAATATGAGGGGCGTGCGGCTGTCCCCCAGGCTGCGGAGCATGTTGGAGATCATATTGTAGAACACCGTGGCGCCGGTGCCCAGCAGCACCACAAAGAGGTAGTCGTAGGCCATGGAATAGACGTCAGCCGGCGTTTTTATCCACAGGAGGATGGGATGGGCCAGGGCGCAGAACAGGGCGGTGAGCACCACCGCAAAGGCGGCGGAGAGCACCCAGGAGATGGCCACGCTCTCCCGCTGGCCACGCTCATCCCGGGCGCCGAAGCGCTGGGCAAGGCAGATGCCGAAGCCGCCGGTAAAGCCCTGGATAAAGCAGAGCACAAAATAGACCACCACCGTGGTGGCCCCCACCGCGGCCAGAGCGTCGGAGCCGAGGGTGCGGCCCACGATGACCGTGTCCGCCAGGGTGTAGAACAGCTGAAATAGATTGCCGGCGATCACCGGCAGGGAAAACCGCAGCAGCACCCCGAAGGGCTTGCCGCGCGTCAGATCCTGATTCACAAAAAGCACTCCTGCGGCGGGCGTCCTTGCCCGCATCATCTCTTTTTTCGCGCCATGATAATACCAGCACCCGGCCGCCATTTCAATATTCAACTGCACCAACTTCGCGCCGCCCGGCGCGCCCCTCTTTCGGCAAAATGAAGAGCGCCCCTGCCCTGCCCGGCGTGTGCCGCGCAAAAGAGGCGCCCCTGAAGCCAGACCTGGAGGGCCGGGAAGCGAAACAGCAAGAAAGGCGAAGCGGCAGATGCCGCCTCGCCTTTCTTTATGAGGACACGTTTACTTGTTGTACGCTCTGTACAGGAAGGTGACGATCTGCGCTCTCGTGCAGTCGTCGTCGGGGCCAAACAGACCGCCGCCGATGCCGGTGGTCACGCCGTTTTGCAGCGCCCACGCCACCGCCTCGGCAAAGTAGCTGTCAGCCGGGACATCGGAGAATGCCGCCGTGCCGGCCGCCTTCGCGTTCAGCGCCCGGGCAAGGAAGGTCACGGCCTGGGCACGGGTGCAGGGGTCCTCGGGAGAGAATTTACCCTCGCCGGTGCCGGTGGTGATGCCGTTCTCGATGGCCCACGCCACCGCCTTCTCATAGTAGCTGCCGGGAATTACGTCGCTCATGCCCGCCGCGGAGCCCCTGGGCTCGGGAGAGCCGGCGGCCCGCCACAGGAAGGTCACGATCTGCGCACGGCTACAGGGGTCCTCGGGCGCGAACAGATTGCCGCCCACGCCGGTTGTGATGCCCTTGCCGACCGCCCACTTGACCGCCTCATAGAAGTAGGCGTCGTTGGGCACGTCATAGAAGAAGTTCAGAACGCTGTTGTCCTCCGCAAAGGTCGCCCGCACCTCGACATGGCCGGCGGGCATGACGAAGGTGAAGCTGCCGGCTCCCCGGTCGGTCAGCATGAGCACGTTGCCGGTGCTGTCGGTCACGGTCAGGGTTTCGAGGACATAGCCCTTGTCCGGCGCGGTGATGACGGTCACGGTCGCGCCCCTGGCGGCGCTGGCCGGGATGACGGTCACGGTGCCGTGCTCAGACTTGCCCGGGGTGGTGACGGGATAGGTGGGCTCGGAGCTGGTGCCGGGGTAGTAGGTGTAGTTCCAGGCGGCAGTCAGAGTGACCGTGGCAGAGGCCGTGTAGGCCCCGGCGGCGTGGAGCATGCTGCCGTCATACCAGCCGCTGAAGGTGTAGCCGGCGCGGACAGGCGCGGGGAGGGTGAGCACAGTCCCGACGGCCACATTGTATGTGAGGTCAGCGGTCACGCCGTCGTTGTACTTCAGGGTAACCGCGACCTTCTGCTCAGGTTCCGCCTTCAGATCGGTCACGATATCGCCGGGCTGGGCGGCAGCTGTGGCAGCGGCCACACTGGCATAGTAGCTGTAGGGCGTCTCGCCGCTGACCCTTTTCAGCTCGGCGTTCAGGCTCGAATCGAGGTATTCTCCCTTGACAGGCTGAGAGAAATTGCCGCCGGTGACGGAAAACTCGGTGTTGGCATTAATCTGGAGGTTGCCGGAAATGTTGCCGCCTGTGACGGTAGCACTTGCTTTGTTGGTAGTGGAAGGCTTGCCCTCATAGGTAGCATCATAATCGTTCAGGCGAATTGCAGCGGTAGACCCGGAAATGTTACCACCGGAGATCTTGCCAATCGCACCGACAGAGTTATAGATATCGGAACTGAAGTTCCAAATACCAATGCTGCCAGCAGTGATCGTGCCGCCGGTAATCTCGCCGATAGAACCCCAGTTCTGAATGCAGGATTCATCCTTGGAGGAGAAGGTACCGCCGCTGATCTTGTTTACAGTGCCCTCATTCTTAAACGCAATGAAACCGTCCTGCGTGAATGTGCCGCCGGAGATTTCATCAATCGAGCCGCAGTTGCAGAACAGGGAGGAGAACTTTCCGACAGCAAGGAATTCGCCGCCGGAAATCCTGCTGATGGTTGCCTTTTCAGCGTTATAGACAACGTACCAGCTATTCCCTTTTGCGCTTGTTGCGTCGGTGCTGTTGTCTACGCTGCGTGTGAACTTGCCGCCCTTGATCTCGGTGATTGTTCCCGCATTATAAAGCGCGGCACGACCATGGCTCACATTATCAACAATGCCGCCGCCAACACTGTCTTCGATTGTCAGCGTACCGTTGTTGGTAATGGTGTGCTTGCGGTCTGCATCAGGGATATTTTTATCCTGCGCAGTTTCGCTATTCACCAACTTTTTGCCGTTCAGGTCAAGCGTGATAGTCTTGCCCGCGGGGATGGTAATGGCCTCGGTCACGTCCTTCAGCAGCGTAACCGTGTCGCCGTTCTGTGCCGCGGTGATGGCGGCGGCGAGGGTGGCGTAATAGCTGTCGCCAACCTTGGCAGCTGCATTCGTTTCGTCACGCTTCACCACGGTTCCATCATTGTTATAAATGCAGTCGTCTGCAACATATGTGGACACATCAGAAGAGAACGTACCGCCGGTGAGGGAGATGGTTGCGTTAGACGCAGCACCCTTAAGAATTGCCGCCGTCGTCCCAGTGAACTGACCACCGGAAATGTTCACAGCCGCATTCTGAGTACTGACATCAGCGACAGCGTATGTGGCGCCGGTGAAAGTACCGCCGGACACGGTAAGCGTACCAAGATCAATCCCGGCAGCACAGCCGCAGTTGTAAATGCCGTATGTCACAGAACCAGCATCACTTGCAGCAGTAAAGGTACCGCCTGTAATCTCTGCAATATTGTGATTCTGAACAACTGCCTGATAATAGTTGCTAAACGTACCGCCATTGATTGTTAACTTCGCACGGTCATCGTTCTTGATTGTATTCAAACCGCCGCGGAACGTACCGCCGGCAATCGTCAGGGCTGGCTGCTCAATTCCCTTATTATTCGTGTAGTCATTGTCATTAAAGTAACCATTAGAAACAAGGCTGGAAAATCTGCCAAGACTGTTATTGTTCCCAGCGGTTTGCACGGTTGCTCCATCTTTGATGGTCATGGTACCGACATTCTTGATGGTGTACCATGAGTTGGAGCCGCTATTATTTACACCCTTGCCATTTTCCTTAGAGCGATCAAAGGTGCCGCCCTCAAGGATAACAGTACCCTGATTATAAACAGCACCCTTTCCGTGCGACACATTGTCCACGGTGCCGCTGCCGGTGATAGTCAGCACTGCGCCATTTTCAACAATAATGGTATGGCTGCCATCTTTGTTCGTCAGCGTCTTGCCGTTCAGGTCCAGCACAGCAGTCTTCCCAGTCGGAATCTTGATGGTAGCAGTCGTATCCGCAGACATAACATAGCTGCCATCATCCAGCGTGATAACGCCGCTCGCATCCGCCGCAGGCAGCGGCGTGCCGCCCTCGCCGTCTGCCCACGCTGTCGGAATCAGCGTGAACATCATCGCCAGCGACAGCAATGCTGCAAAAATTCGCCGTTTCATTACACATTACCTCCCAAATTTTTTTGCTTGGCTGCCGCTTTTCCGGCCCTCCGAGAACTCTGGACAAGCAAAGCCGCAGCTTTTGCGGGCGCATAGCTGCGGCTTGAGCACAGAAGGCCGGCCGGCGGTTTCCCGCGGGCAGACTTGCAGCTGGCTGGCCCGATGGGCCCCTTTCGCTTTGCGCCGCCGGCTTGCGCCGGGTTTGCCGAATTAGATTTCTATATGATAAATATAGAATACACCCGTATGAGCCTTTTATCAAGTGGACAAGCAGAAATTTAAAATGCAAAAAAGGAGAAAATGCTGTTGACATTTTGCGATATCTATGGTAGGATACACTTCGCGTTAGGGCAATAGCCCCGGCGCTATATGGGGGTATAGCTCAGCTGGGAGAGCGCTTGAATGGCATTCAAGAGGTCAGCGGTTCGATCCCGCTTATCTCCACCAACAACAACTGAATATGGATGTGGGGGTATAGCTCAGCTGGGAGAGCGCTTGAATGGCATTCAAGAGGTCAGCGGTTCGATCCCGCTTATCTCC
>CAKUIM010000022.1 GCA_934660965.1 uncultured Oscillospiraceae bacterium | reverse complement strand
TGGGGCGCCGCGACAGCGGCGAAGGCCGGGGGAATTCACTTCCCGCGGCCGCAAATGAAATCGGCTCGGGGGACCCCGCAGCGCAAACGCACTGTGGGGAGGCCCAACGAGCGGCCCTGGCCGCGAAGGGGGCCACGCCGGGGGCCCCACCGCAGGTGGGGCGCCGCGACAGCGGCGAAGGCCGGGGGAATTCACTTCCCGCGGCCGCAAATGAAATCGGCTCGGGGGACCCCACAGCGCAAGCGCGCTGTGGGGAGGCCCAGCGCGCGGCCCTGGCCGCGAAGGGGGCCGGGGTTACGGGAGAAAATGCTGTCAGCGCCGCCCACATCCTGGTCATGTCCGCCACCCCCATCCCGCGGACGCTGGCCCTCATCATCTACGGCGATCTGGACGTGTCTGCCATCGACGAGCTGCCCCCCGGGCGCACGCCGGTGGCCACCTATGTGGTGGGGGAGGACAAGCGGCAGCGGATGTACGGCTTTGTGCGCACCCAGGTGCGTCAGGGCCGGCAGGTGTATATCGTGTGCCCCGCCGTGGAGGAGGGGGAGGAGCCGGAGGATGGCGGCGCCATGGACCTCAAGGCGGTGACGGCCTACACCAAGGAGCTTCAGGAGCGGGTGTTTCCCGAGCTGCGCGTGGGCCTCGTCCACGGCAGGCTCAAGCCGAAGGAGAAGGAGGCCGTCATGGCCGCCTTTGCAGCCGGGGAGCTGGATGTGCTGGTGTCCACCACCGTCATTGAGGTGGGGGTGGACGTGCCCAACGCGTCACTGATGATCGTGGAGAACGCCGAGCGGTTCGGCCTGTCCCAGCTCCACCAGCTGCGGGGCCGGGTGGGCCGGGGCAGCCACCAGAGCTATTGCGTGCTGGTCACCGCCAGCCGCAGCGACGCTGCCCGGGAGCGGCTGCGGGCGCTGTGCGCCACCAACGACGGCTTCAAAATTGCACAGGAGGACCTGCGCCTGCGGGGCCCCGGCGACTTTTTCGGCCGGCGGCAGCACGGCCTGCCCCAGCTCAAGGTGGCAGACCTGGCCGACGACATGGCCCTTTTGCAGGAGGCCAAGGCGGCGGCGGAGACCCTGATCGAGGCCGACCCCGGCCTCTCCAAGCCGGAGCATCGGGCCCTTCGCCGGCGGGTGGCTCAAATGTTTGCGCAGGAGCCGGAGATTTTCAATTGAACGAGGCTCTGCCGGGCTTTCTCACCGCGCCGCCCCGGGTGGACGGCTGCGGAGAGGAGTGGTCCCTGCGGAAGGTCGTGCTGCGGGTTTTGCGGCATGACCGGCTCTACGCCCGGGCCATGTACCGGCGCACCCGGGCGATCTGGGGAGAGGCAATCCCCGACATAGTTCGGATAGACGGCTGAATAAGCGGGAAAGGAAGAGGAATATGACAAAGAAAGAGCATGCGGCGCGGCTGCGCGCCGACACCACCGTTCACTACAACTGCGCCCAGGCGGTGCTGGTGCCCTACGCCAGGGAGGCGAGGCTCACCGAGGAGCAGGCCTGTGCCATCGCCCTGGACTTCGGCCGGGGGATGGGCTGCGGTGCTATGTGCGGGGCGGTCACCGGGGCGATGATGGTGCTGGGCGCCCTGGGCCAGCCACAGGAGAAGCGGCTGGAGCTGCTGCGGTATTTCCGGGGGGAGACCGGCGCGGTGAACTGCGCCGAGCTGCTCCGGGCGGCCATGGAGCGGGGGGAGGAGCAGAAGGCCCACTGCGACGCCATGGTCGCCATCTGCATGGACTATCTGGCTGACACCACCGGCAAGGAATAACCGCACATTCCCAAAGAAAAGGAGAACCTATGGATCACATCATCGAACTGCTGGCCCGGGAGCTGGGTCGCCCGGCGCAGCATGTGGAAAACATCGTCCGCCTGCTGGACGAGGGCAACACCGTCCCCTTCATCGCCCGCTACCGCAAGGAGCTTCACGGCGGCATGGACGACCAGCTTATCCGCACCCTGGCCGACCGCCTTGCCTACCTGCGGGGCCTTGCCGAGCGGCGGGAGGCGGTGAAGCGCGCCATTGACGAGCAGGGCAAGCTCACCGACGAGCTCGCCGCCGCCATCGACGGCGCGGCCACCCTGGCGGAGGTGGAGGACCTCTACCGCCCCTACAAGCAGAAGCGGCGCACCCGGGCCACCATCGCCCGGGAGCGGGGGCTGGAGCCGCTGGCGGTGCTGCTCTTCGCCCAGGAACGGGACTGCCCGGAGCCGGCGGCGGAGGCGGCAAAGTATGTGGATGCCGACAAGGGCGTGGACTCTGTGGAGGCCGCCCTTCAGGGGGCAAGCGACATCATTGCGGAGCGCATCTCCGATGACGCGGCATTGCGCCGAACCCTGCGCGCCCTCTACGACCGGCAGGGGCGGCTTGTCTCCGCCGCGGCGGCCAAGGAGCCGGAGGATTCGGTCTATCGACTATACTATCAGTTTTCAAGCCCGGTCAATAAGACACAGGGGCATCAGATTCTGGCCGTCAACCGGGGCGAGCGGGAGGGGATTCTGAAGGCCTCGGTGGAGCTTGACCGGGACGCCGCCCTGGTGGCGGTGCGCCGGGCGGCGGTGAAGCCGGGCAGCGCCGCCATGGAATTTGTCCGCGCCGCCGCGGAGGACGCCTATGACCGGCTCATCGCCCCATCCATGGAGCGGGAGGTCCGCGCCGCCCTCACCGAGCGGGCGGAGGAGGGGGCCATTGCCCAGTTTGCGCTGAACCTGCGCCCCCTGCTGATGCAGCCCCCGGTGAAGGGCTTTGTCACTATGGGGCTGGATCCGGGCTACCGCATGGGGTGTAAAGTGGCGGTGGTTGACCCCACCGGCAAGGTGCTGGACACGGCGGTGGTCTACCCCACCCACGGTGAGCGGGGGAAGAGCGAGGCCATCGCAAAGCTCGCCGCCCTCATCCGCAGGCATGGGGTGCAGCACATCGCCATCGGAAACGGCACCGCCAGCCGGGAGACGGAGCAGATGACGGTGGAGCTCATCCGGCAGGTGGGCGGCGGCGTGAGCTATATGATTGTAAGCGAGGCGGGGGCGTCGGTATACTCCGCGTCCAAGCTGGCCGCCGAGGAATTCCCGGAGTTTGACGTGAATCTGCGCTCCGCCGTGTCCATCGCCCGGCGGCTCCAGGACCCGCTGGCCGAGCTTGTGAAGATCGACCCCAAGGCCATCGGCGTGGGCCAGTACCAGCACGACATGCCCCAGGCCCGGCTGGGCGAGGCGCTGGACGGCGTGGTGGAGGACTGCGTCAACGCCGTGGGGGTGGATGTGAACACCGCCTCCGCGCCGCTGCTGGCCCGGGTGGCGGGCCTGACCGCCGCTACGGCGAAAAATATCGTCAAGTACCGGGAGGAGAACGGGGCGTTCACCACCCGGCGGCAGCTTCTGAAGGTGCCCAAGCTGGGGCCCAAGGCCTTTGAGCAGTGCGCCGGCTTCCTGCGGGTGCCGGAGGGGGCCAACCCCCTGGACAACACCGCCGTCCACCCGGAGAGCTACGCCGCGGCGGAAGGGCTGCTTGCGCTGTGCGGCTATACCCTGACGGACGTGAAGGCGGGGGCGCCGGGCGAGCTTGCCGGGCGGCTGCGCGCCTGCGGCGAGGAGCAGGCGGCGGAGCAGTGCGGCGTGGGGGTGCCCACCCTGCGGGACATCGCCGCCGAGCTTCAAAAGCCCGGCCGGGATCCCCGGGACGAGCTGCCCGCCCCGGTGCTGCGCACCGATGTGCTGGACATCAAGGACCTCAGGCCCGGCATGGAGCTGCGGGGCACGGTGCGCAATGTCATCGACTTCGGCGCCTTTGTGGACATCGGCGTCCACCAGGACGGCCTGGTCCACATCAGCCAGATCACCAACCGCTATATCCGTCACCCCTCCGAGGTGCTCAGCGTGGGGGACGTGGTGACCGTGTGGGTCAAAGAGGTGGACGAGAAGAAAAAGCGCATCTCCCTGACCATGCGGGGCAGGCCGGAGTGAGCGTGCCGGGGCGCGCAGGTTTTTCCTGGCCTCCGGCAAGTTTTTCTTGACTGTCAAGGGCCTTGATACCTTATCCTGCATGCAGGAGGCGATACCATGACCATCAAAGAGCTGGAGCGGCGCACCGGCCTTCCCCGGGCCAGCATCCGCTATTACGAGAGCGAGGGGCTGCTTGACCCGGCGCGGCTGCCCAACGGCTACCGGGACTATTCGGAGGCGGACGCGGTGACGCTGGAGAAGATCAAGCTCCTCCGGCAGCTCCATCTGGAGCTGGAGACCATCCGCCTGGTGCAGCGGGGGGAGCTGACCATGGAGCAGGCGCTCTTTGCCCAGCTCAACCGCCTGGAGGGGGAGAAGGCGGCGCTGGACGGGGCAGCCCAGGTGTGCCGGGAGCTGGAGCGCAGCGGCGCGGACTATGAGAGTCTTGACCCGGCGCCCTATCTGAGTCGTCTCTCCCAGCCGCAGCGGCCGGCCATGATGCCGGCGCCCAAGCCCTGGCAGCGCTTGGAGCAGCCAGACTGGGCCCACGACCACCCGTGGATGCGGCTGCTGGCCCGGGGGATTGACCTGGGGCTGTGCTCCATAGCGGTGAGCGCGGCGCTGCTGCTGGGGGCGCGGTGGAACTATGTGGTTCGGGGCAGGGCGGCGCTGTGGCTGGCAAGTACCCTCTCTATGGCGTTTATGGCGGTGTGCGAGCCGTTGCTGCTCCACTTCTGGGGCTATACGCCGGGCAAGTGGATCTTCGGGCTGCGGCTGCGGGTGAGCGGGCTTGACCGGAAGCTCACCGTGGGCGAGGGCCTTTGGCGCACGGCGCGGGTGATTTTCACCGGCTACGGGGCGGACATTCCCGGCGTCAATCTGTGGTGCGCCTGGAGGTTCTGGAAGCGCTACAAGGCGGGGGAGGACTGCCCCTGGGACGAGGAGTTTTCCTACGTCCGGGTGGAGCGGCGGTGCTCCTGGCTGATGTGGCTGGGGGCGACGGCGGCCACGGCGGCTCTGGGGGTGCTCATCGCCCTGCAAAGCACCCTCCCACCCAACCGGGGGGCGCTGACGGCGGCGGAGTACTGCGAAAATTTCAACTATTACCTCGACTATTTTGACTTTGACGGGCCGCGCCTTACTCCCGATGGGGAGTGGCGGGAGCAGACGGAGGGGCGGCTTGTCTATGCCCTGCCCGTCAACGGACAGTGGGACGGCCCGGAGTTTGTGCTGGAGGACGGCCAGGTGACCCAGGTGCGCCTGGAGGAGCACGACGGGGAGAAGACGATAGCCATTACGGTCAGCGGCGGCTACGGCCAGGTGGCCGGCCTTGCCCTTGCCGGGGCGGACCGGGCGTTCAACCTCTTCAATTTCCGGGCGTGGGAGTGGCTGACGCTGTGGGAGGGGCAGTACACCACCTTCGAGACCGACCTGCGGGGTTACTGCCTGGGTCAGCGGCTGGACACGGCGGGCTACACGGGCTCCCAGCAGGTGCGGGTGCCCGCGGAGGGCATGGAGCACCGCTACCGCCGCACCATCTATATCGAGTGTCTGCCGGCTTGAGATTTTCACTGGACAGGGCCGGGGCTGGGGGCTATAATAGAGAAAAATAGGCCGCGGCGCCGGGGGAAACCGGCCATACCGCGGCGAAAAGAGGAGAACGATTATATGGAGACCATTACTTATCAGCCCCGGGGCGTGTGCTCCCGCCACATGGAGATCGACGTGGATGGCGGCGTCATCCGCGACGTGCGGGTGGTGGGCGGCTGCTCCGGCAACCTCCAGGGCATCTGCTCCCTGCTGCGGGGGATGAAGGTGGAGGACGCCATCGCGCGCATGGAGGGCATCCGCTGCGGCGGCAAGGCAACCTCCTGCCCCGATCAGCTGGCCCAGGCCCTCAAGCAGGGGTGAGAGGGAGGCTTTTAAGGCCGCTCCCATAAGGCTCCCCTGTGTCAGCGAAGCTGACTGAGGGGTTGCGCGCGCAGCAAAAAACGTCCGGCCGGGAATCCCCCGGCCGGACGTTTTTTGTTTTGCTTCGCGGCGGGCTTACCGGCTCTGGCGGCGGATGACGCCGCCGGGGAGCTTTCCGGTGTGCTTGCCGTCGAGGATGACAGCCTGGCCGTTGACGAACACGTCCCGCACGCCGTCGGGGTAGACCCGGGGCTCGATGAGGTTTTCATTGGTGCGCAGGTTGTCCATATCCAGCACCACCAGGTCGGCCCGGTAGTTCTCCTTGACAAGACCGCGGTCGGAAAGACCCATGACCTGGGCGGGCAGGCCGGTGATCTTATGGATGGTGTCCTCCAGGCGGGGCTGGCCGAACTCGGTGATGTACTTGATGAAGCCGCAGTAGGTGTTGGGGTTGGGCTTCTTGTGGGGGAACTTGGGGTCGTACTTGATAGTGGAGACGGTGTCGAACACGAAGGTGTCGTTGCCGGCCATGGCCCGGGGATGGTTGAAGTAGGTCTGGACGGAGGAGGGGGTCATGGAGTAGGTGGCGGCGAACACCTTGACGTAGGGGTCCTCCACCATCAGGTCGTAGACCTGCTCCAGGCTGGACACGCCCCGCTCCTGGGCGATCTGCCGGATGGTCTTGCCCACCCGGTTGGGGTTGGTGCAGCCGATGACGGTCTGGGCTTCGTCCCAGTCGGGCTGAATCTTGGGGTTGAGGCGGAAGTACTTGCCGGCCATGATGTGGTCAGAGAGCTGCCTGCGGTAGTCCGGGTGCTTGAGATTTTCGATAAACAGGTCGATGCCGCCGGTGAACATGTACCAGGGGCGGAACAGGGCCACCAGGTCCGGGGCGATGATGGTGCCGCCGGTGATGTTGGGAATGACGTCAAACCAGGCGCGGCTGCCCCGGGCAATGTATTCGTCGATGACCTGGAGGGTGCGCTCGGCGGCGGCCTTCTGCATGTAGTCGTCGTTGGCGGGGAACACGTCGAAGCCGGTGGACAGGTGGGAGATCTCCACCTGGATATCGTTGGCAAGGCCGATGTCCATGACCTCCCGGATACCGTCAATCTTCTTCTGCTTCTTTGGGGTGCCGGAGCGGGGGCCGGTCTTGCGCCAGTGGGAGAAGTAGATGCCGTCGTAGGGCTTGAGCTCGGCGGCCATCTCGATGAGCTCGGGGGTGTGGGCGAATACGCCGGGCTTGTAGTCAAGGCCGGTGGACATGCCGAAGGCGCCGGCCTCCATGGCCTCGCGGATGTGGCCCTTGATGGTATCCTTCTCGGCGGCGGTGAGAATGGTCTCCTCATCGGGGTTGGCCCAGTTCAGACGCAGGGTGTTGTAGCCCACAAGGGTAATCATATTGCCGGAGGTGCCGTGCTTGTCCACCTTGTCAAGCCACTCGCCGAAGGTGGTCCAGTCGGCGTCATAGTGGTGGTCCCGCTTGATGAGGGGGATGGTGTCTTTCGTCAGGGTGTAGTAGTCCCGGTCGTACATGTCGGGAAAGACCTTGTCAGACAGCTCATTCAAGATGTCGAACATGGCCTGGTTGCCCTCCCAGTACTTGCCCATGGGAGCGGCGGAGTGGCCGCACATGCACCCGACAAAGGTGGTGATGCCCTGGCGGAGCATGCTGTCCATGGTAGGGTAGGCCAGGATGGTGGAGTCTGCATGGGAGTGCATATCGATAAAGCCGGGGGCCACGATTTTGCCGGAGGCGTCCACCGCCTGGGCGGTCTGGGCGCCGGAGAGGTCGCCGATGGAGGCGATGCGTTCCCCCTTGATGCCGATGTCCGCCCGGTAAGCGTCGGCGCCGGTGCCGTCAATGATGGTGGCGTTCTTCAAAATGAGATCATACATGCGTTCAGACCTTCTTTCCTCACTTGAGGTTCTTGTCCCAGACCTGCTCGAACACGCGCATCAGGTTGCCGCCCAGGACCTTCTTGATCTCCTCCTCGGTGAAGCCGCGGTGGAGCATGGCCTCCACAAAGCTCTCCCACTTGTCGAAGTAGTTAAAGCCCTTGACCTGCTTCTCCACGTCGTTGAAGGCGCCGAACCAGCCGGGCAGGGTGCGGTCAAAGCCCACGCGGCCCATCTTGGAGCGCAGGGTCTCCCGGCGCCAGCGGTCGGTGCCCACGCCCACGCTGTCGATGCCGGCGATCTCGGCAATGTGGAGCAGGTGGTCGATGAAGCGGTCCACGGTGGGCCAGGTGGACTGGTCGTCGTTCATCATGACGCTGTGGGGGCAGGCGCAGATGACGCCGCCGGTCTTGGCGCAGGCGGCAATCTGGTCGTCGGTGATGTTGCGGCGGTGGTTGCACAGGGCCTTGGCGGAGGAGTGGGAGAAAATCACCGGGTCGTTGGAGGTGGCCATGGCGTCCATGCTGGTCTGGTAGCCCACATGGGAGAGGTCAATGAGCATGCTCACCCGGTTCATCTCGTAAATGCACTGCTGGCCGAAGCGGGTCAGGCCGCCGTCGTGGGGCTCGTACACGCCGGAGCCCAGGTTGCCCTGGTGGTTGTAGGTCAGCTGCACGATCTTCAGGTTGAGCTTGGAGAGCGCGCTGATGTAGCGCAGGTCATGCTCGAACACGTCGGCGCCCTGGGTGCTCATGATGACGGCCAGCTTGCCGGTCTTTTTGGCCTCCACGATGTCCTTGGAGTTCTTGACGATGATGACCTGATTGGGCAGGGTGTCCTCCAGGAGGTAGTAGTTGTACATGGTCTTGACTGCGGCGGCAAGGCCGGAGGGGTAGTTGTCGTCCAACATGGTGTCGCTGATGGCGGTGACGCCGCCGTTGAGCAGCAGATCCACGATGGTGATCTTGTCGTCAGCCTCCACGGGCACGTCCTCAAAAAGGCCGTGGAACAGGCAGTCGATGACGATAGAGTCCTTCAGGATTTCATGGGCGGAATTACTCACGATAAATCACTCCTTGTATTATTTATATATAAAAATTACTCTTTGACAATGTGACTGTTAAACCAGTCGGTGATCTCCCGCAGGCGGCGGGCCCGGTGGAGGGGCTTGCCCGCCCGGCTGAGCTCGTGGCACTCGCCCTTGAACATGCAGATGCGGGCCTCCACGCCGTGGTACTTGAGGGCGGTGAACATCTGGATACCCTCGGAGATGGGGCAGCGGTAGTCGTTTTCCGAGTGGATGAAGAGGGTGGGGGTCTTGACGCGGTCGGCGTACTTGAGGGGGGAGTGGGACCAGTAGCGGCCCACATCGCCCCAGAGGCTGGTGGTGAAGGCGTTCATGGGGAAGCTGTAGCCGGTGTCGGAGGTGCCGAACATGGAGATGAAGCTGGCGATGGAGCGCTGGGAGGCGGCGCAGCGGAAGCGGTCGGTGTGGCCGATGATCCAGTTGGTCATGTAGCCGCCGTAGGAGCCGCCGGTGACGGCCAGGTTGGCGCTGTCCAGCTGGGGGTAGCGTTCGAGCACCGTGTCGGTGAATTTCATCAGGTCAGAGTAGTCGATTTCGCCGTAGCGGCCGATGATCTCGGCAAACTCGTTGCCGCCGCCGTCGCTGCCCCGGGGGTTGGTGAAGAACACGAAGTAGCCCTCGTTTGCCCAGAGCTGCATCTCGTGGTAGAACACGTCGCCGCCGTAGGCGCACTTGTGGCCGCCGTGGATGTCCAGCACACCGGGGTATTTCTTGGCGGGGTCGAAGCCCACGGGCTTGATGACCCAGCCCTCAAAGCTGTGGCCGCAGTTTTCAAAGGTGATGCGCTCGGGCCGGACGATGGTGCGCTCCGCGCCCACCCAGTCGTTGAAGGCGGTGCGCTTTTCCTCGCTGCCGCTGCCCTGGGTGTAGAGCTCCTGGAGGCGGTAGTCCTTCATGCCCACGAAGATGAGGCCGCTGCGGCCCACGTCGAAGCAGTCCACCGTGCCGTTGCGCGCGGTGAGGGCGGTGACGCTGCCGTCCATGGAGGCCCGGCACACCACGGCATCGCCTCCCTGGGTGGACAGGAAGTAGATGCCGTCCTCCCGGACCTGGTAGGTGGCGCCGCCGCCGTAGCGGCAGTCGGAGCCCACGGAGTTCATGGCGCTCTCCTCGTTGCGGGCGAACACCTGGGGCTTGCCGTTCTTCAAAACGTAGAACCAGGGGTTTTCCTGGTTGCCGTAGCGCTTGAGGTCGGAGCCGGCGAACACCACCTCGCCGCCGATGGTGCCCACGGTGCGGATGCGGTAGATGTTTTCCGGCACCAGCTCGGCGGCGGCACCGGAGGCAAGGTCGTAGGAGAAGATGCCGGTGGGGTAGAGCATCCGGCGCTCCTTGGCAATCTGGTGGGCGGTGTAGAGGATGCGGCTGCCATCGATGGCAACGTGCTCCACGTCAGCAAGGTCGCGGCTTACGAAGGTGAGCTTTTTGGCCGCGGGGTCAAAGAGAGCCAGGCGCTTGCGCAGGTTGTTGTAGAAGCCCTCGCCGTCGTGGCGGAAGGGGAGCTCGTCGGCCACCAGGTAGTCGGCGTTTTCCTTCTGGGCTGCCAGGGCGGCGGCGCGCTGCCCCTCGTCGAAGCTGTGCAGGCCGGGGTAGTTGCCGTTATACTCACACTTGAGAGCGAAGGTGCCGTCCGCGAGGGGCCAGAGGGCGTAGACCTTGGCGGGGATGCGCATGAAGTCCCGGCTCTCACCGGTGGCGGTATCCAGCAGGCGGTAGTCCGTCCACACCTCGCCGCTGGCCGCGGCGGCGCGCAGGGCCTCGTCGGCAGTGCTCTGGTAGAGGAGCTTGCCGGGGGCGAGCCAGCAGGGAGCCTTGTCCCGGCCGGTTTCGGTGAGCTGCCTGACGCTGCCGTCGGTATAGCGGAAGAGCCACAGCGCCGCCTGGTAGCCGTTGGCGGGCACGTCCGCCCGGGTGACGACGAAGGCGGCCTCCTGCCCGTCGGGGGACAGGCGCACATCGGACAGGTATTGATAGTCGTAAAAATCCTCTAAGGTAAGGGCTTTCAAGGAATTTCCTCCTTCAAAACAAAATTGGGGTCTGCCCGCAGGCCGGTGAGGCCGCACCGGGCAAAGACCAAAAGGGTCGAACGAAGCCGCGCAGGCGCAGCAAAGGTCCGACCCTTGTTGGGTTAATCGTCGAAGAGGTGGCAGGCCACAAAATGGCCCGGCTCAATCTCCTTGGGCTGGGGGGCCACCTGGCGGCACTTGTCGCAGGCATGCTTGCAGCGGGTGTGGAAGCAGCAGCCCGCCGGCGGGTTGATCTGGCTGGGCACGTCGCCCTCCAGGATGCTCTTGAGGCTTGTGACCTTGGGGTTGGGCACGGGAATGACGTCCAGCAGAGCCTGGGTATAGGGGTGGCTGGGGTGGGAGAACAGGTCGTCCTTGCCGGCCAGCTCCACAATGTGGCCCAGGTACATCACGGCGATGCGGTCACAGATGTGGTTGACCACGCTCAAATTGTGGGAGATGAATACATAGCTCAGGCTGTACTTCTCCTGCAAATCCTGCATGAGGTTCAGAACCTGGGCCTGGATGGACACGTCCAGGGCGGACACCGGCTCGTCGCAGACGATAAGCTCGGGGTTGAGGGCCAGGGCCCGGGCCACACCGATACGCTGGCGCTGGCCGCCGGAGAACTCATGGGGGTACTTGGTGTAGCTCTCGGGGGCAAGACCCACGTCGTGCATCAGCTCCAGCACCCGCTCCTTGCGCTCGGCGGGGGTGCCGGTGCCGTGGACCCGCATGGGCTCGGCAATGCACCGGCCCACGGTGTAGCGGGGGTCCAGGGAGGAGTAGGGGTCCTGGAAGATGATCTGGATGCGGCTGGACCAGTCCTTGGCTTTGGCATCGGGGGCGAACATGTTCTCCCCCCGGTAGGTGACGGTGCCGGAGTAGGGGGTGAGCAGCCGCACCAGGGTGTGGCCGGTGGTGGACTTGCCGCAGCCCGACTCGCCCACAAGGCCGAAGGTTTCGCCCTCGTTGACCTGGAAGGTGACGCCGTCCACCGCCTTGACAAAGGCCTTCTGGGCGAAAAACTTGCCGGGCACGTGGATGCGGGTGGGGTAGTAGACCTTCAGATCCTTGACGTCTAACAGCAGATTACTCATGATCCTGGGCCTCCTCATACTTCCAGCAGCGCACACGGCGGCCGTCTGGGCTGGTATAGAGCTCGGGCTTGCACTGGTTGCAGCGCTCGTCGGCATATTCACACCGGGGGGCAAAGCGGCAGCCCTTGGGGTAGTTTTTCTGGCTGGGGACCATGCCCTCGATGCTGTACAGCCGCTCCCGCTTTTCGCCGATGACCGGGATGGACTTCAGAAGGCCCTCGGTATAGGGGTGGAGGGGCTTTTCAAAGATGGAGTTCACATCGCCGTACTCCACTGCCTCACCGGCGTACATGACCACCACGTTCTGGGCCACCTGGGCCACGATGCCAAGGTCGTGGGTAATGAGGATAATGGCGGTGTTGACCTGCTTTTTGAGGTCGGAGAGCAGCCGGAGAATCTGGGCCTGGATGGTGACGTCCAGGGCGGTGGTGGGCTCGTCGGCGATGAGGATGCTGGGCTCGCAGGACAGGGCGATGGCGATCATCACCCGCTGGCGCATGCCGCCGGAGAGCTGATGGGGGTAGTCGTCCACCGCCTTCTCCGGGTTGGGCAGGCCCACAAGGCCCAGCAGACGGATGGCCTCCTGCCGGGCGGCCTTCTTGTCCATTCCCCGGTGGAGCATCAGCGACTCGGAAATCTGCCGGCCCACGGTGAACACCGGGTTGAGGGAGGTCAGCGGCTCCTGGAAGATCATGGAAATCTTGTTGCCGCGGATCCTGCGCATTTCCCGGTCGGACTTTTTCAGCAGGTCCTCTCCCTGGAAGAGAATCTCGCCGGACTCGATTTTACCCGGCGGGGTGGGGATGAGGCCCAGCACGGACAGGGACGTGACCGACTTGCCGCAGCCGGACTCGCCCACCACGGCCAGGGTCTCGCCCTCGTGGAGGGTCAGGTCCAGTCCGTCCACCGCCTTGACGGTGCCCTCTTCCGTATAGAAGTAGGTGCGCAGGTCGCGGATCTCAAGGAGAGCGTGATCAGATGTATGCTCGTTTTTCATCATGCTTCACCTACCTGCCCTTAAAACTTGTTCTTCAGCTTGGGGTCCAGCGCGTCGCGCAGACCGTCGCCCACCAGGCTGAAGCTGAGCACCACCAGGGTGATGGCGATGCCGGGGATGATGGCCTCAATGGGATACTGCCGCACCACCTCGCGGGCCTTGCTGAGCATGGAGCCCCACTCGGGGTCGGGGGCCTGCACGCCCAGGCCCAGGAAGGACAGGGAGGAGGCGGTGAGGATAGAGGTGCCCAGGCTCAGGGTAATGTTGACGATGATCTGGGAGACCGAGTTGGGGATGATGTGAGTGGCGAGAATCCACAGGTTGGACGCGCCCATCACCCGGCAGGCGCTGATGTACTCGCTGCTGCGCAGGTTGAGCACCACGCCGCGCACCATTCGCGCCACCGACGGCACTGACATCACCGCGATGGCGATGGCCGTATTCACAAGGCCCTTGCCCATGATGGCCACAATCATAATGGCCAGCAGCAGCCCAGGGAAGGCCAGCAGAATATCAAGGGCACGGGATATGACGCTGTCCACCCAGCCGCCGAAGTAGCCCGCGCACACGCCCAGGATGATGCCCATGGCGCTGCCGCACAGCACGCCGATGAGGCTGATGGACAGGGACACCCGAGCGCCGTAGATGATGCGGGTGAAGGTGTCGCGCCCGAGGTAGTCGGTGCCGAACCAGTGCGCGGCGGTGGGGCCCTGGTGGATGGCGGTGGGGTCAGGGGCCAGAGGATCCTGGGAGCAGAGCATGGGCCCGAAAATGGCGGCGCAGAAAAAGATAATGAGGATGATCGCCCCGATCACAGAGAACTTGCGGCGCATGAAGCGCTTGAACACAGCGGATTTGAACATAGCGGCGATCCCTCCTTTTAGTCGTATTTGACCCGGGGGTCCACCACTGCGTACAGCAGATCCACCAGGGTGTTGATGATGACGAAGGACGCGGCCAGCATCAGGATGGTGCTCTGCACCACGGGATAGTCGCGGTTGCCCACACCGTCAATGAGGAACCGGCCCACGCCGGGAATATTGAACACCGTCTCCACCAGGGCGGAGCCGGCCATGAAGGCGCCGAAGCGCAGGCCGATGGCGGTGAGGATGGGGATGAGGGCGTTTTTCAGGGCATGGGAGGTAATGATGACCCGCTTGGATACGCCCTTGGAGCGGGAGGTGCGGATGTAGTCCTGGTTGATGACATCCAGCATGGAGCTGCGGGTGGTCCGGGCGATCATGCCGATGGCGTGGGTGCCCAGGGCGGTGATAGGCAGCACGGCCCAGATCCAGCCCTTGGTGCCGCCGTAGGGCAGCCACCCGAGCTTCACCGAGAAAATGATCTGCAGAATCAGCGCCAGGAAGAAGGTGGGGGTAGAGACCGCCAGCATGGACAGCACCATGATGAAGCTGTCGATCCACTTATTATGGTTTGCCGCGGCGACCATCCCGAATAGGATGCCGATGAGCGAGCTTAGCACTGTCCCGCCCACGGCCAGCACAACGGTGTACTTGTACCGGGAGAGCAGCTCGGCGGAAATGAGCTTGTGGGTGCGCAGCGAGGTGCCCAGGTTGCCCCGGAGCACGCCGGAGATGTAGCGGAAGTACTGCACGAGGATGGGGTCGTTCAGGCCCAGCTCCTCCCGCTTCTGCTCGACGAAGGCGGGGTCGTTGTCCTCAATGCCGTACAGGATGGACAGTGGATCGCCGGGAATCAGGCGAACCATAAAAAAGGTGATGAGGGAAATCACAAAGAGCGTTATAATCAGCTGAAAAAGCCTTTTTAAGATATACTTTCCCATGGCTGCCTCCCAGTTTGTAAGAGAATCAGAAAAGAACGGTCAAAGGTCGATGCAGGGGAAATAGGACATAAGGCAGGCTGAACCAGAAGCTGATCCAGCCTGCCTTCCATGTCTTACTGTGCAGGGGATATGGGGCAAAGGGGCTGCCAATCAGTCGGCGATCACGCGCAGCTGCGTAAAGTCAACGGCGTTGCGGGCGTCCACCTTCAGGCCCTCCACCTTATCGGTGGTGCAGTAGAAGTTGTTGCGGTTGTTCATCCACATAGCGGCGGGGTCCTCCAGCCAGACAATCTCCTGGATGCGGGCGTACTTGGCCTTGCGCTCGGTCTCGTCCATCTCGGCGGCAGCCTCCTTCAGGAGGGTGTCGACCTCTTCGTTGTAGTACCAGCCGTAGTTGTTGGCGTTGGTCTCGCCCTCGTAGGCGTAGTAGCGGCGCATGCCGTCGGCGTCACAGGTGCCGGGGCCCTGGCCCATGATGAACATACCCCAGGGGAAGTTCTCACCCTTCTTGGTGGCCTTGAAGGCGTCGTTAAAGACGGCGCGCTCCACCTGGTCGATGGTGGCGTTGATGCCCACCTTGGCCAGATAGTCCTTGATGAGCTCGGCGGACTCAATGGCCTTGTCGTAGGAGGGCAGAACCATGATGCTCATCTCAAAGCCATTGGGGTAGCCGGCCTCGGCCAGCAGCTCCTTGGCCTTCTCGGGATCATAGGGAGCAACGCCCTGGGAAGCATAGCCCCAGATGTTGGGGTTGAGGGGGGCGTCGCAGACGGTCTCGTGCTTGGCGCTGTAGAGGGTGTCCACGATGGTCTCCATATCAACGGCGTAGATGATGGCCTGACGGACCTTCACGTTGGAGACGTACTCGTTGGCGCAGTTGAACTGATAGAGGTGGGTGCCGATGCCCTCGAAGGTGTCGACCTTGAAGCCCTCGGTGTCCTGGAGACGGAGGATGTCGTCCACGTTCAGGCCGTCGGCGATGTCGGCAGCGCCGGTCTCAAGGGCGATGGCGCGGGAAGAGGCCTCGGGGACGATCTCGATGTTGATGGTCTTGGTGGCAGGGGCGCCGCCGAAGTAGTCGTCAAAGGCCTCGAGCACCATCAGCTCATCCACGTTCCAGGTGGCCAGCTTGTACGGGCCGGTGCCGTTGACGCTCTCGGCGGTCAGGCCCAGATCCTTGCCGTACTTCTCGATGTAGTCGGCGTCCAGAATGGTGTTGGCGCGGTGGAGCAGGTTGGGCAGCAGCGCGGCGGAGGGCGTCTCGGTGCTCAGGGTGACGGTGTAGTCATCCACGATCTCGCAGGCGCTGATGATGCTCATGGTGGAGGTGTAGCGCACGGGGTCGTCCTTGTTGAGCAGACGGTCGTAGGAGGCCTTCACGTCCTTGGCGGTGAGCTCCTTGCCATTGTGGAACTTCACGCCGTGACGCAGGTGGAAGGTCCAGGTCAGGCCGTCCTCGGAGGTCTCCCAGCTCTCGGCCAGGTCGCCCACCATCTTGCTGGTGTCAGGGTCCATCTTCACAAGGCTGGAGTAGACGCTGCGCAGAATCTTCTCGTTTGAGGAGTTCATCTGGCCGTCCATGTAGTTCTGGTCGCCGGAGGTGACAAAGATGATGGAGTCCTTGTACTGGACCTCGGCCACGTCCTGGCTCTCCTGGGCGCCGGACTGGCTGGGCGCGGTGGAGCCGGAGGGCTCCTTGCTGCCGGAGCAGCCGGCCATGAGTGCGAAGAGCATCACGCAGGATAGAACGGCAGAGAGTAACTTTTTCTTCTTCATGTTGAATCCCCCTTCTATAGGATTGAAAATAGGGTGCGTCTTTTCTGTCATGCGGTACGGTGCCCTTTGCTTCCCGTCCGGGCGCGGCCGCAGGGCAAACGGTTGGGTGCGCGGCTTAGAGAAGGCCGCGGGCGGCGAGCTCCTGCCGGGCCTGCTTGTAGACAAAGGCCTCGTGGTAGGTCTCCATGGCGTAGATTTCTTTGAGCAGGGCTACGGCCTTGTCCTCCTCCCCGCGGTAGTGCAGGTGGTTGAACATACCGAAGCACAGCGTCATGTAGTAGAGCTCCGGCCGGTCCAGATCCTTGAGCTTGTCCTTGTCAAGGAAGGTCTCGGGGTCGCGCAGACCCTTGTGGAGCAGCACGCGCTCGCGGTAGTCCATGTTGCCGCAGGGGGTGCTCTCATCCACCTGCTCGAGGATGGCGGCGGCGTCCTCGGTGCGGCCGAGCTTCATGGCCGCCTGCCAGTACCAGCAGATGGGGGCGGGCAGCTCCTCCACGCCGTGGTCGCGGCAGACCTGGATGGCCTGGCGCTCGGCCTTGAGGGCCTCTTCATAGGCGCCGTCCAGGTAGAGGGCGGTGCCCAGGTAGTACCAGGTCTCCCAGTTCTCCGGGTCCAGCCGGGCGGCCAGGGTCAGCTCGGCGGTGGCGGTGCGGTAGTCGTCCAGGGTGGTATACTTGCGCCCGCGCTGCAAACGCAGGCCGCGGTGGAAGGGATCGTACACAAGGCCGGTGGAGAAGGCGATGATGCATTCCTCGTAGCGCTTTTCGGCCACCAGGGCCATGCCCTTCTGGTACCAGAGGTCGGCGTTCTGGGGATCGTCCTTGAGCTTTGCCTCCACTTCCTTGAGGTCGTAGGTTTCCTTAGCCATCTTTTTCAGCTCCTTTTCATCGCACCGGGCTTACAGGCCCATTGCGGCCAGATCGTTGCAGCACTGCTGATAGGCAAAGCACTCGTGCCAGGTGGGAACCTCGCGGCACTCCTTGAGCAGCGGGATGCCCTTTTCCGGCTGGCCCATGGTGCAGTAGTAGTTGCCCAGGCCGTACAGCTCGCCGATGAGATAGAGCTCGGGGCGGTCGCGGGTCTTGATGGTCTCGCGGTCCAGGAATTCCTCGGGCTTGATGGTGCCGTTATAAAGGAGGACCTTGCGCTTATAGGACAGGCTGCGCTCGATGCAGGGGGTGTCCTCGTCCACAGTGGCCACGATGGCGGCGGCCTTGTCCATCTCGCCCATGCGGGTGTAGGTGTACCACAGCCACTCCACGCAGGCCACCCACTCGTCCACGCCGTGGCGCTTCATCAGCTCGATGGCCCGGACGAAGGCGTCCGCCGCGATCTGATAGAAGCCGGCCAGCGCCGCCGCAACGCCCTGGTAGTACCAGTGCTCATGGTCCTCGGCGTCCAGCCGGGAGGCCATGACGATGTCGGCAAGGCTTTCCACATAGCGGCCCACGGACATGTACTTGCGCCCGCGGCGGTGATGGAGGCGGCCGTTAAAGGGGTTGTAGTTCAGACCCTTGTTGAGCACGTACCGGGCTTCGTCGGAGCGATTGTATTTATAAATGAGCTCCAGACCCATCTCGAGGTACAGCTCGTCATTGGTAGGATCTGCGTCGATTTTCTTCTGAATCTCCTGCAGACTGGCTTCCATTGCATTCCCTCCCTGACATTTCATGCAAAACATGTTTTTGCGCAAAGTGTTGCCTATTTCCAAATGCTGTCAACACAAAAATTGCTGTTTATGCATAACTGATACATCCTGCTGGATAAATATTATAGAGAAAACTCTTGAAAAGTCAATCTGTAAAATCGGCAAAAAACGACCGGAGAAAATGGCCAAAAATGGACAAAGCACTCGCAAATTGACGGCTTGTTTAATTGGATTGGCAAAAATGCAGGGATTCCGGCGGCAACACAGCAAAAAACGCAGGAAATCCTGCGCAGAGCGGGCTGCAAATATACAAAGCATGCGAGCTTGGCATGCATAAACCCCTGCGGCAATGCGGCGCAGCATACCGACTATGCACTTTGCGTTGAAAAAGTGCCAGTAAATTGACAAAATGTTGATTGTTTGCAGGCGGCGGACGAATTTAGAAGAAAAAGAAGGGCTGATTACGCTTCCTGATGCAGGATTTTGAGGGCGCGGCTTCAAAAATACGCAATTTTTGCGAAGGGAGGGTGGCTTTTCTCTCTCTCCGGCGCTTCGCTGCGGCCATGGCCTTGGCGGCGGCGATGGCCTTCTCCTGAGCGGCAGGCGGGCAGTCCGTTCCCCATGAAGTGGGGCTTCATGGGGGCCCCTTTGATTTCAAAGGGCCGGCAGAAGTGAATTCCGCCGGCCCCATTCGCCGCAGACGGCGAATGACGGCGGCACCCGCCGCCGAGCTGCGAGAACTGCCGCCCTTGCCGCCGGGGTTCCGGCAAAGCAAAAAGCCGCCCGGCTGGGCGGCTTTTTGTTATTGGCGTTATTCTTCGGCCATAGCCTTGGCGGCGGCGATGGCCTTTTCCTGAGCGGCAGGCGGGCAGTCCTCGTAGCGGATGAAGTGGAACACGAAGGAGCCGCGGGACTGGGTCATGGCGCGCAGGTCGATGGCGTAGGTCATCATCTCGGCCATGGGAACCTCGGCGGTGATGACCTGGGTGCCGTCGCCCTGGGGATCCATCCCCATGACGCGGCCGCGGCGCTTATTGAGGTCGCCGATGACGTCGCCCATGTAGCTGTCGGGCACGGTGACGCGCAGCTCGCCCACCGGCTCGAGCAGGACGGGGTTGGCCTCGGGCAGGGCGGCCTTGTAGGCCAGCTGGGCGGCGGTTTTGAAGGCGATTTCGGAGGAGTCTACAGGGTGGTAGCTTCCATCATACAGCACGGCCTTCAGGTTCACTACCGGGTAGCCCGCCAGCACGCCGTGGACGCAGGCCTCTTTGATGCCCTTCTCAACGGCGGGGAAGAAGTTCTTGGGCACGGAGCCGCCGAACACCTCCTCGGCGAACACGGGGGTTTCCTCCTCGGGGTTGGGCTCGAAGCGGATCCACACGTCGCCGAACTGGCCGGAGCCGCCGGTCTGCTTTTTGTGGCGGCCCTGCTTGGAGACGGTCTTGCGGATCTTCTCGCGGTAGGGCACCCGGGGCTCGGCCAGGTCCACCTCCACGCCGAAGCGGTTCTTCAGCTTGGACACCAGCACGTCGGTGAGGATGTCGCCGGCGGTGGTGAGCACCATCTGGTGGGTCTCGGCGTTGTTGACCACGGTGAAGGTGGGGTCCTCCTCATTGAGGCGGGAGAGGCCTGCGGCAACCTTGTCGTCCTGGCCCCGGGTCTTGGGGCTGATGGCCTTGGAATAGTTGGGCTCGGCAAAGGGGATGGGGGGGAGCTTGACGTACTTGCGGGCGTCGTAGAGGGTGTCGCCGGTCTTGACCTTGTCCATCTTGCCGATGGCGCCGATGTCGCCGCAGGTGAGCTCCTTAACCTCCTCGGTCTTTTTGCCGCGCATGATATAGAGCCGGCCCAGCTTCTCGTTGGCGCCGGTGGTGGCGTTGACAAGGGTCATGTCCGGCGTGAGGGAGCCGGAGATCACCTTCACCAGGGAGAACTTGCCGTACTGGTCGGCCACGGTCTTAAAGACGAAGGCGGCGGGGTAGGCGCCGGGGGAGACGATGTAGTCCATGGGCTCGCCGCTCTCGTTCTCGGCCACCATGGGGGGCACGTCGGTGGGATCTGGGATGAAGTCCACGATGGCGTTGAGCAGCGCGATGGTGCCAAGGCCCGTGAGGGCGGAGCCGCAGATGACGGGGATGAGGGAGCAGTCCTTTACACCGGCCTTGATGCCCTGGACCACCTCGGCGTAGGTGAATTCCTCGCCGCTGAAGAACTTTTCCATGAATTCCTCGCTGGTTTCGGCAACGGACTCCATGAGCTGGTCATAGAGCTCCACCATGACGGACTTTTTGTCCTCGGGGACGGGGATCTCGGCGCGCTTGCCGTTTTTGACCTCGTAGGCGCGCTTGTGCAGCACGTCCACGATGCCGGTGACCTTTTTGTTCTCATCCCAGATGGGCACCATCAGCGGGGCGACGTTCTTGCCGAAGTGCTCCCGCAGGGTGGCGAAGGCGGAGTTGTAGTCCACATTGTCCTCGTCCATTTTGGAGATGTAGACGATGCGGGGCATTTTGCGCTGCTCGAGATAGCGCCAGGCGCGCTCGGTGCCCACGGACAAGCCGCCCTTGGCGGCGCACACCAGAATGCCGGCATCGGCCACGGTCAGGCACTCGGCCACCTCGCCGGAAAAGTCGAAGTTGCCCGGGGTGTCCAGGACATTAATTTTGCAGCCGTTATATTCAACGGGCGCTACGGCGGCGGAGATGGAAATCTGACGCTTGATCTCCTCCTGGTCATAGTCGCAGACCGTATTACCGTCGGAGGGCTTGCCCAGCCGGTCGGAGTTGCCGGTCATGTAGAGGAAGCTCTCTACCAGGGTAGTCTTTCCGTTTCCGCCGTGCCCTAAGAGACAGATGTTTCGAATGTTATGGGGAGAATAGCTCATGATTTGTTTCCACTCCTTACGATTTGGGGTTATCCTTGCGGCGCTGTTGGTGCCGCTGTAGAAAATTATATAACAAAGCGCCGGGAATGGCAACAGATTTTTTGGCAAATTTGACAATTTTTCCAAAGGGAGGCCGAAGGGTGGGGACACCGGCAGCGTGAGAGGCCGGGAGGCGGGGGAACGGCGGGACGGGGAAGGGCGGAAAAGGGCGGAAAAGGGCGGCGGCAGGGCGGGCGACGGGACAAAAAACCGCCGGAGACCAGGCCCGGTCTCCGGCGGAATGCTGCTGCACGCACTTACTTTTTTTTCTTCTTTTTGTCAAAGAAGTCCCGCACCGGCGCTGCCCGGGAGGGGACGTCGCCCATGGCGTCGGCATAGGCGAGCAGGGCGTCCTTCTGCTCGGCGGTGAGGTTGGTGGGCACCGCCACCCGCACGGTGACGTACTGGTCGCCCCGGCCCCGGCCGTTGATGCTGGGCACGCCCTTGCCCCGCAGGCGGAAGGTGGTGCCCGTCTGGGTGCCGGCAGGCAGGGTGTACTTCACCTTGCCGTCGATGGTGTCGATCTGGAGCTCCGCGCCCAGAACGGCCTGGGGGAAGGAGACGGCCTGCTCCAGATAGAGGTCGTAGCCGTCCCGCTGGAAGCGGGGGTCGGGGATGACGGCCACGGTGACCAGCAGGTCGCCCGCCGGGCCGCCGTTGATGCCGCCGTTGCCCTGGCCGCGCATGGAGATGGTCTGGCCGTCGTCAATGCCGGCGGGGATGTGTACCTTGACCTTGCGGCTGCGGCGCACCTGACCCTCGCCGTGGCAGTCGGGGCAGGGCTGATGGATGATTTTGCCGGTGCCGCGGCACTTGGAGCAGGGGGCCGTGGTGGTAAAGGCGAAGCCGCCGCCCCCTCGCTGGATGCGCACCTGGCCGGTGCCCCGGCAGTCGGGGCAGATCTCCGCCGTGGTGCCGGCGGCGCAGCCGGTGCCGTGGCAGGCGGAGCAGGACTCGGTGCGATTGAGGCTGATCTCCTTGTCCACGCCGGCCATGGCCTCCTGGAAGGTGATGGTCAGGCTGGCCCGCAGGGAGGCGCCCCGCTTGGGGGCGTTGGGGTTGGCCTGGCTCTGGCCGCCGAAGCCGCCGAAGCCGCCGCCCCCGAAGAAGGAGCCGAACAGGTCGCCCAGGTCGATGTCGCCAAAGCCGCCCGCCCCACCGCCGAAGCCGCCGGCGCCGAAGTTAGGGTCTACCCCGGCGTGGCCGAACTGGTCGTACTTGGCCCGCTTGTCCTTGTCGGAGAGGACCTCGTAGGCCTCGTTGACCTCTTTGAATTTGGCCTCCGCCTCGGCGTTGCCCGGGTTCATGTCCGGGTGGTACTGCTTGGCAAGCTTCCGATAGGCCTTTTTCAGCTCGTCGTCCGTGGCGGTCTTATTGACCCCCAGGACTTCGTAATAATCTCGTTTTTGGTCTGCCATATATTGTCACCTCTTTGAAACGAGGAATCATGTTACCCACAACAAGCGGGGTGGAGAGCCACCCCGCTTGCTATTGAGGGAATCTGCGTGTTCCCTCTCACGCTGCGGATTTGGCGCATGGCCGGGCCGCTTTCGCTGCGATTCAGGCAAAATCAAATTTGCTGTGCAAATTGGCTTTTTGCCTTCACTCCGTTCCAAGCGAACCCTATGCGCCTATCCTCCGCGCTTATTTGTTATCGTCGTCCACGACCTCATAGTCGGCGTCCACGACATTGTCGCCGCCGTTGGTGCCGCAACTGCCGCAGTCGCCGCCGCAGCCGGCGTCAGCGCCCGCGCCAGGCTGGGCGCCGGCCTGGCTGTAAAGCTTCTCGCTCACGGCGTAGAAGGCCTTCGTGAGTTCCTCGGTGGCGTTCTTGATGGCCTGGGTGTCGGTGCCCTTGAGGGCATCCTTCAAAGCGTTCAGCTTGCTCTCCACCTCGCCCTTGTCGGACGCGGGGATCTTGTCGCCCATCTCTTCCAGGGTCTTCTCGGTCTGGTAGACCATCTGGTCGGCCTGGTTGCGGGTGTCCACCTCTTCCTTGCGCTTGGCGTCCTCGGCGGCGAACTGCTCGGCCTCGCGCACGGCCTTGTCAACCTCTTCCTTGGACATGTTGGTGGAGGAGGTGATGGTGATGTGCTGCTCCTTGCCGCTGGCCATATCCTTGGCGGAGACGTTGACGATGCCGTTGGCGTCAATGTCGAAGGTGACCTCGATCTGGGGCACGCCGCGGCGGGCCGGGGCAATGCCGTCCAGGTGGAACTTGCCCAGGGTCTTGTTGTACTGGGCCATCTCGCGCTCGCCCTGGAGGACGTGGACCTCAACGCTGGTCTGGTTGTCGGCGGCGGTGGTGAAGATCTGGCTCTTCTTGGCAGGGATGGTGGTGTTGCGCTCGATGAGCTTGGTCATCACGCCGCCCATGGTCTCAATGCCCAGGGACAGGGGGGTGACGTCCAGCAGCAGCAGGCCCTTCACATCACCCACCAGCACACCGCCCTGCAGGGCCGCGCCCATGGCCACGCACTCGTCGGGGTTGATGCCCTTGAAGCCTTCCTTGCCGGTGAGCTTCTTGACCATTTCCTGCACGGCGGGGATACGGCTGGAGCCGCCCACCATCAGGACCTTGTGGATGTCGCTGCCGGAGAGGCCCGCATCGCTCATGGCCTGACGGACGGGGCCGGCGGTGGCCTCCACCAGATGGGCGGTGAGCTGGTCGAACTTGGCGCGGGTCAGGGTCAGCTCCAGATGCTTGGGGCCGGTGGCGTCCGCGGTGATATAGGGCAGGTTGATGGTGGTGGAGGTGACACCGGACAGCTCGATCTTGGCCTTCTCGGCGGCCTCCTTCAGGCGCTGCATGGCGACCTTGTCGCCGGTGAGGTCGATGCCCTCGGCCTTCTTAAACTCGGCGGCCATATAGTCCATGATGCACTTATCGAAGTCGTCGCCGCCCAGGCGGTTGTTGCCGGCGGTGGCCAGAACCTCAATGACGCCGTCGCCCACCTCCAGCACGGACACATCGAAGGTGCCGCCGCCCAGGTCGTAGACCATGATCTTCTGGTCGGACTCCTTATCCACACCGTAGGCCAGCGCGGCGGCGGTGGGCTCGTTGATGATACGCTTGACGTCCAGGCCGGCGATCTTGCCGGCGTCCTTGGTGGCCTGACGCTGGGCGTCGGTGAAGTAGGCGGGGACGGTGATGACCGCCTCGGTGACACTCTGGCCCAGATAGGCCTCGGCGTCCGCCTTGAGCTTCTGGAGGATCATGGCGCTGATCTCCTGGGGGGTGTAGCTCTTGCCGTCCACGGTGACGCGGTAGTCGCTGCCCATCTCACGCTTGATGGAGGAGATGGTACGGTCGGGGTTGGTGATGGCCTGGCGCTTTGCCACCTGGCCCACCATGCGCTCGCCGTCCTTGGAGAATGCTACCACGGACGGGGTGGTGCGGTTGCCTTCCGCGTTGGGGATGACGACGGCCTCGCCGCCCTCCATAACGGCAACACAAGAGTTGGTCGTACCGAGGTCGATACCGATAATCTTAGACATAATGAAATTCCTCCTAAATATATGAAAGTAAGTTATTTATAAATTGGAATGAGCGGTAAGTTCGTGCTGCTCTCACGCTCGCTTTGGCCGCATGGCCGGGTCGCTTTCGCTGCGCTCGGGCCAAATCCATCCGGGGCGCTGCCCCTTCTTGGGTTTTGGCCTTCGCTGCGTTCCAAGCTCCCCTATGCGGCTAAGCTCGCGCTTAATTGGCCACCTTTACCATTGCAAACCGGATGACCTTCTCGCCGCAGGTAAAGCCCTGCTGGAAGACCTCCACCACCGTATTCTCTCCGGCGGCCTCGTCCTCCACGTGCATCACCGCGTTGTGGCGGTTGGGGTCAAAGGTCTCGCCCAGGGCGGGGATCACTTCCACGCCCAGCTTGGTCAGGACGTCCTGAAAGCCCTTCATGGTCATCTCAACGCCCTTGGCGTAGGCCTCGTCGGCGGTCTGCTGCTTGAGGGCCCGCTCCAGATTGTCGTACACCGGGAGGAAGGCCAGCACCGTCTGGGCTTTGGCCTCGATCCAGGCGGACTCCTTTTCCTTGGCGGTGCGCTTGCGGTAGTTGTCGTATTCGGCAGCCAGGCGCAGGTACTGATCCTCTTTTTCCGTCAGGGCCTTTTTGGCCTCTTCCGCGGCGGTGTCGGCCGCGGCCTGCTGGGGCTCCTGCTCAGGCGTCTGCTGGGGCTGCTGCTCCGGCTCCTCCTTCGCGGGGGCGGTCTTTTTCTTCTTATCTGCCATGGGGTGCTATTCCTCCTTTTCGGGCCGGCTGGGGGGCAGCTCAGTCTGCCCGAAGAGCTTGCTCAGCCCGTCTGCAACATATGAGAGCTTGGCGGCAACCTTCGCGTAATCCATTCTGGTGGGACCCACCACGCCGATCACGCCGCGCATGCCGTCGCCGATGTCGTAGCTTGCCAGCACGACGCTGGTGTCCTTGAGCTCGTCGGCCACATTTTCCGGGCCGATGAGGATCTTGGTGTTGTCGTCCCCGATGGGGGCCAGAGCCAGGGACTCTGCCAGGGACTGCTCGTCGTTGAGATAGGTCAGCAGCTTCTGGGCCTTGCCCACGTCCTGGTATTCGGGGTGGTCGAGGATGTGGCTGGCGCCGGCGGTGTAGACGGAGCTGTTCTCCGTCTCGTCCAGGACCTTTATGGCGAAGGACACGGCCAGGGCGATCAGCGCGTAGGAGTCGCCGGCGGCGTGCTCCGCCACCCGGGTGAGCTCCGGAGTGAGCTCCTGAAGGGTTTTGCCGGTGAAGGAGGCGTTGAGCAGGGTGTTCAAAAGCTGAAGCTGGGGCTGGGACACATCGCCGGGCAGCCGGATGAGCTTGTTTTTGACCACATTGCTGTCCGTCATCACCACAAGGATGAAGGAGCTTGGGTCCACCATAATGAGGTCGAACCGCCGCACCGTGGCGCTGCGGGAGGCCCCCGTCAGGGCGAAGGCCGGGTAGTTGGTCAGCTGGGACACCATTTTGCCCGCCTGGTCGATGACCTGGTTGAGCTCCTGCATTTTCAGGTGCAGAGCGTCATTGATCTGCCGGGTTTCCTCCAGACTCAGGCGCTGCTCCTCCATGAGCTCGTTGACGTAGAGCCGGTAGCCCTTGGGGGAGGGAATGCGCCCGGCGGAGGTGTGGGGCTGCTCGAGGTAGCCCGAGTCGGTCAGGTCGGCAAGCTCGTTGCGGATGGTGGCCGAGGAGACGTCCAGGCCGGAGAGCTCCTGCAGGGCCTTGGAGCCTACTGGTTCCGCGGTGGAGATGTAGTGCTCCACCACTGCGCGCAGGATTTTTTTCTTGCGCTCTGTCAGATCCATGCCCGGCCGCCTCCTTTGAATCTTGGTTTAGCACTCAACATCCCTGAGTGCTAATGATAATGTATCACCGCGGTGCTCTGATGTCAATAGGTCAGTTGTAAATTAAATGTGAACCCGGAGGAATTGCAAAAACGGGCCGCTTTTTCGCAGCGGAGGGGCCGCGGTGCTAACGGCACCGGGGCGGCAGGGCATAAAAAGGGGACCGGTACGAACGGCCTTGTCCGTACCGGCCCCTTGGGGCGCATCAGATATTTTCCACGGTGATGTTGTCCGTGCCGTGGGCCTCAAACTCGTCGATGTAGGCATCGATGCGGGAGGCAAGCTCTTCATAGTTGCTCTCGTCGATGGGAACGTCGTCCATGTCCCGCCGGGCCAAATCCTCGGCCAGGATTTCGAAAAAGACGTTGTTTTCGTAGTCCATGATGGCCTCGTGGATGCCGCCCTCGGCAAAGGCCCGGGAGGGAATCACCTCGCCCTCATAGGTTTCGGCCAGGGTACTCATGCCCTCCCTGGCAGCACGGTCGAAGAGAAGGCTCTCTACTTCGTCGTAGTCCCGGAAGCGGTCCTCGCCCCGGGTGGAATTGAGAACCCAGTTCCCGATATATACCATGTCCAGCAGCCGGCGAAACTGCCGGCGCGTCAACTCCAGCTCCATACAGCGCCGCCCTCCTTCCAAAGATGTACCATATATTATACCTGCCGCGCCCCAAATGTCAATGGACATAGTTTCCTGTCCCGGCGCATATGCTGGAGCGATTCTTGACAACGGAGCGTGATGCAAAGTGCGATCGACAAAGGGAGAGAACAGGGCAGAATTTCAGGGGCGCATCCTGTCGGGGCCGGAGCCGTCCCACCGCAACCACGGCGTGGAGTACGACCAGCTGGAGCTGGCCGTGCCGCGGCTGTCCGGGACGCAGGACGTGCTGCGCCTGCTGGCAAGCCGCAGCCTTCTGGAGCGCTGGACGCCCCGGCCGGAGCAGTGGGTTTCCGTTACGGGGGAGGTGCGCTCCTACAACAATAAAAGCGGGGCGGGCAGCCGCCTGGTTATCACCGTGCTGGCCCGGACCATCCAGCCGGAGGCGGAGGGCGAGGGGGTCAACCACCTGCGCCTGGCCGGCGTGCTGTGCAAGACGCCGGTGGTGCGCCGCACCCCCCTTGGGCGGGACATCTGTGATCTGCTGCTGGCGGTGAACAGGGTGTACGGCCGGGCGGACTACCTGCCGTGCATCGCCTGGGGGTCGCTCTCGGCGGTGTGCGGCGGCATGAAGGTGGGGGACGCTCTGTGCCTGGACGGCCGGCTGCAAAGCCGGGAGTACCGCAAGGTCATCGACGGCCAGGAGGTGCGCCGCACCGCCTATGAGGTGTCCATCATGAATTTGGCGGAGGAGTCCTAATACACATTATAAATAATAATAAGGGGGAGGGCGTGCTGCGCCCTTGCCCCGGTTGGAAGGCCCCGGCGGGCAGTTCGCCGGGGCCTGAAAAATTTTTTGAAAAAAGTTGATTTTCCTCTTTACAAATGGAGGCGGACCTGTTATATTAGCGATAGTAAGAATTGTTATTAATAAGGAGGCCGCAATGCCAGTCATCAGACAAAGCAAAAAGCGGGATGCGATGCTCTCCCTGCTGCGCGGGACCAAAAGTCACCCGTCCGCAGACTGGCTCTATCACCAGATGCGCCGGAGCTTTCCGGACATCAGCCTGGGCACGGTCTACCGCAACCTTGGCCAGCTCACCCAGATCGGCCTTGTCAAGTCGGTGGGCGTGGTGGACGGGCAGGAGCGGTTCGACGCCGACATGTCGCCCCACTCCCACTTCGTCTGCCGGTGCTGCGGCGCAGTGCTGGATCTGCCGCCCTGCGTGGCGGAAGAGGAAGTGGCCGCCCAATGCGCCCGGCAGGGCCTGCGGGCCGAGAGCAGCGAGCTGCTGGTATACGGTGTGTGCAGCGCGTGCGCAGCCAAGGACGAAGCATCATAACCCCCGCGCCCCGAAAGGGGACGTTACCTCAAGGAATAAACCCGACCAAACCAACCAAACATAATATTGAAAAGGAGAAAATGAAAATGAAAAAGTGGATCTGCCCCGTTTGCGGCTATGTGTATGAAGGCGAGAACCCCCCGGCCGAGTGCCCCGTGTGCCATGTGCCCGGCTCCAAGTTCATCGAGCAGGACGGCGAGCTCAAGCTGGCCGCCGAGCATGAGTACGGCATCTACGCCAAGACCGTGAAGAACAACGAGAACATCAGCGACGAGGACAAGGCCTATATCCTCGAGCAGCTCAAGGCCAACTTCACCGGCGAGTGCAGCGAGGTGGGCATGTATCTGTGCATGGCCCGCATCGCCCATCGCGAGGGCTACCCTGAGGTGGGCCTGTACTGGGAGAAGGCCGCCTATGAGGAGGCCGAGCACGCCGCCAAGTTCGCCGAGCTGCTGGGCGAGGAGCTGGAGCCCAATATGAAGGCCAGCACCAAGAAGAACCTGGCCTGGCGTGTGGACTGCGAGTTCGGCGCCACCCAGGGCAAGATGGACCTGGCCCTGTGCGCCAAGAAGAACGGCCTGGATGCCATCCACGACACCGTCCATGAGATGGCCCGGGACGAGGCACGTCACGGCCGCGCCCTCAAGGGTTTGCTGGAGCGCTACTTCAAGTAAGCCGAAGGCACTGAAAAATCAAGAGATTTTTAAGGGGAAGCTGAGAGATCGGCTTCCCCCTTTTTTGCGCTTTTTAGCTCGGAAGCTTGTACATTCCTTGTACTTGTACCAGCCTGTGAGCCTCAAAACAGCGCAATTTTACCTCAATGTTGTACTCCCTAAAACTTGTACGATTTTGTGCAATCAGTATAACGCATTGCCGCTCCAAAAGTAAGAATGATAGAAGTGTTCCGCTGGTATGCTATAATACCAAAAAACAGGCAACAGGGAGGCAGCGCACATGGCATCACCGATTCAGAACAGCGACCAAGGCGGCAAGCGTCAAGGCCAGGAGTTCAAGTCTCTCTTGGTGTGGCAATCTCTCTTGAAATACACCGATGAAGACCACGCTGCTAGCTCTGCGGCAATCAAAGAGCATCAGCACGATCAACGAGGCCATGAGCCGCCGTCTGAATGGAGTGCCGCATGAGCCTGAGAAAATCAGCTTCCATTATCTTAAGTATTCCATCAGCAATGTAGTATTTCTGTGTGACGTGAATGCTGCCATGCCCCATTTGATTGCGCAGAAGATGCGTAGGCGTATTCTTTTCGGCCATTTTCGTTGCAAAATGGTGAAAAATGCCGTATAGTGTAGGCGGCGCATCCGTGATGCGCCGGTTTGACCGCGCAAAACACCCTTCTCCCAGGGAGATAGATGGAGACCTTGTGCGTTTGGAGTGATGAATATGAAGATCGGGCCGCAGCCCAGCGGGCTGCGCACAAGGCGCAGGATTTTAAGCGCCTCTGCCAAGGTGTTTCTGGAAAAGGGCTACGCCGGGGCGTCGAGCAAAATGGTGGCATCCCTTGCCGGCGTGTCCAACGGCTCGCCCTTCTTCCACTATGGGAACAAAGAGGGCGTGCTGCTGGAATTTGTAAAGCTGATGTTCAGCGGCCAGTTCGGCGTGGCCGAGGAGCTTGCCGGCGGGGACGGCGACGCGCTGCTGCTCTATGCGGTGGAGACGGGCCTGCAGCTGCACATTGCAGAGCTCTCTGAGCCGCTGCGGGAGCTGTATGTGACGGCCTACACACTGCCCAGCACGGTGGCCTACATCCACGAGAATATGATGCTCCAGCTGGAGGCCATCTTCGCCCCCTATCAGCGGGGGAACATGCTGCGGGACTACGGCGATCTGGAGCTTGCCTCCTCCGGCGTGGTGCGCAGCTTTATGCTTCAGCCCTGCGGCGGCGCCTTTACCATGGAGCGCAAGCTCCGGCGGTGCCTGGAGTGCTGCTTCCGCATTTTTGAGGTGCCGCGCGAGAATTACCAGCCGGTGGTGGAGCGGGTGCTGAAGATGGATTTGGGCGCCGCGGCCCATCAGCTGGTGGAGGAAACCGTCCGCCGGGTGGACGAGGGCTACGCCGCCGCCCAGCGGGAGGGGCGCGGGTGAGCACCCTTAAAAAACTGCCCAGCCGCCGGGCAAATGCCCTTGACTACGGAAGGTGCGAAGGGTAAAATAAACCGGTTATAGGTTATATGAAGCTGGCGGGGCCGGGCAACGGGGCCCGGGGCAATGGGGCCGTTCCGTCAGGGGGAGGAATGGATATGGCAACTGGAACAAAGTATATTTTTGTCACCGGCGGCGTGGTGTCCGGCCTGGGCAAGGGGATCACTGCGGCATCCCTCGGACGGCTTTTGAAGCAGCGGGGGCTGCGGGTACGGGTGCAGAAGCTGGACCCCTACCTGAACGTGGATCCGGGCACCATGAGCCCCTATCAGCACGGCGAGGTGTTCGTCACCGACGACGGCGCCGAGACCGACCTGGACCTGGGCCATTACGAGCGCTTTATTGACGAGAACCTGACCTTCAATTCCTCCGTCTCCTCCGGCAAGGTGTACTGGAATGTGCTCAACCGGGAGCGGGCGGGGGATTATCTGGGCGGCACGGTGCAGATCATCCCCCACATCACCAACGAAATCAAGCGCAATATCTACTCCCTGGAGGGGGAGGACACGGACGTTGCCATCGTGGAGATCGGCGGCACCGTGGGCGACATCGAGTCCCAACCCTTCCTGGAGGCCATCCGGCAGGTGGCCGCCGAGCGGGGGCGGCAGAACGTGATGTTCATCCACGTGTCCCTCATTGTCTCCATCCCCGGCTCCGGCGAACTCAAGAGCAAGCCCACCCAGCACTCCGCCAAGGAGCTTTTGAGCCTGGGCATCCAGCCGGACGTCATCATGTGCCGCAGCGATGCGCCCATCCCCCGGGAGATTCTGGAGAAGATCTCCCTGTTCTGCAATATTCCGGTGGAGAACGCCATCCCCAATCTCACCGCCCCCATCCTCTACGAGGTGCCGCTGATGCTGGAGCGGGAGGGCCTGGCGGACGTGGTGGTGCGGCGGCTGGGCCTGATCTGCCACGCCCCGGACCTCACCGAGTGGGCCACCATGGTCCACCGGGCCAAGCACGTCCGCGGCAGCGTGACCATCGCCCTTGTGGGCAAGTATGTGGGGCTGCACGACGCCTATCTCTCCGTTGTGGAGGCCCTGACCCACGGCGGCATTGAAAACGATGTGCAGGTCCACATCCGCTGGGTGGACTCCGAGACCGTCACCGACGAGAACGCCGGCGAGGTGCTTGCGGGGGTCCAGGGCGTGCTGGTGCCCGGCGGCTTCGGCAGCCGGGGGGTGGAGGGGATGATCTCCGCCATCCGGTACGCCCGGGAGAACGGCGTGCCGTTTTTGGGCATCTGCCTCGGCATGCAGATGGCTGTGGTGGAGTTTGCCCGCCACGTCTGCGGCATGGAGGGGGCCCACTCCAGCGAGCTGGACCCGGCCACTCCCTTCCCGGTCATCGACCTGATGCCCGAGCAGGTGGGCGTCACCGACAAGGGCGGCACCATGCGCCTTGGCAGCTATCCCTGCTGCCTCAAGGAGGGGTCGCTGGCAGGCAAAATCTACGGCGCGGCGGAGATCAGCGAGCGCCACCGCCACCGCTATGAGTTCAACAACGACTACCGCCAGGTGCTCACCCAGGCGGGGCTGGTGCTCTCGGGCATGTCTCCCGACGGACACCTTGTGGAGATGGTAGAGCTGCCCGGCCACCCCTGGTTCGTGGCAGGCCAGTTCCATCCGGAGCTCAAGAGCCGGCCCAACCGCGCCCATCCCCTCTTCCGGGAGTTTATCGGCGCGGCCAAGCGGCGCGGCAGCAATTGATCGGAACGGAAAGCACCCGGTGGCGGCCCATCGGGTGCTTTTTCTAAGGAGGACAGGGCAATGTTGGAGGAAAACAAGGTCTATCGGGGCACCATCACCGGCTACGGCGCCGACGGCGCAGGGGTGGCCCGGCTGGACGGCATGGCGGTGTTCGTCGGCGGGGCCATCCGGGGCGAGCGGGCCGACATTTTCATCGAGCATGTGGGCCACAGCGCCGCCTGGGGGCATATCGAGCGGCTCATCGAGCCCTCCCCGGCGCGGCGGCAGCCCGACTGCCCCTATTACGGCGCGTGCGGCGGCTGCCGGCTGCGCCACATGAGCTATGAGGAAGAGCTCGTCTACAAGCGCGCCCGGGTGGAGGACGCATTGCGGCGCATCGGTGGTGCGGCGCTGACGGTGGATGTCATCCACGGCGCGGCGGACACCGGGCGCTACCGCAACAAGGTGCAGTTCCCCGTGGGCGCGGGGGCCATCGGCTACTACCGGGAGCGCACCCACAGCGTCATCGATATTGACGACTGCCTGCTCCAGCCCGAGGCGGACACCGCCTGCCGCCGGGCGGTGAAGGGGTGGATGGAGCGCTATGGCGTCCCCGCCTACGACGAGCGCACCGGGCGGGGCCTTGTGCGGCATTTGTACCTGCGCACCAACCGCGCTGGGCAGGTGCTGTGCTGCCTTGCGGCAAACGGCCGCGAGCTGCCCCATACGCCGGAGCTCATCGCCGCCCTGCGCGCCGCCGCCCCGGGGCTTGCGGGGGTGGTGCTGTCCGTGAATACGAGAAAAACCAACGTCATCCTGGGCCGGGAGCTGCGCACCCTCTGGGGCCGGGACTATCTGGAGGAGACGCTGTGCGGCCACGTGTTCCGGCTGTCGGTGCCGTCCTTCTTCCAGATCAACCACACCCAGACCGAGGTGCTCTACCGCCGGGCGCTGGAGCTTGCCGCCCTCACCGGGCGGGAGACGGTGGTGGACCTCTACTGCGGCATCGGCACCATCAGCCTGACCCTGGCGGAGCACGCCGGGCAGGTCATCGGCGTGGAGGTGGTGCCCGAGGCCGTGGAGGACGCCCGGGAGAACGCCCGGCGCGCGGGCCTTGTCCACAAGACCCGCTTCGAGTGCGGCGATGCCTCCGACCTTGCCGCCCGGCTGGAGGCGGAGGGGGTGCGGCCCGACGTGGTGGTGGTGGACCCGCCCCGGAAGGGCCTTGCCGCCGACGTGGTGGACACCATCGCGGCCATGGGCCCGGAGCGGGTGGTGTACGTCTCCTGCGACCCGGCCACCCTGGGGCGGGACGTGGGGCGCTTCGCCGCCCTGGGCTATACCGCCGTGGCGGCCGAGGCGGTGGACCTCTTCCCCCGCACCGCACATGTGGAGACGGTATGTCTCTTAGCTCTGAGAAATCCTGTGACACATATCAACATTGATGTAGATGTGGAAGAAATGGTGCAGGATAAAAGAGGATTGGCAACCTATGGGCAAATCAAGGATTATGTTCTGGAACAAAACGGCCTGAAAGTCAGTAGTCTTTATATTGCTCAGGTAAAGCAGAAACATGGCATTATTGAGCGCGATAACTACAATAAACCGAAATCCGAGGATGTCAGGCAGCCACAATGTCCACCAGATAAGGAAAGAGCCATTACGGAGGCATTGAAACATTTTGGAATGATTTGACTTCAACATAAGAAAAAGCCGAAGCAGTACCTTTAC
>CAKUIM010000021.1 GCA_934660965.1 uncultured Oscillospiraceae bacterium | reverse complement strand
ATGGACGCATAGTCCACATTGCACAGGGCGGGCATAATATCCGTAAGACCGTGCTTGATAGCAAACTCCGCTGCCGGGCACGATGTAAATTCATAATAAATAGGCTTGTCGGTTTCATAAGGCGCAACCGACATCTCGTAATCGTGCCATTTGTCGCAGCCGCTTTTCGCACGAACAAACGCCTTGTACATCAGCTTCCTCCAGAACGGCTTGTTGCAGTCCACAAATTTCAGTTTGCGGAAAGTCGGAAGAATCAGATTTTCCTCCATCTCTTCGATTTCACGGAACGAAGTAACTGCTTTGCAGACCACATAATAGCTCATGATGGCGATGCAGTCGTAGGTGCCGCCTACGCCGTTGTGGAAGTTCTTTTTGCCGCCCAAGTCGGTGCGCCAGTCGGAGAGAAAGACCGCGTACTGCCGCTGCACCTTTTCCCATACTGTCTCCCGCTCTGCTTCCGGATAGTGCAGGGCGATCTTCGCCCGTATCTCCTTCTTGCAGGGCTTAGAATACAGCACATGGCTTTTGCGGTCGAATAGAAGCTCGTTGTCCTTCATCTGATTGCCTCCCTCCTTGTTCTTTCTTGCGTGCATGAGACCATCTCAGATTTAACCCGCTTTTCGGCAGACAAACCATGCCATGCTTTTCAGGTTTCCCATGTCCACATCCGCATACATTCCATCCAGCCGTGCTTTCAGACTGGAAACCGTCTCATAGGGCGGTGTGAAAAAACCTGCCTTTTCATAAACATGCCGGACAAACCAATCCGTCCGCTTGTGCTCGCCCTTCACATAGAAGCATCCGCAGAATGTCCCGCCGGGTCTCAAAACCCGGAAAACCTCCCGATAAGCGGCTTCCTTGTCCGGAAAAGCATGAAAGCCGTTCAGCGACAAAACGATGTCGAAGGTGTCGTCTGCATAGGAGAGTGCTCCCACATCGCCCTGCCGGAAGGTTACATTTTTCAGGTGTAGACGGTCAGCCTTTTCCCGTGCCTGCCTCATCATATCGGGCGAATAATCGAGACAGGTAATGTCCGCCTCCGGCATAGTCTTATAAACCGGCATGGTCAGAATCCCTGTTCCCACCGGCACTTCCAGCAGCTTGCCGGAGAAATGCTCCGGAATACCGGACATTGCCTTTTCCAGATAGGCGTCGTTTTCCGCCTTGTTCATTGCCCACACCAAGCGGCACACCGCTTTCCCGCTCAGAGTAGAGCAGGTGATCATGCCGTCATAAAAGCTATTTCCACCTGTCAGCCGATAGGCACTGCGAATGGCTTCTTCTTGTTCCATGGTCCTTCCTCCGTGTTTCAATCATCACACGACCGTTTCCGATCTCATCTCTTCAAAAAATCCACAATCTTTGCGAAGTCCGCCTTGCGGTCGGTGGGCGTAAAAACGCCGCGGTGCCGGTTCTGCTTTTCAATTTCCTTCCGCAGTGCATCCGCCGGCAAGGCGAACGCCTTTTTCGCGCCGGAGAGCTTATAAGCCGTGCGCAGGATGGATGCAAAAATGCTCATGCTTGATCTCCTCATTTCCGCGCCGTGACGCACAGCCAGCTTTTCTTTTTGTGTATCTGCACCTCATGAAAGCCCGTCTGCTCCAGATACGCCTTTAATTCAATGTCCTTATAGATGGTCATGCCGCCGATGATCTCCGTCCACTTCTCGTCCTTATCCGTGTCGCCGTTGCTCTCGTTGCAGATGAGAAATGTCCCGCCGGGCTTCAGCACCCGCTGAACTTCGCAGAAGCACCGGGGCAGGTCGGGCCAGAAATAGACGGTTTCAAAGGCTGTGACCGCATCGAACCAGTTATCCGCAAACATCATATCCGCCACGCTGCCTTGCAGAACAGCGCAGCGTCCCTCCGCGATGGCAGTCTCATTGACCTTTTTTGTTTTCTCCACGCTGACGGGCGAATAGTCGATGCCCTTCACAATGCCCTGCGGACATTTTTTCAGCAGCCGTCGGATATTTGCCCCGCCGCCGCAGCCGCAGTCCAGCACCTTGGCGTCCGGCGCAGCATTCAGAAATTGAAGCCCCCACCGGGCCACGGCGCTGTGCCCGAGGTTCATCATGGCGACCATGAGCTTTCCGCCAAAGCCTTCGGGCTTGCGGGTATTTTCAAAGAATGACATGTCACACCTCCGATTTCACACATTCTGCATAGGTCAACGGGAACGAGGCTTTCAGAACAGCGCTTTTCCGTACCGCCCAGCCGTTCTGCCGCAGGAAGCGCAGGTATCCCTCGCTTGTCCATCTGCTGTGGAGGGGAAAGCCCGCCAGCTTCATGAAAAAAGCCTTGGCCTTGCCGGAAAACGAGTTTCCCGCGTGGGTAAAGGTGGGCGCGATGAGCACGCCGTCGTCCTTCAGCACCCGGCGGATCTCAGCAAGGGCTTTCTCCGGCTGCGGCACGATGTGCAGTGCGTTGGACACGATCACCACGTCGAAGGACTTGTCCGCATAGGGCAGGCGGAACATATCCTGCATGGAAAAGTGCAGCTTCGCCGAGCGGTTATCCCGCTTTGCCTCAGCGATCATCTCCGGGGAGGCGTCCGTCGCCTCGATGTGCGCCGCCGCGTTCACGATGTGCTTGGCGATCAGCCCCGTGCCGGTCGCCAGCTCCAGCACCGTTTTTCCTTTCACGACTGGCCGGATCAGCGCATACATCTCGTCATACGCCGCCCGATCCTTTCGAATGAAGCGGTCGTACCGACCGGCATTTCTGTCCCAGAAATTCTTGTGTTTTCGCATCGCTATCACTCCCCAGCCGTTAGATGTATCTAACCTACACGCACACATCTTTCGGTTAGATGTAGCTAACTATCGTGCCTTGGGAAAGCCGCATTTCTGCGGCCTTCCCAAAGCTATTCTTGCTTAATTTAGCGTTTTCGGATGATTTTCTTAGAAAATCATTACTCCCCATTTCTGCTCCAAAGTATAGCACCGCCGATGGTTAGTGTCAACTAACCATCAGGCATTCTTCTCATCTTTTCCTCTGCCTTCGGAGAGCGTACAAAGCAGCTGCCCTTCTCCTTTGATTATAGCATCCCACGGCGTGGGGTGGCCTCGGCGCGATTTCGTGTTGTTCCCCGAGTGGAAAAGAGGGATGCCGAGAATACCGCCAAGCCCCGCTGGAATTGCTCCGGCGAGGCTTTGCTTTTGACCCCATAAAATGCCACAGGCAGGTGTGGAACACATGGGAGACGTAGGCCACAAGATGTTAGGGAAGAAATTAGAATTGAGAGAAAACCGCTTTTCATTCATAGATCAACACCCTCGCTTTCTAAATATTAAAGAATCTGTTGCCCGACAACAGAACAGCAGGGCGGGAGCATCGTTATCGGATCACAGAAGAATATCTGCCCAAATACACAGCCGGCGCATAGCCGGCACAGGGATTTGCTTATATTGCCTCACGCGGCGAAACATTCGCGCAAATCGGTCGTATTCATCCGAAGCCTGCGAAAGTCTGTTGAATAGCGGATGCTCTTGTGCTACAATATAGATTGATTTTATTCTATACACTTTTCTGAGGTGGAAAATATGAGAGCAAGCTACAAAAAATTGTGGAAACTGCTTGTGGATAAGGATATGAGCAAGGGCGATCTTCACAAGGCGTCAGGGCTTTCGTCCAGCACGATGACCAAGCTCAGAAAGGGCGAAGACGTGTCAATGGAAGCTCTGCGCAAAATCTGCATTTGCCTTGACTGCAATATCGGTGATATTGTGGAGTTTGTGGGCGAAAGCAAGTAGGGGTCCGTTTTATGTGACAGCCAATATGATATGATAGCTATGAGCCTGGGAGGTCGCTGTAGATGGAGAAGCGAATGGAACGATGAGGCGTTGAGTAATTCTGGGGGAAAGGGGTGAATCAAGATGCGCTGTCCGCGATGCGGGGATGCGGTTATCGTGCGCGGGTCGCAATGGGAGTGTGGCCGGTGCGGAAACTTTGGAAATCTGGAAAGGACGTTGGCACAGCAGCCGGCGCAGATCACGCTGACATTTTCTTGGGAGTACGATATTGATCTGCCCAAAAAATGGGCGGAGCTGAAAGCGGCGCTGGCCGCGCTTGCGCCGGACCGATCCGACCTGCCGTCTCTCCTGGGCAAGGTCCTGCTGCACAATATTTCAGCGGGGATCCATCACGCGGGAGCCCTGCCGGAAGGCGAAAAGGCCGAGAAGCTGCGGACGTTCCTGGAAAGCACCCCGGATCTGGATTTGGGCAAAAGCGCGGAAGAGATGATGCGCAGCGCGGAAAGGGCCGTCCTGTTTCAAGCGGAAGGGACGCTTTCCGAAACGGAGTGCGGCGCCTTTTGGACGGAGCTGATCTCCTCTCGTCCGGTGGAAGAATACTATAACAACATTGATCCGAAGGGCATGTACGATCTCCATGCCGACTTCGCCGCCGCCTTTGCCTATTTCGGCGGAAAGCAAGGCGAGGAGATGGGCGAGGCCCAGAGCCGCCAAAACGCGATGGAGGAAGCATACCACGCGCATTTACAGGATGCGGTGCTGCTGCACCCCGACATCGACCGGGCGAAGCGGTTTTTGTCAGAGGGAAGGTTTCCGGAGTATGAGGACATCTGCCGGGAGATTCTGCTGGTGGAATATCCGGAGGAAGTCCCTCATGAAACCGCCGAGGATCTGCTGGAATGGAGATGGCCCTACAGTCTGGAAGAGACGTTTTCCTGCGATATAGACCGGGGCATCGAGATGTGGCGATACCTGTTGGACATCGCAGAGCCGGTCTTGAAGGACGACCCAAAAACCGCCGAGGAATTGCTCCCTTCCTGGGACTGGGCCAATAAGCCGGACCCGGATCAGGTGAGCTCTCTCCTGGCTGAATTAAGAGATGAGCGGTTCCAGTCGCAGCTTTTCCACAGCGCGTCGATCGGCGGCCTGCAGCGGGATATTCTGAATATCTGCCATACCTACGGGCAGGAGGAATTGGGGCGGCACTGCCTGGAGCTCGCATTGGGGAATCCATATCTTGAAAAGAACTGGGAAAAACGCTTCAAGGAGATCTTTTTCGGCACGCGCCCGAAACGGCGGACCTACACGAGAGTAAAGCTTGCGGACACCGGGCTTTTGGACACCGAGACTCCGGAGACCGGGCTTCCGGACGACGGGACAATATTTCAGTATTGCTCTGTGCAGATTCCGGGGGTTCGCCGGCCCTATTCCTATCTGACCGGCGGACTGCCCCTCAAGGTGAAAGATTGGGTCGAGGTCCCCTTTGGACAGGACGACACCCTGCGGCAGGGGCAGGTCGAGGCGGTTGTGGAGTGCACGCGCACGTCCGCCCCATGGCCGCCGGAACAGACGAAAGCCGTGCTCCGGCAGACCGATGCCCCGCCAATCGAGATGATTGCGGAGGCTGCCGCGCCAAAGCTCGAAAGGCACATTGAGCCGGTCGCGGGGGCTGCCGCGCCAAAGCCAAAGGTTGAAGAGCGCAGAGAACCGCCCAAAAAGGCGCTTGAGAAACCGGAACGGCCGGCTCCGGCGGCGCAGCCCGCTGCGCCCAGGCGGCCGGAAGCCGAAGGTCGTGCGCCTGCCGCGCAAAAGCAAGACAAAAAGAAGGACGCGGCGGAAAGGAAGCCATTCCCGCTGAAGAAGGTCCTGGCGGCCGTTCTGGCGGCAGCCGTAATCGCAGAAATTGCCCTTTTGGTTGTGCACCAATATAAGCAGAATGTATCAACCTACGAGACGGCGATTCAGGAGATGTCCCAGGGGGACTATGCCGCCGCAGAGCAGCGCTTTTCAAGCCTTTCCGGCTATCGGGACGCGGAGCCGCTGGCCGTCTACTGCAAATACGCCGGCCTCTATCAAGACAGAACAGATTATGCCGGCGGACTGGATGAGCTGGCAAGCATCTCGCTGCAATATGATACAGACTGGCAGAAGGATGTTGATGTGCTGGAATCCCGCGTCGTGTACTATAGAATTGCTTCAGTCAGAGAGCGGCAGGCTGCCGTGGAAGAGGCTGTAAAGTGGGAGCAAAGCCGGAAAAAGCAGTATTCCGGCAGGCTGCCGGTAAAGGGTATGCCCATGAGCTGCCTGAAGTACACCTCTCTTGGGGCGCCGGATAAGGAAGTGAAGTGCCGCGATTTCGACCGTTTGGTTGAAAATCATCGTTCGATTTCGGTCTATTGGTACGGGAGCAACGGGAAGGTCCTTGCGGCCGGAACGTGCTATAAGCGCGAGGGCGACAGCGAGTTCATGCTGTACACGTTCAGCTATTATCCCCCCTCCTCCTTGGACAGCGACCAGACAGGCCATTCCGGAAGCGGCAGCAGCGGCGGGACCTCCGGAAGCGGCAGCAGTGGGAACTCCGGCAGCGGCCATTCCGGCAGCATTCGGGATGACTATGACAACCCCGAGGATCTTTGGGAAGACAATCAGGATTGGTACGAGGATGAAGATGAAGCGTGGGATGAGTGGTATGATGATTAAGCGGGAACCGGCCGCGGGAAATGCCGGCGCTGCGTGTTGCGGGGCCTTCCGCCGCAGCTCCTGATATTATCATACATATTACTTCTCGGATCAGAGGACCGGCAGCTTTTTACAGCGTGAGCTGCAAGAATAAAAGCCGCAGAGCAGCAGCTGCTGCTCTGCGGCTTTTGCCGTTGCTTGCCCGAAATGCTCATTGCGAGGCCGTCAGTGTCGAAGTCGAAAAAGCGGTCTGGCAGGTTGGACTCTTCCGGTCATTTCGGATTATTTGAGCTTGCTGCCCTCTGCAAAGGCGCTGCCCACCTTCTCGCCCAGCACCAGATAGGCGCCGTTGACCGCGTCGAAGGTGATGGGGCGCAGCAGGGCCGGGTCGATCCTGCCGTCGGGGCTGAGAATGCGCTCATCGGCGCTGACGTTGACCACCCGGCCGACGAGCAGGCCGGTGCCCTCGTCGTAGCTGACAAGCTCGCACTCCAGCGCCAAGGGCAGCTCGTCGATGAGGGGGGCGTCCACCGCGCCGCTCCGGGTGGTGTGGAAGCCCGCCCGGGAGAGCTTGTCGGGGACGGAGTTTGCCGAGACGATGCCCACATAGTCGCAGGCGGCCACCTGGTCGGCGGTGGCCATGCTCACGGTGAAGGCCCGCCGGGCCAGGATGTTCTTGGTGGTCTTGTGGCCGGCGGAAATGCACATGGAGATGCGGTCCGGGCCCGTAATGCCGCCCCAGGCGGCGTTCATGGCGTCGGGGGTGCCGTCCTCACCGTAGGTGGCGATGATGAATACCGGCTGGGGATAGATCCAGGCCTTTGCTCCGAAGTTTTTGCGCATATAAATCCCTCCATTAAAAATATATAGTGGCTGAATATATTAACATATTAAGGAAGGTAGTGCTGCGACATGTCCCCGCGCGGTGCCGCCGCCCGCCCGGGCGGATGGGGGGCTGCCCGCCGATTGCGTTTGGAAGGCTTTACTTGTGATCCACCTTGTACATGTGCTCGATGAGCTCCAGCACCTTGTTGGAGTAGCCCATCTCGTTGTCATACCAGGACACGACCTTCACGAAGGTGTCGGTCAGGGCGATGCCGGCCTTGGCGTCGAAGATGGAGGTGCGGGCGTCGCCCAGGAAGTCGCTGGACACCACGTCCTCGTCGGTGTAGCCCAGGATGCCCTTGAGCTCACCCTCGCTGGCCTTCTTCATGGCGGCGCAGATCTCCTCGTACTTGGCGGGCTTTTCCAGGTTGACGGTCAGATCCACCACGGACACGTCCAGGGTGGGCACCCGCATGGACATGCCGGTGAGTTTGCCGTTGAGGGCGGGGATGACCTTGCCCACGGCCTTGGCCGCGCCGGTGGAGGAGGGGATGATGTTGCCGGTGGCCGCGCGGCCGCCGCGCCAGTCCTTCAGGGAGGGGCCGTCCACCGTCTTCTGGGTGGCGGTGACGGAGTGGACGGTGGTCATCAGGCCGTCCTTGATGCCGAAGTTGTCGTTGAGTACCTTGGCGATGGGGGCCAGGCAGTTGGTGGTGCAGGAGGCGTTGGAGACAAAGGTCATGTCGGGGGTGTAGGCGTCCAGGTTGACGCCGCAGACGAACATGGGGGTGTCGTCCTTGGAGGGGGCGGACATGACCACCTTCTTGGCGCCGGCGTCGATGTGGCCCTGGGCCTTCTCCTTGGTGAGGAACAGCCCGGTGGACTCCACCACATATTCGGCCTCCACCTTGCCCCAGGGGATGTCTGCGGGGCTGCGCTCGGCAAACACGGGGATCTCACGGCCGTTGACCACGATGGCATTCTCGGTGGCGGACACCTCGCCCTCGAACCTGCCGTGCATGGTGTCGTACTTGAGCATGTAGGCCAGATACTCTGCGGGGCACAGGTCGTTGATGCCTACGATCTGGATACCGGGGTGATTCAGGCTGGCGCGGAAAACCATGCGGCCGATGCGGCCGAATCCGTTGATGCCGATTTTGATGCTCATACTTTAGCACTCCTTTACAAAGAATGATAACTGCGGGTCTGCCTGGGCGCGCCCGCGAAATTGACTCTGAAGGTATTATACCTTATTTCCAGTTCTTTTCAAGCAGAAAACCGGCCGGAAGGGGAAAACTTTTCCCGGTTATACTTGTTTCATTCCGCTTTTCTTGGTATAATCGTACAAAATGGGGGCATATCCGCGCAATAGAAGGGATTGCCGGAGAGCTGCCCTGCGTTTTGTGCAGACTATAGAGAGAAAGAAAGCGAGGGAACGCGATGGGCGGGAATCCGGAACGCGAGGTGACGGAGCGGTTTGAAAGCGCCGTTCGGGCCCAGATGAGTGAGATTTCAGCGGCCAGCCAGCTGCTTCAGCGCCGCATCACAACCGAGCAAGAGCGGGAATATTTGCTGATGATCAGCCGGGGTGTGGCGCGCACCATCAACGCGCTGGAGAAGTGGGGGCTGACACAGCGAGTCCGGGAGAGCGAGGACGGCCTGCACCCGGAGCTTGCCCCCATCAATCTTGTGGAGTGGTGCGGCGGTGTGGTGGAGCGCGCGGGGGGCCTGCTGGAACTGCGGGGGATTACCCTGACCTTCCGCACGGAGCTTACAAGCCTTGTCTCCGCCGGCGAGCGGGGGCTTCTTGACAGGATGCTGTACCTGCTGCTGGCCAACGCCGCCGAGGCGAAGGAGGACGGCGGGGAGATCGCCGTTTCCCTGTCCCGGTCGGGGCAGACCGCCATCCTGGTGGTGGGCGACGTGGGCAGCGAGTACACCAAACGCCTTCTGGAGCGGGGGGGCAACCTGCTCTCCCGCGGGACGGATTTGGAGCCCGGCTCGGAGGCGTCCCGCAGGCTGCGCCTGGCCCGGGCCATTGCCGCCGGGCACCAGGGAACGCTGATGCTGGATCACAGCGGCGGCGGTACCCGCGCGGCGGTGGTGCTGCCCCTGCTGGAGGCCCCGGTGGGCCGCCTGGAGAGCCCGGCTGTCTGGGGCAGCGGGATGAGCGCGGCGCTGACCGCCCTGTCCGATGTGCTGCCGGTCAGCGCCTACAGCGCCCAGAATACCGGCGTATGAGTCAGACGATTCAGAAGGAAGCGCGCCGCTACCGCGCTCTGCTCCATCCGCTGCTTGCGGGCAGCATCGTCCTGATGGCCTTGGGGCTGATCCTCTCCGGCGGCTTTGGGCCGCTGTGGCAGGGCATGGTGACCATCGTTACCTCCCAGTCGGTGCTGGTGACGGACTACGTGGCCCTTGCGGGCCTGGGACCGGCTCTTTTCAACTCCGGCGCGGTGGCGCTGTGCGCCATTCTGGTGCTGCGCCTGTGCGGGGACGTGTTCAACGGCTTCACCATCGTCACGGCGGGGCTCATGGCCGGCTTTGCCCTGTTCGGGAAGAACGTGGCCAACATCTGGCCCATCATCCTGGGCGGCTGGCTGTATGCCCGGGCCAAGCGGGAGCCCTTTTCCAAATACTGCAACGTGGCCATGATGGCCACCGCCCTCTCTCCACTGGTGAGCTTCATGACCCTCTCCTGGGAGCGGCCCCACCCGGGCCTGGGCCTTTTGACGGGTCTTGTCATTGGTTTTTTTCTGCCGCCCCTGGCGGAGTATACCTCCCAGTTCCAGAACGGCATGAACCTTTATAACGCGGGCTTTGCCTGCGGCCTGCTGGGCATGATGATGGTGCCGGTGCTCAAGGCCTTCGGCCTGGAGCCGGAGACGGCCAGCATCTGGGCCAAGGGCTATAACCTGCCCATTGGCATCGCCATGGCGGTGATCTGCACGGGACTGATCGCGGCCGGCCTTGTGATGGGCGGCCGGGCGGCCTGGGAGGGCTATCTGCGGCTGCTGGGCACCACCGGCCGGTCACCCAGCGATTTTGTCCGCACCTTCGGCGGCGCGCCGGTGCTGCTCAACATGGGGGTCAACGGCCTTGCGGCCACCGGCTACATCCTGCTCATCGGCGGCGACCTCAACGGTGCCACCCTGGGCGGCATCATCACCATTATGGGCTTCTCCGCCTACGGCAAGCACCTGCGCAACATCCTGCCGGTGATGGGCGGCGTGCTGCTGGGCAGCGTTTTGAACCATGTGCCCCTCACCGCGCCGGGCCTTCAGCTGGCCGGCTTGTTCGGCACGGCCCTCGCCCCCTTTTCCGGCGTGTTCGGCATCCCGGCGGGGGTGGTGGTGGGCTTTGTCCACTCCTCCGTGGTGCTCCACGCGGGCCTTCCCCTGGAGGGGATGAATCTCTACAACAACGGCTTCTCCACGGGCCTTATCACCGTTGTGATGTACCCCATCCTCCAGTCCCTGGTCAGCCACCGGAAGCTATGGGTGCGCAACCTGGACTACTACAGCCGCTTTGAGGCCGACAGCCGTATTTCCGAGTCGGAGCTTGCCGGCGAGGACGCCGCCGGGGACGAGGACAAGACTTGACGGAGATTGCTATACATTACATAATGTAGACCCAAGGGCCGGCGCCCCGGCGCCGGCCCCTTTTCGGCCCGGTGCGCCCCGCGGCACACCTGAGAAAAAAGCAGAAAAATTTTTGAAAATTTTCTTGACTTTATGCCCCGGCTATTATACAATAATCGAGCGCCTATGTGGGCGCACTATGCGATGATGCGGGAGATTGCTCGCTTTGCGAGGTAACTTCCGCGGAGTATGTCCGCTGATATTGGCCCTGCCGCGGCCCTTCGCCGCAGGCATCCGGGAAACCGGGGGCGGAGCGCCGGGAACGCTCGTGCCGGGTCGGTGTCACATCAGTCCGGCGGCTTTGCCGCCCACGCCCCCCGGGGTGTGCAGGGCTGGTGGTTGAATCGGGCGGCTGAGAGACTCATGGCACGGCGTATATCGCCGCGGATGGGAAAACCGGCCACTTTGCGCCGGTTTTATTCATGCCGTGGAGTGATACGCACGGAAACGTGTGTGAAAAATCTCTCACCCGTACGAAGAAGCGCCGAGCCGTTTTCGAACGACGCGGTCAAAACCAAGTTGAAGCCCAGCGAAGCGGGTTCGACTTGGAGAGGAGGAGCAAGGGAGTGCGCGGAATTTTGCTGCGGCAAAATGAAGCGAAACGGACTTTGCGACGACGAAAGCCGCGCGTTGTGAACAGGCGAGACGTGACAGCCGAAAACGCCGCGTTATTAAGCGTAAGCGCGCGGCGCGGCAGGACAGCGGGCCCCGTCCCAGGGCCCACCAAGCGTCGACTTCGTATGTTTTGTAAGGAGGAAAACCCAACATGGCAGCACAGAAAGAAATGATCCGCATCCGGCTGAAGGCCTATGACCATCAGCTCATCGACCAGGCCGCAGAGAAGATTGTGGACACCGCCAAGCGCAGCGGCGCCACCGTTTCCGGCCCCATCCCTCTGCCCACCAAGAAAGAGGTCGTGACCATTCTCCGCGCCGTCCACAAGTACAAGGACAGCCGCGAGCAGTTCGAGCGCCGCACCCACAAGCGCCTGATCGATGTCATCAAGCCCTCTGCCAAGACCGTGGAGGCCCTGATGAGCCTGGAGCTCCCCGCCGGCGTTGAGATCGAAATTAAGCTCTGAAAAAGTTGATTTCGGTTTCGTAACAATGTTTGTACCGCAGTCCGCCGCGTTTTGAGGCGGACGGGTCAAGTTGAAAAACCAATTGGAGCCCAACGCCAACGTTTTTCAACCAATAACCTTATTAAGGAGGAATACACATGGAAAAGGCCATTATCGGCAAGAAGGTCGGCATGACGCAGATCTTCGATGAAGCCGGCAAGGTCATCCCGGTCACCGTCATCCAGGCGGGCCCCTGCACCGTGGTGCAGAAGAAGACCGAGGAAAAAGACGGCTACACCGCCGTTCAGCTGGGCTTCGACGAAGTCCCCGAGCGCAAGCTCTCCAAGCCGGAGCTGGGCCACAGCAAGAAGGCCGGCAAGGCTCTGCGGGTGCTCAAGGAGTTCAAGCTGGACAAGGCCGCTGAGCTGAATGTGGGCGATGAGATCACCGCCTCCACCTTCACTGCCGGCGACCGCGTGGACATCACCGGCATCAGCAAGGGCCACGGCTATCAGGGCGTGGTCAAGCGCTGCGGCGCCGGCATCCAGAAGAAGACCCACGGCGGCGGCCCGATTCACCGTCACCCCGGCTCCAACGGCTCCAGCACCGATCCCTCTCGGGTGTTCAAGGGCCACATCGGCGCCGGCCAGATGGGCAACGAGCAGGTCACCGTTATGAACCTGGACGTGGTCCAGGTGGACGAGGAGCTGGGCCTCATCGCCGTGCGCGGCGCTGTCCCCGGCCCCAAGGGCGGCGTGGTCGCCCTGCGCACCAGCGTCAAGAAGGTCCTGGAGAAGAAGATTACCGAGGCCGGCCGCGTCAATCCCCAGAAGCAGTCCGCTCGTGTCAATCCCCAGAAGGCCTCTGCGCGTAACAAGTAAGAAAGGAGAGAATGACAAATGCCTAAAGCGAACCTTTATAACATGGCCGGCAAGCAGATCGGCGAGGTCGAGCTCTCCGAGGCCGTTTTCGGGATCGAGCCCAACCAGTATGTGGTTCATGACGTGGTCAAGAATCATCTGGCAAATTGCCGTCAGGGCACCCAGAGCGCGCTGACCCGCGCCGAGGTTTCCGGCGGCGGCCGCAAGCCCTGGCGCCAGAAGGGCACCGGTCACGCCCGTCAGGGCTCCACCCGCGCCCCCCAGTGGACCCACGGCGGCATCGTGTTCGCCCCCAAGCCCCGGGACTACAGCTACACCCTCAACAAGAAGGTCAAGCGCCTGGCCCTCAAATCCGTCCTCTCCGCCAAGGCTGCCTCCGGCAGCGTGCTGGTGGTAGACGGCCTGGGCATGGACGAGATCAAGACCAAGACCTTCAAGGCCTTCCTGGGCGCCCTGGAGGCCGACAAGGCCGTGGTGGTCACCAGCTGCCCCAATGTGGTCAAGTCCGCCCGCAACATCCCCGGCATCGTCACCACCCCCGCCAACCTCATCAATGTCTACGACATTGTCAATGCCAAGCAGCTCATCGTTGACAAGGCTGCACTGGCTACCATCGAGGAGGTGTTCGCGTAATGAAGACCGCTTACGATATCATTAAGCGCCCCATCGTCACCGAGCAGTCCATGGAGTCCGCCAGCTTCAAGAAGTACACCTTTGAGGTTGACAAGGAAGCCAACAAGATCGAGATCGCCAAGGCTGTGGAGGAGATCTTCGGCGTGAAGGTGGCCAAGGTGAACACCCTGAACATGTATGGCAAGGAGAAGCGGGTCGGCCGTTATCCCGCCGGCCGCCGCGCCAGCTGGAAGAAGGCCATGGTCACCCTGACCGCCGACTCCAAGTCCATCGAGTTCTTCGAAGGCATGGTGTAAGGAGGTAACGAGAAATGGCGATTAAAACTTATAAGCCCACAACGCCCTCCCGCCGTCACATGACGGTGTCCGCCTTCGAGGGCATCGACAAGAAGGCCAAGCCCGAGCGCGCCCTGCTGGAGACCCTCAAGAAGAGCGCGGGCCGCAACAGCTACGGCCGCATCACCGTCCGCCACCGCGGCGGCGGCAACAAGCGCAAGTACCGCGTGATCGACTTCAAGCGCGACAAGGCCGGCAAGGCCACCGTCGTCAATCTGCAGTACGATCCCAACCGCTCCGCCAACATCGCTCTCATCGAGTACGAGGACGGCGAGCGCCGCTATATCCTGGCCCCCGCGGGCCTGAAGGCCGGCCACATCATCATGACCGGCTCCGGCGCCGACATCCTGCCCGGCAACGCCCTTCCCATTGCCGAGATTCCTGTTGGCGAAATGATTCACTGCATCGAGCTCTACCCCGGCAAGGGCGCCCAGCTGGTGCGCTCCGCCGGCACCGCCGCTCAGCTCATGGCCAAGGAGAACGGCATGGCGCAGATTCGTCTGCCCTCCGGCGAGGTTCGTCTGGTCCGCCTGGAGTGCCTTGCCACCATTGGCACCGTGGGCAACGCCGACTGGGCCAACATCCACATCGGCAAGGCCGGCCGCAAGCGCCACATGGGCTGGCGTCCCACCGTGCGCGGCTCCGTCATGAACCCCAATGACCATCCCCACGGCGGCGGCGAAGGCAAGAGCCCTGTCGGCCGTCCCGGCCCTGTGACCCCGTGGGGCAAGCCCGCCATGGGTTACAAGACCCGCAAGACGAAGAACCGCACCAATAAGTTCATCGTCAAGCGCCGCAACGCGAAGTAAGGAGGCAGTAAAAGATGAGCAGAAGTATCAAGAAAGGCCCCTTTTGCGCCCCTGAGCTGCTGAAGCGGGTCGATGAAATGAACAAGAACGGCGAAAAGAAGGTTCTCAAGACCTGGAGCCGCGCCTCCACGATCTTCCCCTCTTTCGTCGGCCACACCATTGCCGTCCACGACGGCCGCAAGCATGTCCCCGTCTACGTGACCGAGGATATGGTGGGCCACAAGCTGGGCGAGTTCGCGCCGACCCGCACCTTCCGGGGCCACGCGGGCAGCAAGACCGGCAAGTAAGGGGGAGAGAACATGGAAGCTAAAGCTACACTGAAATATATCCGGATTTCTCCCCGCAAGGTCGGCATCCTGTGCGACCTGATCCGCGGCAAGAGCATTGCCCAGGCCAGCGCCATCCTGGCTCTGACCCCCAAGGCGGCCGCCGAGCCCCTGGCCAAGCTGGTCAAGAGCGCCGCCGCCAACGCCGAGAACAACCACGGCATGGATCCCGAGAAGCTCTATGTTGCTGAGACCTACGCCACCCCCGGCCCCATCATCAAGCGCTTTATGCCCCGGGCCCAGGGCCGTGCGTACCGCATCAACAAGAGAACTTCCCATGTGACCGTCGTGGTCAAAGAGCGCTGAAAAGGAGGTCAGAAGTAAATGGGACAGAAAGTTAATCCCCACGGACTGCGTGTGGGCGTCATCAAGGACTGGGACTCCCGCTGGTATGCCCGCAACGAGAAAGTGGGCGACCTCCTGGTTGAGGACTACAATCTCCGCCGCGAGCTGAAGAAGCGCCTTTACTCTGCCGGCGTGCCCAAGATCGAGATCGAGCGCGACAACGCCAGGATCCGTATTTACGTTCACTGCGCTCGCCCCGGCATGGTCATCGGCAAGGGCGGCGAGGAGATCGAAAAGCTGCGCCTGGAGCTGGAGAAGCGCCTGGGCAAGAGCGTTGATCTGAAGATCGTTGAGGTCAAGAATCCCGACATGAATGCCCAGCTGGTGGCCGAGAACATCGCCCAGCAGCTGGAGAAGCGCATTGCCTTCCGCCGCGCCATGAAGAACGCCATGGGCCGCGCCATGCGCATGGGCGCCCTGGGCATCAAGGTCCAGGCCTCCGGCCGCCTCAACGGCGCCGAGATCGCCCGCACCGAGCAGTATCACGACGGCACCATCCCTCTGCAGACCCTCCGCGCCGACATCGAGTACGGCTTTGCCGAGGCTGCCACGACCTACGGCCGCATCGGCATCAAGGTCTGGATCTACAAGGGTGAGGTCCTCACCCAGACCCTGCGCACCACCCCCCGCACCATTGACACCAAGAACTACAAGGAGCGCGAGCAGCGTCCCCGCCGGGATCGCCGCGACGGCGACCGCCGTCAGGGCGGGTTCAACCGTCAGGGCGGCGACCGTCGCCAGGGCGGCTTTAACCGCCAGGGCGGCAGCCGCAGCGCTGCTCCGAAGGAAGGAGGCGCTCAGTAATGCTGCTGCCTAAGAGAGTCAAATACCGCCGCGTCCACCGCGGCCGCATGACCGGCGTCGCCACCCGCGGCAACCAGGTCGCTTACGGCGAGTGGGGCCTGCAGGCCCTGGAGCCCGCCTGGATCACCGGCAACCAGATTGAGGCCGCCCGTGTGGCCATGACCCGTTACACCAAGCGCGGCGGTAAGGTCTGGATCAAGATCTTCCCCGACAAGCCCGTGACCAAGAAGGCCCTGGGTACCCGTATGGGCTCCGGTAAGGGCGCCCCCGAGTACTGGGTTTCCGTGGTCAAGACCGGCCGCGTCCTGTTTGAGATCGCCGGCGTCCCCGAGGAGACCGCCCGCGAGGCCCTGCGTCTGGCCAGCCACAAGCTGCCCATCAAGTGCAAGATCGTCAAGAAAGAGACCGTGGAGAATGGTGGTGAATGAAGATGAAAGCTAACGAAGTCCGCAATATGAGCGCTGCCGAGCTGGAGACCAAGCTGGTGGAGCTGAAGAAGGACCTTTTTAACCTCCGTCTTCAGCACGCGACCAACCAGCTTGACAACCCCATCCGCATCGCAGAGGTCAAGAAGGATATCGCCCGTGTGAAAACCATCCTGCGTGAGCAGCAGAGCCGATAAGGAGGATTAGACGATGAGCGAAGTGAGAACCTCTTCTCGTAAGACCAGAGTCGGCCTGGTGGTTTCGGACAAGATGGACAAGACCGTTGTGGTCGCCATCGCCGACCGCGTGGCTCACCCTCTGTACAAGAAGATCGTAAAGAGAACCTATAAGCTGAAGGCCCATGATGAGCTCAATCAGTGCGGCGTGGGCGACCGCGTGCGCGTGATGGAGACCCGCCCCCTGTCCAAGGACAAGCGCTGGCGCGTGGTCGAGATCATCGAGAAGGCGAAGTAAGAAGGAGGTGCCAGTATGATTCAGGAAGAAAGCTATCTGAAGGTGGCCGACAACACCGGCGCCAAGGAGATCAAGACCATCCGCGTACTGGGCGGCTCCAAGCGTAAGTTTGGCAACATCGGCGACGTGATCGTCGCCTCCGTGCGCAAGGCTGCTCCCGGCGGCCAGGTCAAGAAGGGCGACGTGGTCAAGGCCGTCATCGTCCGCTCCACCCGCGGCGTGCGCCGCACCGACGGCAGCTATGTCCGCTTCGACGACAACGCCGCCGTTCTGATCCGCGACGACAAGAACCCCCGTGGCACCCGCATCTTTGGGCCGGTGGCCCGCGAGCTGCGCGACAAGGATTACATGAAGATCCTGTCCCTGGCTCCCGAAGTGCTGTAAGGGGGTAGCGAGGTATGAGTATGAACGTCAAGAAGAACGATACCGTGGTGGTCCTGTCCGGCAAGGACAAGGGCAAGCAGGGCAAGGTCCTCTCTGTCGATCCCAAGGCCGGCAAGGTCATTGTGGAGAAGGTCAACGTGGCCTCCCGCCACCAGAAGCCCCGCCGTCAGGGCGAGGAGGGCGGCATCATCCAGAAGGAGACCCCCATCTACGCCTGCAAGGTCATGACCGTTTGCCCCAAGTGCAATAAGGCCACCCGCGTCGCCCACAAGATCGAGGGCGACAAGAAGGTCCGCGTGTGCAAGCACTGCGGCGCCGAAATCTGAGAAAGAGGAGGAGTAACAAATGGCTAACCCCAATCTGAAGGCAAAGTACACTGCCGAAGTCGCTCCTGCTCTGATGCAGAAGTTTGGCTACAAGTCCGTCATGGAGATCCCCCGCGTCGACAAGATCGTGGTCAACTGCGGCTGCGGCGAGGCCCGGGACAACTCCAAGGTGCTCGAGTCCGTCGTCGGCGATCTGGGCACCATCACCGGCCAGAAGCCCATCATCACCAAGGCCAAGAAGTCTGTGGCCAACTTCAAGCTCCGTGAGGGCATGCCCATCGGCGCCAAGGTCACCCTGCGCCAGGACAAGATGTGGGAGTTCATGGACCGCCTGTTCAACGTGGCCCTGCCCCGTGTCCGCGACTTCCGCGGCATCAACCCCAACGCCTTCGACGGCCGCGGCAACTATGCCCTGGGCCTGAAGGAGCAGCTGATCTTCCCCGAGATCGAGTACGATAAGATCGACAAGATCCGCGGTCTGGATATTGTCATCTGCACCACCGCCAAGACGGATGAAGAGGCCAAGGAACTGCTTACCCTCCTGGGCGCCCCCTTCACCACCAACGGCTAATAGGGAGGAAGAACAGTATGGCTAAGAAATCTATGATCCTCAAGGCTCAGCGCGAGCCCAAGTTCTCCAGCCGCCGCAACAACCGCTGCAAGATCTGCGGCCGTCCCCACGCCTACCTCCGGGACTACGGCATCTGCCGTATCTGCTTCCGGGAACTGGCATATAAAGGCCAGATTCCCGGCGTGAAGAAGGCGTCCTGGTAATCTCGCTTCGTTATGCTTCGGGAGGCCGGCTCGCAGTACCCTTGTACAGCGTCGCCGTCCGCCTATCGCCTAACGAACCGAGAGGCGCTGTCCTGCCTCGCAGGACGAAAAACCGGGCTGGACCGGCTTGCAGTACCTTTGTACAGCGTCGCCGTCCGCCCATCGCCTGACAAAGCGAGAGCGTTCCGCCCGGCTTTGCGGGGCGAAAAGGCCCGGTGCACCGGGCAAAACTCGATAACTTGTCCAAGGCGGGAGCATGCTCCCGCCTATGGGCCTGTTATAAAGGCGCTGTAAGGCGCCGCCAGAGACCCCCAGTGAGGGAAAAGACGGATAACAGGTCGGGGGAGGATGCCTGCCCTCCGATACCTTTCCGCCTGTACCGGAGAAGCGACCGAGCCGTCATGCGCAGCGCGGATGGACCGGAGCGAGGGCGAGAAACCGAAGTTGCCGCAGGCGGCTGTTTCAAGCCCGAGCCGGAAGGAAGCCGCGCGTCGCACATAGGCGAGGCGTGACAGACTTTGCAGCCTGAAGAGCTCTGCATTTCGGCAAAGCGCAGATCCTGGTAACTTTTTTATAGGAGGTAAAACTCATGCAAATCACGGACCCCATTGCGGATATGCTCACCCGCATCCGCAACGCGAACAACGCCAAGCATGACACCGTGGATGTGCCCGCGTCCAACATGAAGAAGGCCATTGCGCAGATTCTTCTGGACGAAGGCTATGTGAAGAATTTCCAGATCATCAACGATGGCACGCAGGGCGTAATCCGCATCACCCTGAAGTATCTGCAGCCCGGTAAGGAGAAGGTCATCACCGGTCTGCGCCGCGTCTCCAAGCCCGGCCTGCGCGTGTATGCCGGCGCCGAGGAGCTGCCCAAGGTCCTGCGCGGCCTGGGTATCGCCATCGTGTCCACGTCCAAGGGCGTCATGACCGACAAGAAGGCCCGCGAGGCCCATGTCGGCGGCGAAGTCCTTGCGTTCGTCTGGTAAGGGGGTAAATCGAAATGAGCAGAATTGGTAGAGCTCCGATCACCGTCCCGGCCGGCGTGGAGGTCAAAATCGCAGACAACAACGTTGTCACTGTGAAGGGGCCCAAGGGCACCCTCACCCAGCAGCTCCACCCCAACATGAGCATCGCTCAGGAGGGCGCCGAGCTGCACGTCACCCGTCCCAACGACCTGAAGGAGAACCGCTCCCTTCACGGCCTGACCCGCTCTCTGCTGCACAACATGGTGGTGGGCGTGACCGAGGGCTACAAGAAGGTGCTGGATGTCAACGGCGTGGGCTATCGTGTGGCCATGGAAGGCGGCAAGCTGGTCATGAACCTGGGATTCTCTCATCAGGTCATCATGGAGGCGCCCGCCGGCATCACCATCGAGACCCCCACTCCCAACCAGATCGTGATCTCCGGCTTTGACAAGCAGCTGGTGGGCCAGTTTGCGGCCAACGTCCGCGAGAAGCGTCCGCCCGAGCCGTACAAGGGCAAGGGCATCAAGTATTCTGACGAGGTCATCCGCCGCAAGGTTGGTAAGACCGGTGTCAAAAAGTAATTAAGGAGGTGTGCCGATTATGATTAACAAACCCAATACGAAGGCCCAGCGCCTGCATCGTCATAAGCGCGTTCGCGGCAAGGTGTCCGGCACCCCCGAGCGTCCCCGTCTGAACGTGTTCCGCAGCGAGACCAACATTTACGCCCAGGTTATTGACGACACCAAGGGCGTGACCCTGGCTGCGGCGTCCTCCCTGGAAAAGGGCTTTGAAGGCTCCGGCGGCAACTGCGAGGCGGCCAAGAAGGTCGGCCAGGCTGTTGCCGAGCGCGCCCGCGCCAAGGGCATCGAGACGGTCGTGTTCGACCGCGGCGGCTATCTCTATCACGGCCGCGTGAAGGCTCTGGCCGAGGGCGCCCGCGAAGGCGGCCTGCAGTTCTAAGGGAGGAGGAAAAGATAAATGGCTCGTTTTGAAAGAGAACCCAAAGAGTACGTGGAGAAGGTCGTGTACCTCAACCGCGTTTCCAAGACTGTCAAGGGCGGCCGTGTTTCCAAGTTCTCCGCGCTGGTTGTCGTGGGCAACGAGAAGGGCAAGGTCGGCTACGGCCTTGGCAAGGCCGCTGAGGTGGCCGAGGCCATCCGCAAGGGCATTGAGGACGCCAAGAAGAACATGGTGACCGTCACCCTGTCCGGCACCACCATTCCCCACGAGACCATCGGCGAGTTCGGCGCCGGCCGCGTTCTCCTCAAGCCCGCTTCCAAGGGTACCGGCATCATCGCCGGCGGCCCCGTGCGTGCTGTGATGGAGGCTGCCGGTGTGTCCGATATCCGCGCCAAATGCCTGCGCACCAACAACCCCCAGAACGTGGTGGCTGCCACCATGGAGGGTCTGAAGTCCCTGCGCAGCCCGGCCGAGATCGCTCGGATCCGCGGCAAGAGCGTGGAAGAAATGATTGGGTAAGGAGGCTCACGACTATGGCTAACACTATCGAGATCAAGCTCGTCAAGAGCCTGAATGGCCGCCTGGCCAAGCATAAGGCGACTGCCGAGGCCCTGGGCCTGCGCAACATCGGCGACGTGACCGTCCAGCCGGACAACGCGGCTACCCGCGGCAAGATCGCCCACATCGGTTACCTCCTCGAGGTAACCGAGAAAGCCTGAGGAGGTGTCCCGTAATGAATCTGCATGAACTTTCTCCCGCTCCCGGCTCCACCCAGGTCGGCAAGCGCAAGGGGCGCGGCCCCGGCACGGGCAACGGCAAGACTGCCGGCCGCGGCAACAAGGGCCAGAAGGCCCGCTCCGGCGGCGGCGTGCGCATCGGTTTTGAGGGCGGCCAGATGCCCCTGGCCCGCCGTCTGCCCAAGCGCGGCTTCAACAACATCTTTGCCAAGCCCCTGGAGGCTATCAATGTTTCCGCGCTCAACAAGTTTGAGGACGGCGCTACTGTGAATGTTTGCGATCTGCTGGAAAAGGGCATCCTCTCCAAGTGCGAGTACGGTGTGAAGATCCTGGGCAACGGCGAGATCACCAAGAAGCTCACCGTTCGCGCATCCGCTTTCTCCGCCAGCGCAAAAGAGAAGATCGAAAAGGCAGGCGGGACGGCGGAGGTGGTCTGAAATGCTTACGACCATTCGCAATGCATGGAAGGTGCAGGAGCTGCGCAATAAGCTGCTCTTCACCATCTTTGCCCTGCTGATTTTCCGCCTGGGCTGCGCCATCCCCGTTCCGTTCATCAACGGCAAGGTGCTCTCCGAGTATATGAGCGCCCAGTCCGCCACCATTTTCGGCCTGCTCAACGTCATGAGCGGCGATGCCTTCTCCCAGGCGACGCTCTTCGCCCTGTCCATCCAGCCCTATATCAACGCCTCCATCATCATCCAGCTGCTCACCATCGCCATCCCGGCGCTGGAGCGGCTGGCCAAGGACGGCGGCGAGGAGGGCAAGCGTAAGATCGAGGCGATCACCCGCTACACCACCGTGGGCATCGCCATCCTTCAGGGCTTTGGCTACTACACCTGGATCAACTACTACAATAACAACGGCCTGAACATGCTCAACGCCCCCGAGGGCTACGGCGTGTGGGTGGCCTTCGTGATCGTGGCCGCTTTTGTGGCCGGCTCCGCCTTCGTCATGTGGCTGGGCGAGCAGATCACCGAGTTCGGCATCGGCAACGGCATTTCCATCATCCTGTTCGGCGGCATCGTGGCCCGCGGCCCCGCCATGATCTCCACCATGATCAGCGGCGTGCGCAGCTGGGCCAACAAGGCCGACTCCGCCAGCGCCAAGACCCTCCACCCCGGCTTTATCCCCCTCATCATCGTGGGTATGCTGGCCCTGGTGGTCTTTGTGGTGTTCATCAACGACGCGGAGCGCCGCATCCCCGTGCAGTATGCCAAGCGGGTGGTGGGCCGCAAGATGTACGGCGGCCAGTCCAGCCATATCCCCATCAAGGTGAATATGTCCGGCGTGCTGCCCGTCATCTTTGCCCAGTCCATCGCCTCCATCCCGGCGACCATCGGCATGTTCGTGCCCAGCGCTACCCAGGAGGGCACCGGCTGGTACAAGTTCCTGCAGGTCTTTGACAACACGGGCCTTGTGTACAGCATCGTGTACTTCCTGCTCATCGTCATGTTCAGCTACTTCTACTCCACCATCCAGTTCAACCCCGTGGAAGTGGCCAACAACCTCAAGAAGAACGGCGGCTTTATCCCCGGCTTCCGTCCGGGCCGGCCCACCGTGGAGTTCCTCATGCGCGTGATCTCCCGCCTGACCCTGTTCGGCGCCATCTACCTTGCGATCGTGGCTATCCTGCCCACCATTGTGGGCAACATCATGAAGGCCTGCGGTTCCAGTGCCGGCGGCAGCCTGAGCATCGGCGGTACGTCCATCATCATTATCGTGGGTGTTGCGCTTGAGACCACCAAGGCTCTGGAGGCGCAGCTGATGATGCGCCACTATAAGGGCTTCCTGGAATAAGGGGTGCTTGGTATGAAGCTGATTATGCTCGGCGCCCCCGGCGCCGGAAAGGGAACCCAGGCCGCCATCCTCAGCGAGAAGCTGGGTATCCCCACAATCTCCACCGGCAATATCCTCCGCGCCGCCGTGAAGAACGGCACCCCCGTGGGTCTTCAGGCCAAGAGCTTCATGGACGCCGGCAAGCTGGTGCCCGATGAGGTCATCATCGGCATCGTGGCCGAGCGCCTGGCCGAGCCTGACTGCGCCAACGGCTATATCCTCGACGGCGTGCCCCGCACCATCGCCCAGGCGGAGGCCCTTGAAAAGGCCGGCATCCTGTTTGACAACGTGGTGTCCCTTGAAATCTCCGACGAGGAGATCATCAGCCGCATGAGCGGCCGCCGGGCCTGCACCGCCTGCGGCGCCACCTATCACGTGGTGTCCGCTCCCCCCAAGACGGAGGGCAAGTGCGACAAGTGCGGTGCCGACCTGGTGCTGCGGGACGACGACAAGGCCGAGACTGTCCGCAGCCGCCTGGAGGTCTACCACAAGGAGACCGAGCCGCTCAAGGACTTCTACGCCAAGCGCGGCGTGCTGCGCACCGTAGAGAACCGGCCCACCATCGAAGAAACCACCAAGGGTGTGCTTGCCGCACTGGGGATCTGAGATGGAGCTCATCACCCTCAAATCCCCCAGAGAGCTGGAATGCATGCGCAGGGCCGGGCGTGTCACCGCGGCAGCCCGTGCCTTGGCGGGCGCCATGGTCGAGCCCGGGGTCACCACCCTGGAGATCGACACCGCCGTGCGCAAGTTCATCGAACACCACGGCGGCAAGCCCTCCTTCCTGGGCTACGGCGGCTTCACCGGTTCCGCCTGCGTCTCCATCAACGAGGTGGTCATCCACGGCATCCCCTCCAAAAAGGTGGTGCTCAAGGAGGGCGACATCGTCAGCATCGACGTGGGCGCCTTCGTGGACGGCTTCCACGGCGACTGCGCGGCCACCTTCCCCTGCGGCAAGGTCAGCGATGAGGCCATGCGCCTCATCGCCGCCACCGAGCAAAGCTTCTGGGAGGGCATCCGCCACGCCCGCGCCGGCGGCCGGGTATCCGACATTTCCCATGCTGTCCAGCAGTATGTAGAGGCCCAGGGCTATTCCGTTGTGCGCGACTTTGTGGGTCACGGCGTGGGCACCAAGCTCCACGAGGCCCCCGAGGTCCCCAACTTCGGCCCCGCCGGCCACGGGCCCCGGCTCCAGCCGGGCATGACCATCGCGGTAGAGCCCATGGTCTGCCAGGGCGATTACCGGGTGCGGGTGCTCAAGGACGGCTGGACCACCGTCACGGTGGACGGCTCCCTGGCGGCCCATTATGAAAACACCATCCTCATCACGGACGGTGAGCCCGAGATCCTCACGGTGCCCGGAGAGCTCTGAAATGGGCTTTGAGAAGGCACAGGTCGTTCGCTCCCTGCGGGGCCGCGACAAGGGTCGGCTGTACTGCATTCTGGCGGTTCAGGGCGAGGTGCTCGTCCTATCTGACGGGAAGAGGAAGCGGGTATCCGCACCCAAGCGGAAAAACGTCAGGCATGCAGTGTATGTGGGGAGCATGGAGCACCCGGCCGCACAGCTCATCCGCGCCGGCGCGCCTGTTGGAAACGGGCAGCTGCGGCGGTATCTGGCGGCGGTGCGGGACAAAATGGAGGTATGACGCTTTGGCAAAGGACGATATGATCGAGTTGGAGGGCGTCGTCACCGAGGCCCTGCCCAATACCACGTTCAACGTGGACATTGGCAACGGACACATTATTCTGGCGCACATCTCGGGCAAGCTGCGGATGAACTTCATCCGCATCCTGCCGGGTGACAAGGTCACCGTGCAGATGTCGCCTTACGATCTCACCAGGGGACGTATCACCTGGCGCAGCAAGTAATCGAGTATCAACGACCTGTACCGGCCGGGGCCTTGCCTCCGCCGGTATGGGGGCCGTAAGGCATTAACAGGAGGTTAACAGTATGAAAGTCAGACCGTCTGTCAAGCCCATGTGCGAGAAGTGCAAGATCATCAAGCGCAAGGGCAAAGTTATGGTCATCTGCGAAAACCCCAAACACAAGCAGAGACAAGGTTAAAGGAGGGGCAAAAGAAGTATGGCACGTATTGCCGGTATTGATCTGCCGAAGGATAAGCGGGTAGAGATCGGTCTCACCTATATCTACGGCATTGGCCGCACCAGCGCCAATAAAATTCTCGAAGAAGCGGGCATCAATCCTGACACCCGCGTGAAGGATCTCACCGACGCCGACGAGGCGAAGCTGCGTGAGATCATCGGCCATGAGTACACCGTCGAGGGCGACCTGCGCCGCAACGTGGCGATGGACATCAAGCGCCTGACTGAGATTGGCTGCTACCGCGGCATCCGTCACCGCAAGGGCCTGCCCGTCCGTGGCCAGCGCTCCAAGACCAACGCCCGTACCCGCAAGGGCCCGAAGCGCACTGTCGCCAACAAGAAGAAGTAAGGAGGGGAATGTAAATGGCTGCTGCTACTAAAGGCAAGAAGGTTGTCAAGCGCCGTCGTGAGCGCAAGAATATCGAAAAGGGTCAGGTGCATATCCGCTCCTCTTTCAACAACACCATGATCACCGTCACCGATACGCAGGGCAATGCCCTGTCCTGGGCCTCCTCCGGTGAGATGGGCTTCCGCGGTTCCCGCAAGTCCACCCCCTTTGCCGCCCAGACCGCGGCGGAGACCGCCGCCAACGCTGCCATCGAGCAGTGCGGGCTCAAGAGCGTGGAAGTGTACGTCAAGGGTCCCGGCCAGGGCCGTGAGGCCGCCATCCGGGCTCTGCAGGCCGTGGGCCTGGAGGTCACCCTCATCAAGGACGTGACCCCCGTCCCCCACAATGGCTGCCGTCCGCCCAAGCGCCGCCGCGTGTAATAGCAAGAAGGAGGAAAAACCGATATGGCTAAAAATATGCAGCCCTATCTGAAGCGTTGCAGAACTCTGGGCATTTCCCCCGCTGTCATGGGCGTGAACAAGGAGTCCAACCGGAACCCCGGTCCCCAGCGCCGCAGCAAGAAGAGCGAGTACGCGCTCCAGATGACCGAGAAGCAGAAGGTCAAGTTCATCTACGGCGTGCTGGAGAAGCAGTTTCACTCCTACTACGAGAAGGCTTCCCGCATGAAGGGCAACACCGGCGATGAGCTCATGAGCATGCTCGAGACCCGCCTTGACAACGTGGTCTTCCGCCTGGGCCTTGCCAATACCCGCCGCGAGGCCCGTCAGCTGGTCAACCACGGCCACTTCACCGTCAACGGCAAGCGGGTGAACATCCCCTCTTACCTGGTGAAGCTGGGCGACGTGATTGCCGTGAGCGAGAAGAGCCGCTCCTCTGCCAAGTTCAAGCGCATCGTGGAGGACGACAAGTTTGTCGCCGCCCCCAAGTGGCTGGAGAAGAGCAAGAACGCGCCGCTGGAGGGCAAGGTCGTGGCCATGCCCACCCGGGACGATCTGGACTTCGAGGTCGCTGTCAACCTTATCGTCGAGTTGTATTCCAAGTAATACAGCACCCTCGGACGTATTACAATTATTGGCATTGGAACTGTAATGCCGCCGTAAGAAGGAGGGTAACACGATATGGTAGAAATCCAGAAGCCGCGTATTGAATGCATTGAGACCGCCGGCGATGTAGCCTACGGCAAGTATGTGGTGGAGCCGCTGGAGCGCGGCTACGGCACGACCCTTGGCAACTCTCTGCGCCGGATTCTGCTGTCCTCTCTGCCGGGCACCGCAGTGACCACCATTAAGATCGCCGGCGTCCAGCATGAGTTTACGACCATCCCCGGCATCAAGGAGGATGTGACGGAGATCGTCCTGAACGTGAAGGGCATCATCGCCAAGCTTCACAGTGAAGGGGTCAAGACTGTCTACATCGAGGCCTCCGGCGAGGGCGTTGTCACCGCCGGCGACATCAAGGCGGACAGTGATGTGGAAATCCTCAATCCGGAGCACCACATCGCGACCCTTGGGCCCAACGCCACGCTGAACATGGAGCTGACCCTGTCTCAGGGCCGGGGCTATGTCACCGCGGACCGCAACAAGCCTGCCCAGACCGTCATCGGGGTCATCCCGGTGGACTCGGTCTACACCCCAGTGAAGAAGGTCAACTACACGGTGGAGAACACCCGCGTGGGCGACGCCACCGACTATGACAAGCTCACCCTTGAGGTGTGGACCAACAGCACCATCTCCGCCCGGGACGCCGTGTCTCTGGGCGCCCGGATCCTGATGGATCATTTCGCGCTTTTCACCGACCTTTCCGAGACCATGGGATCCAAGACCACCGTGGTGGAGAAGGCGGAGACCCAGCGCGACAAGGTGCTGGAGATGACCATTGAGGAGATGGACCTGTCCGTCCGGTCCTTCAACTGCCTCAAGCGCGCCAACATCAACACGGTGGAGGATCTCATCTCCAAGACCGAGGACGAGATGATGAAGGTGCGCAACCTGGGCCGCAAGTCCCTGGAAGAGGTCATCAACAAGCTGGCCATGATGGGCCTGTCCCTGGCCAGCGACGAGAACACTTAAGCGCGAAGGATAGACACACAGGCGAGCTTGGAGCGGAGCGAGGGCGAAAAACCAAGATTTGCTGTGCAAATCTGTATTTTGCCCAAGCCGCAGCGAAAGCGAACCGGCCGTGTGTCCAATCCGCAGCGTGCCATGCTTAAGCGCGAAGGATAGACACACAGGGGAGCTTTCGCTCTCCCCTGTGTGCCGTCCCCGCGTGAGTGCAGGCGCGGAATTGCCCGCGCCGGGCAGCCCGGGGGTATGTAACGTTCCGCCCCGGGCGGAAAAAACGCCAGAACGAATTTAAATGGCCTCATATGCGAGGTCGGAGGAGAGTTATTATGGCTACCAACCGTAAGCTGGGCCGTCCCAGCGACCAGCGCCGCGCCATGCTGCGCGCCATGACCACCTATCTGCTGGAGAACGGTCAGATCAAGACCACCTACGCCCGCGCGAAGGAGGTCGCCCCCATCGCCGAGAAGATGATCACCCTGGCGAAGAAGAACGACCTGGCCTCCTACCGTCAGGTCCTGGCCTATGTCACCAAAGAGGACGTGGCCAAGAAGCTGTTCACCCAGATCGGCCCCCAGTATGCCAGCCGCAACGGCGGGTATACCCGCGTGCTGAAGATGGGCCCCCGCCGCGGTGATGCGGCAGAGATGGCGATCATCCAGCTGGTGTAAAAGCAAAAGGGAAGCCCGGCCTGCTAATCAGGCCGGGCTTTTTGCATCTCGGACGCATCACCGCGGCATAAAGGGGGCCCCCGGGCGGCTTCCGCGCAGGCGGACCGCGCGGGGGGAGGAGGCGCGACGCAGTGAACGAGCTCTGCCGCATGGGGCGGAGCGAGGGATACGCAGTCCGCGCCGACGAGATGCGGCAGAGATGACGATCATCCAGCTGGTGTAAAAAGCACAGAGAAAGCCCGGCCTGCAGTCAGGCCGGGCTTTTTATAGTCTTGAACGGCAAGCCGCGCTCACTCAATCCCCCAGGGGAAAAGCGCCACCTTGACGGCCTGGCCGGAGAAGAATGTGCGAAAGGCTTCGTCAGCATCCTCCAGGTCAAAGCGGTGGGTGATGATCTGCTGGGCCGGCATACCGCACTGGAGCATGGAAACCAGATCCAGATGGTCCTGCGGCGTCGCGGCCCAGCTGCCGATGACAGTGATCTCCTTGCTCATCAGGTGCTTCCAGGGGTTGATGGTAGTGGCGGTAGAGCGGATGCCGAGGAAGGCCATTCGGCCGCCGCCGCCCAACACCTCAAGGCACTGGATCTGTGCAGATTCTGCACCGGAGCAGTCCAGCGAGACATCTACGCCGTGGCGGCCGGTCAGGGTGCGGACCGCCTTTTTTACGTCCTCCTTGGCGGGATTGAACACAAAATCGGCGCCAAAACGCTCTGCCTGCTCCAACCGGTACGGGTTGGTGTCTGCCATGATGACCCGGGCGCCCCGGAATTTGCTGATAACCAGAGCCGACATGCCGATGGGGCCGGCGCCGGTGATAAAGACCCACTGCCCGGCCTGGACGCCAAGCCGCTTGATGGCGCGGTAGGGGGTGCCGAGGCAGTCATCGATCATGGCCGCGGTGGAAAAGGGCATATCATCGGGGATGGGCATACAGACATACTCAGGGACCAGCATATACTGACAATGCGTGCCCATCGGGCTGCGCTTGGGAGAGGGATGCTCGCAGCGCTGCCACTCACCGGACCAGCAGGGCAGGCAGCGATGACAGTTTTCATAAACCGTCGGGTAGATTGACACGCGGTCTCCGACCTTGACCTGCTTGGCCTTGTCGGCAGCCACCACAATGCCGGCGGCCTCGTGGCCCGTGCCGCCCAGCAGGGGCAGAGGGTCATTGGCTTCGTAGTAGGTGTGCTCTGTGCCGCAGATGGTAGAGGCCATAACCTTGATTACAACCAGGTCATCCTTGGCCTGGGGATCGGGTGCCTCAACAACGCCGACCTTCCGGTCGCCCAAGAGCTTCATTGCCTTCATTTCCGTCGCTCCTTTTGCAAAGATAAGGGGTAATTCCGAACATTGACATTTGCATGTGAACATGCTACAATAAAAACAAGGTAAAGTCAAGGAATGGCAGCAAAAAAACGAAAAAGAAAAAATTCAGCAGAAGTGAGGGGATTATAATGAGTGAAGCGGTAAAAGATGTGCGTGAGATGAACAATGCGGAATTCCGCGAGTTTTGGGAGCAGCTTCCTGCGCCCAGGCAGCCCAAAAACGGAAAATGGACGGTGCGTCAGCTGGTCAATCTGACCTTCCCGGAGTGCTGGGCAATCTGGAAAACTCTGCCTGCCGCCGACTTTTTTGAGTTGGATGGCGAGTACAGCGGCTACTGTCCCGACGGCCACGACCGGGAGATTCGCAAGCGCACCGTAGAGCAGATGTTTACGGAGGGCCTGAACTACGGCTACTGGCTCGGCAAGGCCCTCAAGCCTTCCAGCGCGGACAAGGGAGAGGGCTATAATGTCTACCGTCAGCCCGGCGAGTGGATCGACCGCTGCCTGCGCTTCGGCACGGAAATGGGCACGTCTCTCATTGACGGCCGGCCGGCCTACGTGATGCACTACAGCGAATTCAAGACCGGCGCCGGCCGCAGCGATCTGACGGATGAGATCCGCAAGCTGGACGAGGGGATCTATATGGGCATGGGCCACGTCAAGCTGCCGAATGGGGAGCGCTCCCTGCCCAGCCCCTTTATTCTCATGGGGCCGGTTCGTCCCTACATGGGCGTTGAGGATGACGACGCCGAGCGGTTCTGAAGAAAATGAGAAAGGCCCCGCCTCTGGCGGGGCCTTTCCTGCAACAGGAGGAAAACAGATGCAGCAATATCTTTCCAATGTGCTCAGAAGCCTGGTAGATGAGGGCATGGCGGTCGGCATGTCCGCTATGGTGACAGTAAACGGCAAGGAGATATTCAAGGACTGCTGCGGCTGCGCAGACCTGGACACCAAGGCCCCCTTTGCCTATGATACCATCTGCCGGATCTACTCCATGACAAAGATCGTCACCGCCGTGGCGGCAATGATTCTGTATGAGCGGGGCATGTTTCGCCTGGAGGACCCGGTAAAGGCATATCTGCCGGGCTTTCGGGACACGCGGCTTCTCTGGCCGCGGGGCGATGGGACCTTCAAGACCGTTCCCACGCGCCAGAGCGCGCGGATGCGCCATCTTCTGACCATGACGGTAGGCCTTCCCTACTATGGCCGCAATACCCCCATGGAGATGCAGTATAACTATCATATGGCAGACCTGATGAAGCGCATGAACGCCGATACCGACCGCGGGCAGAGCTGGAACCTTCAGCGCTTTGCCAATGAGCTGGGGGCGGTCCCGATGCTCTATGAGCCCGGCACGGGCTGGAGCTACGGGCTGTCTGCGGACATTCTTGGCGCGGTCATAGAGGTCATCAGCGGGATGAGCCTGGGCGAATTCTTCCGCCGGGAGATTTTCGAGCCCCTGGGCATGACGGACACCGGGTTTGTTGTGCCGCCGGAAAAGGCCGGGCGCAAGGCCGTGGTGTACGATCATACCGGCGGGACGGTGAAGCCCTATGTCAATGAGTGGCTGCCCACGGGCTACACCCCCGGCCTGGAATCGGCCGGGGAAGGGCTTTACTCCACGCTGGGAGACTACACCCGGTTCCTGCAGATGCTCGCGCTGGGCGGCACGCTGGATGGGGTGCGGATTCTCGGGAGAAGGACCATTGAAAATATGGCCACGAACCATGTGCCCCCGTCTATTCTGAAGGACTCCGGCGCGCAGTATTTTGAAGATGACGATTACGGCTACGGCTTTTTGGTCAGCGTCAAAACGGACAATACCATTACCAAGTGCTATGAGACGCCGGGCTCCTTCTGGTGGGGAGGCGTGGCAGGCACGATCGCCCGGGTAGACCCGAAGGAAAAAATGACGACGGTAATCATGATGCAGCACCATTCCGCGCCGCAGCCGGCCTATGTGGGCCGGATCATGCAGACGGTCTACGCCATGCTCTGAGCAAAGCGCCGGCAGGAGAAAAAGCGGCCCGGCACATTCAAATGCCGGGCCGCGCCTGCTTTGCTCAGTTTTCGTTCGAAGATGAGACGATTCCGTATTTTTCCAGCTTCCGGTAAAAGACCGCCCGGGAAATTCCCAGGGCCTTGGCCGCCTTGGTGCGGTTGCCGCCGTTGGAGGCAAGGGCGTCCTGAATCATGTGCTTCTCCGTCTCGTCCTTGGCGGAGCGCAGGTCGGCGCACTGCGCCTCCGGCCGGCGGAAGGCGGCGCTGCCGAAGGCCCAGCTGCGCTTGGCCCGGACGGCAAGAGTGTCGAAATTGGGCAGGGTGAGCACGGAGGAGGACGTCATGCTCATGGCCCGCTCCAGAGAGTTCTGGAGCTCCCGGATGTTGCCCGGCCAGTCATACTCCTGGAAGAGCTGGAGCACCCGGCTGTCTACCCCCTGGATCATCATGCCCAGCTGCCGGTTGAGCCGCCCGATCAAAACAGTCACAAGGTCGGGCAGATCCTCCTTGCGCTCCCGCAGGGGGGGCGCCACAATGTTGATGACGTTCAGGCGGTAGTAGAGGTCCTCCCGGAACTTGCCCTCCTGCACCAGACGGCCCATGGGCGTGTTGCACGCGGAGATGACCCGCACGTCGATGGGGATGTTGTCGTTGCTGCCCACCGGGGTGATCTCCCGCTCCTGCAGGACGCGGAGAAATTTGGGCTGCATGGTGGAGGGCAGCAGGTTGACCTCATCGAGAAAGATGGAGCCGCCGTCGGCCAGGGCAAAGCGCCCCAGCTTACCGCCCTTGCTGGCGCCGGTGAAGGCGCCGGAGGCGTAGCCAAAAAATTCCGACTCCATCAGGTCGGGAGGGATCGCGGCACAGTTGATGCGCACAAAGTTTGCCGACTCCCGGGCGCTCTCCGCGTGGATGGCGTGAGCGATGAGCTCCTTGCCGGTGCCCGTCTCCCCCTCAATGAGCACCGAGGTGGGCACCCGGGCGGCCATGCGGATCTGCTGCTTGACCTTCATCATGGCCGGGCTGGAGCCCGCCAGGCTGTCCAGGTTGTACCGCGCGCCCCGTTCGTGGGCCAGCTCCTGCTTGAAAAAGTCGCGCTCCTGGGTGCGCTCAGCCAGGCGCTTGCCCACGATGGCCGCCTCATCCAGGTTGCCGATGATGGTGTAAAGATACAGCCCGTCCTGCTTGCCGTCGGGGCCGTAACGGGGGATATAGGTGGTGAAGGTCTCGCCGGGGGCAATGGGCTCGCCGATGAGGGGCACGCCGTGCTCCAGCACATAGGCCGCCTTGCTCTCGGGCACCACGTCCCACACCCGTTCGCCCAGGATCTCATCTGCCCGCAGCGGCCGGTTCAGCCCCCGGAGCTTGCCGCCTGCCTCCAAAACGGACCTGTTATTCTCCACCCAGCCGGGGTTGACATAGATATACCGCCCCTGCTGGTCCAGCACGGCCATGGTGAACATGCCCTCGATAAATTGAAAAGCGTCCTCGCGGGACAGCTTGTTTTCCATCGTTTTTCACTCCTGAAGAAGAAAAATTATTTTTTCTCCTAATACCGGCAAAATTATTATACTTGTTTTTTGTGTAAAATGCAATATAATTTTAGCAGGAGGGGGTGCAGACCGTCTCGTTTGTCAGGCAGCGTCTCGAAAGCGAGACAAACTGAAAAAAGCGGCTGCTTCAAGCTTTTTACGCAGAAACGCCCGAAATTGTCTCGGTTTAGAGACAGAACGGGGCCGGGGGTGCCGCCCGGAAACCGCTGAAAATGGCGAAATTACAGGGCCCTCATAGTTGGCACGGAGTTTGCATGTGTCTCTAATGTAGCCCGCGGGAGGCGCGGGCGCATTTCGGGGCGGAGGAAGAGCGCCCCGGAAGAAAGGAGCAGAGACACAGTGAAAATTATCGACTTATCCATCCCCATCGAGCACGGCCTGCCCAGCGATCCCCCGGGGCAGATTCCGCAGATTCTCTACATGACCCATCAGGACACTGCCGAGGGCATGGCCTCCTGCTTTGAGGGCTGCACTGCTGCCGACCTGGGCGGCATGGGATGGGCGGTGGAGGGTATTCAGCTGAGCACCCATTCCGGCACCCACCTGGACGCCCCCTATCACTACTGGCCCACCATGAACGGCGGCGAGCGGGCCTGGACCATTGACGAGGTGCCCCTGGACTGGTGCATCGGCGAGGGCCTGAAGATGGATTTCCGTGACAAGCCCGACGGTTATAAGATCATGGCCAAGGACCTGGAGGAGTACTTCGCCCGGGTGGGTGTGATGCCCAAGGAGGGCAACATCGTCCTGCTGGAGACCGGCACCGACCGCCTGTGGGGCACCCCCGAGTACATGCTGGCCGGCGCGGGCATGAGCGCTGAGGCCACCCTCTGGCTCATCGACCACGGCGTGCGCGTTGTGGGCACCGACGGCTGGAGCTGGGACGTCCCCCTGCCGCTCGAGGGCAAGGAGTTCGCCAAGAACCACGACGCCTCCATCATCTGGGAGGCTCACCGCGTCGGCCGTGAGAAGGCCTACTGCCACATCGAGAAGCTGGCCAACCTTGACAAGCTTCCCCTCACCGGCTACACCGTCATCTGCCTGCCCGTGAAGGTCAAGGGCGGCAGCGCCGGCTGGACCCGTGTGGTGGCCGTGATGCATGAAAACGGCGAAAAAGTGATCTAAGACCCATGTTGTGTCTCATTCCGCGCGGATGTGCGGACTGAAATAAAATTAGGAGGATATCAAGATGAAGAAAAACGCAGCTCGTATCCTTGCCATGGTGCTCTGCCTGTGCATGGTGCTCTCTGCCTGCTCTAAGACCGGCGGCAAAGAGTCCCAGCAGCCCAGCAACAACCCCGGCACCGTGTCCCAGGCTCCCGATGAGAGCAAGCAGCCGACCGAGAAGGCCCATCCCGTTCTGCGCCTGCCCGCCCTCGGCGATGCCACCCAGCTGGACCCCCATGTCAGCAACGGCGCCGAGTACAACCTTCTTGGCTCGCTGTATGACGGCCTTGTCCGCTTCGACGGCAGCAACCAGATGGCCGTTGTGCCCGACCTGGCCGAGAGCTGGGACATCAGCGACGACCAGCTGACCTACACCTTCCACATCCGCGAGAACGCCAAGTTCTCCGACGGCACCCCCTTCACCGCTGAGGACGCCGCCTTCTCCGTCAAGCGTATGCAGACTCTGCCCGCCACCTCCTCCAAGGTTCTGATGATTAAGGACGCCGAGGCCATTGATGAGCATACCCTGAACATTTACTGCAACTGGGCTTACCCCAACCTGATCCTCCAGATGGCTTCCTGGCCCTGGCGTATGGTCAGCAAGGCCGCCGTTGAGAAGTATGGCGACGGCACCCCCGAGATGGTTCTCGGCACCGGCCCGTATAAGCTGGAGAGCTGGGTCACCGGCGTTGGCGTGACCCTGGTGCGCAACGAGTACTACTGGGGCAAGACTCCTTACTTTGATAAGATTGAGACCAAGGTCATTCCCGATATGTCCACCCAGCTGGTCGCCCTTGAAAACGGCGAGGTTGACGCGGTGCAGATCGTCAACGGCCTGGATCTGGATTACTACAGCAAGCTGGACGGCTATCGGGTCGAGCAGATCCATCGCCCCGGCGCCTACTCCGTGATGTTCAACGTGGGCGGCTCCGAGTCCCTGTCCAAGCTGGAGGTTCGTCAGGCCTTCAACTATGCCATCAACAGAGAAGAGCTGTGTGCTCTGGTGTACGACAACATGGCCGACCCCAACACCTACTCCGTCATCCGTGAGGGCGACACCGGCTTCACCAACGACCTTCCCCACTATGATTACAATGTGGAGACCGCCAAGCAGCTGCTTGCCGACGCCGGCTACGCCAAGGGCGTGACCATCGGCTTCACTTATCCCACCACCACCGTGGGCGAGCGTCTGGCTGCCGCCCTGAAGGATATGCTTGCTCCTGTCGGCATTAACCTGGACCTGGTGCCTATGGAGGCCAGCGCCTATCAGGCCGCCGTTTTCATGGGCAACTATGAGACCTGCTACGTGGAGTTCCAGTCTGTCCCCTACAACCCGCCTCTGGTCTATAACCTGTACTTCATCACCGGCGGCTCCCTGGCTTACTGCCACACCACCGATGAGTACATCGACACCAAGGCCGCCGAGGCTGCCAGAACCCTGGACGACGACGCCCGCAACGCCATGTATCTGGATCTGAACACCCATATCCGTGAGCAGGCCTACTACGCCGTGATCGGCGGCATGGAGACCTACATGGTCTACCCCTCCGGCATCCATGGCGAGGAGTATGAGCCCAACACGATGCTCACCAAGTACATGGACTGGTACTGGGAAGAGTAATCAGACCCAATCCTCGCGACATTAAGATCTGAGCAATATACCGGGGCTTCCCGCTCCTGCGGGAAGCCCCATAACCCCTTACTGGAGGGAGAGAAAACCTGTGGTCAAATATTTCATAAAGCGAATCCTCATTATGATCCCCATGCTGTTGGTTGTTACATTCATCGTGTTCTCGCTGGTATCCATGTCCGACGTCGACCCCGGACGTAGCAAGCTGGGTCCTGAGGCATCTCAGGAGCTGGTGGATGAGCAAAATGCAAAATACGGCCTGGATAAGCCGTTTCTGGTCCGGTACGTGAAGTGGCTGGCCGGTGTTGCCACCGGAGACTTCGGCCAGTCCTGGTACTATGACCGGCCTGTTGTTCAGGACATTGCGGCCCGTTGGCCCAACACGATCAAGCTCACTCTGCTGAGCATCGGCATCTCTATGCTTATCGGCATCCCTCTGGGCGTTTTGGCGGCGGTTCGCCAGTATTCCTGGATGGATCGCGTATTTACCACCCTCTCGATGCTTCTTTCTGCCATTCCCACGTTCTGCATGGCAACGATATACGTCCTGATCTTCTCTTACAAATTGAAATTAGTTCCGGCCAGCGGAATTACAAATGGCTGGCAGTGCTGGATCCTGCCCGCCATGACTCTGGGTGTCTCCTACGCGACCGGCTTTTTGCGTTATACTCGCTCCGCTGTTCTGGAGACCATTCGCACCGACTATGTCCGCACCGTCCGCTCCAAGGGCGTGCGTGAGTCTAAGATTATCTGGGGCCATGCCTTCCGCAACGCCCTGCTGCCCCTGATTACCATCACCGGTATGAGCCTGGGCGGCCTGCTGGGCGGCGCGGTCATCATGGAGCGCGTTTTCGTTATCCCCGGCCTGGGCACCCTCGTCATGAACGGCATCTACCAGTATGACATGCCGATGGTCATGGGCACCATTACCATTCTGGCTACTGTGTACATGCTGATTATGCTGGTGGTGGACCTCCTCTACGCTGTTGTGGATCCCCGTATCCGTGCTCGCTATTCCAGCGGCAAGCGCAAAAAAGTGAAGCCCGTTGAAGAAAAGGGAGGTGCCGCAGCATGAGCACGGCAAAGACTCAATCCCAGGCAGGGAAGCGCCGCGGCCCCTTTGCGGAGGCCTGGGACCGCCTGAAGAAAAATAAACTGGCCATGGTCTGCCTTGTGGTCATCATCCTGCTGGTCCTGGTGGCCCTGTTTGCCGACCTGATCGTTCCCTATTCCAAGGCCGTTACCAACAATGCCTCTGCCAAGCTTGCAAAGCCCAGCGCCGAGCACTGGTTCGGCTGCGACAACCTGGGCCGCGACCTCTTCGCCCGCATTATCCACGGCTCCCGGGTTTCCCTTACCCTGGGCTTTGCCGCCACTGCGATCGTGACGGTGCTCTGCTCCGTCCTGGGCGCTGCGGTGGCCTTTATCGGCGGAAAGTTTGACGCCATTGTCATGCGGATTGCGGACATTCTCAGCTCGATGCCCTCCATTCTGATGTCTCTGGCTATCGTGGCCGGCTTCGGTCAGGGCATTCCTCAGCTGATCCTGGCCATTACCATCGGCGCCATCCCCGGCTTTACCCGCGTGGCCCGCTCGACCGTTCTGGGCATTGCGGGCCAGGAGTACATTGAGGCCGCCCGCGCCGTGGGCGTGAGCACCGGCAAGATTATTATTTCTCATATCCTGCCCAACGCCCTGGGCACCATCCTGGTGCAGTCCACCATGATGGTGGCATCCAATATTCTGGCCGGCACCATGCTGTCCTTCCTGGGTCTGGGCGCGCCCATCCCCACTCCGGAATGGGGCGCTATCATGTCCGAGGGCCTGCCCACCATCCGCTATGTCAGCCATGTGGTCATCTTCCCCACGATCTTCATTGCGTTGACAGTGCTGTCCATCAACATTCTGGGCGACGGTCTGCGTGACGCATTTGACCCGCGGCTGAAGGGAAAGGCATAAGGTGATAGCATGAGCGAAAAATTATTGGAAATAAAAGATCTCCGGATCGAATATGTGACCGAGGGCGTTGCGGTGCAGGCCGTCAACGGCATCAGCTTCTCCATCGAGGCCGGTCAGTCCATGGGTCTTGTGGGTGAGACCGGTGCGGGCAAGACTACCACTGCCCTGTCCATCCTGCGCCTGCTGCCCAAGTATACCGCCAAGGTTCGCAGCGGTTCGATTACCTTTGCCGGCGAAGATATCATGAGCCTGAGCGAGACCGAGATGCGCAAAATCCGCGGCGGCCGCGTCTCCATGATCTTCCAGGACCCCATGACCAGCCTTGACCCGGTCATCTCCGTGCGTGACCAGATTGCCGAGGTGCTTCTCCTCCACAAGCCCGAGCTCACCCGCAAGACTGTCAGCGAAGAGGTGGGCCGCATCCTGGAGCTGGTAGGCATCCCCGCCTCCCGCATGAACGAATATCCCCACCAGTTTTCCGGCGGCATGAAGCAGCGCGTGATGATCGCCATTGCCATCGCCTGCAACCCCGAGCTGCTGATCGCCGACGAGCCCACCACCGCCCTGGACGTGACCATTCAGGCCCAGGTGCTCAGCATGATGCGCAAGCTCAAGCAGGACCTTAATTCCTCCCTGCTGCTCATCACCCACGACCTGGGCGTCGTGGCCAGCATCTGCGACATCATCGGCATCATGTACGCCGGCGAGATCGTGGAGTTCGGCACCCTTGAGGACATTTTCGACCCCGCAAAAAAGCACCATCCCTACACCGTGGGTCTGTTCGGCTCCATCCCCAACCTCACCGAGGATACCGACCGGCTCCAGCCCATCCCCGGCCTCATGCCCGATCCCACCAACCTGCCCCAAGGCTGCAACTTCGGGCCCCGCTGCCCGCACTACGACCCCGAGCGCTGCGGCGGCGAGATTCCGGTGGCCCAGAAAGACCAGCATCAGATCAAGTGCGTCCGTTTCCAGGACGCTGACCTTTGAAAGGGGGAGGAAACACCATGAGCGATGTTCTTCTGGAATGTAAACATCTGAAAAAGTACTTCCCCACGCCTGCCGGCTTCCTGCACGCTGTGGACGACTCCAACCTGACCATCAACCGCGGCCAGACCCTGGGCATAGTGGGCGAGTCGGGCTGCGGCAAGTCCACCCTGGGCCGCTGCATCCTGCGCCTGATCGAGCCCACCTCCGGCGAGGTGTTCTTCGAGGGCAAGGACGTTGTCAAAATGGACAAGAAAGAGATGCATGAGATGCGCCGGGAGATGCAGATCATCTTCCAGGACCCCTATGCCTCCCTCAACCCCCGCAAGACCGTCTTCCAGATCATCTCCGAGCCCATGCAGGTCTATAACCTCTGCAAGAGCAAGGACGAGCTGGAAGCCCGCACCCTGGAGCTGATGAAGCTGGTGGGCCTTGCCGACCGCTATATCAACACCTACCCCCACGAGATCGACGGCGGCCGCCGCCAGCGTATCGGCATTGCCCGGGCACTGTCCCTCAATCCCAAGTTCATCGTCTGCGACGAGCCGGTGTCCGCCCTGGATGTGTCCATCCAGGCCCAGATTTTGAACCTGATGATGGACCTTCAGGACCAGCTGGGCCTGACCTACATGTTCATCACCCACAACCTGTCCGTGGTGAAGCACATCTCCGATGAGATCGCCGTGCTGTACCTGGGAAAAACGGTAGAGCGCGCCCCCAAGGCTGAGCTCTTTGCCAACCCCCAGCACCCCTACACCAAGGCTCTGCTCTCCGCCATCCCCATCCCCGCCCTGGGCTACAAGGATAAGGAGCCCGACCTCATCCGCGGCGAGGTCACCTCTCCCATCAATCCCAAGCCCGGCTGCCGCTTTGCGGCCCGCTGCCCCTACGCCACCAAGGAGTGCGAGGAGGATCAGCCCCTGCGGGATGTGGGCAACGGCCACCTGGTGGCCTGCCACCGCTGCGGCGGC
>CAKUIM010000020.1 GCA_934660965.1 uncultured Oscillospiraceae bacterium | reverse complement strand
CCCGGTGCAGGGGGACGCGGTGGACGTGATGGCGGCGGCCCGGGGGGCCCTGCGCCGGGCGTACCAGATGGCGGAAGCTCTGGAAAAGAAGGAGAGTGAGGACAATGGCTGATAAGACCATCGGCTCCCTGCCCGCCATTTCTGCGGTGGCGGACGATTCCCTGTTCGTGGCGGAGCAGCAGGGCGCGGCGGGGCGCGTGAGCGGGGCGCAGATTCGGGCCTTTGCGGAGGCTGCGGCGGAAACCTATGTGGGCCGCGCGGAGACGGCGGCGGAGGCGGCGGAGGCGTCCCAAAAGGCGGCGGCAGGCAGTGCGAACCAGGCGAGCAGCTATGTCGGCAGCGCGTCCTCCTTTGCCAACAAGGCCGCCAGCTCTGCCTCGACTGCGCAGACCCAGGCCACCCGGGCGGGGGGCTATGCCGCTGCGGCGGCCAAGAGCGAGAAGAAGATCGAGAACATGGAGGTGGCGGCCACCACGCTGGGAACCGGCGCTGCGGCCACGGTGACCAAGGGCACGGGGACGGACGGCGTGGTAAAGCTCACCTTCGGCCTGCCCCGGGGCGCGGCAGGCGAGACCGGCCCCCAGGGCAATCCCGGCGCGGACGGGGTATCCCCCACGGTGACGGTGACGGACATTTCTGGGGGCCACCGGGTGACCATCACGGACGCCGGCGGCGCCCACTCCTTCGACGTGCTGAACGGCTCGGGCAGCGGGGACATGCAGGCGAGCGTCTACGACCCACAGGGCAAGGCCCAGGACGCCTTTGCCTATGCGGACAGCGCCGCCGGGGCGGTACAGAGCAATCTGAACGGCCACATAGGGAACACCACCGTACACATCACGGCGGCGGAGCGGACGGCGTGGAACGGAAAGCTGGACAAGACCGGCGACGGCTCCAACGTCACGGCGGCGTTCACGCAGGCGTCAGGCCGGAGCAACATCGCCACGGGGGAGAAGCTGTCCGTTCTGTTCGGCAAAATCAAAAAGTGGTTTGCTGACCTCGGCTCTCTGGCGTTCAAATCCACCGTCAGCAAAGGCGACCTTGCCAGTGATGTTCAGGCCTCGCTCGGCAAGGCGGACACGGCGTTGCAGAGCGCACCAGTTACCAGCGTAAACGGCAAGACTGGGGCGGTGACGGTAGCAGTCCCCACCATCCCCGCCACCGCGGACCTTTTGAAGGGCAACGGCAGCGGGGGGATGAGCGCGGCCACCGCAGGGACGGACTACGCCACCCCGGCCCAGGTGAATGCGGCCAAGCCAAAGGCCACCCTTGTGACCCTAACAGCAGCGGGCTGGAACACGACGTCCAAGACCCAGACAGTGACGGTGAGCGGCGTTCTGGCGGACGAGAGCAAGCAGCTCATCCAGCCCTGCCCGGCCATGGCGGGCCAGACGGCATACCGGGAGGCGGGGGTGCGGTGCACCGCCCAGGCGGCCAATTCCCTGACCTTCACCGCCGACACGGTGCCCACGGTGAACCTCTCGGTGTACATCGCGGTGACGGAGGTGCAGGGATGATCTACAACGACCCCGCCCTCCAGAAGGCGGCCAAAGAGGTGACGGTGAATATCACCTATTATCTCAACGGCACCTCTTACTTACTATACGCGGAGTACGCCGGGGTGCAGTACAAGGCGGCGGGCAGCTTCCCGGCCAAGTCCGGGGACACGGTGACCTTTGTGTCTGGCGGCAGCAAGAATACGCTGACGGTGGACGGCGTGACGCTTCAATCGGGGTATGGCAGTCTGAACTATGCGTATACCCTGACCGGAGACATCGACGTGAGCATGATTATCGGCCGCGACTGGGACACCGGGAGCTTCGACGGCACGGTTGCCATCACCACCAAGTAAGGGGGCGGCAGCATGACGGATGCAATCATTGTGGCGGTGCTGTCCCTGGGCGGGACGCTGGCGGGGGCGTACCTTGCCAACCGGAAGAGCGCGGCCCTCATCGCGTACCGCCTGGAGCAACTGGAGAAGAAAGTGGCCAAGCACAACGGCCTGGTGGAGCGCACCTACCGCCTGGAGGAATCGGCGGCGGTATTCGAGGAAAAGCTCAAGGTGGCAAACCACCGCATTGACGATCTGGAGCGTGTGAAATGAAAAAGACAACCACCAAGCGGCTGGTGTGGCTGTGCGTCCTCAATGGCATCTGCTGGGTGTGGTGCAGCTACGCCCTGGCCTATCTGGGGCGCGCGGCCATCGCGGAGAGCCTTTCCAAGGTGGCCATCACGGAGATCATCGGGGTGGTGCTGGTGTACTGCATGAAGGCCCTCTTCGAGAACATCAGCAAGAACAACAAGTGGCCGGACAAGCCGGCCAACAACGACAGGGACGCATGAAAAGGCCGCCCTCCCCGGAGGGCGGCGGAAATTGACAAGAGGCGGCGCGGTGTGCTATGATAGCTGCGGCGCTGTTGCATCAAGGCGGTTAGCCACTCCCTTTGAAAGGGGGTGGTGCGGATGGGAAACGGGCGATGGGTGCGAGCCCTTCGCTTCCTGGTGTGTTTGATCGTAGTCCTGTGGATTATGATTTACATATCCCCAAAAGCGTGTTAACCGCCCGGCTGCCACCGAGCGGTTAACGAGTCATTTGAGTTAACAAGCGGGGCTGACCGTCTGCAACAGCGCCCTTCTATCTCTATTATACGCAAACGCGCCGCCTTGTCAAGGGACAGGGCGGTTTTTTGCTGCCCGGAAAAGTTAGGAAGAAAGCTTGTAGATCATATATTGATTTAAGCTTACCCCCTCGACCTTTGCGGCTTCCTTCAGGGATTTGTGCAAACTGCGGGGGATCCGGAGCACCAGCTTTCCGCTGTAATCCTCAAGCTCACGCTTGAATTCCTCAAGGCTGACGGTGCTGCCATCGTCCATTGCCTCTGCCTGCGCGAGGGAGGCGGCTTCTTCCTGGGTCAGATGCTCAGGCTCTTTTGCATTGATTGCTTCAATGCGTTTTTCCATGTCGTTTTGAAGTCGCATAAAAGCATCTCCTTAATACTTGATGTTGGTGCGGGTGTTGATTTCGATGACCGTAATGACGATTTCGCCCCTGATCCAATCGAAGGTTATGCGGTAATGGTCGATTTTATAACGGTACCGCGATTTGTAACCGGCCAGAGGGACGATGTTCCCTTCAAACTGGGCGATCTGCTCCAGGGCGCGGTAGAGCTTCTGCCTTGTCTTTTCATCCACGCTTTTCAGATATTTTTGCGGCTGCTTTTTCAGCTTGATCTCCATGCGCATCGCCCCTGTCCAAATAAAGAGTACTACATGCAGTACTAAAAGTCAACGGAAGTTTGTCGGAAAAAGTACACAAAAATGAAAGGAGCCAAAAACATGAAAGAGAGTATCATCAAGCGGCTGGGGAACCTGCTGAGCGTGAAGAGCATCGTCACCCTGGTGCTCACAGCGGTATTTGCCTATATGGCCGTCATCGGGGCCATCAGCCAGGACTTTATGACCGTCTACGCGGTGGTCATCGCGTTTTATTTCGGGACCCAGAGCCAGAAGGTGCAGGACGCGGTGGACGGAAATGGCAACGGCTGAGCAGGTGCTCGCCGTCGCGCGGGCGGAGCTGGGGGTGAAAGAGAGCCTCCGAAACTCCAACAACGTCAAGTACAACACGTGGTACTACGGCAGGCCGGTGTCGGGCAACTACCCCTGGTGCATGGTGTTCGTGCAGTGGTGCATGGACCGGGCGGGCATCACGCCGGTTATCCGGACAGCGTCCTGCGGGGCGCTGATGCGGGCGGCGAAGAAGGCCGGGGAGTGGGTGACGGACGGGTATAGGCCCGGGGACGTGGTGATCTACGACTTCCCGGGCGGCGCGGCCACCGACCACACCGGCATCATTGAGAGCTTTGACGGCAGATATGTGACGGCCATCGAGGGCAACACCGGAACGGGCAGCGACAGCAACGGCGGGGAGGTTATGCGCCGGAAGCGGAAGCCGGACGTTGTGGTGGGCGCCTGGCGGCCAAACTATGAGGAGGATGACGACATGACCCAGGAGCAGTTTGACGCCATGATGGAGGACTATCTCCGGCGGCTTTCGGAGCAGGAGCCGGAGAGCTGGAGCGCCGAGGCCCGGGAATGGGCGGAGGACAACGGCATCATCCGGGGCGACGAGCACGGCAACAAGCAGTACAGGAGCTTCTGCACCCGGGAGCAGATGGTGGTGTTCCTCAAGCGGGTGAAGGAGATGTGAGGAGGGAGGCGGGGACGGAGGGGGGAGCGAAGGGCTCTCTCCCTCAGCCTCGCTTCGCTCGGCAGCTCCCTCGTCAGAGGGAGGCTTGAAGGGCGAGGCGGGGGGATAACCCCTCAGTCAGCCTGACGGCTGACAGCTCCCCTTTCAGGGGAGCCATGAAGGGGGCGGCATCATCAGAGGGAGGCCTTGAGGGCGGATTGAAATAGGAGAAAGGAGACGGGTCATCCGGATGATTTCGGAGGACGAGCAGATATGAGCACGAAAAAATAACCCCCAGACCGCAGAGACGGCCTGGGGATCTTTTTTTGCGGGAATATTACGGCGGCTCAGTGCTTCTTCTGGGCCCGCCGGGCGTCCCGGCGGCGGAGCAGCTCCTCCCGGGCGAGGGCGCCGGCGGCGCGGATGTCCTCCATGGAGATGGGGTAGCGCTCGCTAAAGCGCATACCGGAGTAGCGCCGGCGGTAGCGGCGGGTGTAGCGCTCCAGGCGGGCCATCTGCTCGCGATAGCGCTTTTTCAGCTCCTCGCCGGAATTGTCCAGCTTGTCGGTGAACTCCGCCTTGCCAAGGGACAGCTGAAGCTGAAGCTCATCCTTGGCCTTGGTCATGGCGGTGACTATTCTGGACATCAGGGCAAGCTCGCGGATAGTGATGACCGCGTCTGCCACCAGCACCGCGCCCAGCACGCCGCACAGCGTATTGACAAGCCACAGGGGGATGTGCGCGTACAGAGACTCGACGGGGGGATGAATCCAGAAAATCACGGCGTAGGACAAAAGGCCCCAGGTCAGGGCCACCCAAAGGCACACGCGGCCCTTGATGTTGAATTTACTGTGAGAGTAGTCCCAGTACTTGACGTGGGTGGTGGTCTCCAAAAGCCAGCCCACGAAGTATTCCCAGCTGGTCATGACCACCACGGCGGTGACGTAGAACAGCACGAGATTGCGCTTGAGGGGGGTAAAGAACAAAATCATCAGCAGCACGCCGCAGCCGTAAATGGGGCACAGCGGCCCATGGAGAAAGCCGCGGGCGACGAAGTGATGCTCCCGCAGGGAGCAGTAGCAGGTCTCCATCAGCCATCCCAGGAAGGAATAGAAGAAAAAGAACAGGAAAAGCTCCTGGAACGGATAGCCCAATATGGTCATATGCTGGTACCTCCTGTGGTCTTGTCAGCCGCGGGGAAGCAGCGTGCCCAGCACGCCGTTGTAGACGGACTCCGGGTGCGCGCGGAAGTGCTCTGCAATCTGCTGCCCGGTTTCCTCCGAGGGGGCGAGAAGCTCCAGAGAGAGAAGGGTGTCGCGCTCATCACTCAGGGACAGCCGGACCAGACAGCCCCCCGCCGGGTGGGGAACGACCTGGGCGCGCACCTGGGCCTCCTGCCGGAGGATGCTGTTGAGCGGGGCCAGGCGCTGGACACACCGGGCGCGGATGACAGGGGAGAGGCTGCTCTCGCTGGCGGCCAGGTTGCGCCGACCCTTGTCGGTGATGGCGTAAAGGTCGCCCTCCAGGGAGAGATGGCCGCTTGCCACAAGCTCTGCCAGGCACTGGGCCAGCTGGAAATAGTTCACGCCGTCGTCACACAGGCAAAGCTCGGTCAGGGTGGGCTGATTTACCGGCGCGGCCAGGCGGGACGCAAGGAACAGGATGAGAAGCTTGATGTCAAGCTTGCCATGAATGAATCCGGCCATAATATCCCTCCGAAGCGGAAAATACAGTAGGATAGCGTGGGCTGCGGCAGGCGCGCACACGCTTGGGCCTATTATAGCGGAAAAGTTCCGGGGTTTCAAGTCGGAATCGCAGCGCTTTCCCATGAAGAGAAAAAATCGTTTAGCGTGAATAAATGATAGCTGTTCAGTGTTTCTTTTAATTCCCGGATGCTTGTTTTTCTTAAACCATTTGAAGCCGAATCATCACCTATATCTGTGAGCAATACTTCATTCAAGTCGTATAGTTGCTCCAGAAATTTGATTTCCTGCTCAGTTAGAGACCCATCAAAACTTTGAAATAGGGGCTGAGAATAGTTGTTAAAACCCAGCAGTATATCTGCGGCTTTTCCCCATCCGCCAGTGTCCAGGTATGAGCCAAATAATTGGGACGACACATTCGCAAAGGTGGTGCCTAGCCGTTCATATTCTAGTGCAGCGATTCGTATATCCGAACGACTATCGTTATTTATCGCCGATTCGATTTGCGCCTGAATTGAAAGCAGAATAAAACGCATATCGTGCTGATATTTATCCTTTAGAGAGTTATTCTTGACAGCAGATGAAATCATCAGCGAGGAAATAACGAAAACGACTATTACAACAGCAGTGATGCAAATCCTTTTTATCTCAATTGTTCGTGATGTATTGCCTTTTTGATATAAGCTCACGGTATCCCCCCTAACCTAAATGTCCTATAGCTTGGATTAGATGGCGTTTAGAGCAGAGAATAAGCGGTGAACCCCCATGCGGTTCGGTATGAACTATATGTTTTGCCGGGGTCAGTTTTGTAGTGTGCAATAATGCCTATGTATGTGCCATAACCCCAAAGATAATAGGATGACGAGCCTTGGTTTGCCGCCGCCCGCACGAGATTCCCTTCTACACCATTCCCCCATACTGCAGCCTGATTTGCATCAGAGCCGAAGGGGACAGTATCCGATGAATCTCCTGACGTTTGGAGGGCGGTCCAAATATCGGCTGGAACCCCAAGTGAATTAAGTACAGCGACAAATAGATTTTTAAGTGAGCCTCCGCCCTCTAAATTCTTAGTCTTGGTCGCGTTGAGGAGATTTGTTGTTCCCCCTACTAACTCAACTGCAATTGACGCGTCCTCCAATCGTATTCCGGTATTATACTGTAGCAATGTTGCAACTTTTGTGGACTTATCGTAAGAAAGCGTAGCTGACCCGACAACTGTGTATAATGCGGTCAATTCCGGCTGACCGTATGTTTTCTCACTTGATACTGAGCACACAGTAATTCCGACTAATTGCTCAGTGCTAGTGTTAGCCACTCCATGCATAACGTAAAAGTGCGTACTTGTTTTGTACATTTTCCAACCTGTTTGACTCAATACAGACTGCATGGTTGCTGACGGCGTTATGCCGCTTGAAGTAGCCGCGTTAATACTGGCACAGAAGGTTTGCACTACATTCAGTGAGGCAGCGGTAGCAACGTAACTGGTTGTACTTTTGAAACTTGAATTACTTTGAGTGCGCATATTCAAAGAGTTTTCTAGTGATTTGTAATTCTTGCTTGGCTGCATCAATGCAATGACTTCTTGCGCTACCATCCTCTCAGGCGAAATGTCGCCATCCTTGTTTTTACTATCTTCATGTGATTTGGTTGTGCTTTGCGCAATGCTCATCAGTTTATCAAAAAGAGAAGCGCTGATATGAAAGGAGTATTCCGTCAATTCACCAGAATTAATATTTTCCACTAATAAAGTTAACACAGGGGTGCTATTCTCGTTGAGAATTTTAAAGAGCGCAATGCTATAATCGGCTGTCGGGGCAAAACTCCCGAGAATCATTATGTTATCATAGTATCCGCCTCCGTTCAGCGAAAAAACTTCGCCAATAAAGATTTCCTTCCCCGATAAACTTTCTCGCTCTTCTAAGGCGACTTCTGAGAGCGCGAGGGTAATTGAAACCATATTGCGAGCAGTAGATATCTTCATGCTGGTATTTTCACAAATAGATCTCGCAAGCACATCTTCTTCGTATGCTGAGGCCCCCAAATATGATTTTGCACTGATAGAAGTGTACTCCTCCGTAGATACTGCGTTGTCATTTGCGCTATTGAAATCTTGTGCGAACGCCGTGATGATATCCACAGTTGTTGCTGTCGCACTTATGGAGGGCGCAGAAACCAGCATCGCCATACTCAGGACTATGGAAAACAGTTTTTTCATTTTCACTTTCCTTTCAATGCATTTAATATACTTGTTTCTTGAATGTTCTAGAAAGAATTCCGATTTATTTTGCCAATGGAACCACCCCCTTCGGTTGAATTCTTACAATTAAAATAAAAGAAAAAATAATATTTGTCAACAACAAATATTATTGACGAATATTATTTAAGAAGTTAAACTATAGGCAGTTACAAATCGGTTTGTAGATAGAGGAGACGCCTTCGATGCCACCAAAAAACACAAGCGGAACTCCCGCAGGTATTCGAGAATCTCTAAAAAAAGCCACAACAGAAATGCTTGTGCTTTTTTTGCTGCGCCAAAAACCTATGTATACCTATGAGATGATGGCGACAGTTGAGAAGTTAAGCGACGGAAAAATCACATTTAACACACTTTATCAGGCTATTTATCGTTTGCAAGACTTCAAATACATTGAGGAAAGCAACAAGGTTTTGTCCGATGCTAACAGGGTGAGAATTTACTTCTCTATCACCGAAAGCGGGCAAAAGTATCTTAATGATTTGATTTATGAGTATACAGCGACAACAGATATAATCGACCACGTTCTATCTCTTGACGGAAAGATAGCAGAGGAGGCAAGCGATGAATAAGCAGCTTCGGGATTACTATAAGCGAATTGACAAGGCACTGAATTGCCCCCGGGTTTTGCGTAAAGGATTTATTCTTGACATCCAACGCATGATTGAAGACTTTCGTAACGGACACCCTGGAGCATCATTTGAAGAAGTCAGAGATTTTATTGGTGAACCGGCTGAACTTGCCGCCACGTTTATCGAAAGCCTTCAATCGGAAATTGTTGAAAGACATATTAAAAGAAAGCGATACATAAAAAGAGCGGCTATTGCGGCATTCTCCGTCATCCTTGTCGGATTAATTGTTTTTGTCGTTTACGCTTCGAGTGTCCGTAAGGATGCTGTCGTTACAAAGGAATCAACAATTATTATTTATGTAAATATGGAGGAGTAGGCGAATGAAAAAACGAATATTTATAGTGTGCCTTGTGGCACTGATGACAGTCACCTTTCTTGCGCCGGCGGCACAGGCTGCTTACACGCCTGATGAAGTTTTTTCTTCTGTGGAAGTCTTGGACAACGGAGTTACTATTGAAACTACGCTTGTTATCCATGGCTCAATTGATATATTGAGATCGACGTCCTCAAAAACCGCGACAAAAACAGACGTCTATAAATATAATGGCACAGAAATTGCGACCATATCATTGACCGCTAACTTTGGATATGACGGCAGCTCCTCTTGGGTCAATAGTTCGAGCGTATCAAAGTCTATTGCCAGCGGATGGACATACAGTGGTGAAAACCTATCAAGCTCAGGCGGAACCGCCACCGTGACCGCATCACTTAAGAAATTTTTAATAACAACTGTTGGGGTGAACACTTCAATAACTTGCAGCCCCACGGGAGCCATAAGCTGACAATACTTATGCAGCAGAGCGACGCACAGTTGCGTGCGTCGCTCTGCTGCATTGTTGAGTTACTTCTTTCAGTTTGGCAAGCTGAACACTAAAACCGAATATCGAAAACCAGACCGCTGACCCGTGCCGTGTGCGTACGGTCAGCGGTCTTTTTTGCCCAAAACAAGAAAGGAGCGACCACGATGGACCTGCGTTTGCTTCTGCAAACAAAGCTGCAAAATCAAGCAAAAAATGATTGCAATTTCCCGGAACGTATGGTAAACTATCAAGGCATTCCGCACGAGGGCGGATTTTTTGCCGTGTGCGCCGGCCGGGCCGGCGTGGGCAGAGAGATGAGGCCCTCGGAGGTAAAAACAAATATTAGGAGGAAAAAACACATGGCAGTCGTTTCTATGAAGCAGCTTCTGGAGGCCGGCGTTCACTTCGGCCACCAGACCCGCCGCTGGAACCCCAAGATGGCACCCTATATCTACACGGAGCGCAACGGCATCTATATCATCGACCTGCAGAAGACCGTCAAGAAGCTGGAGGAGGCCTACGCCTTTGTCCGCTCCGTGGTGGAGAACGGTCAGACCGTGCTGTTCGTGGGCACCAAGAAGCAGGCCCAGGAGGCCATCAAGGAGGAGGCCGCCCGCTGCGGCATGTACTACGTCAACGCCCGCTGGCTTGGCGGCATGATGACCAACTTCAAGACCATGCGCACCCGCGTGGACCGTCTGGCCCAGCTCAAGAAGATGCAGGAGGACGGCACCTTCGACATGCTGCCCAAGAAGGAAGTCATCAAGCACATGGGCGAGATCGAGAAGCTGGAGAAGTACCTGGGCGGCGTGGTCGAGATGAAGAAGCTGCCCGGCGCCCTGTTTGTGGTTGACCCCCGCAAGGAGCGCAACGCCATCAACGAGGCCCGCAAGCTGAACATCCCCATCGTGGCCATTGTGGACACCAACTGCGACCCCGATGAGATCGACTATGTCATCCCCGGCAACGATGACGCCATCCGCGCCATCAAGCTCATCTCCTCTGTTATGGCCAACGCCGTGCAGGAGGGCAAGCAGGGCCAGGATGCCCCCGCTGCCGCCCCCGCCGAGGAGCCTGTGGTTGCCGAGTAATTCGGCTTTTACAAGCATATCAAGCAGGCAGCGCCCGCCCGCGCGGGCGGGCGCTGCCTTTTTAACGGAGCTTTTATGATATCAATTGGAGGGATTTACTATGGCAATCACCGCACAGGACGTTAAGAATCTGCGTGAAATGACCGGCGTGGGCATGATGGACTGCAAGAAGGCCCTGGCCGCCTCTGAAGGGGATATGGACAAGGCCGTTGAGTGGCTGCGCGAGAAGGGCCTGGCCGCCGCACAGAAGAAGGCCGGCCGCATTGCCGCCGAGGGCGCCGCTTATGCCGGCGTGATCGACGGCGTGGGCGTGGTCGTGGAGGTCAATGCCGAGACCGACTTCGTGGGCAAGAACGAGAAGTTTATCGACTTTGTCAAGGGCGTGGCTGCCGTTGTGGCCCGGGAGAACCCCAAGGACCTGGACGACCTGATGACCAAGCCCTATGACGGCTCCCACACCGTGCAGGAGGAGCTCCAGGAGATGATCCTGGTCATCGGCGAGAACATCAAGATCCGCCGCTTCGCCCGCTTCGAGGGCGACTTCTCCGTGCCCTATGTCCATGCCGGCGGCAAGATCGGCGTGCTGGTCAACCTGGAGGTCTCCGGCGACATCGATGCCACCGAGATCGGCAAGGACGTGGCCATGCAGATCGCAGCCCTCAACCCCCGCTTCTGGGACAAGTCCCAGGTCACCGAGGATGTGCTGGCCGAGGAGAAGAAGATCATGCTGGCCCAGATGGACAATGACCCCAAGATGGCCGCCAAGCCCGCTCAGGTCAAGGAGAAGATCGTGGAGGGCAAGCTCAACAAGTTTTACAGCGAGAACTGCCTGCTCCAGCAGGACTTCGTCAAGGACGGCGAACTGACCGTGGAGAAGTATATCGCCTCCGCCGCCAAGGCCCTGGGCGGCAGCGTGAAGTTTGTGGACGCCATCCGCTTCGAGAAGGGCGAGGGCCTGGAGAAGAAGCAGGAGAACTTCGCTGAGGAGATCGCCAAGCAGCTGGGCAAGTAAGCTGCGCCTGAAGCTAAAATAAAAGCGCCCGAACCGCAAGGCTCGGGCGCTTTTTGTCGTGTTGGGGGCGGCGTCATACCCGGAACACCCGGTTGAAGTCCCGGGGCGTTTTGGCGGTGAAGGTGGTGGGCTCGCCGGTGAGGGGGTGGAGGAAGGATAGCTCGCCGGCGTGGAGGCACAGCCGCCCGATGGGGTTGGTGCGGGCGCCGTACTGCTTGTCCCCGGCCACGGGGTGGCCCAGCTCGTGCATCTGGGCGCGGATCTGGTTTTTACGGCCGGTGTCGATGGAGATGTCCAGCAGGGCATAGCCGTTGCCGGTGCGCTCCACCTGATAGTTGGTGATGGCCTCCTTGGCGCCGGGGCCGGGGCTGCCAGAAAAGACCAGGTGGGTCTTTGTCTCCACAAGGTAGGAGCGCAGGGAGGCCTGCCGCTCCCGGGGGACGCCTTCCACCACCGCCTTGTAGCCCCGGCGCGTGACAATTTCGTTCCAGCGCGCCTGGAAGAGCTCCTTGGTCTGGGCGTCCTTGGCGAACATCAGCACCCCCGAGGTGTCCCGGTCCAGCCGGTGGATGACGAAGATGCGGTTGCCCACGTTCTGGGTGCGGACATAGTCGGTGACGATGCGGTAGGCGGTGCGCTGCTTTTCCTGGTCGTTTGCCACCGAGAGAAGCTTGGCCGGCTTGTTCACTACGATGAGGTGCTCGTCCTCAAAGAGGATGGGGAAGGGCAGCGGCTCGTCCCTGGGGGCGCTCTCGGGCAGGATGGTCACCACCTGACCGGGAGAGAGGGGGGTGTCGAACCGGGAGACGGGCCGGCCGTCCACCGCCACCAGCCGCCGGGAGAGCAGGGACTTGATGTTGTTGCGGCTTTTGCCGGAAATGTGGGCGAGCAGGAAGGGCAGAAGGGTGTCCGGCTGCTCCACGGGGTAGGCGGGGGCGCTGCGGCTGCCCTTGTAGATGGTGTGGTATTTCATGAAATGTCTCCCTTCCGCACGGTGGGTGAGAAGTTTTTGTTATGCTTATATTATAACAGAGCGCCGGCCCCGCCGCAATGGCGGGGCCGGCAAAACTTTTTGGAAGGGGGCGCGTTTACGCCTCGCCCCGGACGGAGCGGTTGACGGCGCACAAAATGGCCCGCAGGGAGGCCCGGCTGATGTTGTGGCTCTTGCCCACGCCGAACACGGTGCGGCCGGCGGGGTCCTCCAGCTGGATGTAGCACACCGCCTGGGTGTCGGCGCCGGTGGAGATGGCATGCTCCTTGTAGTCGATGAAGCGGTAGCCGTCGATGGCGCCCTCGGGCAGGTTGTGCAGGGCGTTGAAGAAGGCGTCGATGGGGCCGGTGCCCTCGCCCTGAACCGCCATGGCCTTGCCCCGGCAGGAGATCTCGCCGTCAAAGACCACATGGCTCTCGTCGCCGTGGCGGGTGTCCTCGTGGAAGCGGTGGCGCTCCAGGTGATAGACCTGGGGCACGGACAGGTATTCCCGGTCGAAGAGGGCGAAGATCTGCTCGGGCTGGAGCTCCCGGCCCACCCGGTCGGATTCCTTCTGCACCACGGCGCCGAACTCGGCGTGCATGGCCTTGGGCAGCTCGTAGCCAAAGGCCTGCTCCATGACGAAGGCGGCGCCGCCCTTGCCCGACTGGGAGTTGATGCGGATGATGGGCTCGTACTCCCGGCCCACGTCCGCCGGGTCGATGGGCAGATAGGGGATCTCCCACATGTCGCTGCCGCTCTGGTTCATGTAGTGGACGCCCTTGCTGATGGCGTCCTGATGGCTGCCGGAGAAGGCGGTGAACACCAGCTTGCCCACATAGGGCTGCCGGTCGCCAACCGGCATCTTGGTGCAGCGCTCGAACATGTCGCGGATCTTATTGATGTCGTGGAAGTCAAGCTTGGGGTCCACCCCCTGGGTCCACATGTTCATGGCCAGGGTGACCATGTCCACATTGCCCGTGCGCTCGCCGTTGCCGAAGAGGGTGGCCTCCACCCGCTCCGCTCCGGCCAGCAGCCCCAGCTCGGTGGTGGCCACGCCGGTGCCCCGGTCATTGTGGGGGTGGAGGGAGATGATGGCCCGCTCCCGGCCGGGCAGTTTGCGGATGAAGTACTCGAGCATGTCGGCAAACTGGTTGGGCATGCAGTTCTCTACGGTGGTGGGCAGGTTGAGGATGACCTTGTGCTCCGCGTCGGCGTGGAGGTGGTCGAGCACCGCGGCGCAGATCTCCACGGCATAGTCCATCTCGGTGCCCATGAAGGACTCGGGGGAGTACTCAAAGCGCAGGTCGGTGCCGGCGGCGATGAGGGGGCGGGACATCTCGTAAATCAGGTCGGCGGCGTCGGTGGCGATCTTGGTGATGCCGTCAGGCTCCATGCCGAATACCACCTTGCGCTGGAGGGTGGAGGTGGAGTTATAGAAGTGCAGGATGACGTGCTTGGCGCCCCGGATGGCCTCGAAGGTCTTTTGGATGAGGTGGTCCCGGGCCTGAACCAGCACCTGGATGGTGACGTCGTCGGGGATGTGGCCGCCCTCGATGAGCTCCCGGCAGATTTCATACTCCGTGTCGCTGGCGGAGGGGAAGCCGATTTCGATCTCCTTGACGCCGATGTCCACCAGGGTGTGGAAGTATTCCAGCTTCTCCTGGAGGTTCATGGGGTCCACCAGGGCCTGATTTCCGTCCCGCAGGTCGACGGAGCACCAAACCGGGGCGTGGGTGATGGTGCGGTCGGGCCAGGTGCGGTGGTCGATGGGCTGGGGAGTGAAGGGGATGTACTTTTGATAACCGGGCTTGAGCTTCATGGGAAATTCCTCCTTTGGAACAGGCCGGGGGAAAACAAAACGCCCCCGACGAAATCGTCAGGGGCGTAATAAAATACGCGGTACCACCCTAATTCCGCGCGCAGTTGCCCGCGCGCGCTCTGCGGCCTCCAACAAGGCCCCGGCCTGTAACGCTGCCGCTGCGTCCGCCCTTACTTGCAGTTCGGGGCGGCGGCTCCGGGCCCAGTATCCGCACGGACTCCCGCGCCGGTTCGCACCACACACCGGCTCTCTGCAAGCGGGAAGGCTCCGCGCCTTCTTCCCATCAACGCCTTTTGCTATGCCGCTATTGTACTCCACTGCCCCGGCCTTGTCAAGAGTGCGGCGCCCGCCGCCCTTTCCGGCACTGCGGCAGGAGAAAACGTGGAAAACGGGCAGATTTTTGTAGGATAATTTCCCTTTCCGCCTCTTTTATTTTTCTCGCGGATATGGTAGAATACAAAAAACATTTTTTCCGCAGCGCGCCGGCCATTGTGCCGGCCGTTGTGGCATCATCGGCCCCGCGCGGGGCCGCAATACAATAAGACAGGGAGGAACAAATCATGGCCTTTATCTTCAGCGAGCCGTCCCGCACCTTCAGCGAGTATCTGCTGGTCCCAGGCTACTCCAGCGCCGAGTGCACGCCCGCCAACGTCAGCCTGAAAACGGCCCTGGTCAAGCACCGCGTGGGGGAGGAGCCGGAGCTTTCCATGAACATCCCCATGGTGTCCGCCATCATGCAGGCGGTATCCGACGATAAGCTGGCCATCGCCCTGGCCAAGGAGGGCGGCGTGGCCTTCATCTACGGCTCCCAGACCATTGAGAGCCAGGCGGCCATGGTGGCCAGGGTGAAGAGCTATAAGGCCGGCTTTGTGGTGTCCGACTCCAACATCAGCCCCGACGCTACGCTGCGCGATATCCTGGCCCTGAAGGAAAAGACCGGCCACTCCACCGTGGCCGTCACCGAGGACGGCACCCCCAACGGCCGCCTTGTGGGTATTGTGGCCAGCCGGGACTATCGGGTCAGCCGCATGACCGGAGACGAGCGGGTGCGTGACTTCATGACCCCCATCGAGAAGCTGGTTACCGCCCCGGCCTCCACCACCCTCAAGGAGGCAAACGACATCATCTGGGACAACAAGATCAACTCCCTGCCCATCCTGGACGACGAGGGCCGGCTGATGTATCTGGTATTCCGCAAGGACTACGACTCCCACAAGGCAAGCCCCCTGGAGCTGCTGGACGGCCAGAAGCGCTATGTGGTGGGCGCGGGCATCAACACCCGGGACTATGCCCAGCGGGTGCCTGCCCTCATCGAGGCGGGGGCGGACGTGCTGTGCATCGACTCCTCCGAGGGCTTCTCCGAGTGGCAGAAGCGCACCATCGCCTGGATCCGGGAGAACTACGGCGAGAGCGTAAAGGTGGGCGCGGGCAACGTGGTGGACGGCGAGGGCTTCCGGTTCCTGGCCGAGTGCGGCGCCGACTTCATCAAGGTGGGCATCGGCGGCGGCTCCATCTGCATCACCCGGGAGCAGAAGGGCATTGGCCGCGGTCAGGCCACCGCCCTCATCGACGTGTGCGCCGAACGGGATAAATACCTCAAGGAGACGGGGGTCTATATCCCTGTGTGCTCCGACGGCGGCACGGTCCACGACTACCATGTGACCCTGGCCCTTGCCATGGGCGCCGACTTCATCATGCTGGGCCGGTATTTTGCCCGCTTTGACGAGTCCCCCTCCAACAAGGTGCGCATCAACGGCGGCTATATGAAGGAGTACTGGGGTGAGGGCTCCGCCCGGGCCCGCAACTGGCAGCGCTACGATCTGGGCGGGGACGGCAAGCTCTCCTTTGAGGAGGGCGTGGACTCCTATGTGCCCTACGCCGGCAGCCTGAAGGACAATGTGGGCATGACCCTTGCCAAGGTGCGCTCCACCATGTGCAACTGCGGCGCGCTGTCCATCCCCGAGCTGCAGAAAAAGGCCAAGCTCACCCTGGTGTCCGCCACCTCCATCGTCGAAGGCGGCGCGCATGACGTTGTTCTGAAAGAAAATACCGCGATTAAGTAAAAGGCAGAGCAAAGCGCAAAATCCGCATCGCCGCCTTCGGCGGGGCCCCGCAGCGTGGGGCGGCGCCATGCGCCGTACAAGCGTTTTGCCGCAGGGCAAAACCTTGGCGGAGGGCGAATTTATTTCGCCCGAGCATTGATAAAAAAGGGGTCCCCATGAACGCTCGTTCATGGGGCGGGCGGCGCGCATGACGTTGTTCTGAAAGAAAATACCGCGATTAAGTAAAAGGCAGAGCAAAGCGCAAAATCCGTATCGCCGCCTTCGGCGGGGGCCGGGCAACCCCTCAGTCAGCTTCGCTGACAGCTCCCCTTACACAGGGGAGCCTAAGGGCATTGCCCCAAGCCTCCCCTTGTACGCAAGGGGAGGTGGCGAGCTTGCGAGCCGGAGGGGATGGAAGTCCAGCCGCGCTGCGACGGAGGGATTGTGATGCAGCCGAAGTATAATAAGCAGCTGATCCCCCTGGCAAAGCAGCTTCGAAAGGACATGACAAAAGAAGAACGGCACCTGTGGTATGATTTCCTGCGCGGGCATCCGGCCCGGTTTTCCAGGCAGAAGGTATTGGGAAAATATATTGCTGATTTCTATAGTGCAAAGGCTAAATTGGTAATAGAGCTGGACGGGTCGCAGCATTATGAGGAAGCGCAGAGCAGAGATGATGAGCAGCGCACCGCATTTTTGAAGGAATATGGTCTGCGGGTAATTCGTATCCCCAATAACGAGATTGCCGGAAATTTTGACGGCGTCTGTGAATTTATCAATGAGACGATCAGACAGGCCTGATGTCAGCCCGACGGCTGTCTATAAGAATAAAAAGGACGTATCCATCAGGATACGTCCTTTTATTTTTTAAGAATCGGAGCCGCCGTCCCCGCCCCTGATCGTGCGGGGGGAGAGACCGTGGCGGCGCAGCTTGCGCTCCAGGGTGGCGATGCTCACCCCAAGGCTGTCCGCAATGTCCTGAAGCCGGCCGCCCCGGCGCAAAGCATCCTCCAAAAGGAGCTTTTCCGTCTGATCCAGGGCGTGCTGGAGCGTGATATTTTCGCTGGCACTGACGGCAAGGCGCATGCGCTCGGTGGGGCCGCGCAGCTCCTCGGGCAGCATTTCTGTGCCGATGACCTCCCCCGGAGTGAGGACATACATGCGCTCCACGATGTTGCTCAGCTCTCGGACGTTGCCCGGCCAGTTGTAGCGCTTGAAGGTGGAGAGCACGTCCATGCTGAAGGTTTTCTCGCTGTGGTAGGAGGTGTTGAGCTTGCGCAGCATGTCATCGGCCAGGGGGATCACGTCCTCCATGCGCTCTCGCAGGGGCGGGATGTACACCGGGATGACGTTCAGGCGGTAGTAGAGATCGCCCCGGAAGGAGCCGTCGGCCACCGCCTTTTTGAGGTCCTCGTTGGTGGCAGCCATGATGCGGGCCCGGAGGGGAATCTGCTTGGTGCCGCCCACCCGGTAGTACCAGCGGTCCTGTAAAAGGGTGAGAAGCTTTGACTGCAGGCGCATGGGCATGGTGCCGATCTCGTCGAGAAAGACGATGCCGCTGCCCGCCTGCTCGAGGATGCCGGCCTTGCCCCGGCGGCTTGCCCCGGTGAAGGCCCCGGGCTCGTAGCCGAAGAGCTCCGACTCCAGCAGGTTTTCCGGGATGGCGGCGCAGGAGATTTTTACATAGGGCTCGGTACCGCCGCTGAAGTGGTGGACCAGCCGGGAGAATACGTCCTTGCCCACGCCGGACTCGCCGGTGATGAGCACCGTGGAGTTGACGCTGCAAATCCGTCCGGCAAGCTCGATGAGGTTGCGCATGGCCTTGCTGCGGCCCACAACGCCCACGTTGCTCAAATCCTGCTCGGCGGCAGACAGGCGGCAGCGCAGCAGCTCCAGCAGGTCCTCCTTCTGGGCCAGGGCCTCCCGGTATTTCAGCTCCACCAGCTCCAGGGTGGAGCGGATGTCATTGAGACCCGTCAAATCCCGGAAATTGGTGATGCAGCCCATATAAGCGCCGGTCTCCCGGTCGTACACCGGGGTGGCGGTGACCAGGATCTCATTGCCGCCGGGGGAGTAGCGGATGACCTGGGAGAGGGGCTGCTTGCTTTCCCCCACTCGGATGGTCATCTCAGACACCGGGTAGCCCAGCTTCACAAGGTCGTATACGTTTTTGCCCTCGATCTGCTCGGGGGAGAAGCCGGTGAGGCGGAAGTAGGCCTTGTTGGAGAAGATGATGCAGCCCGTCTCGTCGGTGTAGGAGATGCCATCCTGGGAGGTGGAAAGAATGGTGTGGATAATGCCGTTGCCGATGAGTGCGTAGAATTCATCCCTGGTCATGGTCATCCCCTCCTGTGCGCGGCGCGCTGCCGGCGCGCCCTGCTTTTATAAGGATGGTATCACGCATTGGGAGAAATGGCAAGGGCGTTCTGCATGATCATGCCCCCATAAGCCGCCACCAGCCGTAGAAAAGGAACAAAACGGCCAGAAGGATGGGCGCCGTGGCGGAAAGGCCGCAGCGGAGCATGTCCCGGCTGCGGAAGCAGCCCCGTCCCTCGCCGATCATGGTGATGACGTTGTGGAAGGGCAGCACGCAATGGGCGGAGGCCATGATGTAGATGGAGAAGAGCAGCACCGGCGTAGGCGCCACCCCATCGGCAATGATGAGAAGGCTGGGCACCACCACCGACATGGTGGTGATGGAGCTGCCCAGCAGCATGTGCATGGCCATGCTCACCACCAGGATGATGAACAGGTACAGCAGCGAGAAGTGGTCGGGGAAGAGGGGGGCGAACTGGGAGAAAATCACCTGGGCGGTGCCGCTGCCCTTCATCACCCCGCCGATGGAGAAGGCAGCGGTGAGAAAGACAAGAAGCTTGACATCGATGCACTTCAGGTCGGCAGGGCGCAGCAGCCCCAGGGGGACCATCAGAAGGGTGCCCGCGGCCACGATGATGGTGCCGCTTACGCCGTGAAGATCCTCGGCGGCCCACAGCAGGATGACGATAAGCAGCACGATGAGGCTGCGCCGCTCCGCCTTCGTCCAGGGCGCGGCCTTTTCCGGCGTGACGGCGGGGTAGGCGGCCATGGGGCGGCGGAATACGATGCGCAGCAGCACAAGGAACAGCACGCTGTACACAAGGGACGGCACGGCCATATACTTCATCCAGGTCAGCTCCGAATAGCCCGCGCCGCTTATGCTCAAAAGGGCGTTATTGAGGATGAGGTCCCCCCGGAGAAAGGCCATGTTCACCGTGATGGCGCACATGTGAAGGCTCAAAAGCAGGGCGCTGCGAAGGTCGTCGTCCATACCGGCGGCCCGAAAAAACCGGTCGTAGATGACGGCGCACAGGATGATGCGGGAAAAGGGCTGGGGGATGATAAAGATCATCACAAGGTTGATGACCAGCATGGAGCCCAGCGCCCGGCCCGGGCTGCGGGCAAAGCGGGAGAGGACAGGCAGCAGGAGCTTGTCGAGCAGGCCGCTGTTTTTCACCCCCTCGGAGAAGAGGAAGGAGAGGATGATGAGCACAAAGGTCTCGGACAGGGGGAAGGAGAACACCGTGCGGGGGCCTACGCCGCCGAAGAGGAAGAAGCCCAGCAGCAAGACGATGGAGGCAATGGTGCGGTCCACCAGCTTTGATACCCACCAGATTACGGTCAGCACCAGCAGCGCCGCCACCGCTGCCTGGGTCAGGGTCAGCCCGAAGGGGCACAGGGCCAGGATGAGGGCGGGGGGGATGAGGGAGCAGAGAATCAGCACGATCTGCCGCGGGGAAATGCCTTTGAAAGTCCCGGCGGCGCTGCCCTTACCGGCCCCCATCCCGGGCAATCCCCATGACATCGGGGCGGAAGAGCCTTGGGTCCATGGGCTTGAGATCGGGGGCGATGAGGGGACGGAAGGCCATGTGGGCAAGGATGTCCCGCTCCAGGTCCGCCCCCGGGGCGATCTCGGTGAGCATGAGGCGCTCCGGCGTCAGGCGGAACACCGCGCGCTCGGTGATGTACCACACCTCCTGCCCGGAGGTGCAGGCGTAGTCCGCCGAGAAGGTGATCTGCTGTACGGCGTCCACAAACTTCATGCCCGCGCCGTCCTCCACGATGTGAAGCGCACCGTCCGCGATGTCGAGCTTACTTTTGCCCGCAGTGAAGGTGCCCAGGAAAAAGACCCGGGGGGTGTTCTGGGAGATGTTGATGAAGCCGCCCGGGCCGGTGCAGCGGGTGCCGAACTTCGACACATTCACGTTGCCGTGCCGGTCGATTTCGGCCGCCCCCAGGAAGGTCATGTCAAGGTAGCCGCCGTCGTAGAGGTCAAAGGTGTCGCACAGGGAGTTGATGGTCTCGGGGTTCACCGACGCGGCAAAGCCCAGCCCCTCCACCGGCACGCCCCCCAGGGGGCCGGACTCCAGGGACAGCAGGGCGGTGATGCCCTCTTCGTTTGCCACGCTCCCCACCCCCGAGGGCAGGCCGATGCCCAGGTTGATGACACAGCCCTCGCGCAGCTCCATGGCCGCCCGGCGGGCGATGACTTTGCGCACGGTAAGCTCCATGGGCTCCAGGGCGTCCACCGGGCAGCGGACCGTGCCGTCCAGCTCCGGCCGGTAGGCCGCGGCATAGCTCTGGCCGGCGGGCGCCTCCACCACGTAGTCCACCAGCGAGCGGTGGATGCGCACCCGCCGGGGATGGAGGGAGCCGCCCTCCACAATGCGCTCCACCTGCACCACCACGATGCCGCCGCTGTTGCGGGTGGCGGCGGCGATTTCAAGCTCCGCGCCGGTAAGGGCCTCCCGCTCCACCGAGATGTTGCCCTGCTCATCGGCGTAGCTGCCCCGGATAAAGCAGATATTGATGGGGAAGGCGGGGTAGAAGAGCTGTGCCTTGCCGCCCAGCTCCAGCAGCCGCACCACCTCCCGGCCCTGGGCCCGGGCCTTGCCGTTGATCTTGCAGCCCTCCACCCGGGGGTCTGCATAGGTGCCCAGGCCCACGCTGGTGAGAACGCCGCTCTTTTTGGCGGCGATGGCCCGGTAGAGGTTCATCACCACCCCCAGGGGCAGGCAGTAGGCCGCCACCTTGTCCTGGGCGGCCAGGGCGCCCAGCCGGGGCGGGTTGCCCAGGTGGCCGGCGATGATGGTACCCAGCAGGCCCTCATAGGCCACCTGGTTCATGCCCACCTCGCCGCCGGAGTTGTCGCCGCAGCTGATGCCGGTGACGCTGGTGAGGTTTGTGGGCGCGCCGGTCTCCCGGAAGCGCGCGCCCAGGGCGGCGAGCAGGGCGTCGGGTCCGCAGTACGCCCCAAAGCCCCCGAAGGCGACGGTGTCCCCGTCCTTGACCAGCTGCGCCGCCTGGGCTGCTGTGATGAAGTTTGCCATGGTGATTCACCTTTCTTTTCTGTAATGGTCAGCATATTGCTTATCCATATGTAAAAGCAAGATTGATGCCAGAAACGGCAGCGGGCCGCATTTCCGGCAGGGCGGGAGAGAATGACCGGACAAAGCTGCCGTTTTTCGGGGCATTTTCCCCTATGGCGGAGGCTGGACGGGGGGCCTGCGGCGATGTCCGGCCGGAATAACGGCGAAGAAAAACCATCAAAAGTGATAACGGGTTATCAAAAGTGATGGGGAACGGAGGGGGGAAATTGGAGTATGTGCAAATCATTTTCCCTTATAATAGCATAGGTTTTGGCAGTTTGCATCAACGAAAATCGAGTTGGCACAAAACTTGCTTTTAATATTGGCGTACAGACAAAGCCCCGATCATTTTCTGCCGGAGAGGAGGGGCGCAGACAAGCTTGAACTGCAAAGAGCAAATCCCCTGACAAGGCGAATCCCGAAAAGAGAAAAAGGAGAGAACAAGTATGGAGAAACAGCGCTTTTCCATGCCGATGCCGAGACTCATAAAACTCTTGGTGTGTGCGGCGATCTACCTGATCTTCTGGTTCCTGCCTCCCGTGGCGCCGCTGACCCAGGTGGGCATGCGGGTGATCGGTACTTTTATCACGGTTGTTCTTACCCTGTCGCTGGTTGACACGGTCTGGCCGGCCATGCTGGCGTGCGTGCTGCTGTCTCTAAGCGGCGTGTGCACTCTCAACGCCGCCATCGCCGGTACCCTGGGCGGCTGGATCATCTATCTCATCCTGATGAGCTTCCTGCTCACCCACGCCCTCACCGAGGTGGGCTTTATCGACCGGGTGGTGGGCAAATTCATGGGGCTGAAGGCCGTCAACCGCACACCCTGGACCTTTACCCTGTCGCTGGGCGTGCTGGGCTTCATCCTGGGCGCCTTCCTGGATCAGGTGGCAGCCACGGCGTTTATGCTTGCCTTCTGCCCCCGGGTCTATAGGGAACTGGGCTATGAGAAGGGCTCGTCCTACACCCACATCGCCAACATCATCGCCATTTACGGCGTGATCATCGGCGGCACCTCCACTCCGATTTCCCACTCCCTGGCCCTGCTGGGCATGGGCATCTATTCCTCTGCTACCGGCAACACCATCAGCATGTTTGACTACATGGCCTTCGGCCTGCCCACCGCGCTGGTGCTCTTCGTTGCCATGTGCATCATCTTCCGCCTGTTTACCCGTCCTGACATGTCCAAGTTTGCCGACTTCAAGATCGAGAACGTCATCGGCAAGCGGGAGAAGATGGACCTGCGGGAAAAGATCACTGTGGCTGTGTTCGGCATCACCGTGCTGCTGTGGATTGTGCCCAGCATTCTCACCATGATCTCCTCCGCTGCCTGGATCACCAAGCTCAACTCCTATGGCATTGTGTTCTGGGCCATCGTGGCGGTGGCGGTGCTGTCCATCGTCTGCGTGAATGACAAGCCCCTGCTGGACGTGAAGGACGTGGTCAACCACAAGACCAACTGGGGCATCCTGTTCTTCGTGGCCATCGGTATCTACCTGGGCAGCGCCATGAGCGCGGAGTCCACCGGCATCGTGGCCGCAATCACCCAGGGGATCTCTCCGCTGACCGAGCGCCTGCCCACCAGCCTTGTGGTGCTGCTGCTGGCCGCTGCTGGCGTTGTGATGACAAACTTCGCCTCCAACGTATCCACCATCACGGTGATGACCACCGTAGGCGTTGCGGTGGCCATGGCCACCACCGGCTTCAATCCGGCAGGCATGGCTCTGGTGACCACCATGTGCGGCTCCTGCGCTTACCTGCTGCCTTCCTCCTTCGCCCCCATCGCCATGCTCCACGGCGACAGCTACAGCAGCTCCAAGAAAATCTATCCGCTGGCTGTCGCCATGATCATCCTGAGCTCGATCGTCATCGCATTTGTGGGTTACCCCATCGGCTGCGCCCTTACGGGCGGCTGAAAAGTGCTTTTGCGTGCTGTCTGAATTCATATCAAAACCAAGAAAGGATGCTGCAATATGGCCCGTAAAGTAATTATTACCGTTGCCCAGACCGGCGCCTTCCACGGCAAGGATGCCAACCCCAACCTGCCCATTACCCCGGAGGAGATCGCCCAGTCCGCCTATGACTGCTACAACGCCGGCGCGGCCATCGTCCACATCCACGCCCGGGACAAGGAGGGCCTTTCCACCAACGACCCTAACGTCTATAACGAGATCGGCTCCCGTGTCCGCGCCAAGTGCAACCTGGTCACCCAGTACTCCACAGCCCCCGCCAACCGCGCCGGCACCGGCGCTGAGGACGGCATGAAGCTGCTCTACGACCCCAACCTCGTTAAGCCCGATATGTGCTCTCTGGACTGCTCCCTCATCTCCACCTCCTGGGACGGCCGTACCTTCGTCTACGAGTGGTACCGCGACTTCCTCATCAAGTACGCCAAGATGATGAAGGATATGGGCATCAAGCCCGAGCTGGAGTGCTTCGAGCCCACCGCCATTGAGGACGTGTTCAACATCCTTCAGCCCGCCGGCGTGCTGGAGGGGCCGGTGTCCCTGTCCTTTGTGATGGGCATGGACCGCATCAGCCAGGGCGCCATCTCCTTCTCCGAGGAGAATCTGGACTTCATGATCCGCAAGCTGCCCCGGGACCAGTTCGTCAACTTCAGCACCATCTCCATCGGAGCCAAGAACCACGTTCCCGGCATGGCCATGACCGTTCTCAAGGGCGGCGGCGCCCGCGTGGGCATGGAGGACAACATTTACTATGCTCCCGGCCGGCTCCTCAAGAGCAACGCCGAGATGGTGGAGCGTGCCGTGCGCATCATCCGCGAGCTGGGTCTGGAGGTCGCCACGCCCGACGAGGCCCGGGACATTCTGAAGATTCCCCATCTGAGCTGAAAACCTTCCTCTCTCATGGCAGCGCCGCCCCGCGCATATTTGCGCGGGGCGGCGCCGCCTTTTGCTGCATTTATGAAAAGGCCAGGCGCAGCAGCCCGGCGGCCCGGGTGAGCTCCTCCTCCGACAGGCCGGCAAAGCCCAGCACCAGGGTGGAGGGGAGGGGAGGCGCGCCGCTGTGGCAGTACTGGCTCAAGGGGTGAACCCGCACCCCCTGCGCCGCCGCGGCGCGAACCAGCTCGTCCTCGGTGTGCCCGGGCACGGTGAGCAGGAAGTGGAGCCCGGCCTGCTCCCCCCGCAGCCGTGCGCCGGGGATGCAGGCCAGGGCCTGGGTGAGGATGGCGCACTTTTTTCGATAGAGAGCCCCCATCCGCCGCAGGTGCCGCCCGTAAAGCCCCTGGATGACGAAGCGGCGCAGGGCCTCCTGCTCAAATCGGGAGACGGTGCAGGACGTGGCGGCGAACTCCTGCCGGTAGCGGTGGAGCAGCGGCCGGGGGAGAATCATGTACGCCGTCCGGATGGAGGGGGCGATGGAGCGGGAGAGGGTGCCCAGGTAGACGACGCTCTCGTGAAGATCCTGGCCCTGCATGGCGGGGATGGGCCGGGAGGCGTAGCGGAACTCGCTGTCGTAATCGTCCTCCACCAGATACCGCCCCTCCCCGGCTGCCCATTGGAGCAGGCGGCTGCGCCGGGGGGCGGGCATGGTGACGCCCAGGGGGAACTGGTGGGAGGGGGTGACGTAGGCCAGGCGGGCGCCGGAGCGCTCCAGGGCATCGGGCTCCATCCCATCGCTGTCCACCGGGATGGGCAGCGCCTGCCGCCCCTGCCGCCGGGCCACGGCGTAGACAGCGGGATAGCCCGGGTCCTCCAGCGCCACCTGGCCGCACTCCGGCAGCAGCTGGAGCAGGAGGGAGAGCAGATAGTCCGTTCCGGCCCCCACCACAATCTGCTCCGGCGTGCAGCGCACCCCCCGGTACTGGGCGAGGAAGTCGGAGAGAGCCCGGCGCAGCGGCTCGTCCCCCTGGCCGTGGCCCCGCTGCAGAAGCTCCGGATTCTGATAGACGGCCTCCTTGGAGATGCGCGCCCAGGAGGAGAAGGGGAAGAGGGAGGTGTCCACCGCGCCGGTGGAGAACTGATAGCGCCAGACCCGGGCGGGCGGCTCCTCCGGCGGCGGGGTGGGGAGGGGCCTCGCCTGGGGGGCGGGCAGCGTCACCACCCGGGCGGCGGTGTAGCCGCTGCGGGGCCTGGAGATCACGTAGCCCTCGCTGACCAGCATGGCATAGGCGGTCTCCACCGTGCTCATGCTTACCCCAAGGGTGGCGCACAGCTGCCGCTTGGAGGGCAGGCCCTCCCCCGGGGCGACCTGGCCGGACTGGATGGCGGCGGAAATATGGCGGTAGAGCTGCTGATAGAGGGGCTGATCGCCGGTAAGGCTGGGCAGGGGCAGGCCGGAGCGCATAAAATCACCTCAAACTGACCACATAAAAAATATGAAAACTGGATATAGAAATGATGTCAGATGTGAGTATAATAACACCAAGATCAGGCGATGTCAAAGAGAACGTCGCAATAGGAGATGATTCCGGTGAATGAATCCAAAAGCAGCCGGTTCGTGCGCAGACTGTGCGTGGCGGCTATGATGGCGGCCCTGGTGGCCCTGAGCTCCAAGCTGCAGATCAAAATCCCCGCGATTATGGGGGTCAAGCGGTTCCATCTGGGCAACGTGATGTGCGCCCTGTCCGGCATTTTGCTGGGGCCCTGGTGGGGCGGCCTTGCCTCGGGCGTGGGCTCCATGTTCTTCGACCTCTTCGACCCCACCTATGTGGCGGAGGCCCCCATCACCTTTGTCACCAAGGGCATTTACGGCCTGGTGGCAGGCGTGATGTTCGTCTACGTGTTCCGCCGGCGCAGCAATTACGCAAGCGAGCTTGTCTCCACCCTGGCGGCGGCGGTGACCTACATTGTGCTGTACCTGACCAAGAACTTCTTCTACAACGGCCTGTTCGTCCACGGCCTGACGGCGGACGCGGCGTGGCTTGCCGTTCTGGAGAAGGTGCCGTCTTCTCTCTTCAACGGCCTGGTGGCGGTAATCTTCGCGCCCATCCTGGGCCTTGCCATCCGCAAGGCGCTCCACGCGGCCAAGCTGGACCGGCTGATCGTATAAGAGAATCGAGAAAAAAGGAAGGCCGCCCGACTGGGCGGCCTTCTTCGCTGTGTTCAGCCCTTGATGCGGCGCAGCAGCTGCTCCCACCACTCGATGAGCTTGAATTTGACCACATACCGGCCGTCTCCGCCGGTGATGAGGGCGATCTGGTCATCGGAAAGGCCGGCCAGGGCGGCGGCTTCCTCCGCCGTCTCGCTCACCGCGCCCAGGCACAGCGGCGGGAACACCACGCACCACCAGTTCTGCCCGGACCCCTCGCCCACCACCACCCGCAGGGCCCGGTAGCTGCCGGCGGGCAGGGCGAAGCCCTCGTACTGCTTGGTAGGGAACCAGCAGTCCTCCAGGCTCACGGCGACGGGGTAGTCGTACCCCAGGGCGGCCACCCGGGCGGCGCCGGCGTCGGCCAGGCTTTGCAGGCGGCCGGAGAGGATGCGCTCCGCCTCCTGCCGGTCGGACGCGCCGGAAAGGCAGTCCCCCGCGGCGGCAAGCACCGCGTCCCGCACCTGCAGCTTCAGGGCCTGGTCGGCGCCGCTGTCGGAGTTTGCGATGACGTGCAGGCGCACCACCCGGTCGGCCAGGGCGCTCTGGCTGCCCCCGGCCCACACGCCGGAGAGCAGGGTAAGGGAGAGGGCCATGAGCAGCGCGCACTCCCAGATATGCAGCTTTCGTGTCTTGTCCATAAAAAAACACCGTCCCATTTATGTAGCGTATGCTGCAAGTGTGGACAGTGTTTTTTGTTTTTATACAGCCTTTTTGCGGCTGCCGCCGATTTTTCAGCAGACGGTGCCGATGGTTTTGCACAGGAAGGTGTCCCGGAAGCGGCGGGCGAGCTGCCCATAGGCCGACTGCGCCGCCTCGGCGCGGTCGAAAAGCCCGAACACCGACGGGCCGCTGCCCGACATGGACGCGCCTAGAGCGCCGCAGTCGATGAGGGCGGCCTTGATGGCGCAGATCTGGCTGCGCTGGCGGGGATCCAGCACATCCTCAAAGACGTTGTAGAGCCGCCGGGCCACCCCCGGCAGGTCCTGCCCCTCCAGGGCGGCGATGAGGCCCGCGGTGTCCGGCCGGCGGCTGATGCGGCGCACATCCACCTGGGCGAAGAGCTTGGGGGTGGAGATGGGGAAGGGGGGCTTGCAGATCACCACGTGGCATTCCGGCAGGGCGGGCAGGGGGGTGAGCCGCTCGCCCCGGCCCTCGGCCAGGGCGGTGCCGCCCAGCACGCAGAAGGGCACGTCGGAGCCCACCTGCATGCCGGCCCCGGCCAGGGTCTCCACAGGCAGAGCGGCGCCGGTCAGGGCGTTCATGGCGTGGAGGACGGCGGCGGCGTCGGCGCTGCCGCCCCCAAGGCCGGCGCACACCGGGATGCGCTTTTCAATGTGGATGTCCACCTGGGGGCCGCTGCCGGCGGCGGTGCGGAAGGCCGCGGCGGCGCTCTGTGCCAGGTTCCGGTCGTCCCCGGGGAGGAAGCTCAGGGTGGTGGACATGCGGCCGCGGCCCTGGACAGGGGTGATGGTGAGCGTGTCAGAGAGATCCACGCTCTGCATGACCATCTGAAGGTCGTGGTAGCCATCGCTCCGGCGGCGGAGAATGTCCAGCGTGAGATTCACTTTTGCATAGGCCTTGACCTGCATGGAAAAACCTCCGTAAGCTGGGGTGAATATTCAGCGGATGCGGCGGGCCTCCAGATAGAAGCGCTTGTCGTGGGCCTCGCCCATGGAGAAGGTCTTGCGGGGGAGCACGCCGTCCCGGATGACGGTGGGGAAGAGCTGCTCCTTGCCCATGGGGGGCAGCAAAAAGGCGATGTTGCCGCTCTTGAGGCCAAAATCCCGGGCCACGTCGGAGCCGTGGATATAGTCTACCCGGCCGCCGTGGTCGGCAAGATAATCATCCAGGAAGCTTTGCAGGGTGCCCACGCACAGCTGGGCGGCGGGATGGGGAACGGTGAGGAAGCCCGCGCCGTCAGCGCAGATATACTCCATGGTGTGCCCCTCGCCCCGGCCCAGATGGGCGCCGGGATAGGCCTCGAGCAGCGCCCGGAGCAGGGCCTGGGGGTCGGTGCGGAATACCACCCGGTGGATGGGCTCAAACTCCAGGGAGTCGTCGTGGAGGTTGACAAGCTCGCACAGGGCGAAGCGGGAGGGAAGCTCCGGCCACTTCTCCGGCGGCGTGAGCTTTTTCTGCCGCTCGTAGCACTCCTTGGCGGTGGCAAGGGAGTGGTTGCCGTCGCCCACGGCGAAGAGCATCACCGCGCCGTCGGTATTGTAGCGCTTGCGGAAGGCGGCGGGGTCGGCCAGGGCGGAGAGGGCGGCGCTCACCTGGGCCAGCTCATCCTCCCCCAGAAGGCAGCCGGTGATGTGCCCGCCCTGCTCCATGAGGTCGAAGTCGTAGAGCCGCTTGAGATGGGGTGCGGCGTCGGAGAGAGGCTCGATCACCGTCCGGCCGGGGTCGTCGGTGAGGAGCATCACGTGGGGCAGCTCGATGGGGGCGTTCTTGCGCACCGCCACCCGGGGCGGGATGCGGGAGAGGACGGTGCCCTCGGTGGCCCGCACCGGCGCGGCAGAGCCGGGCTCGTAGTCATATTGCTCCAGGTCCACCATGCCCACAAGGCCCCGGCGGACCCGGCCGTTGTGGAGAGTACGCTCCACGTAGATCATGGCGCCGGGCAGCGTTTCAAAGCGGTTCTCCCGGAGATAGCGGGCCATGGCTGCGTTGACGTCCATGATGTCCATCTCCACATGGGGGCCCTCCAGGCTGCTCTCGGGCAGGATCAGGCGCAGCGCGGAGGGCGCGCGGCCCACCCGCTGCTCCACCCGCTGCCAGTACTCGGGCTGGGAGGTATACTGGTCGCAGGCCACCACCGACCACAGGGACAGGTCGCACCCCCGGGGCAGGAGAATGTCGGCAGGGCGGAAGGGAAGGCGGCTGAACAGGTCAGACATAAAATCACCCCTTATAAGCGTTTGGGTACGGCGCGCCGGCGGCAGGCGGATGGGCCGGTTTCAGGCCAGGGCGGCGCGGATGGCGGCAAGCAGGTCATCAAACTCCTCATAGGCGGGGATATGGGGGTAGTCGGCCTTGATCTTGTCGGTGCTCTTGAAGAGGAAGCCGGCGCGGCTTGCCTCGATCATGCCCAGGTCGTTGAAGCTGTCGCCGGCGGCGATGGTGTCGTAGCCGATGGACTGCAGGGCGCGCACGGTGGTGAGCTTCGACTTCTCGCAGCGCATTTTATAGCCGGTGATGGCGCCGTCGCCGGCCACCTCCAGGGTATTGCAGAAGATGGTGGGCCAGCCCAGCTTTTCCATCAGGGGCTTTGCGAACTGCTCGAAGGTGTCGCTGAGAATAATGACCTGGGTCTCGGCGCGCAGGGCGTCGAGAAAGGCCTTGGCCCCGGGCAGGGGGTCGATCTGGGCGATGACGGCCTGGATCTCCGCAAGGCCAAGGCCGTGCTCCCTGAGGATGCCCAGGCGCCAGGTCATGAGCTTGTCATAGTCCGGCTCGTCCCTGGTGGTGCGGCGCAGCTCAGGGATGCCGGAGGCCTGGGCGAAGGCAATCCAGATCTCGGGAACCAGAACGCCCTCCATATCAAGGCAGACGATGTTCATAGGTGAATTCAGCTCCTTTTATCAGTGGGTTGGCCGCCCGCCGGGGCAGGGGCCCGGGGCGGAACAGGTGGCCGCTTGAGGTCAGATGCCGTTGTGGCGCAGGTCGGTGAGGAAGCGCTCCAGCCGGGAGAGAGCCTCGGCCAGGTCCTTCATGGAGGCGGCGTAGCAGGCCCGGACATACCCCTCGCCGCCGGGGCCGAAGGCGGAGCCGGGGATGACGGCCACCTTTTCCCGCATGAGGAAGCGGTCGCAGAACTCTTCGGAGGTCAGGCCCGTGGACTTGATGCACGGGAAGGTGTAGAAGGCGCCCCGGGGCTCGAAGCAGGAAAGGCCCAGCTTGCGGAAGCCGTCCACCAGGAAGCGGCGGCGGCCGTCGTACTCATCCTTCATGGCCTCGATGTCCCGGTCGCCGTGGGTCATGGCCTCGATGGCGGCGTACTGGCTGGTGGTGGGGGCGGACATGATGCCGTACTGGTGGAGCTTAGTCATGGAGGCGATAATCTCCCGGGGGCCGCACAGGTAGCCCATGCGCCAGCCGGTCATGGAGTAGGCCTTGGAGAAGCCGTTGATGACCAGGGTGCGCTCGTACATGTCGGGGAGGTTGGCCATGGATACGTGGTGCTGGCCGTAGGTGAGCTCGGCGTAGATCTCGTCGGACACCACCATGATGTCGGTGTCCCGGAGCACATCGGCCAGGGCCTCCAGGTCGGCGCGGCCCATGATGCCGCCGGTGGGGTTGTTGGGGAAGGGCAGGACCACCGCCTTGGTGTGGGGGGTGATGGCGGCGCGCAGCGCCTCGGGGGTGAGACGGAAGTCGTTTTCCGCATGGGTCTCCACCAGCACGGGCACGCCGTGGCACATGGACACCAGCGGCCCGTAGCACACGAAGGAGGGGGTGGGGATGATGACCTCGTCCCCCGGCTCGAGAATGCAGCGGAAGGCAAGGTCCAGCCCCTCGCTGCCGCCCACGGTGACCAGGATCTGGCCGATGGGGGCGTAATCCAGATCAAAGCGGCGCTTCAAGTAGGCGCTGATGGCCTGGCGCAGGTCGGAAAGGCCGGCGTTGGGGGTATATTTGGTGAAGCCCTTCTCCAGGGAGTAGATGCCCGCGTCCCGGATGTGCCAGGGGGTGGGGAAGTCGGGCTCGCCGATGCCCAGGGAGATGGCGCCGTCCATGCCGTTGAGCAGGTCGAAATACTTGCGGATGCCGGAGGGGGGCACGTCCTGGATGCGCCGGCAGAGAATCTTGCTGTAGTCTATCATTCGAATACAAACCTCTCTTCCTGCTGCGCCTGCTTCTGGAAGATCAGGTGCTTTTCTTTGTATTTTTTGAGGATGAAGTGGGTGGAGGTGCCGGTGACGTCCTCCAGCGGGGCCAGCTTTTGGCCCACGAACAGCGCCACCTCCTTGAGGGTGCGCCCGGAGATGATCACCGTCAGGTCAAAGGAGCCGCTCATGAGGTAGACGGACTCCACCTCGTCGTACTGGTAGATGCGTTCGGCTATGCGGTCAAAGCCCTCGCCCCGCTGGGGGGTGACGCTGACCTCGATGAGGGCGGTGACGGCCTCCCGGTCGGTGCGGTCCCAGTCCACGATGGCCTTGTAGCCCAGGATGATGTTCTCCTGCTCATATGCTGCGATTGCTGCTGCCACCTCTGCCTCGGTCAAACCGGTCATGGATGCCAGCTGGGCATGGGTCAGGGTGCAGTCGTCTTCCAGCAGTTGTAACAGCTTTTTCATGGGGAGAACCTCCTTATATCATGTCCCGCGCCCTTGAGCGGGGATTTCACTTATTATAACGCCCCCCGGCCGCAATGGCAATGCTTTTCCGGGGAAGTTGCGCAAAATGCAGGAAATGCAAAACCGGCCTGCAAAAAGGCGCAGGCCGGTTGGTGGGTTTGACAGGGCATTATGCCGAGAGGAAAGGGCAGCGCGCGGCGACTTTACTGGATTCCGGTAGAGCCAAATCCGCCGCAGCCCCGCTCGGTACCGTCCAGATCCTCCGCCTCCTCAAACTGTGCGGTGAGATAGGGAGTGATGACGATCTGGGCGATGCGGTCGCCGTCGCAGACGGTGCGCGTCTCGCCGCTCTGGTTATAGAGGGAGACCAACAGCTCGCCCCGGTAGTCGGCGTCGATGACGCCCACCTTGTTGGCCGGGGCCAGGCCCTGCTTGGTGGCAAGGCCCGAGCGGGCGTAGATAAGCCCCACATAGCCCCGGGGGATGGCCATGGAAAGGCCGGTGGGGATGAGGGCGGTGGAGCCGGGGGCGATGGAGACGCTCTCCCGGAGCAGGGCGTAGAGGTCGGCGCCGGCGGCGTCGGCGCTGCCGTAGGCGGGCAGCTTGGCCCGGGGGTCGAGCTTCTTGACGGGGACAGGGGCGGTGAGCATGGGGGATCCCTCCGATCCGGCCCGGCGCGCTGGCCGGACAGCAGTGTTATTTTGTGATGGATTCGATGGTGCCCGAGCCGGCCCAGGGGACGACGACGTGGGCGCGCAGGCTTGCGGGCAGGTCGATGATGCGCTGGTTGGCCGAGCCGCGAAACCGCAGGGACAGCTCCTTCTGGGCGAGGATGAACCTCCCGTCCACCAGCACGTCGATGAGGGAGAGCATTTCGTCGGTGCATTCGCACCGGGCGCGGCTTGGCTTCCAGAGCTCGCCGTCCAGGGTATAGCCGGTGTAGCACCACACGGTTTTGCCGGGGAGCTGCGAGCGCACCCGGCGCAGCAGGGGCAGCAGGGTGCGCTGGTTGGCGCTCTCAAAGGGCTCGCCCCCCAGAAGGGACAGGCCCTTGATATAGGAGGGGGACAGGCCGGCGAGAATTCTGTCCTCCACCGCCTGGGTGTAAGGCTCGCCGTACCGGAAGTCCCAGGCCTCGGGATTGAAGCAGCCCTCACACCGGTGGGTGCAGCCGGAGACGAACAGGGACACGCGCACGCCGGGACCGTTGGCCACGTCCGTCCATTTGATGGTGGCGTAATTCATGGCGCGGCGCGCTCCTTACAGGTGGAGCACCCGGGCCTTGATCTCCTTGGTCTTGCCCACGTTCCAGTAGTTTTCGCCCAGGTAGCCGCAGGTGCGCCGGGTGACGTTCATCTTGGAGTGGTCCTTGTTGCCGCAGTTGGGGCACTCCCATTCGTTGTCGTCGTTGACCACGATCTCCCCATCGTAGCCGCACACCTGGCAGTAGTCGCTCTTGGTGTTGAACTCGGCGTACTGGATGTTGTCGTAAATGAAGCGGACCACGTCCTGCATGGCCTCCAGATTGTGGCGCATGTTGGGGATCTCCACATAGGAGATGGCGCCGCCGGAGGAGATCTTCTGGAACTGGCTTTCAAAGTTGAACTTGGCGAAGGCGTCGATGTGCTCGCGCACGTCCACGTGGTAGGAGTTGGTGTAGTAGCCCTTGTCGGTAATATCCTTGATGGTGCCGAAGCGCTCCTTGTCGATGCGGGCGAAGCGGTAGCAAAGGCTTTCCGCCGGGGTGCCGTACAGGGCAAAGCCCAGGCCGCCGCTCTCCCGCTTCCAGCGGTCGGTGGTCTCCCGCAGATGGTGCATCAGGCGCAGGGCGAAGTCCTCCCCCTCGGGCTCGGTGTGGGAGCAGCCCTTCACCAGCTTGGTCACCTCGTAAAGGCCGATGTAGCCAAGGCTCAGGGTGGAGTAGCCGCCCTCCAGCAGCTTATCGATGGTCTCGCCCTTCTCAAGCCGGGCGATGGCGCCGTACTGCCAGTGGATGGGGGACACGTCGGACCGCACGCCCCGCAGCGCCTCGTGGCGGCACATCAGGGCCTCCCGGCACAGCTCCAGCCGCTCGTCGAGCAGGGCCCAGAACCTGTCCTCGTCCCGGCCGGAGAGGATGCCCACCTGGGGAAGATTGATGGACACCACGCCCTGGTTGAAGCGGCCCTCGAACTTGTACTTGCCGTTCTCGTCCTTCCAGGGGGACAGGAAGGAGCGGCAGCCCATGGGAGAGAACACGTTGCCCTCGTAGGTCTCCCGCATTTTCTTGGCGGAGATGTAGTCAGGGTACATGCGCTTGGCCGAGCACTTCACCGCAAGCTCGGTGAGGTAGTCGTACCTGCCGCCCTTAAGGCAGTTGCACTCGTCGAGCACGTACACAAGCTTGGGGAAGGCGGGGGTGATGTACACGCCCTTCTCGTTCTTGATGCCCTCCAGCCGCTGCTCGAGCACCTCCTGGATGATGGCGGCGTTTTCCTCGATGTAGGGGTCGTCCTCCCGCAGCACCAGGAAGAGGGTAACGAAGGGGGACTGGCCGTTGGTGGTCATGAGGGTGTTGATCTGGTACTGGATAGTCTGCACGCCGCTTTTCAGCTCGTCCTTGGTGCGGGCCCTCGCAATCTTCTCGACGGTCTGGCCGTCCAGCTCCGGGGCGGCCTCCTTGGTCCTGCGCAGGTATTTCTCGTAGGTCAGGCGCAGGTACTTGCCCAGGTGGCTCATCTCCACGCTCTGCCCGCCGTACTGGTTGGAGGCCACGCACGCGATAATCTGGGTGACGATGGTGCAGGCCACCTGGAAGCTCTTGGGGGACTCGATGAGCTTGCCGTTGATCATGGTGCCGTTATCCAGCATGTCGCCGATATTCACAAGGCAGCAGTTGAAGATGTGCTGGACGAAATAGTCGGCGTCGTGGAAGTGGAGCACGCCCTCGTCGTGGGCCTTGGAGATCTTCTCGGGCAGCAGCAGGCGGCGGGTGAGGTCCCGGCTGACCTCGCCGGCGATATAGTCCCGCTGGGTGGAGGCGATGACGGTATTCTTGTTGGAGTTTTCCTCCGCAAGCTCCTTGTTGTCGTTGCGCAGCAGGGCCAGGATGGATTCGTCGGTGGTGTTGGCCTTGCGCACCAGGGCCCGGGTGTAGCGGTAAATAATGTAGGCCTTGGCAAGCTCGTACTTGCCGGCGGCCATGAGCTTGGTCTCCACCATGTCCTGAATGTCCTCCACCAGCAGGCGCTGGCGGCCCCGGGCGGCCACGGCGTCGGCGATGGCGTCAATGGAGGCGTCGTCGATGCGGTAGGGCTCGTCCACGGCGGCATTGGCCTTCTGGATGGCGATGACGATTTTGCTGCGGTCAAAATCGACGGTGGTGCCGTCGCGCTTGATCACTTTCATTTGTGCGGCTCCTCTCTGTTTTTTGATGTCTGGCGAGCATATGTTCAGCCCCGCGCGGGGGCACATGTTACCTTTATACAATACCACGTGTTTCTTGCGCTGTAAATACACAATATTCCCTAAATATAGTGCTGGTCTTTCTGCGTCACTTTTTCTCATACAACATCTTGCGATGGAGAGAGGGGGCGCGCAGCGGGCGTAAAGGCGCCTTGCACAAGGGAGGCGCGCCCTGCCGGAAGCGGCCGGCGGGGACGGATTGCCGGAGCGGGGCATAGACTGGGATGGACCGTGAAGCGGCGGGGAGCGGGACATTCCGCCATCCGCCGCCGAAATGAAAGGAGCGAGCCTATGAATCACATATGTTTTGGAGCCCCGGAGGGGCCGGGGGCCATATCTGCCGAAGAATACGCGGCCTCCCTGGGCGGGGGCTGCCCCTGCGCCGGGGCTCAGACGGCGGCAGCCTCGGGGGAGCGCACAGTGTGCTGCACGGTGGCCCCTGCGCCGCCGGTGGTGCCCCAAGCGGAGGAGGGCTGCTGCTGCAAGCAGGGCTTTCGGGCGGCCCTGGGCCTTTTGTGCAGCAATGAGGCGGCGGAGCTGCTGAACTTTGCCCAGGCCGCCTTTGTCACCGACAGCTTTGTGGCCGGGGCGGCGCTGACGGCCCCGGCGGCCGGCGCCCAGAGCGCCGACAACCTGGGAACCGAGCTCTCCGGGGTGTTCCGCCGGTTCTCCCCGTGCAGCTGCGACCTGCTGGACATCTCCGCTGTGCCCAACTATCCCGCGGTGGGGGCGGCCACGGCCCTGCCCTTCACCGCAACCCAGCTGTCCATCTGTCAGCTTACCGCCCTGGTCATCGCCCAGCAGGCGGCCACGGCGGAGGGAGACCTTACCGCGGCCGAAGTGGCGGCGCGGAATTTCCGCCGGCTCAAGCGGTATCTCAGCGCCCGGCTCAACCCCTGCGCCAGCACCTGCAATCAGTGCGCGTGCAGCTGCGGCTGCGAGGAGTGCTGCTGCGCCGCCGGGGTGCTCGCCGCCCTTGGCGGCAGCAATCTCAGCCGCCGGGTCACCCTCACGGCGGGTTATCTGGCCCTTTCCAACGTGGAGCTGCTGGGCACTGTGGGCAAGGTGATGGTGCTTGCAAGCGACGAGACAGCGCGCATCTATTTCGTCTGTGCCGCGGATGTGGCATTCCTGGCGTAAGGCAGAGGGTGAAAAGCGGGCGGCCCGGGTGGCGGCCCGCTTTTTGCGGGGAAAATGTGGACAAACGGTAAACCTTTTTCCCGGGGGCGGAAATGGTGTTGACAGGCGAGGGAGAGGGGCATAATATATGTTGCGCATATATATTTAAACGGTGCTGAAAGGAGACGGGAAGCATGGAAATCGGGAGGGAACGCCTGGCGGCTCTGGCGATTTTTCAGCGCCTGCGGGCCAAAGCCGGGCGGCATATCAACGCCATCGTGCAGGAGGACGGGCTCACTCCGCTGCAGGGCTGCCTGCTCTTTCAGGTGGCCGACGGTGCCAGGAGCGTGGGCGAGGCCGGCGAGCGGCTGCACATCGGCCAGGCCAACACCTCCACCATGTGCAAAAAGCTGGAGGCGGCGGGCTACCTCAAGCGCAGCCGCAGCCCCCGGGACGAGCGGGTGGTGGGCTTGAGCCTGACGGAGAAGGGCGAGGCCGCCGTGGCCGACATCCGCCGGCGGGCCCAGCGCTATGAGGACGCCTTTGCGGACATGCCTGCGGCGCTGCGGCGGGATTTTCTGCGGGGGCTGGAGGCGGCGGACGCCGCCCTTGACTATCTCGAACGGTATTTCGAAGGAGACAAAGCGAAATGCTGAAGCTATCGGACATCCACAAAAACTATACGGTGGGCGGGACCACGGTGGAGGCTCTGCGGGGCATCGACCTGGAGTTCCGGGAGAATGAGTTCGTCTCCATTCTGGGCCCCTCCGGCTGCGGCAAGACCACCACGCTGAACATCATCGGCGGACTTGACCGCTACTCCAGCGGCGACCTTATTATCAACGGCCGCTCCACCAAGGAGTATAGGGACAGCGACTGGGACGCCTACCGCAACCACTCGGTGGGCTTTGTGTTCCAGAGCTATAACCTCATCCCCCACCAGACGGTGCTGGCCAACGTGGAGCTGGCGCTGACCCTGGCGGGGGTATCTAAGGCGGAGCGCCGCCGCCGGGCGAAGGAGGCGCTGGAGCGGGTGGGCCTGGGCGACCAGCTGAATAAAAAGCCCAGCCAGATGTCCGGCGGCCAGATGCAGCGGGTGGCCATCGCCCGCGCCCTCATCAACGACCCGGACATCCTCCTGGCGGACGAGCCCACCGGCGCGCTGGACAGCGAGACCTCCATCCAGGTCATGGAGCTGCTCCGGGAGGTGGCGAAGGACCGGCTGGTCATCATGGTCACCCACAACCCCGAGCTTGCCCAGCGCTACTCCACCCGCATCATCACCCTCAAGGATGGGCGGGTCACCGGCGACTCCGACCCCTATCACGCCGAGGCGGCCGCCCCGGCGGTCACGGGCAAGGGCGCAAAGACCGGGCGGCACACCTCCATGTCCTTCCTCACGGCGCTGTCCCTGTCCCTCAATAACCTGATGACCAAGAAGGGCCGCACGGTGCTCACAAGCTTTGCCGGCTCCATCGGCATCATCGGCATCGCCCTCATCCTGGCCCTGTCCTCCGGCATCAACGCCTACATCAGCCGCGTCCAGGAGGATACCCTGTCAAGCTACCCCATCACCATCGAGGCGGAGAGCGTCGACATGTCCGCCATGCTCACCTCCCTGATGGGCACGAAAAAGGAGGCAGAGCCGGAACGCGCCCTGGACCGGGTCTACACCTCCACCGTCATGTTCGACCTGATGGACTCCATGTTCAACGCCGAGACGGTGACCAACGACCTGAAGTCCTTCAAGGCGTGGCTGGAGCAGGACGGCAACGAGATCGCGCAGCTTGCCGCCATCCGCTACGGCTATGACTTCGCCTTTGACATTTATAATAAGGATGCCAACGGCGAGATCATCAAAAGCGACGTCATGAGCCTCATGGAGGAGGCCATGACCGTCATGTACGGCGGCGACTACTCCAGCTATTTCAGCTCCTTCGGCTCCATGTATGAGAGCATGGACGTCTGGGAGGAGCTGATGAGCGGGGAGGACGGCGCGCTCATCGCCGGGCAGGTCACGGACAATTACGACCTGCTCTACGGCTCCTGGCCGGAGCGCTGCGACGAGGTGGTGCTCTTCGTGGACGAGAGCAACGAGGTGTCCGACCTGATGCTGTACGCCCTGGGACTGATGTCCCACAGCGAGATGGAGGACACCCTCAACGCCCTGCAAAACGGCGAGGACGTCTCCGAGGAGAGCCGCGCCTGGAGCTATGAGGAGCTGTGCGGCACTACCTTCAAGCTCATCCTCCCCTCCGAGCGCTATCAGTACGACGCCCAAACCGGCACCTACGCGGACCTGTCCGGCACCCGGGCCGGGCTGGAGCTTCTCTACAACAGCGGCGACATCGGCACCACCCTGCGCGTGGTGGGCATCGCCCGGCCCAACGGCGACGCCGCCATGGGCAGCGGCTCCATGCTGGCCGGCTCCATCGGCTACACCAGCGCCCTCACCGATTACGCCATCGAGGCCACCGCCCAGTCCGATGTTGTCCGGGAGCAGATGGCCGACTCCGGCACCGACGTGCTCCTGGGCCTGCCCTTTGCCACCGGAGAGGAGGATGAGCCTGCCGCAGACGAGAAGGAGCGGCTTATCCGGGACTACCTCTCCGGTTTAGACAGCCAGGCCAAGGCGGAGGCCTATCTCGACGCCATGAGCCAGCCCGCCGCCGACTATGTCCGGAGCGTGGTGGACGCCCAGATGGACGGCCTGACCCGCGCCGGCATCGAGGAGATGATCGTGGCGCAGTACGCCCAGGAGATGGGGGTGGACGAGGCCACCATCGCGTCCTACATCGCGGACATGAGCGACGAGCAGCTCTTCTCCCAGGTGGAGGAGGCCGTCGCCGGACAGGTGCGCGAGCAGTATGCCCAGGGCGTCCGGGCCCGGCTGGAGACCATGAGCATCGGGGAGCTGTCCGCCATGCTGGACGCCGCCCTGGCCGCCGGGGACGGGGACGCCGCCGGCATGGCCCTCACCGGGGAGCAGTATGTCTATCTTTATGACAACTACATGCCCGCCACCCGCTCCAGGTCCACCTATGAGAAAAACCTGGATCTGCTGGGCTATGTGGACCCGGACAGCCCCGCCGCCATCAGCCTCTATGCCGCCACCTTTGCCGACAAGGACCGGGTGGCCGACCTCATCGGGGAGTATAACAGCGGCCTTGCCGAGGATGAGCAGATCACCTACACCGACTATGTGGCCCTGCTCATGAGCTCCATCACCGACATCATCAGCGGCATCAGCTATCTGCTCATCGCCTTTGTGTCCATCTCCCTGGTGGTGTCGTCCATCATGATCGGCATCATCACCCATATCTCGGTGCTCGAGCGCACCAAGGAGATCGGTATCCTCCGCGCCGTGGGCGCCTCCAAGCGGGACGTGTCCCGGGTATTCAACGCCGAGACCATGATCGTGGGCCTTGGCGCGGGCATTCTGGGCATCGCCATCACGCTGGCGCTCATCATCCCCATCAACGCCATCCTGCTGCACTTTACCGGCATTGAGGGGCTCAAGGCGTCTTTGCCTGTGGCCGGCGGCGTCGTTCTTGTGGCTATCAGCACGCTGCTTACCATGCTGGCGGGCCTTATCCCGGCCCGGGGCGCGGCGAAAAAGGACCCCGTAGAGGCCCTGCGCAGCGAGTAAACAGTTTAGATACAGATGGAAAAACCTCCGGCGCGCCGCGGCACGCCGGAGGTTTTTGCTTGCTTACTGCGTCAGGGAGAGGATGAACTGCAGGGCCGAGCGGGGGGTCTGGGCGGCGTGGAGCCGCTCCCAGGCCACGGCCTGCCGGTGGAGCTCCTCCCGGTCCATGGTGACGCCGTGCCGTTCGGCGAGCATGTCCACCGTGGCCAGGTATTCCGGCTTGGTCAGGGACTCGAAGCGGATGCGCACCCCGAAGCGGTCGGCCAGGGAGGTCTTTTCCTGGATGGTTTCGTTGCGGTCCACCTCGTCTCCGGCGCGGTCGGAGAAAGTCTGGCGCACCAGGTGGCGGCGGTTGGAGGTGGCGTACACCGCCACGTTGTCCGGCCGGCGCTCCAGCCCGCCCTCCAGGATGGTCTTGAGGATGGAGTAGGAGGCATCGTCCCGGTCGAAGGCCAGGTCGTCGATGAAGAGAATAAACTTCTGCCGCCGGCCGTCCAGGCTGCGGATGAGGGCGGGCAGGCCGGCAAGGTCGCTCTTGTCCGCCTCGATGATGCGCAGCTCTTCCATGCCGGGCAGGGTGAGCAGGTTTTTGACGGCGGCGGACTTGCCGGTGCCGCTCTCGCCGTAGAGCAGCACGTTGTTCACCCGCCGGCCGGCAAGCAGCGAGCGGGCGTTGTCCGCCACGGCGGCGCGCTGCCGCTCATAGCCCAGCAGCTCGTCCGCGCCGGGGCAGTCGGGGCGTGACACTGGGATGAGCGCGCCGTCCTCCCAGACAAAGGCACGGTAGCGGGCAAATTTCCCGGCACCCTGGACGCGGTAGAGCTCCGTCAGGCCCTCGAAGGAGAAGGGGACGCAGTCCTCCAGCCTGGGAAGGGTGGCAAGCGCCTGGCCGAACGCCTCGCCCAGAACGCCGGACAGGGCGGCGGCCCATTCCTCACCGGAGACGGCGGAGAGCCGGGCAAAGGCATCCACATCGCGCCGGGCCGCGTCAGAAAGGGCGGTATCCTCGCCGCCGGCCGCCGCAAGGCTGGGGTAGGGGCCCTCGCTCCAGCGCAGGGCGTGGGCAAGGTAGGCGCCAAGGCCCGGAAAGCCGGCGGACTTAAGGGAATAGAAGAGGCCGGTGTAGGCGTCTAAGGCGGCCTCACCCTCCCTCTCGGAGAGGGTGGAGAGCAGCCAAAGCGTCTGGCCCATCGTCGGCTCATCCAGAAGATCTTTGTAGGCGGATATAGTCAGAAGGTCGGCGCGCAGTGCGGGAATGTTCATGGAAAGGTCTCCTTTTATATGGTGGGCGCCGCTGCGGGGCGGGCGCTGGGGGGTCAGCCCTCTCCGGCAATCTGCTGAAGGTCGTAGGGCGTGGTCTGGTAGACGTAATAATTGAGCCAGTTGTTGTAGAACAGCTGACCGGCGCTGCGCCAGTTCACCATGGGCGCCCGGGCGGGGTCGTCGCCGGGAAAGTAGTGCCGGGGCAGCGGGACAGCCAGGCCCCTGTCCCGGTCCCGAAAATACTCCTGGGACAGGGTGTCGGGGTCGTACTCCGGGTGGCCGGTGATGAAAAAGCGGCGGTTGTCCCGGCTTTTCACCGCGAACACCCCGGCCTCCTCCGACACGGCCAGCAGCTCCAGCTCCGGCCGGCGCAGGATGTCCTCCGCGCGATTTTCCGTGTGGCGGGAGTGGGGGATATAAAAGACATCGTCAAACCCGCGGAACAGGGGCGAGTTTTTCTTGACAGCGGTGTGGGCGAACACCCCGGAGAGCTTTTCGGGCAGCGAGTACTTGGGGATGCCGTAGTGATAGTAAAGCCCCGCCTGGGCGCCCCAGCACACGTGGAGGGTGGAGTGGACGTGGGTGCGGGTCCAGTCCATGATCTCGCACAGCTCGTCCCAGTAGTCCACGTCGCAGAAATCCATATTCTCCACCGGCGCGCCGGTGATGATCATACCGTCGTAGCGCTCGCCGCGCACCTGGTCGAAGGAGGTGTAGAAGGAATTGAGATGCTGAAAGTCTGTATTCTGGGAGACATGGCTGGCGGTCTGGAGCAGCTGGACGTGGACCTGAAGGGGGGTGTTGGAGAGCTTGCGCAGCAGCTGCGTCTCAGTGACAATCTTGGTGGGCATCAGGTTGAGGATCAGCAGATTCAGCGGCCGGATATCCTGATGAAGCGCGCGGTTTTCCGTCATGACGAAGATATTCTCGCCTTCCAGGATGCCGGTGGCGGGCAGGGCGTCCGGGATTCGGATGGGCATCCGCGTCACCTCCTTTAGGTTTGATGGATTTATATTGTATTGTAGCATAGGGGAAGGGGAAAAGCAACGCGGGGGCGAAAATGAAAAAAGTCGGAAAAAGTTGAAGTTTGGTGTTGACAAGCAGGGGAAAGTTTGGTATATTAATCGAGCGCCTGACGGACGGGGCACCGCGGAAGCGGGGTCTTGGAGGGATGAAGGCGGCAGGC
>CAKUIM010000019.1 GCA_934660965.1 uncultured Oscillospiraceae bacterium | reverse complement strand
TGCTTGCTCTTGGCGCCCCAGTAGCCCTTGGCCAGCTTGAGGACCTTATTTCTGCGCTTGCGCGTCATCATCGCGCCTTTGACTCTTGCCATTGTCGTTCAGCCTCCTATATGTGAGTAGATCGTTTGATTATTTATAAGGGATCATGCGCTTGACGGTGGCCTGGTTGGTCACGTCGGCGTAGGCGCTCTTCCGGAGGCCTCTCTTGAGCTTGGTGGTCTTGCCGTGGCCGTTGAGCAGGTGGCGGCGCTTGGTCTGGCCGCGCTTGACGAGGCCGCTCTTGGTCAGCTTAAAGCGCTTTTTCGCGCCACTGTGGGTCTTGATCTTAGGCATGGTGGTTATCTCCTTTTCACGTTGATGTGGCCGCGGGCGATGCCGCGGAGGGCTTACTGCTTTGCGGGCTTTCCGCTTTTGGCGGAGAGGAAGATGCTCATGTGGCGGCCTTCCAGCTTGGGCTCCTTGTCCATGACGGAAAGCTCGCCGCACTGCTCGGCAAAGTCGAGGAGCAGCTTCCTGCCGATGTCGGTGTGCGCCATCTCACGGCCGCGGAAGCGAACCGTGACCTTGACCCGGTTGCCGTCGGCCAGGAATTTCTGGGCGTTGCGCAGCTTGGTGTTGAAGTCGCCGATGTCGATGCCGGGAGACATGCGGATCTCTTTGATCTCCACCACGTGCTGGTTCTTTTTGGCCTCTTTCTCCCGTTTGCTCTGCTCAAAGCGGAACTTGCCGTAATCCATGAGCTTGCATACGGGGGGAACTGCGGCAGGAGAGATCTTGACCAGGTCCAGCCCGGCCTCGTCGGCAACACGCTGTGCCTCGGCGGCGGACATGACGCCCAGCTGGTCGCCGTCGGCGCCGATAAGACGAACCTCGCGGTCGCGGATCTCTTCGTTGATCTGATGGGTCGCGTTAGCTATGGCAGAGCACCTCCTAAAAAATAATGCGGGTGCAGAAAAAGCACCCACATCCACAAAAACCACCCGCGGATTCCCGCGGGAAAAGTTCCATGTTGACCCCTTCGCCTGCGGCTGGGGGTGAGGACGGCGGCGCCACTCCTGCTTTCTTTTGCTCTGACAGTATATCAGACCGTCCACGGTTTGTCAACAGCTTTTCCGGGGCAAAATGCGCATTTTTCGGAAGGGCGCAGGGCACGGGGCGGCTTTTGCCCCAGGGCGCTACGGCTCCAGGCGCACCGCCGGGGCTCCCGGGCGGTTTAAGTCCAGCAGGAGGATGTCCAGCCGCCGCTCCATGGCGTAGTTGAGGGTGTGCATGGTGCCGCCGGGGGTGCCGTCGAACACGGAGAGCACCGCGGCGGAGCGATCCACCATGTACTGGTTGCGCCGCTGCATGCACCAGCGGCTGTAGAAGGGCTGGACCACGGTCTGCATGTCGCACTCCGCCCAGATGTGCTGCCAGCGCGCGCGTTCCGCCCCCGGCCAGCGGTCCGCCTGGCCGGGGAAGGGGGCTGCCCCCTCCACCACAAGGCCGGGGCAGCCGGGGCGCAGCGCAAGGGCGGCCTCAGCAAAATAGAGGTCTGCCCCCCGGGCCATGCCCGAGATAAAGTGCCGGTATCCGGCGCGGTAGAGGCCCTGAATCTCCCGCAGCAGGCTCTCCTTGAGGGCGGCGCAGCGCGCGTCAGCCTCGTTGGTTCCCCAGGGGAGCTTTCCCGGGCGGTGGCCGGTAAAGCAGCAGGTGGCGGCGCGCTGCTCCGGTGTATATTGGGGCGGCATAGGCCGGCCTCCTTTCCGGGGCCGGGACAGTCCGCCCGGCCTTTTTCCAAAAGCTTACAGGAAGGCGCGGCGGATGTCAAGAGAAAAATAGAACAAATGTTTTTGCGCGGCCGGAGAAAAATTTGCGCAGGGGGATTGCAAAACGGGAAAAGAGTGTTATAATGTTCACAAGGCCGGGGAGGGCGGCGCGGCTGCCCCGCCGGCGAGAGAAACAAGTGAATCAGCGTCTTCAGGGCGGGGTGAAATTCCCCACTGGCGGTATAGCCCGCGAACTGCGTCAAGCAGCCGACTCGGTGAAACTCCGGGGCCAACGGTAAGGGCAGGCGGCAGGCCGATTTGGCCGTGCGCTTGCGTTAAGTCCGGATGGAAGAAGATGTGCAGCTCCTCCCATGCAAAGTGGTTGCACCTGTAAGACCGGCATTCAGGTGTTTCATACTTTTATAGGAGGAATTTTTATGTCAACCGCAGTATCCGCAGCCAGACCCCGGAAGCGCAGCCGGGCCCGTGCCCTGGCGGTGTGCGCCATGCTCTCCGCCGTGGCCTTTGTGCTCATGTTCCTGGACTTTTCCGTCCCCCTCATCCCGCCCTTTGTAAAGATGGACTTTTCCGAGCTGCCCGCCCTGCTGGCCTCCTTCGCCCTGGGGCCGCTGTACGGGGTGGTGGTGTGCCTGGTGAAAAACCTGATCCACCTGCTCATCACCTCCACCAACGGCGCGGGGGAGCTGTGCAACTTCCTGCTGGGGGCGGCCTTCTGCCTGCCGGCGGGGCTCATCTATAAGCATCGTAAAAGCCGCAGGGGCGCCGTGCTGGGCTCGCTGGCGGGGGCTGTCATCATGGCTGTGGTGTCCGTGCCCATCAACTACTTTATCTCTTACCCCGCCTATGTGGTGTTTTACGGTCTGCCCCTTGACCAGATCATTGCCCTCTACCAGAAGATCCGCCCCTCCGTCAACGGCCTTCTGGAGTGCCTGACGGTGTTTAATCTGCCCTTCAACCTGGTGAAGGGTCTGCTGACGGCGGCGGTGTGCTTTGTGATCTACAAGCCCCTCTCGCCCATTCTCCACGGGAGAAAGTAAGCTGACTGCTCAGAATCGAACCCCCGGCGGCGGGCACAGGGCCTGCTGCCGGGGGTTCGCGTTTTTGAAGCGTGGGAGAGCCGGGGGCGCGGGGCCCGGCAAGGCGCGGCGGCGCCGGATGGGAGAGGGCCTTACACCCCGCCGGAGCGCTCGCCGGCAAGGCTGCGGGCGAAGAGGGCGCGGATCTCCTCCGGGTCATCGGTCTGGCCCAGGGCCCACATGAGTTTGGTCACCGCGGCCTCGGTGGTCATGTCGTACCCCTGGATGACCCCCTGGGAGAGGGCCTTGTGGCCCGTTTCATAGAGGGTGAAATCGCTGCTTTCGTAGAGGCACTGGCTGCATACCACAACGGAGATGCCCGCGCGGGCGGCGGTGTGGAGCTTTTCGATGAGGTTGCGGCGGATAAAGTGCAGCCCGCCGGCGCCGAAGGCCTCGATGACGATGCCCCGGTAGTGCATGCGCAGCAGCACATCGAAAATCTCCGGGTTGAGGCCGGGGGTGAGCTTGATGAGGAAAACCTCGGGGCACAGGGAGTCCCGCAGCAGACAGGGACCGCCGTGGACGGGGATGGCGCTCTCCCGCAGGGTGAGGCCCGCGCCGCTGACCTGGCCTACCAGGGGATAGTTGACGCTGTCGAAGGCCTTGAAGTTGGTGGTGTGGGTCTTGACCGCCCGGCAGCCCAGGATAATCTTGCGGTCGAAGGCCAGGAACACGCCGCCCCGGCCGGAGGCGGCCATGGCGAAGGCGGTGCGCAGGTTGTCCGGCCCGTCGGACAGGGGGTGCTCAATGGGCAGCTGGGCGCCGGTGAGCACAACCGGGATGGGGATGCCCAGCAGCATGTAGCTGAGCACCGACGCGGTGTAGGCCATGGTGTCGGTGCCGTGGGTGATGACGATGCCGTCGAAGTGGGGGTAGGCCTCGTAAACCCGCTGGGCGATGAGCCGCCACTCCTCCGGCTGGATGTTGGAGGAGTCCAGCTTCAGCACGTCCCGGACGGTGAGCTCATAGTGCTCGGCAAGGCCGTAGAGCCGGTGGGCCAGCTCGGCGCCGCCAAGGCCGGGGGCCAGGCCCTCCGCCGTGGGCCGGGAGGCGATGGTTCCGCCGGTGGTGAGCAGCAGGATGCGTTTCATGGGCGAGCCCTCCTACAGGTGCAGTTTTTCTATGGTGTAGTATACCTGCCCCGGCGCCGGGGCGCAAGGGGAAATGTGACCGCGGCGCGGATTGACGGCGGGGCGCAAACCGGCTAAAATAGAGAAAACATCAGCCTGCGGCCCCGGAGGGCGCCGCGGACGGAAGGGAGGGGCGGTAAAATGCGGCGGCTTGCGTGGTTTGCCTCCGGCTTTGGGGCCATGTGCCTGGTGCTGTGCTATGTCTCCGGCGCGGCCGGGCCGGTGCTGGGCGCCCTCGCCGCCCTTCTGGCGCTGGGTTCTGCCGCCGTGCTGCTTCTGGGGCGGCGGCGTGCCCTCCGGCGTGCCCTTGCCGATGCGGTCCGGCGTACCCTGGCCGTCTGCCTGGGCCTTGGGGCGGCCCTGGGCTGGTTTTCCCTGTGGACGGCGGTGTTCCGCGCCCCGGCGGACGCCATGGCCGGGCAGGAGCTTGCCCTTGCGGGCTGTGTGCGCGCCTATCCCCAGAGCACCGCCGCCGGCGGATACAGCGCCGTGGTGGCGCTGGACGGCGGCCTTGCCGCCCCGGATGTGCTGGTGTACGGCGGCGAGGACTGGGGCGCCCTTGTCCCCGGCGACCGTGTGGCCTTCACCGCCGCCCTGCGCCCCTCCGACCGGCGGCGGGGGGACGAGACCACCTATTATACCGCCAAGGGCATTTTTCTGCTGGGCTATTGCAAGGGTGCGGTGACGCAGACCGGCCATGGGGACAGCCTGCGCGACCTCCCCGCGCGGTGCGCCCGGGCCCTGAAGGAGAGCCTTTACCGGGCCTTCCCCGGCGAGACCGCGCCTCTGGCCGTGGCCATTCTCACCGGGGACCGCTCCGGCCTTTCCCGGCAGACCACCACCGCCATGGAGCGGGCGGGGGTGGCCCATACGGTGGCGGTATCGGGTATGCACGTGGCCTTCCTCACGGCGGTGGTGCTGCGCCTGTGCCGGCGGCGGCGCTACGCTGCGGCGGCCATTCCGCTGCTGCTCTTCTATGCCCTGATGGCCGGGGCGAGCCCGTCGGCCCTGCGCGCGGTGCTCATGCAGGCGGTTTTGCTCGCGGCGCCCATTGCCGGGCGGGATGAGGACGGCCCCACGAGCCTGGGCTTTGCCCTGCTGGCGCTCCTTGTCCTCAACCCCTATGCCGCGGGCAGTGTGAGCCTGCAGCTCTCCTTCACCTCGGTGGCGGGGCTCATGGCGTGCGCCGAAGCGCTGGAGGCCCGGCTGACCCATGGGCTGGAGCGGTTCCGGGAGAGGGACGGCGCCCTCTGGCGGCGGTGGGCGGCCCGGCTTTGGAGCGCCGGCGCGGCGTCGGTCTCCATCAGCCTCGGGGCCATGGCGTTCACCGCGCCGCTGCTGTGCCTCTACTTCGGGCGCATCTCCCTGGTGTTCCCGCTGGCAAACCTCCTTATTCTGTGGGCGGTGTCCCTCTTTTTCCTGCTGGCCCTGGCGGTGGGCGCGGCGGGGGTGCTCTGGCCGGGGGCGGCGGCGCTGGGCGGCATCGCGGCGCTGCCGGGGCGGTACATTCTGTGGGTCACCTCCGCCCTGGGAGGATGGAACCTGGCAAGCGTGCCCGGCACGAACCCCTATTACCTTCTGTGGCTGGGGGCGGTCTACCTGTTCCTGGCACTTGGCTTCGCATTCCGGCGGCAGCGGGTGCGCCCGGCTGTCCCGGCGGCCTGCCTGGGCGTCCTGCTTGCCGCGGCGCTGCTCTTCACCCGGGGCGGTACGGTCCGGGCGGACCTGACGGTGGCGGTGCTGGACGTGGGCCAGGGCGCGGCGACAGCCCTTGTCTCCGGCGGGCGCGCCTGCCTTGTGGACTGCGGCAGCAGCAGCGGGGAGTACGCGGGCGACGCCGCCGCGGACTACTTTGCCTCCATGGGGATGAAGCGCCTGGACCTGCTGGTGCTCACCCATTTTGACGCCGACCACTGCAACGGCGTGGAGCAGCTCTTTGCCCGCATGGAGGTGGGCACTCTGGCCGTCCCGGCGCTGGAGACCTGCGGCGAGCGGGCCCAGACCGTCTTTGCCCTGGCGGCGGAGGAGGGGGCGCAGGTGCTCTATGTGGGGGAGCAGACCCGGCAGACCCTGGGCCGCTCGACGCTCACCCTTTATCCGCCCCTGGGCAGCGGCACCTCCAACGAGGAGGGGCTGTTCGCCCTGTGCACAGCCGGGGAATTTGACGTGCTCATCACCGGCGATGCGGACGCCTTTGTGGAGCGCATGCTGGTCAAATACTGCGATTTGCCTGATATCGAGCTGCTGCTGGCGGGCCATCACGGCTCGGCCGGCTCCACCTCGGAGCAGCTGCTGGACGCGCTGCGCCCGGAGCTTGCCATCATATCGGTAGGCTACAACACCTACGGTCACCCGTCGGACGAGACCCTCCGCCGCCTGGAGGGGCGGGGAATCAGCGTCTACCGGACCGACACCATGGGAACCGTTACCATTGAAGTGAGGAGTGATGGCTATGCCGCCCAAAGCGAAAGATAAGGACAACAGCCGGGAGGCCCTGCGCGCCCTCAAGGCCGATTTGAAGGCCGGGACGCTGGGAAAGCTCTATGTGCTCCATGGGGAGGAGGCCTATCTGCGCGCCTACTACCTCCGGGAGATCGAGAAGGCTCTGCTGCCCGCGGGGCTGGAGGACTTCAACCTCCACACCGCCCAGGGCAGGGACTGCACGGCGGAGTGGCTGGAGCAGGCGGTGGACTGCCTGCCTATGATGAGTGAGCGCACCCTGGTGGAGGTAACGGATTTCGACCTCTTCGACGGCGGGGAGGGGCAGCGCAGCAAGATCCTCACCCTGCTGGGGCAGCTGCCAGACTACTGCTGCGTGGTGTTCGTATACGACCTGCTGCCCTATAAGGCGGACGGGCGCTCCAAGCTCGCCGCCCTGCTGAAGGAGTGGGGGAGTGTGGTGAACTTTGCCCGGCAGGAGCAGGGCGACCTGACCGACTGGATCGTGCGCCGCTTCCGCGCCGCCGGCCACACCATCGACACCGAAGACGCCCGCTATCTTATCTTCCTGTGCGGCGATCTGATGACCAACCTCGTCTCCGAGATCGGCAAGATCGCCGCTTACGCCAAGGCCCAGCGGGTCACCCGGGAGGACATCGACGCCGTGGCCGTGCCCCAGATGGAGGCGGTGGTGTTCCGCATGACCGACGCCATGGCCCGCCGGGACTTCGACCGGGCGGCGCTGGTGCTCGCCGACCTGCTCCACGACCAGCAGCCCCCCATCATGATCCTGGCCGTTATGGGCAAGTACCTGCGGCAGCTCTACTCCGCCCGGCTGTTCCTGGACGCGGGGCGCGACCGAGAGGCGTTTATGGATATGTGGGCCATGCGTCACAGCTATCAGGCCGACCGCATTCTGGACGCGGCGGCCAAATTCTCCCTGCCCTGGTGCCGCCACGCGGTGCGCCGCTGCGCTGAGACCGACCTTGCCATGAAAAGTGGCGGGGGCGACCCTCAGGAGCTGCTCATCGCCCTGCTGCTGGAGCTGTCCGCCGGGCGGAAGGTGATCGTATGAGGCGGGTGCGGGAGGCCATCGTGGTGGAGGGGCGCTACGACAAGAATACCCTCTCCCAGGTGGTGGACGCCGTCATTCTGGAGACCGGCGGCTTCGGCGTGTTCCGGGACGGGGAGAAGCTCGCCCTGCTGCGCCGCCTGGCGGAAAAGAGGGGGCTCATCATCTTCACCGACCCCGACGGCGCGGGCTTTGTCATCCGCAATTATCTCAAGGGCACCCTGCCCCCCGGGCAGGTCAAGCACGCCTACATCCCCGACATCTACGGCAAGGAGCGGCGCAAGCGCGCCCCCGGCCGGGAGGGCAAGCTGGGGGTGGAGGGGGTGTCCCCCCGGGTGATCCTTGCCGCCCTGGAGCGCGCCGGAGCCACCTTTGAGGATGAGACGCCGGACGCGCCAAAGCCGCCGCGCGCCGCCCTGACCCCCGCCGACCTCTACCTGCTGGGCCTTTCCGGCACGCCGGAGAGCGGCGCGCGCCGCCGTGCGCTGCTGCGCCGCCTGGGCCTTCCCGAGCGCATGAGCACCAAGGCCATGCTGGAGGTGCTCTGCGTCCTCTACACCCCGGCGGAGCTGGCGGCAGAGGCGGAGGGGCTGGAGACAGAGCGGCCGGACGCCTGAAACTTATCAGAAGTAATTCTCCTTGAAAATCGCATATTTTGTGAACAAACATGTCTTTCTTTGTGAACTTTAGCACTCTGCTATTGACAGTGCTAAAATCGGTGCTATGATGAAGCCGTACCAGGGAGGAGGGAACAGAAAAGCCCCCCGCCCGGCAATGCAAGGAAGCATGACAAGGAGGAATTACTATGTTACCGAGCATTTGGAGTGAAAACCTGTTTGACGATTTCTTCGGTGATTCTTTTGAGAAGCACTTTTTCCCCGCTCGCGACGCGCTCTATGGCAAGCACGCCAAGAACCTGATGAAAACGGACGTGAAGGAGCTGGACGGCAGCTATGAGATGGACATCGACCTGCCCGGCTTCAAGAAGGACGAGGTGTCGGTGGAGCTGGACGGCGGCTATCTGACCATCAGCGCCGCCAAGGGCCTTGATAAGGACGAGACCGACAAGGCCGGCCGGTACATCCGCCAGGAGCGGTACGCCGGGCAGTGCTCCCGCAGCTTCTATGTGGGCGACGTGCGCCCGGAGGCTGTGTCCGCCAGGTATGAGGACGGCATCCTGCATCTTGAGATCCCCAAGGTCGGCGCGGCAGAGGTCGCCGGCAGCAAGAAGATCGCCATCGAATAAGGCAGAACGAAATCAAAAGGGCCCGCCGGCACATGCCGGCGGGCCCTTTTTGCGCGGCAAAACGGCGCGGCCCCGCAGGGCCGCGCCGTTTTCATTTCGCGCAAGGATTACAGCAGGAAGCACAGCACCAGGGCCAGCACCACGAAGGCGATGGCCACCCACTTGGTGATCTTGGCCAGGCGCGCGTCCATGCTCTTGGCCTTGTTCTTGGCAAGGAAGGTGTCGCTGCTGCCGCCGAACACGCCGGACAGGCCGTTGGTCTTGCCGGACTGGAAGGTGACCACCACCACCAGGACCAGCGCAAGGATAAAGAAAATGATGGACAAAATGAGAGCGGGAATGGACATAGCGGTTCCAACCTTTCACGGTGAATTTAACAAAATGGGCGCAAAAAGCCCGTACAAGTAAAAAGTATGATAGCATATCCTGCCGATGATTGCAAGGACTTTTTGAAATTTGCCGGGGCGGGCCGGGGCCTAAACCCCGGTGAGGTCAAAGGCGGGGGTAAAGCCCTCGCCCACCGATTCCAGGTCCTGCACGTAGCCCGAAAGGCCCAGATCCGCCATGTACTGCCGGGCGGCGCGCACCTCGCTCGGGCGCAGAGCGCGGCCGATCTCGGGGCAGGCGGACAGGTCCCCCATTGGGGTATACTGGGCCATGAGGGAGAAGAGCACCGCCCCCGGCGGGAAGGCGGCGGCGACATAGTCCATCACCCGCTTTGCCTCGGCAAGGCCGCCGGGGAGCATCAGGTGGCGGATGACCACCCCGCTTTTGAGAAGCTCCCCCTCCATGCGCACCGGGCCCCGCTGGCGGTACATCTCCTCAATGGCCGCCGCAGCCGCCCGGGGGTAGTCGGGGGCGGCGGAGTAGCGGGCGGCGCGCTCCGGCGTGAGGTATTTCAAATCCGGCAGGTAGATGTCAACCTTGCCCTCCAGAAGCCGCAGGGCCGGGACGGACTCGTACCCGCCGCTGTTCCACACCACGGGCAGACCGCCGGGCACGCCCTCCTCCAGCACCCGGGCGAGGATGTGGGTGAAGTGGGTGGGGGTGACAAGCTCGATGTTGTGGGCGCCCTGGGCGGCAAGCCGGGCGAAGATGGCGCGCAGCTGCGCCTCCGAGACGACCTTGCCGAAATTTTCGTGGCTGATTGGCCCGTTCTGGCAGAACCGGCACCCAAGGCTGCACCCGGAGAAAAAGACAGTCCCGGCGCCGTTTGTCCCGGAAAGGCAGGGCTCCTCCCACAGGTGGAGCGCCGCCCGGGCCACCATCAGGGCGTCCGGCGCGCGGCAGCAGCCCTCCCCCCGCTCGGGGGTGCGAAGGGCGCCGCAGCGCCGGGGGCAAAGATTGCAGACCATGGGGCATCCTCCTGTTGCGTGTGTGGGGTTGCGGGTACCGCCCCGGAGGGGGCGGAGCGCCCGCCGCCGGCGGGGCTTTGCGCAGCTCCATTATATCCCGGCCGGCGCCGGAAAGCAATGGCAGCGCGGGGGGCGGGGATGAAGGAGGGGCGGCCCGATAGGCCGCCCCTCCTTTATCGTGCCGGATTCGTCTTTATCCGACGTTCTTCAGGCATCTTGCCATCATGGCGGCGACCTGCGCGCGCTGGGCGTCCGCGATCGGCGCGATGCGTCCGTTTCCGACGCCGTTCATGATGCCGTTCTGCGCCGCCCAAAGGATCGCGTTTTGCGCGTAACCGCTGACCGCCCCCGCGTCCGCAAAGCTCAGCGTGCCGCTGACCGCGGGAGAACCATAGAAGCGGTAAAGCAGCGTTGCAAGCTGCTCGCGCGTCACGCTTGCCTCGGGGTCGGTGCCGTCCGTGATGCCCTTGCTCTTGGCCCATTCGGTGCCGACCTCATACCACTTCTGTCCGGCCTTGGGCGTGGTATCGACGCCCGCGAGACGGGCCAGCACGGTGTTCACCATGCCGCGCGTCATGGACTGATTCACGCCGAAGAGGTTGTCGCCCACGCCGATGAAGAGCTCGCGCGAGGCGACGAAGTTCACCTCGTCGCGGCTCCAGTGGCTGCGCGTGTCGATGAAGTCCTTGGAGTTGTCGATAATTCTGATGGTCGTATTGCCGTTCACGGTCAGCTGGACGCCGACCTCGGTCGGCTTGGAATTCTTGACAATCTCCTCCGTGCCGTCGGGGTGGACGATGACCGCCACCGTACCGCTGTTCACGCCGCTGACGGGAATTTCAATCTCCGTCTCGCCCGCGTTCCCGGGCAGCTCGACCTTCACGGTCGGGGCGCTGCTGCTGTTCTCTCCGGCCTCGACCTCGATCGGCACCCTGACCGCCTCGCCGCTCTTCTTTGCGTCCTCGACGGCCTTCCCGCTGACCCTGACCGCGGCCTCGGTCCTGCCGTTTACGTCAGTCCTGACTGTGCCGGTCGTGCCGTTGGCGGAGCTGCTCTCGGTCACGGAGCTGCCGTCCATTCTGGTTGTGGTCCTGGTGGTGCCGCCGTCCTTGCCCGTGGTCGTCTCGGTCACCGTGCCGTCCGCCCACGTCTCAGTGGTGGTGACGGAGCCGTCGGGGTTGGTGCGCGTCTCGACCCTGATAACGCCGCTGCCGACGGGAGAACCGCCGCCGCCGGAGGGCGTGCTGCCGCCAGCCGGCCACGGCACTACTGTGCCCGCTGCGTAATGGTTATCCGCAATATACAGCCACGAATATTCCTTGCCCTGCACAAGCGGCGCGGTTTCATCCTCACCAAGCACACCGTTGCCCCATTCAAATTTACCGTCAGGCCAACCGTCAGCCTTGGTCAGGGTCACATCTTTCAAAGTCTTGCCCGCCGCAGTCACCTTAGTAAATGCAGGTGTGCCGCTGAGCTTGGCTTTATCCATAGATACGGTAATGCTCCGCTCCGCCACATCGTTGTAGGCATCATCGCCTACGACCTTATACCAAACGGTGTAGGTGCCCGCGTTTTGCGCGGTGGGAAGGGCGGTGTCGTATGTACCGTCACCCAGCTTGTACTGCATGGTGCCGCCGGTGGTGCTTCCCGCGCTGATCAGCTCCTGCGGCTGGCCGTTGTAGACAAGGCCGCTCCTGGCCGTGGGCGCGGTGATGGTCGGGTCTTCTTTGGGGTCAGGCTTCTTGGCAAGCACGACATTGTTACTCTGAAGACTGATCTCGTAATCGCTGTTGTCGCTGCGGAAGCAGGCCGTATCCTCTTTTGTCATGTCGTAATGCGCCCCGCCGGTCGCCGCTTTGACCCCCGAGGCGATAACCGTCATGCTCTTGGGCCATTCTTTCGGGGTCACGCCGATCTCGCCGGTGAGCGCGCCGGTGACGCCGATCAGGGTGCTGTTGGCCTTGGGCAGATAGACGTTGTTCGGCTTGTTGTTCACCGTGTTCCCGGTGATCTTCGCCGCGCCGGAGACATTGAGGATGCCGCCTTGATAATTCCCCATGGACGCCTCCATATATACACCGCCGCCATAGTTCTTCGCACTGTTTCCGGTAATCTCGCCGCCGTACATGTTGACAGTACCGCCGTTATATACGCCGCCGCCATAGTCAGCACTGTTGCCGGTGATCTTGCCGCCGTACATGTTAAACGTTCCGTTTTGACCGACGTTTACGCCGCCGTTGTACTCGTTGCCGGTGATGATGCCGCCGAACATATCCAACGTGCAGGAGCCGAATACGTCTACGCCGCCGTATTTACCGCCCGTGAGTTTACCGCCGCCTTTGCAGTCGGTCAGGGTCAGATGCGCATTGTTTTTGCCAAGGACCCAAATCACGTAGTCAAGAGCCGCGTTTCCGTTTGCACGATCAATGGTCTTGCCGTTCAGGCAGAGCCTGACATCACCGTCGATCAGGATGGCCGCGCCAGTAAGCGTAAGGTCAGTGTCCAGATAATAAGCGCCCTCTGTAAGAACATACCCCTTGCTCGAGTCAGTACCTCCGTCAGCTCGTTTGACCGTGCCCTTCGTCCAGTCCTCGTTCCCCTTCTTCAGCGTGCCGCCGTCCATCCACAGCTTGGTGCCAAAGACGGTCTGCGTGGCCTCCTTATGGCTGCCGATGTTCCTGTGCTCCGCGCCGCAGATGCAGTGCGTGTGCTCCTCCACGGGCGCAGTCAGCACCAGTTTGGACGCATCAGTGATGTCGTATGTGATCTGATATTTGCTGTCGTCGCTGGTGATAATGGTGCTGTAATTCGTGCCAGCAGCCGCGCCGGCGGCAACAGGGACGGTACCGCTGCCCGTGGGCTTGCTCCCGGTGGTTACGCCGATCTGCGCGCCGGCAGCAAACCCGTCCGTGCCGATGGTAATGGTCTTGCCGCTGGGCAGATAGACGTTGCTGGCCGCGCCGCTTACCGTATTGCCTGTGACAGTGACCGCGCCGGAGACCGTGAAGGTGCCGCCTTGGTAATTTTTGTAGGGCGCCTCTACATGCACGCCGCCGCCGCGGTTGCCGGAGATGCTGCCGCCGTACATGTTGAAGGTGCCGGACACCTGCACACCGCGGCCGCCGTTGCCGGAGACAGTGCCGCCGTACATGCTGAAGGTGGTGTCCGCATCTGCATTCACGCCGCCGCCACGGTTGCCGGAGATGCTGCCGCCGTACATGCTGAAGGCGGCCTTAGACCTCAGCTCCACGCTGTAGCCCCCGCTGACCTGAGAGATCTTACCGTCTTCGCTCCTGCCGCCCTTGCAGTCCGACAGCGTGAGGATGCCCTGCGATCCAACAAGAATGGCATGAAGATCATTGCTGGTGATGCTGTGGCCGTTCAGGCAGAGATTGACGGCCGTGTTCTCCGGAATCAGGATCGTATGCTCCAGCGCTACATCGCCGTCCAGATAATAGCTGCCCGCAGGCAAAGCATAGTAGGCTCGGCCATCAACGGTAGTTTTATCGAGACCTGTTCCGTCAACCTGTAAAACATTATGATCGCTCGTCAGCTTCTTGCCAAAGACGGTCTGGCCGCCGCCCTCCGTATGGCTGCCCACGCCGGTGCATTCCGTGCCGCCGCAGAGGTAGTGCTCATGCGCTCCGCCGCCCCTCTCGGTCTCGCCCGCTGCCAGTGCCGCCGTAGGCAGCAGCATCAGGCACAGTGCCAGGACCATGAGCCTGCTCAAGAATTGTTTCTTCATAGGTCTCCTCCTTCGGTTTCTTTCCCTGCCTGTAGCCTGCCTCCGGCGGGCAGAGGGCGTCCTGCAGGGGAACCCCCTGCAGGTCCGGGGGCGCCCCCGGATGGGTCTTTATAAGCTTTCGCGCTTACTGTAGCACCTCCGCGCCGCTTTGTGGGAGCATCCGCCTGAAATGTGCGGTTTTCCCGCCTGAAATGCGCGGCCCGGCCCGGCGGGGCTTTGCGCAGCCCCATGATACCCCGGCCGGCGCCGGAAGGTAATGGCGGCGCGGGGGCGGGATTTACAGAAAATTCAAGATTTTCTCTCCTGTCGGCGGGGAAACCGTGCTATAATATACGAAAATATAGAAATCCGGCAGGAGGGCGGGCTTATGTCACAGATCACCAAGCGGGCGCTGTCCGCGTCGCTGAAGCATCTTTTGCTCCAGAAGCCCCTGAGTAAAATCACCGTCACAGACATCACCGAGGACTGCGGCATCAGCCGCATGACCTTCTATTACCACTTCAAGGACATCTACGACCTGGTGGAGTGGACCTGCGTGGAGGACGCCAAGCGGGCACTGGAGGGCAAAAAGACCTACGACACCTGGCAGCAGGGCTTTTTGCAGATCTTTGAGGCCGTGCAGGAGAACAAGCCCTTCATCCGCAACGTCTACCACTCTGTCAGCCGGGAGCAGGTGGAGCTCTACCTCCACAAGCTCACCTACGACCTGCTCATCGGCGTGGTGGAGGAGCAGGCCCGGGGCATGCAGGTGCGGGACGAGGACAAGGCCTTCATCGCCAACTTCTATAAGTACGCCTTTGTGGGGCTGATGCTTGACTGGGTGAAGAACGACATGAAGGAGGACCCCAAGCGCATCATCGACCGGCTGTCCCTGCTGCTCTCCGGGGATATCGCCGCCGCGCTGGAGCGCTACCGCACCGACAAGCCTCCTGACAAAACCGGGGAACTGATAAAAAATTGATTACATCCGCCGCCGTGATGGGTTTTGCATCACGGCGGCGTTTCTGTTTGTTGGAAAAGGGATTCGGGCATGCTATTTTATACTCACAAAATAAAAAACAGGAGGTCATCTGTATGTATTATTCCAGCGGTAACTACGAGGCCTTTGCCCGGCCCAAGAAGCCCGAGGGCGTGGACGGGAAGTCCGCCTATATCGTGGGCAGCGGCCTTGCCGCCCTCACCGCTGCCTGCTATCTGGTGCGGGACGGCCAGATGAAGGGCGAGCGGGTCCACATTCTGGAGAAGGGCCCCACCGCCGGCGGCGCCTGCGACGGCTGGAGGTTTGAGAACATCGGCTATGTGATGCGCGGCGGCCGCGAGATGGACAACCACTTTGAGGTCATGTGGGATTTGTTCCGCTCCATCCCCTCCATCGAGACCGAGGGCGTGAGCGTGCTCGACGAGTATTACTGGCTCAACAAGGAGGACCCCAACTACTCCCTGTGCCGGGCCACCGTCAACCGCGGCGAGGACGCCCACACCGACGGCAAGTTCGACATCTCCGACAAGGGCGCCATGGAGATCATGAAGCTCTTCTTCACCCCCAACGAGCAGCTTCAGGACAAGAAGATCACCGACTTCTTTGACGATGAGGTTTTGAAGTCCAACTTCTGGCTCTACTGGCGCACCATGTTCGCCTTTGAGAACTGGCACAGCGCCCTGGAGATGAAGCTCTATATCCAGCGCTATATCCACCATATCGGCGGCCTGCCCGACTTCACCGCCCTGCGCTTCACCAAGTATAACCAGTATGAGTCCATGATCCTCCCTATGGTCAGGTACCTCGAGAGCCACGGCGTGCAGTTCCACTTCGGTGTGCAGGTGGTGAACGTGGAGTTTGACTGCTCCGACCCGAAGCGCAAGCTCGCAAAGCGCATTGACGTCATCCGCGACGGCAGGGACGAGGCCATTGACCTGACCGAAAACGACCTGGTGTTCATCACCAACGGCGGCTGTGTGGAGAACTCCTCTATGGGCAGCCAGAATACTCCCGCCGCCTACAATACCGAGCTCAAGCCCGGCGGCGGCTGGGACATGTGGCGCAAGATCGCCGCCCAGGACCCGTCCTTCGGCCACCCCGACAAGTTCTGCCACGACCCCGAGCAGACCAACTGGATGAGCGCCACCGTGGAGACCCTTGACCAGCGCATCATCCCCTATATCAAGAACATCTGCAAGCGCGACCCGTTCACCGGCCATGTGGTCACCGGCGGCATCGTCACCGTGAAGGACTCCAGCTGGCTTATGAGCTGGACCATCAACCGCCAGCCCCAGTTCCGGGAGCAGCCCAAGGACCACTGCCTTGTGTGGGTGTACTCCCTCTTTACCGATAAGCCCGGCGACTATGTGAAAAAGCCCATGCGGGCGTGCACCGGCAAGGAGATCTGCATGGAGTGGCTCTACCACATCGGCGTGCCCGAGGACCAGATCGAGGAGCTGGCGGAGAACAGCGCCAACACCGTGCCCGTCATGATGCCCTATATCGATGCCTTCTTCATGCCCCGCGCCTATGGCGACCGGCCCAACGTGGTGCCCGAGGGCAGCGTGAACTTCGCCTTCCTGGGTCAGTTTGCTGAGACCCCCCGGGACACCATCTTCACCACCGAGTACTCCATGCGCACCGGCATGGAGGCCGTGTATACCCTGCTGAATGTGGACCGCGGCGTGCCCGAGGTCTGGGGCAGCGTGTACGACGTGCGCGACCTTCTCAACGCCACCGTCAAGCTGCGCGACGGCAAGACCATTGAGGACATGGACCTTGGCTTTGCCGAGAAGATGGTGCTTAAAAAGCTCATCAGCCGCATCCACGGCACCGACATCGAGAAGCTGCTGCGGGAGTATCATGTGATCTGACGCCCGGTGGCAAGTGACGGCACTGACCGAAAGAAAAGCACCCGAACCATATGGTTCGGGTGCTTTTGCGTCGTCAGTGGGCGGATTTCAAAGCGCCCGCCCCAAAGCCTCCCTCTGACGAGGGAGGTGGCAAGCCCGCAGGGCTTGACGGAGGGAGAGAAAACGCAGCACTGATGCAGAATGACTCTCTCCCTCAGTCTCGCTACCGCTCGACAGCTCCCTCGTCAGAGGGAGCCAAAAGAGCAGCGGCAGCTCTTGGGTGTCAATGTAGGGGGCGATGTTCTCATCGCCCCGCGGAGGACAGCTGCTCCTCCACCAGGCGGGCAAGGCCGGAAAAGGCGCTTGGGACGGGGTAGACGTCCCGCAGCGCGTCCCGGCCGGCCCACACCCAGCCCCCGGGCAGGGCCGGCGAGGCGGCGCGGATGATCCGGGCGGTCATGTGCCACTCAATATGGGTGAAGATGTGCTTTGCCCGGCCGCCGTAGGCGTCGGCGAGGGGGACGATGCCCCAGCCCTCCGGAAGAGCCGCCGAGAGCTCGTTGGGGTACTCCCACAGCCCGGCCAGCAGTCCCCGCTCCCCCCGGCGCCGCAGGGCCACCTGACCGTCATAGAAAATGAGCCAGACGGTGCGCTCCTCGACGCGCCGGGGCTTTTTCGCCGCCTTGACGGGGAAGTCCGCCGTGCGCCCCTCCCGGCGGGCGGCGCAGAAGGGGGCGGCGGGGCAGCGCTCACATAGGGGCGCGCCGTTTGGCAGGCACACGGTGGCGCCAAGCTCCATCATGGCCTGGGTGAAGGCCCCCGGGGCGTGGAGGGGGATGACGGCGCGCAGGGCGCCGGCAATGCGGCGGCGCGCGGCGGGGGAGGAGATGTCGCCCCCGTCGGCGGTGACGCGCGTTACCACCCGCAGCACGTTGCCGTCCACCGCGGGCTCGGGAAGGCCGAAGGCGATGGAGCAGATGGCCCCGGCGGTGTAGTCCCCCACCCCCTTGAGGGCGCGGATACTTTGAAAGTCCGAGGGGAACACGCCGCCGTGCTCACTCATAATCTGCACCGCCGCGGCCTTCAGGTTCCGGGCCCGGGAGTAGTAGCCAAGGCCCTGCCAGAGCTTCATCAGCCGCTCGTCGGGCAGGGCGGCCAGGGCGGCCACATCGGGCACCTCGTCCATAAAGCGGCGGTAATAGTCCAGCACCGCCGCCACCCGGGTCTGCTGGAGCATGACCTCCGACACCCACACATGGTAGGCGGTGGGGTCGTCCCGCCAGGGCAGGCGGCGTGCGTTGTCCCGGTACCATTCCAGCAGCGGGATGGGAAGCTGTTCTAAGGGTTCCACCGGCGGCCTCCTGTATGATAGAATGAAAGCGGCCCCGCAGCCCGGGGCTGGTACGCTTGATTATAACCCGGCGGAAAAATTTTTTCAACGCCGTGATAAAAATGGGCCTCTTCTGCGTCTAATGGGTGAAAGGACCTTTCAGAAAGGGGGCGGGGCGCCCTGAACGAACAGGAATATGTGGACCAGGCGCAGCGGCTCAAGGGCCGGCTGTACCGCACGGCGCGGCTCTATCTGGGCAGCGACAGCGCCGCGCTGGACGCGGTGGATGAGGCGGTATATAAGGGCTTTCTGGGCTATAAACGGCTGAAAGACCCGGCGCTTTTCGCCACCTGGATGACCAGAATTTTAATGAATGTATGCAGCAGCGAGCTGCGGCGGCGCAGGCGGGAGCTTGCTGCCGGTGAGCTGCCGGAGACGGCGGTGGAGCAGTTCGACGCCCTGCCGCTGCGGCAGGCGGTGGAGCGGCTGCCCCGGGAGCTGCGCGCGGTGGTGACCCTGCGGTATTTTGCGGGGTACACCCTGGCGGAGACGGCGGACATCCTGCGCATCCCCCGGGGGACGGCGGCGGGACGGGCGCGCCGGGCTCTTGCGCTGCTGCGGCTGGAGCTTGGAGAGGAGGCAGAGACATGAACCGAATGGAAGAATTTGAGGCCCTGGGGCGGGAGCTGGACGAGGCCCCGGCGGAGCTTGCCTATACCGTAGCACGGGCGAAGGCGCGGGCACGAGGACATCGCCGGGCCCGGGCCTGGAGCGTGCCCCTGGGGAGCCTTGCCGGGGTGCTGGCGGCCTTTGTGCTGCTGGTGAACGCGGTGCCCACCTTCGCCCTGGCCTGCTCGGGCATCCCGGTGCTGGGCAGCCTTGCCTCGGCGGTGGACTGGTCGGGCAGTCTGCGCCGGGCGGTGGAGAACGACTATGTGCAGCCCATCGGCCAGAGCCAGACGAAAAACGGCATCACCATGACGACGCAGTACGTCATTGTGGACCAGCAGCAGGTGAACCTGTTTGTCACGGTGGAGAACACGGACAAGACGAAGCCCTATACCCTCCTGCGCTACGACATCGACGTGGGCGGCCGGGAGTTTTCCGTGGTCACATCGGGTCAGCAGGACCAGAACGGCCAGCTGCGCCGGTATATCATCGACTTCAACGACAAAAACCAGGTGCCCGGCCACATGACCATCACCTTCCGGGCCTGTCCCGTCGAGAGCCTCATCGCCATGGACGAGGCCCAGCGGGGCACATCTGATGCTCCGGCGTGGGAGACATTCACCTTCGACATCGCCTTTGACCCGGCCTTCACCGCCAGCGGCAGGGTGTGCGAGGTGGGCCGCTATGTGGAGCTGGACGGCCAGCGCATCTACGTGGAGGCGCTGGAGATCTACCCCACCCACGCCCGGCTCAAGCTCCGGGACGGCGAGGGCAACGACCTGTGCCTGCAGGGCCTGGAGTTCTATCTGGTGGACGAGGCCGGAAACCGCTATGAGAGCGAGGGCGGCATCGGCGGCTACAGCGACGCGCAGACGGGCTTTGCCTTTGACCGCCGGGTGGAGAGCCCCTGGTTTGCCCGCACCAAGCACCTGACGCTGTGCATCACCGGGGCGTCCTGGCTGGATACGCAGGCGCGGGACGTGACGGTGGACCTTGTAAGCAAGACTGCCCAGGGCCTGCCAGAGGGTGTCACCCTCACCGGGGTGAGCCGTGGAGAGGACGGCATTGCCCTCTCCTTCGAGGCGCCCATGCGGGGCCTTTCGGCCTGCAGCCTCTTCGGCTGGAGCTACGTTGACCCCGATGGGCGGGAGTACAGAAGCACCCGCGGCGACGTGAGGACCCGCGATGACCTGGACCTCATGCAGCCCACTGTGTATCTCGCGAAAGACTACGCCTATGATACCGTCACCCTCCGGCTGGACCGGACGCTCTGGCACAGCTACGATGCCCCCATCGAGGTACCCATCCGGTAAAAACTTGCGCCCGGGCGGCAGGGCAGAAAAATCCCCCGCGTCCGCCTGGGACGCAAAACAAGGAGAAAAGCGCCCGAACCGCATGGTTCGGGCGCTTTTGCCGTATTGGGTCAGCTTGAAAAGGTCAGGATGCCGGCGCAGGCGGAGAAGGGCTCAAAGGTCATGCCGGGGAAGGCGCTTTGAAGCTCCTCCGCCACAAAATAGATCTCGTCCTCATCCCAGTCGCTGCCGGCCGCAGCCCGGCACTGCTCCAGCTCCCGGCGAGTGGTAAAGGCCACGTCTGCCACGTAGAGCCTGCCGCCGGGCTTCAGGAGGGGCAGCAGCTCCCGGATCAAGCTGCACTTGCGCGCATCCGTCAGGTGGTGAAGGGAATAGGTTGCGATGATGGCGTCATAGCGGACCTGCCGCAGCGGCGATGCCAGCCCCTGGGAAAAGTCCCCCTGATAGAGGTGTGCGCCCGGCATTTTCTCCTGGGCGAGCTGGAGCATGCGGGCAGAGAAGTCCTGGCCGTAGACGGTGCAACCGTGCTCATAGAGCTTTTGGGTGAGGGTGCCGGTTCCAAAGCCGATGTCCAGCACGCTCTTGCAGCCGCTGAGCAGCAGCCGGGCATAGATCTCGCCCAGAATCCGCTTATAGCCGGCAAAGGGATAGCGGTCCGCCTCGTCAGAGAGTCCGACGCTTTTATCATAGCCGTCTGCCCACAGGTCAAATCCATGGTTGTTGAGCATAATGTGCCCTCCGTAAACGTTATTCTGCCGCCTGCTCCGCCCGGCTGCATCCCGCCAGGCGGATGCCGGCGAGCATCATGCCGAAGATGAGCCAGAAGATGGCCATCACCCGGGGATAGTGCCAGAAGTAGTCGGCAAGGCCGCAGATCATCACCCCGGCAAGGCCGGAGAAGCAGCCGATCACCAGGCACCGCACATCCCGGGGGCAGCCGGCGGCGCGCACGGCGCGCAGGCTGTCCTTGCAGGCGCCCAGAAAGCCCGCCGCATAGCTCAAAAGGCCCAGCAGGCCGGTCTCCACTGCCAGCTGCAAATAGATGTTGTGGTAGTGGGGGAAGCGGAAGAGCCGGTGATACCAGCCGCTGTTGTGGGCCAGGGCGGCGGAGATCTCGCTTCCAAGCCCCGTGCCCACCAGAGGGCTGGTGCGCCAGATGCGCAGGCCCACCTCGTAAATGGGGAAGCGGCTGGAGGTGGAGCTGTCCGAGGGGTTGAAGATGGTGAGGATGCGGTTGTAGATGGACGCCGGCAGCGCCGGCAGCAGGGCAAGGCCGCCCAGGATGAGCACCGGCAGCAGCCGGGGCTTTGCCAGCAGCACGAAGAGGAAAATGGCCGCGGCAAGGCCCACCCAGCTGGCCCGGGAATAGGTCATGAGGATGCCGGCGGCGCCGAAGCCCAGACACACAAGGCAGGCGATGCGCCCCCGGACGGTGCGGCAGGCGAACAGCAGCCCCAGCCCCACCCCCAGCAGCATCACCAGCACCTGGGCGTAGGTGTTGGGGTTATCGAAGTAGGAGGAAACCCGCCCGGGCATCTCGGCGTTGAGGGTCAAATCCACGGTGGAGGAGGTGTTGGTCACCCCCAGCACCAGCAGCTGATAAGCGCCGTACAGGGCGGAGGGGATCATCCCCGCGCAGCCGAAGGCGGCCATACGGCGCAGCCGCTCCACGCTGTCCGCAGCGGACAGGGCGAGCAGACACAGCAAAATGGCGGACAGGAAAAACATCAGATACCGCAGGGACACCCGCCGGGAGGAGGACTCCGCCACCCCCACAAACAGCATGAACACAAAGGCCCACAGATAGGGGTTGAGCCGTCCCACCTCCAGCCGGGGCGCGCCGGTGCGGGCGCAGGCGAAGAAGAGCAGGGCCGTACATACCAGCACGGCGGCCAGGGTGTAGAGGTTGTTCCAGTACCGGTGGGGGCAGGCGGTGAGCAGCAGGAAGAACCAGGAGAGGATGACCCCCACGTTATTTCCAAGGGCGCCCGCGATGCGGAAGGCGGCGCTGCCCTCCCAGATGTCCCGCAGCGGAAGGTACAGCCGCCGCAGGCCACGGGGGATAAGGCCCGCCGCGGCGGTGAGGGCGCGGCAGGCAAGGCTCCCCTCCCAGGCGCGCAGCACCGCCCCCCGGCGGAAGAGCACGGTGAAAATCCGGCTGCCCCGGAAGGCCCGGGCCACGGCCTGCTCGGCGCGCAGATACCAGCGGGCCAGATTGCTCTCCCGGATCCACAGCAGGACGGCAAGCCATGCCCCGCGCAGGGCGCGGAGGACGACACTTGTTTCAACGATGCTCATGGCTTCATCTCCTGTGATTCTTGATGCGGTAAAGGGCGGTGAGGGTGCGGAAATGACCGCCGCGCAGAAGGTCGGCCACAATCTGCTTGTTGCGGCTCAGGCCGTTGGGCTGCGCCGCCCGGATGGCATCTGCAAACTCGCTGTCCCGGGCGATGGCGCGCACGGCGTCGGTCTGCTGCCGGGCGGAGAGGGGGGAGCCGGGGGCGTAGACGTTGGACACCGCGATGAGCATCCCCGCCCAGACGGTGCTCATGTCCCAGTCGGGCAGGCGCTGGGCCGTGCCCAGCTTTTCCGCCAGGGCGCGCTTGCGCACGAGGAAGGCGCGGAAGGTGTCGAGATAGCCGGGCAGATACCGGTGGGTGACGGAGTCCGGGTTGAGGTAATAGTTGTAAACCGCCTTGTCCGTCATGGCAAGGCGCCGGGCGTGGGAGAAATACTCCGCGAGAAACAGCTCGTCCTCCAGATAGGCCCCCTCAAAGCGGATGGCATGGGCCTGGATGATGCTCCGGGAGAAGAGAAAGCGCCAGATAAAGCCGTTGAGCACAGGCCGGCCGGGCTGCTCCAGCCGCCGGCCCATCAGCGAATCCACAATGCCGTCCATGATCTCCTCCGGGCCGTACACCCCGGGGGGCAGGGCGCCGGACTCGATGGAGGCCGGGCCGGAGGGGGGGACGTTGCGGTGTGCGCCGCCGGCGCTGTCCGCGCCGTTTTCTGTAAGCAGGGAATAGAGAACGGCCAAGGCATCCGGCTCTAAATAGTCGTCAGAGTCGGCAAAGGCGAGATAGGGCGCGCCGGCCTGCTCGATGCCCAGGTTCCGGGCGGAGCTCACCCCGCCGTTTTCCTTGTGGAACACCCGCACCCGCTCGTCCCGGGCGGCGTAGGCGTCGCACAGCGCGCCGCTGCCGTCGGGGGAGCCGTCGTCGATGAGCAGCAGCTCAAAATCGCCCATGGTCTGCTCGAGGATGGAGTCCACGCATTTTGCAAGGCAGCGCTCTGCCCTGTACACCGGGACGATGACCGATATGACTGCCATGGCGGCCTCCTTACATTATATTGATAGCATCGGAACAGGACGCGCCCCGTCACTTTTGTCACGGGGCGCGAAGTGATACTGCTATTGTAGCGGCTTTGCCGCCGTTTGTCCAGAGCGAAAGGGGCCAGGCGGGGAGAAACTGCCCGCGGCCTTAGAGGACGGCGCGGATGGCGTCGGTCATGTCGGTGCGCTCCCAGGGCAGGTCCAGGTCGGCGCGGCCGAAGTGGCCGTAGGCGGCGGTCTGGCGGTAGATGGGCCGACGCAGGTCAAGACGCTCGATGATGGCGGAGGGGCGCAGGTCAAAGACCTTCTCCACAGCCTGCTCCAGCGCGGCGTCGCTCACCGTGCCGGTGCCGAAGGTGTCCACCCGCACGGACACCGGGTGGGCTACGCCGATGGCGTAGGCCAGCTGAAGCTGGCAGCGGTCGGCAAGACCGGCGGCCACGATGTTTTTGGCCACCCATCGGGCGGCATAGGCGGCGGAGCGGTCCACCTTGGTGGGGTCCTTGCCAGAGAAAGCGCCGCCGCCGTGAGGGGCGGAGCCGCCGTAGGTGTCCACGATGATCTTCCGGCCGGTGAGGCCCGAGTCGCCCTGGGGCCCGCCGATGACAAAGCGGCCGGTGGGGTTAACATAAAACTTGGTGTCCTCATCCAGCAGCGCCGCGGGGATGGTGGGCCGGATGACAAGGCCGATCATGTCCCGGCGGATCTGCTCCAGGCTTACCTCGGGGCTGTGCTGGGTGGAGAGGACCACCGTGTCCACCCGGACGGGGGCGCCGGACTCGTTGTACTCCACAGTGACCTGGCTCTTGCCGTCGGGCCGCAGGTAGTCCACCAGGCCCTCGTGGCGCACCTGGGCCAGACGGCGGGCGAGGGCGTGAGCCAGGGAGATGGGCAGGGGCATGAGCTCATCGGTCTCCCGGCAGGCGTAGCCGAACATCATGCCCTGATCGCCGGCGCCCAGGTTCAGGTTGTCCGCCGCGCCATTCCCCCGGGTCTCCAGGGCCTGGTTAACGCCCATGGCGATGTCGGGGGACTGCTCGTCGATGTTGGTGATGACGGCGCAGGTGTCGCAGTCGAAGCCGAACTTTGCCCGGTCGTAGCCGATGTCCCGGATGACGCCGCGCACCACATGGGGGATGTCCACATAGCAGGAGGTGGAGATCTCGCCCATGACGTGGACAAGGCCGGTGGAGACGGTGGTCTCGCAGGCCACCCGGGCGGCGGGGTCGCGGCGGAGAATCTCGTCGAGAATGGCGTCGGAGATCTGGTCGCAGATTTTGTCGGGGTGCCCCTCGGTGACGGATTCAGAGGTAAAAAAGCGTCTTGCCATGATACTCTTCCTTTCTTTCGTGCGCCCCAATGGGGCCTGGCCGGGGATGAAAAAAGACCCGCCGGAATAACGGCGGGTCAGATATGGGCATTTCATCCTCATCTTGCGTTTCCGCCGGAATTGGCACCTTGCTGAAAGCAGGTTGCCGTGGTGTCATCGGGCCGATCCCTCAACCACTCTTGATAAGGCAATATTCAATTGATATCGGCATTATAGCGCCGCGCTGCCCGGTTGTCAAGCCCGAAAAGGCGGGAAATGTGTTGAGAAAATTTTCACAAAGTAAAGTCGGAAGTGAACAAAAAATCAAAAACGGTTCGGCAAAAACCGGAAACGACTTGAAAGAGGATTTTAATTCTTCCAAAGCTAATTCCGGCAAGGGGCGTGCCAGCGTTTGGAAGAAAAATTAAGAGGAATTATTACAAATCTGTTAAGCAGTGCAACATGGCCCGAAAAAGGGGTCGCGGAAAAATTTTTGCGGGGGCCGGAGAAGTTGGCACAGGATTTGCTGTTTATGTTGGCAGCGACCGTGTGTTTCATCAAAAAAGGGAGGTTTTGATTTTGAACGTTGCAATTTTAGGCTGCGGTGCAATGGGGACCGTGCTGGGCGCCTATATGACCAAGAACGGCTGCCCGGTGGAAATGATCGACAGCTACCAGGCCCATGTGGATGCCCTGAACGCCAAGGGTGCGCACATTGTGGGCGAGGTGGACATGACCGTGCCGGTGAAGGCCATTACGCCCGAGCAGATGCACGGCATCTACGACATCGTGTTCCTCTTTACCAAGCAGCTGGCCAACGCCGAGGTGCTGCCCAAGCTGCTGCCCCATCTGGGGCCGGACAGCACGGTGTGTACCCTGCAAAACGGCGTGCCCGAGCCCTTTGTGGCCGAGTTTGTGGGCGAGAGGCGCACGGTGGGCGGCACGGTGCTCTGGGGCGCCACCTTCCAGGGCCCCGGCGTTTCCGAGCTCACCCAGGACATCACCAAGAGCACCCATCTTTTTGAGGTGGGCGAGATCGACGGCTCCATTGGCGAGCGCATCCGCCGTGTGGCCTCCGTCCTGGAGTACATGGGTCCCACCATGGTCAGCGACGGCCTGATGGACTCCCGCTGGAGCAAGCTTGTGAACAACGCCTGCATGAGCGGCATGTCCGCCGTGTGCGGCTGTACCTTCGGCGAGGTGCTGGATAACCCCAAGGCCCGTGCCTGCCTGAGCTACATCGGCCGGGAGGTCAAGGTGTGCTGCGAGGCGGAGGGACACAAGCTCCACCCGCTGCTGAGCATGCCCGAGCCCCCGCTGTGCCTTGCCCTGAAGAGCCAGGCAGAGTTTGACGAGAGCCAGCAGATGTTCCTCGACACCTACGAGGGCCTGCGCCCGGCCAAGGCCAGCATGCTCCAGGACCTGGAGCACGACCGCCCCACCGAGGTGCGCATGATCAACGGCTACGTCTGCCAGACCGGCAAGAAGCATGGCATCCCCACCCCCTTCAACGACAAGGTAGTGGAGATCGTGGAGGCCATCGGCGCGGGCAAGCTGCCCCTTGCCATGAGCAACCTTGACCTCTTCGACCCGAGCTGGTTCCCCTACGAGTTCTACAAGGCCTAAAGCGGTTTTTACTGCCTGCGCCCTTGCTTTTGCCGGCGGGGCAGGGTATGCTGAAGAGGCGCCGGCGGCGCGCTGCCGCCGGCCCTTCGGGCAAACCAAACCGGACACGAAATGGAGGAAAATTGTGATGAGCAAGCCGATTCAAACGCCCTTTGGCGCGGTCTCCGGCACGGACCTGGGCGGGGTGACACGCTATCTGGGCGTTCCCTTTGCAAAGCCCCCGGTGGGCGAGCTGCGCTTCCGCGACCCCCAGCTGCCACAGCCCTGGGACGGGGTGCTGGAAGCCACCGGCTACCGCAAGGACCCCATCCAGAGCAACCTGGTGCTGGATGTGAGCCACTACAGCGAGGACTGCCTCTACCTGAACATCTGGGTGCCGGAGACGGCGGAGGAAAAGACCCCCGTCATGGTGTGGATTCCCGGCGGCGCCTTCTCCAACGGCGGCAGCGGCGCTGTCTCCCCCGAGGGTCCCAGCCAGTACGACTGCGAGATCATCGCCCGGGACACCGGCTGCATCATCGTCTCGATGAGCTACCGCCTGAACGTGTTCGGATTCCTGAATTTTTCCGCCTACAGCAGCCGCTTTGACGACAATCTGGGCATGAAGGACATCATCCTGGCCCTGCGCTGGGTGAACATGTCCATCGGCGCCTTCGGCGGCGACAAGGACAACGTGACCATCTTCGGCGAGAGCGCCGGCGGCGAGGCCATCACTGCCCTGCTGCTCATCGACGAGGCCAAGCCCTACTACCACAAGGCCATCGTGGAGAGCAACTGCTTCGGCTCCTTCTACACGGTGGAGGAGGAGCGGCTCATCACCGACAAATTCCTGGAGTTTGCCGGTCTTGAATCGGTTGGGCCGGAGGGGTTGCTGAATATGTCCTATGAGGATATCCTGGCCGCCAAGGCCAAGCTGGAGCTCTACTCCTGGCAGGACTTTTTCGGCCGCTGCACCTTCTGCCCGGTGGTGGACGGCGTATTTCTGAAGGATTTTCCCACCATTTCCCGCTTCGAGGGGCTGGATAAGCCGGTGCTCATCGGCAGCAACCGCAGCGAGGCCCACTTCCAGGTGCTGCTCTACCAGTGGAAGGACGAGGAGTATGACGCCTGCGCCGCCGCGACGCTGCGCCGTCTTACCCCCGAGGATCGCAAGCCGCTGCTGGCTCCCTACGAGAATATGCGCAACCGCTTCGGCCTGGGCGAGCTGCTCACCGACGTGATGTACACCTTCCCCAAGGTGCGCTTCGCCGAGCACGCCTGCACCCAGGTGCCGGTGTACCTCTACCGCTACGACTACGTGACCCCGGTGCTCCGGAAAATGGGGCTGGGCGCCTGCCACGTGACCGAGCTGCTGCCCCTCTTCGAGATCAAGGAGCCGCCCTACGGCGCCTTTGCCGAGGGGGACGGGGAGATGATGCACGCCATTGGAACCCGGATGCGCCGCTACTGGGGGGCCTTTGCCCGCACCGGGCGGCCCGACGTGCCCGGCCAGACCAAGTGGGAGCCCTACGACCTTGAGCGCCGCAGCACCCTGATCATCGACCGGGAGGATACCCTGGCCAGCGACCCCGAGCGGGCGGTGCGCGAGCGCTTCGCCCATGTGGAGCGGGTGCTGATTTAATTGCAGATTCGCAAAAGAGAGAATTGCAGAAACGCGAAAATTGCGAGAACGCGAACGCGCGATGGAGGGTGACTCACGGTGCCGGCGTGCCCCGGCAGGGTGAGAAAAGAAATAGTTGGCACGAAACTTGCACTTTATTTTTCCGAACGCACCGGCCGGAATCCGATACCGAAAAAATGCGGGGAGCGTCGGCCGGGGCGGACCGCAGATAACCAACTGAAAGAGGGGGATACACTTGACAAATGTTGTACGGGATGTCATACAGCTGATCCTGAACAACCTGTACTTGATCGGTGTACTGGCGCTGATCACCACCGGGATCGCGCTGACCTACAAAACCGCCAACGTTGCAAACTTTGCCCAGGCCATCACCTCCACCGTAGGCGCCTACGTAGCCGGCTGGCTGGTGCGCGACGCCGGGTGCAACGTGTGGCTGGCCCTGGTGGCCGGCGTGCTGGCGTGCTTCATCATCGGCGCGGTGATGGACTCGGTGCTCATCCGGCACATTGCCGGCGGCAACGGCCGCATCATGGTGACCATCGGCCTGATCGTGCTCATCACCGCGGGCATCCCGCTGGTGTTCGGCACCATTCCCTATAACTTTCCGCGCTTCTTCAAGGGCCAGGTGGACTTCACCGTGTTCGGCATGCAGTTCAACATCACCAAGAACGCCCTGTTCGTCGCCGGGCTGTCCGCCGTGGTCATCGGCATCATCTTCCTGGCGCTGAACCTGACCAAGTGGGGCCTTGGCGTGCGCGGCACGGCCTCCAACATGTATGTGGCGGCCATGATGGGCGTGAACACCAACCTGATGACCGCCCTGAGCTGGGCCATCTCCAGCGCCCTGGGCGCCCTGGCCGCCATCCTGCTGGCCTCCCAGACCCAGGTCATCAGCATCACCATGCTCGGCACGGTTCAGGCCAACTCCCTGCTGGCCTTCGTCCTTGGCGGCTTCACCTCCTTCTACGGCCCGGCGCTGGGCGCGGTGATCATCCCGATCCTGCTGTCCCTGCTGGCCCTCATCAGCGGTATCTGGTCCAGCGCGCTGACGTATATGGTAGCCATGCTCATCATTCTGATCAAGCCCGCCGGCCTGTTCGGGAAAGTAACGCAGAAGAAGGTGTGACGCCATGAGAACATTGAAAAATGATTACAAAGAGATCGAGAAGGCGTATGCGCCGCAGCCTGTGAAAAAGGTGGTCAAGAACCCCCTCTTCGGCTATGTGATCTTGTGCCTCATCCTGGCGGTGATGCAGCTGCTCTTCATCTTCTGTGACGGGCTTGTCCCCCTGAACATCATCCAGGCCATCATGCAGACCATGATTTACGTGGTGGCCGGCCTGGGCACGGGCCTGCTGCTGATGATGGCGGGACTGATGTCCTTCGCAACCGGTGCCTTCATCGGCTTCGGCTCCTATCTTGCGGCCTACATCATGAAGTCCTATGTGGTGCCCTTTGTGGTGGTGCTGGCCGTGGTGGCCCTGGCGGGTGTGATCTTCGGCGTGGTGGTGGGCTTCATCTCCCTGCGGGCGAAGGGCATCCATCTTCTGATCATCACCCTGGCCCTGGCCACCGTCATGTCCACCCTCTACGCCCTGCCCAACAGCTTCACCGGCGGCGCAACGGGCGTTTCCAAGGTGCCCTTCCCCGAGCTCTTCATGTGCATCAAGCTCAACCGGGATACGGTCTATTTCCTCATCCTGGTCATCATGTTCCTGATGATCGTGCTTACCCTGAACATCATCAACAGCCCCATGGGCCGGGCCATGCTGGCCATGGCAAGCAGCGAGTCCCTCTCCCAGGCCATGGGCATTAAGCTGCTGAAATACCGGGTGCTGGCCTTCGTGATCGCCACGGTCTACTCCATGCTGGCGGGCGTTCTCTACATCAGCTATATGCAGTCCTCCATCTACGCCACCTGGACCAGCGGCCTTGCCATGAATATCCTCATCGCGGTCATTCTGGGCGGCACGGCGAAGCCGGCGGGCGTGCTCATCGGCTCCTTCGTGATCTTCACCATCGACTATGCCTTCCTCAAGAACCTTACGTTCTTCCAGCAGCACCCCCAGGCGTCGCTGTTCTTCAACGGCATCATCATTATCATCATCATTGCCAAGTACCCCGGCGGCCTGATCCGTCTGCTGGGCGCCATCAAAAACGGTGTGAGCACGCTGTTTGCGAAGAGGAGGTTGTATAAGTATGGCCCGGAAAAATAACACCGAGATGCACAGCCTCATCAAAAAGCGCGACGCGGCCCACAGCATGCTGGTTTTCGACCAGGAGTACCCCGGCGTTGCCGCGGAGCTGATGGACCAGAAGAACCTCAAGAAGTACCACCAGCAGGAGCTCGTCTCCAAAAAGCGCCTGCTGCCCCTGGAGATTGCCGCCCTGCCCGAGGCAGAGCGCAACGAGGTGCTCTACGAGCGCGCCCTGGCGGACTTCTGCGAGAAGCAGGATCTGCCCCGCCGGGCGGCAAAGCAGAAGGGCATCCACATGGAGGAGAAATCCGGCAAGGAGGCGGCGGACGCCTATGTGGCGGCCGAGCTCAAGAAGCTGGACGACGCCCTGGAGGCGAAGAAGCGGGAGCTGCGCGCCCAGTACCCCGAGGGCGGCTCCACCACCCCCGACCCCCAGGCCGTGGCCGCCTATGAGCAGGCGGAGCAGGAGGAGGAGGCCAAGATGGCCGCCCTGCGCGGAAAGCTGGAGGGTGAGAAGAAAAAGAAGCTCGACGCCCTCAACGCCAAGATTGCCGTGCGGGACAAGAAGGAGCAGGCCAAGTTTGACGAGGCAAACGCCAAGCTGCACGCCATGGCCGCCATTGACGAGGACGCCTTCGGCCGGGACAACATCCTCAAGATCGAGGGGCTGAAAATGTACTTCTCCGGCATCAAGGCCGTGGACGATCTGAGCTTCTCCATCAAGGAGGGCGAGATCTTTGGCCTCATCGGCCCCAACGGCGCGGGCAAGAGCACGGTCTTTAACTGCATCACCCAGTTCTATAAGCCCACCGCCGGCGACATCTACTACCGCGACCAGTTCGGAAACATCGTAAACCTGGTGGACTACCAGACCGCTAACATCATCAAGGTGGGCATTGCCCGCACCTTCCAGAACCTGGAGATGGTGTACTACCTGTCCGTGCTGGATAACCTGCTGGTGGGCACCCACGCCCTCTACCGCTCCACCCTGGCGGACCAGTTCCTCCACACCTCCACCTTCAAGCAGGAGGAGGAGACCTTCCGCCAGCGGGCGATCCGGATGCTGGAGCGGCTTGGCATCGCCCAGTACAAGGATATGTCCCCCCTGGGCCTGCCCTACGGCGTTTTGAAGAAGATCGAGCTGGCCCGCACCCTGATGAGCAACCCCCGCCTCATCATCCTCGACGAGCCCGCCGCCGGCCTCAACGATGCCGAGACCGAGGAGCTCTCCGAGACCATCCGCCTCATCCGGGACGACTTCCACTGCACCATCTTCCTGGTGGAGCACGATATGAACCTGGTGATGAACGTGTGCGACACGGTGTGCGCGGTGTCCTTCGGCAAGATGCTTGCCATCGGCACCCCCGAGGAGATCCAGAGCGACGCCCAGGTCCAGACGGCCTACCTGGGCACTGATTAAGGCAGGTGAGCAGAGTGGAAAACATTCTTGAAGTGAGAGACCTGGTGGTAGATTATGGCATCATCCGCGCCCTCAAGGGGATTGACCTTGATATTCCCAAGGGCAAGGTGGTCATCGTGCTGGGCGCCAACGGCGCAGGCAAAACCACCATGATGCGCACCATTTCGGGCGTTGTCAAGTCCGCCTCCGGCAGCATCAAGTACGATGGCAAGGAAATCCGCAACAAGCCCGCCTATGCCATCGCCAAGATGGGCTTGAGCCAGTCCCCCGAGGGGCGGCTCATCCTCAACGGCCTTACCACCGAGGATAATCTGCGCATCGGCGGCTATACCCTCAAGTCCTCCCAGGTCAACAAGAACATGGAGCGGGTCTTTGAGATGTTCCCCATCCTCAAGGAGCGGCGCAGCCAGCAGGCCACCACCCTCTCCGGCGGCGAGCAGCAGATGCTGGCCATCGGCCGGGCGCTGATGATGAATCCCAAGCTGCTGCTGCTTGACGAGCCCTCCCTGGGCCTTGCCCCGCTGATTGTGAAGGACATTTTCCGGTCCGTCAAGCAGATTGCCGAGACCGGCGTGACGGTCCTCATGGTGGAGCAGAACGCCCGCCAGTCCCTTCAGATTGCCGATTACGCCTACGTGCTGGAGCTGGGCAAGATCAAGTCCCAGGGCACCGGCGCCGAGCTTTTGCAGGACGAGGAGCTCATCAGCGCGTACCTGGGCAAGAAGAACAAGAAGTAAGCCCGGGCGCATCCCCTATGCGCCGCGCAGAGCGCGGCACCAAGACTGTCCCTATTTTGGGAGACCGAATTTAGAATAAGGAGATTGGTAACATGAAAGCAAGGAAGATTCTCTGCACGATCATGGCTCTGGTTCTCATGCTCAGCATCGCTGCTGGCTGCAAGCGCCAGACTGCCAACCCCAGCACTTCTGTCCCTCCCTCCGCTGCTCCCAGCGACTCCGCCGATCCCGGCAAGACCACCCCGGGCAGCCCTGACGTCGTGTCCCAGGGCGTCACCGACGACACTGTGAAGATCGCCACTGCCGGCCTGCTGGGCGGCGCCTTCGCCTACATCGGCCAGCCCGCTTACGACGGCATGCGCGCCTGCATTGAGCGCTTCAACGCCGTTGAGGGCGGCGTGCTGGGCCGCAAGGTCGAGGTCATCTCCTTCGACGACCAGTTCGACGCTGCCACCGGCAAGGCCTACATCGAGCGCCTGGTGGAGCAGGACAAGGTCTTTGCCTTCTGCTCCCTGTTCGGCAACATCGTGGAGCCCTGCCTTGACTACCTCAAGGAGAAGAACATCCCCGTCATCAACATCTCCTCCGGCCTGGACGTGTGCTACAGCGCCAACGGCGGCGGCAATATCTACCAGGTGCAGCCCGCCAACATGACCGACGCCCGCAACCTCATCACCCGTGTGCTCCACGAGCACATCTTTGGGCCGAACAAGGACGAGAAGCTGCCTGACGATGCCATCATCGGCGTTGTCCACGGCACCGACTCCGCCAGCATGGACAACCTTGCCCACCTCAAGGAGTATGCCGAGCAGGAGGGCGCCGCCGATCGCCTGATGGCCGAGGCCGTCACCGTTGAGACTTACGCCTCCGCCATCCAGAAGTTCAAGAACTCCGGCGTCAGCGTCATCATCTTCATGGGCCTGGATGCCACCACCTGGATCTCCGCCATGGATGATGCCCAGTTTGAGGTGCCCGTGGTGTTCTCCTACGGCGCTTCTACCCTCCAGTCCTTCGTGCCCGACACCTATAAGCCCACCCGTCCCTGCTACGCCACCATCTGGGGCGATTACAGCGGCAAGGCCGGCCAGGACATGCTCGACGACATGATCGACGCCCTGAGCTACCTCACCGACGTGGATGAGGCCACCCGCGTGAGCTACCGCGACAACAACTACTGCGTGGCCGGCTATGCCTACGGCATGGTGCTGGTGCAGGCTCTGCGCCGTTACAACGAGCACGAGGGTGAGTACGGTCTGAACTGGGACGACTTCTCCAAGATCATGGAGCTGGACGACTTCAGCTTCGGTTCCGTCTCCTTCAACTACAAGGACGGCAAGCGCATGGGCATCGACTCCATGGCCTTTGTTGAGTACGTCGGCAATCCCGAGACCGGCGAGGAGAAAATGATCCCCCTGCGCGGCTTTGAGACCATCGAGGAAATCCGCGCCAAGTAAGAATTTCCCTTTCACGGCAATGAAAAGGAGCGCTGCGGAGCATTCCGCAGCGCTGCCTTTTCCTTTCGAGACCGGCCGCGCGCCGGACGGAATTTGTTCCTTACAGAGAGGAAAACGGATTATGAAGCGAAGAATTCTCATCGGCGCGGCCCTCGCCGGGGCCGCCCTGGCGGCGGTGCTGTGCGCGTGCAGCGGCGCGGCCAAGCCCACGCCCAGCCCCTCCGCCCCGGCAGAGGAGAGCAGCAAGGCGCCGGAGAGCGAGCCCCCCACGCCCGCCGCCCCGGAGCCCACCGTGTCTCCCGCGCCCACACCGGAGCCCGCTCTTGAGCTGAAAACCGGCAGCCTTGAGCGGGCGGAGCGCACCTACACCTACAGCGGCCAGGAGGTGGAGCGCAAGTTCTACTACTACATCCCCTCCGCCTGGCAGGAGGGGGAGCGGCTGCCCATCATGCTCTCCCTCCACGGCAGCGGCTCCAACGCCTATTCCCAGTTGCTGGAGAGCCGCTATCACGAGTTCGCCGAGGAATACGGCTTTATCCTCATTGCCCCCGAGGCGGTGGCCATTCACTCCAACGGCAAGCTCTCCAGCGCCGGAAAGCTCCTCTACGAGACGGGCCAGAGCGACGCCAAGTACCTGCGCTGGAACGCCGTGCCCAGCACGGACCCGTGCAATGGCTACGGCGTAGACGATGTGACCTATCTCCTGGACCTGGTGGACATCTTCGTGGACCAGGGCTACGGCGATACCGGCCGGGTCTATTCCAGCGGCCTGTCCCACGGGGCGTTTATGTCCCTGCGCCTTGCCCTGGAGGCTCCCGGCCGCATTGCCGGCGTGGGTGCGGTGGCCGGGCTGCTCTCGGCCGACTTCCTGGATACGGTGATGTCCGAGAAGGTGAAAATCGTGTTTGTGGAGGGCACCGCCGACCCCATCGTCCCCATTGCGGGGATGAACTACAACGGCTTCCAGTACGCCTATTCCCTCAAGGACAGCGTGAAGTGGTTTTTAGAGCAGTACGGCATGGAGGACGCCCAGCCTGAGGAGACGGCCCTGCCTGACACCGACCCTGACGACGGCACCACCATTACCCGCAGCGTCTATTCTGACACCGAGGGTACCCCCTGGATCTTCCAGTATGTGGTGGAGGGCGGCGGCCACACCTGGCCCGGCGGCACCCAGTACGGTGACGCCAAGTATTTCGGCATCGTCAGCCGCGATGCCGACGCGTCCCTGCTCATCCTGGAGGATCTGGGCCTGAAGGAGCGGTAGAAGGCCGCCCCGGGCGCGGGAGAGGGCTGGCAGAGCCGGTAAAAGAGGCTGAGAACCTTTCGGCAAGCACAGACAAAAGCACTGATTTGATCAAACCTGCGTGTCCCATCAAAAAATCCCCCCCGGCACCTGTGCCGGGGGGGATTTTTGCGGTTTATTGAGAGAACGCTTGGACTTGCCTGCGGCCGGGTGTTACTGCTTCTCGCACACGTAGATGATGCCGTAGGACGGGTCCTCGATGAGCAGCTGCCCCTTGTCGTTGAAGTAGAGCGTCCAGATCACGCCGATGGCGTCCGTCTTGGAGGCCCCTTCGGCCCGGAGGCCGATGTTGTAGTCGTCCTCAAAGAAGTAGCCGGAAGCGCTGGCCTGGCCCGCGCCGATGAAGTAGCGCAGGGTCTTTTCCTCAAACTTGAAGGTCTGGCCGGACACCGGGGAGAAGGAGCCGTCGGCCTTCACCGTCCAGCCGGTGATGTTCCAGGTGCCCAGAATTTCGCTGGGCTTGGCGGCGGTGACGTCCTTATAGAAGGGCTTGGGCAGATTGGACTCGGGCTCCTTGGTGGGCTCGGGAGTGGGCTCGGCAGAGGGTTCGGCGGAGGGCTCAGGGGAGGGCTCAGGGGAGGGCTCTGCCGAAGGCTCGGCGGACGGCTGTGCAGAGGGTTTGGCAGAGGGCTTGGTGCTGCCCTGCTTTTCGCAGACGTAGATGATGCCGTAGGTGGGGTCCTCGATGAGCAGCTGGCCCTTGTCGTTGAAGTAGAGCGTCCAGATAACGGCGATGTCGTCGCTCTTGGAGGCGCCCTCTGCGCGCAGGCCGATGTTATAGGTGTCCTCGAAGTAGTAGGCAGAGGCGCTGGCCTGCTTGGAGCCGGTATAGTAGCGCAGGGTCTTTTCCTCGAACTTGAAGGTCTGGTCGGTGACCTTGGAGAAGGAGCCGTCAGCCTTCACCGTCCAGCCGGTGATGTCCCAGGTGCCCAGCAGGTCGTTTGCCTTGGCGGCGGTGACATTCTTGTAGAAGGGCTTGGGCAGGCTCACCTCCGGCTCCTTGGAGGGCTCGGCGCCGCCCTGCTTCTCGCAGACGTAGATGATGCCGTAGGTGGGGTCCTCGATAAGGAGTTGGCCCTTGTCGTTGAAGTAGAGCGTCCAGACGACGGCGATGTCGTCGCTCTTGGAGGCGCCCTCGGCCCGCAGGCCGATGTTATAGGTGTCCTCGAAGTAGTAGGCAGAGGCGCTGGCCTGCTTGGAGCCGGTATAGTAGCGCAGGGTCTTTTCCTCGAACTTGAAGGTCTGGTCGGTGACCTTGGAGAAGGAGCCGTCGGCCTTCACCGTCCAGCCGGTGATGTCCCAGGTGCCCAGCAGGTCGTTTGCCTTGACGGCGGTGACGTTTTTGTAGAAGGGCTTGGGCAGGGTCTGCTCTCCGCCGGTCTCGCCGCCCTCGCTGCCGGGCAGCACGCACACGTAGGTGATGGCGTAGCGGGGGTCGTCGATGAGCAGCTGGCCCTTCTCGTTGAGGTAGAGGGTCCAGACGAGCTCCTGGCCGTCCTGCTCCATGCGGATGTTATACTCGTCGATGAACGTATAGTCCCGGGAGGCCTTGACGGTGGTGCCGGCGTTGTAGGTGAAGTGGTCGGCGGTAAAGACGAAGGTCTCCTCGCCGGCGATGGCGGCAAAGGACTGGTCGGCCTGGACAATCCAGCCGGTGACAACCCAGGTTGCGGCAAGGTCGGCGGGATCAATAGGGGTGCGCTCGCCCTGAACGGTGTCCGGGCTCTTGATGTAGTTGGTGTAGGGGAAGGGAGAGCCGGTGGTCTGGGTATCCAGCAGCTTGGCGGAGTCGGGCTGCATCATGGCGCACTCGTCGTCGCCGAAGTGGAGGAACTCCTGCTTGTCGGCAGCGGCGGCCACCCAGGCGGCAAGGCCCTCACCGTTGGGATCGCCGGTTTTGACAAAGTTTGCGATGTAGTCGATCATGTTGTGGGAGATGCGGAAGTCGGTCTCGTCAAAGGGACGCTGATTGCGGTAGAGGGTGCCGAAGGCGTAGTAGAGATCGGCGGCGTGGAAGGCGCCGAACTTGTTCTCGCCGGGCTGCTGGCGGTCGAAGTAGTAGAGATAGACGCTCTTGCCGCCGGCCTTGGCGCGCTGCTCGCCGTAGCCCTTGGCCGCATCGTAGAGGGTCAGGGGCCACATATCCTCGCTGAGCATGCCGATGATGCACGGCACGTCCTTCACGGTGTTCTCCTTGAGAGCAGTTTTGATGTCGCAGGTCAGGCCCACGCCGTTGACGTTGGGGGTGGCCACGCCGCCGGCCTTGAGCCAGGCCCCGTAGAGCTCCTTGGCGTCCAGATCGGTCAGGTCCTTGAGGGAGTCAACGCCCAGATTGAGCTTCACGGCGTCCCAGCCGGCCTTGACGGTCTCGGTGGCGGCGGGGTAGCCGATGGAGCTGATGTCGCCGCCGCCGCTCATCATAATGGCGCCGGAGATGAGGCCCTCCTCCACCAGGGGAGAGATGAGCAGGTTCTGCACGCTGATGGCGCCGGCGCTCTCGCCCATGACGGTGATTTTGGAGGGATCGCCGCCGTAGTCCTTGATGTTGTCCCGGACCCAGTGCAGGGCGGCCACCTGGTCGCTGATGGACATATAGCCGGTGTAGCCATCGCCCACGGGGGTGGCGAAGGGCCCGAGACGGTAGTTGATGGCCACGGTGACGATGCCGTGGTTGGCATAGGCCGCGCCGTCGGTGGAGGTGTCAGTGTTGCTGCCGGTGACGTAGGCGCCGCCGTGGATGTACACCAGCACCGGGCAGTCCTTGGCGTCGTCCGGCGTCCAGATGTTCAGGTTCAGGCAGTCCTCGCTGTAGTTTGCCGCCACGGGGGCGATGGCCTCGTCGGCATAGAACTGGTTGATGACGCTGTCCTCAATGCCGTAGAAGCCCTTGTACTGGCAGGCGCGGTCGCCCCAGACAGTGGCGTCATAGGTGCCGCTCCAGCTTGTAACAGGAACGGCATCCTCCCAGCGCGCCGCGGTGGCGTAGCGCACGCCCCGGAATTCCCGGTAGCCGCTGTACTGCACGCCGGTGATGTCGCCGCAGGCGGTCTGGATGGTGACCTTTTCATCATCGGTGGGCACGTGGGCGACCTCCTCCACAGTGGTTTTTTCCTTCCGGGGGGACCAGGTGTCCTCCTTCTGCTGGGGCTGCTGGGATTGCTGGGCAGAGGGCTGCTTGGAGCATGCCGCCAGCGACAGCAGCAGGCTTGCAGCCAACAGGCCTGACAAGAGTTTTTTCATAGGATCATCCCTTCTTTTTCGATTCTGCCCTTTTACTTATGCAAATCGTGTGCCAATGCGGCGCGCTCGCGGAATCGGGGCGGCGGCAGGGATGGGGCGTGCCGGGGAAGGGTGATAAGTCGAAAATGGCAAGTCGATTCTGAAACTTGTTCAGGAACGACTTGCCATTATCGTGTGTGAAGGGAAGGATTCAAATGCCGTATTTTTTCTTTCGGCGCATGATGCTCGACTGGCTGGTGCCCAGGTGATCGGCGGCCAGGTAGGAGCTTTTGTATTTTTTCAGGGCCAGGGAGAGGTATTCCTCCTCGCAGCGGTCCATGTACTCCTGAAGGGACAGGTCCTGGTCCAGGAATTTCTCCCAGGGGAAGGTCTCCTGGGCGGTCCAGATGGGCTCCTGCCCGTCGCTGCGCCGTTCGTGGCTGGCGGCCACGGAGCGGATGTTGGTGATGTCGATGTAGTCGCTGGCGCTCATCACCACCGAGCGCTCCACGAAGTTTTTCAGTTCCCGCACGTTGCCCGCCCAGTCGTAGGCCTCCATGCTGGCCAGGGTGTGGGCGGTGAACTGCTTGGCCTTGTTGTATTTATGGTTGTAGTGCTGCAGGAAGGTCAAGGCCAGGGGTATGATGTCCTCCCGGCGCTGACGCAGAGGGGGCAGCTCCAGCGGGATGACGTTGAGGCGATAGTAGAGGTCGGCCCGGAAGCGGCGGTCCTGCACGGCGGAGAGCAGGTCCTCGTTGGTGGCGGAAATGAGGCGGAAGTCCACCTTTTTGCTCTTGGTGGAGCCGATGCGCTGGACGGTTTTCGTCTCGATGGTGCGCAGCAGCTTGCCCTGGAGGGACAGGGGCAGGGAGTTGATCTCATCAAGGAAGAGTGTCCCGCCGGAGGCGGCCTCAAAAAGGCCGGCCTTGCCGGTGGAGAGGGCGCCGGTGAACGAGCCCTTTTCATAGCCGAACAGCTCCGCCTCCAGAAGATTTTCCGGCAGGGCGGCGCAGTTGATGACCACCATTTCCCCATTCTTCTGGCGGCCCTGGCTGTGGATGTACTGGGCCACCACCTCTTTGCCGGTACCCGACTCGCCGGTGATGAGCACCGAGGCGTCGATGCCGGCAATTTCCTTGGCGCTGTAGAGAATGTTCTGCATGGCCGGGCTCTCCGCCACGATGGAGCCGTTGGCGTTGGAGGTGCGGGGGATGAAGGCCAGACTGGAGGTGATGGCGGCGCTGCTGGCCTCCTGGTAGAGGGCGTTCATTGTGTCCATAGGGCGGCAGATGGCCAGCACGTTCTGCACCCGGCCGTCTGCGCCGAAGATGGGGTTGGAGATGACCAGCTGCCGGAACTTTTTGGGGCTGCCGACGATGAAAACGTCCTGAAACATGACCACCCGGCGCTTTTCCCGGTAGACGATGTCGGAAATGCAGATGTCAATCTGATTGTCTTTGAGAAAGTCGTGGACGTTATAGGTCAGCAGTACGCTTTTGGGGATGCCGGTGCCGTGGACATAGGCGCTGTTGGCGTAGATATAGTTGCCCGCGTCGTCGAGAATGTAGAGGCCGTCTGTGATGTTGTCCAGCATCAGCTCGTAAAAGGCTTTGTAATCCATATCTGTCCGTCCTCCTAATCTGGCGGGGCGCTGGCGCAGCATCCCGCTTCTGGCGCGTACAGCATCGTGCCGGCGCGGCGGCGGGAGGGACGGCTTATGTCCGCCCGGCCTGCCGGACCGGTTTTCGTTATTTTATCACAGCGGGCCGCTTTTTTCCATAGCTCTTTTATATTTTCCAGATAAGGCCGCGCCCAATCAGACGCTGACAAACTCCCGCAGCAGTTGGGTGTATGCCTCGGGCTGCTCGTAGAGCAGCATGTGCCCGCAGCCGGGGAGGATGATCGCCTTCGCGTTGGGAATGAGGCGGGCCTGCTCCTCATGGACGGCCCGGGGATAGAAGTCCTCCTCCGAGGAGATCACAAGGGTGGGGCGTGTGATGGCGGACAGCACGCCCCAGTAGTCGGCGGCGTACATGGCAAGCTCCAGGCGCAGCATGGCACCGGAGGACAGACGGGAGGCCGCCTCATAATAATTGCGCAGCTGCTCGTTGGGCTTGTGGCCGCGCAGGTAGTGGAGGTATGCCACCTTGCAGTTTTCCTCGAAATAGCGGTTGGTGGCGCCCAGCCGCTCCAGCGCGCCCCGCCAGGTAAGCCCCCCGCCCAGTGACAGCTCCGGCCGCTTTTCGTTGACAAGGCAGGGGCTCATGGCGGTGATGACCAGCTTGTCAAGGCCGTCCTCCCCGAAAAGGCGGATGTATTCATATACCACGTGAGCGCCCATGGAGTAGCCCACCAGGGTGAGGTTTTGGAGCTCCAGCAGCTCGATGAGGCAGCGCAGGTCGGAGGCCAGGCGGGTCATGTTGTAGCCCTCCGCCGGGGCATCCGAGCGGCCGTGGCCCCGCTGATCGTACACGATGATCCGGCACTGCCGGGAGAGCGCGCCTGCGGCGCGGCGGAAGGACTCGCCGCTGTCCAGCCATCCATGGATAAAAAGGAGGGTGTGCTCCCCTTGACCGAAGGCGTCATAATAAAGGTTCGCGTTGTCGTCTGTCCGGAAATATGGCATAGGTGAGGCCTCCTGTCTCGGATCTTCTTAGGCAATAAAATGGCGCGGTGCGCGGCCCGCAGTCTGAGTAAAGTTGCAAGATTCATACCAGCCGGGCAGCCCGGCAGCACCGGGATTGGGGTGAAGCAGGAAAGTGAAAAACCGAATATGACTTCACTGGAAGCAAAAATGACTTTGTGTGCCAAAAATGACTTTGCGCAAACCGAAACAGGGCGGATTTTCCGGGGGAAAAAGTTGGCACGCGGTTTGCTTGCTTATATGAGTACAAGTCCTGCAAACCATATGCCAACTCATCAAATTCAAAAAAACGGAGGGTTTCCATTATGTCCGACCTGAAGAATAAGCGCGTCATCAGCGCCGCCATCATTGGCTCCTGGCCCACCCGCCAGGACAACCCCAACGTGCCCCTGACCCCGGAGGAGATCGCCGAGTCCGCCTACCAGGCGTGGAAGGCCGGCGCCGCCATCGTCCACATCCATGTCCGCGACGACGAAGGCAAGCCCAGTTACGACATCGATAAGTACCATGAGACCATTGAGCGCATCCGTGCCCACAAGGACTGTGACGTGTGCATCAACATCACCAGCTCCGGCAAGGAGAACGGCGACGACGAGGAGCGCATCCGTCCCATCCGTGAGCTGCTGCCCGAGCTTGCCTCCTTCGACTGTGGCTCCCTCAACTGGCAGCATCGCTCCATTTTCGAGAACCATCCCCGGTTCCTGGAGAAGCTGGGCACCGAGCTCAAGGAGCTCAACGTCAAGCCCGAGATCGAGATCTTCGACGCCGGCATGGTCTACAACGCCATCCACTACATGAAGACCGGCCTGCTCAAGACCCCCTGCCACTTCCAGATCGTGCTGGGTGCTGCCGGCGGCATGACCAACACCGTGGAGAACCTGGTGTACCTCAAGAGCATCCTGCCCGAGGGCTGCACCTGGGCCGGCTGCGGCATCGGCTCCGGCCATATGCCCATGATGCTGGCTACCATCGCCCTGGGCGGCCACCTGCGGGTGGGCCTGGAGGACAACGTCTACTATCACCGGGGCGTTCTGGCGGAGTCCAACGCCCAGCTGGTGGCCCGGGCCAAGCGCCTGCTGGAGGAGGCAGGCCTTCAGGCCGCTACCCCCGACGAGGCCCGGGAAATCTACGGCCTGACCCGCAAGGTATTCTAATTTATAACTCCTGCGTGCTGTCTGAAAGAGCCCGCCCGGCGTAAGCTGGGCGGGCTCTTATATTTGAAAAACGCAGGGGAGCGCTTGCGCGCTCCCCTGCGGTAGTGTTTGCGGGTTTACAGCTTGTTACTTGCCCACGATTTCGGCGGTATCCAGGGCGATCATCAGCTCTTCGTTGGTGGGGATGAGCAGGACCTTCACCTTGGAGTCGGCGGCGGAGATGACGGTCTCCTTGCCGCGGACGTTGTTGGCCTGGGCGTCCATCTTCACGCCCATGAACTCGAGACCCTCGGTCATGCGCATGCGCATGTCGGCGGAGTTCTCGCCCACGCCGGCGGTAAAGATGATGGCGTCCACCCCGCCCATGGCGGCGGCGTAAGCGCCGATGAACTTCTTGACGCTGTATTCGAAGCAGTCCATGGCCAGCTCCGCGCGCTTGTTGCCCTCCTTCTTGGCGGCCTCCAGGTCGCGGAAGTCGGAGGAGACGCCGGAGATGCCCTGCACGCCGGACTTCTTGTTGAGGATGTTGAGCATCTCGGAGATGGTCAGGTTGTACTTGTTCATCAGGAACTCGAGAATGCCGGCGTCCAGGTCGCCGGAGCGGGTGCCCATGGGCAGGCCGGCCAGGGGGGTGAAGCCCATGGAGGTGTCCACGCTCTTGCCGCCGTCGATGGCCGCGATGGAGGAGCCGTTGCCCAGGTGGCAGGAGATGAGCTTGAGCTCCTCAATGGGCTTGCCCAGCATGGCGGCGGCGCGCTGGGACACAAAGCGGTGAGAGGTGCCGTGGAAGCCGTAGCGGCGGACCTTGTCGTTCTCGTAGTACTCGTAGGGCAGGGCGTAGATATAGGCCTTGGCGGGCATAGTCTGGTGGAAGGCGGTGTCGAACACGCCCACCTGGGGCACGTCCTTGCCCATCACGTCCACGCAGGCCTTGATGCCGGTGATGTTGGCGGGGTTGTGCAGGGGGGCCAGGGGGATGCACTTGTCCAGGGCGGCCATCACGTCGTCGGTGATGCGCACGGAGCCGGAGAACTCCTCGCCGCCGTGCACCACGCGGTGACCCACAGCGTCGATCTCGTCCATGGAGGCGATCACACCGTTCTGGGGATCAACCAGGGCGTCCATCACGGCCTTGATGGCCTCGGAATGGGTGGGCATAGCCACGTCCACCGCGTCCAGCACCTGCTTGCCGGGCAGCTGGGGCTTGTAGGTGAACTTGCCGTCGATGCCGATGCGCTCGCACAGGCCCTTGGCCAGCAGCTCGCCGGTGGCGG